>CAIWCC010000221.1 GCA_903911085.1 uncultured Bacteroidales bacterium | reverse complement strand
TGTTTGATATATGTATTATGTATGTATTATATCTTTATCAAATATAAAGGTAATATAACTGAATACTATAGCAACATAGAACAAGGTGCGAAACTGATAAGTTGAAACCTTGAATGAAAATGTTGGTAAACTTCTGCTTCAACTGTATAATATCAGAATTGTAAGAGATACTGCGACGGCATTAAGGATTGATTTTTTACTGAAATAAGTACGTAATTAAGTGTCAGTTTCATTAATTCAAATATATTTTTTCTAATTTTAAATAGTTTGCTAAATTGATAGGTTATGTTATTAAGTTTGTGTATTTTTGAGGGCTGAAAAAATTATTATAAATTTCTTAATTTTGAATACGAATTAAATGATGTTATGACTGCATAACTATCCTGACAACTTGCATATAGAAAAAGCGAGATACAATAACTATCGTAAATGCGAATATTTTTCAACAATACGGCAATTGTACAGACTATTAAACAATTATATAATACAAAACCAAAACTACTCAACTTAACTAACAAATAGAATGGGACTTTTTCAAAACTCAGTAATATCCAAGCACCTTAAAAGCCTAAACAAGGAAACCATTGCAACTAAATGGAAACAATATAGTGCTCATTTTCTGAACCCTAAAGTGCAGGATGAGATTAAAGCACTTAAGGAAGAACAATATCAGGGTGAGTTTTTGGAAGATTTGTTTGTAAAGATATTGGGTTACACGAAACCAGCATCAGCGACCGAAACGAAATTTAATCTGACCACAGAATATAAAAACGTAAAGGACAGCAAAAAAGCCGATGGCGCCATAGTTATTTCAAGGGGGCAAGCCCCATATGACCCCGTTGTTATTGGGATAATTGAACTGAAAGGCACCAATACTACCGATTTGGGAAAGATTGAGGAACAGGCTTTTGGCTACAAAAACAACCAAAAAGACTGCATTTATGTTATAACTTCCAATTTTGAAAAGCTGCGATTTTATATTGATAATGCCATTGAACATTTGGAGTTCAACCTATTTAGGCTAAGCTTTGAGGAATTTCAGTTGCTTTATTTGTGTCTGGCTTTTGAGCATTTGTCTCAGAATACTGCCAAAAAGATGAAAGATGAATCGTTGAGCGAGGAGGATGTTATTACCAAAAAGCTTTACAAAGATTATTCGTTATTCAAAAGAGAATTGCATCAAAACCTAGTGGAGTTGAACCCCGAAGTTGACCAATTAGTACTATTCAAAAAATCGCAAAAGTTACTAGATAGGTTTCTCTTCTTGTTTTTTGGCGAAGACCGTAATTTGCTACCACCCAACTCAGTACGATTGATTTTGACCCAATGGCATCAGCTTAGAGACTTGGATGAATATACTCCTCTTTACGCTCGGTTTAAAAAATATTTTGGATATTTGAATACTGGCCATAAGGGAAAAGAACATGAAGTGTTTGCATACAACGGCGGCTTGTTTAAGCCCGATGAAGTACTGGATATTCTGCAAATAGACGATAATTTATTGTATCGGCACACCTTAAAACTGTCGGAATACGATTTTGCTAGTGAAGTGGATGTGAACATTTTGGGGCATATTTTCGAAAACTCGCTCAATGAGCTGGATGAGATAAAAGCGCAGCAGGAAGGACAAGAAATAGACAAAACCAAAAGTAAAAGAAAACGCGAAGGAGTATTTTATACGCCCAAATATACTACCAAATACATGATAGACAGCACGGTGGGTAAGCTGTGTGACGAAAAAAAGACGGAATTAAAAATTGTAGAGGAGGATTATTTTACCGATAAAAAAAGACAGAAAAATACGATTAAAATTCTAGCTGCAAAACTTGAAGCTTACAGAGCATGGTTATTGCAACTCACTATCTGCGACCCTGCATGTGGATCGGGTGCATTCTTGAACCAAGCGCTGGAATTTCTGATTGCCGAACATAGGTACATTGACGAAATGCAAGCCAAACTGTTTGGCGACGCATTGGTGCTGAGCGATATAGAAAACAGCATTCTGGAAAATAATCTTTTTGGGGCAGATGTAAACGAAGAAAGTGTGGAGATTGCCAAACTCTCGCTGTGGCTACGCACCGCACAACCCAACAGAAAACTAAACGACCTGAGCAACAATATCAAATGTGGCAATTCGCTGATAAACGACCCTAAAGTGGCCGGAGATAAAGCCTTTAACTGGCAAAATGAATTTCCACAAGTGTTTGGAGCAATGGAAGTTGAAGCTGAATTGGTTGAAACATTGCCCACCGAACCCGATTATTTGGCATTACTCCAAACAGATGCTAAACAAGCAGCCGAAGCAGCCATCCAAGCCATTGCACTTTCCAATGAAGCCATTGCACTTTCCGAAAAAGCAGCTGCACTTTCACTGAAAGTGATTGAATATGCACAGAAACTACAAACCGTAAGCGAGCCACTGCCATTTTATGGAGTCAATAAAGGGGGTTTTGATGTGGTGATTGGAAATCCGCCGTATGTAAGGCTCGAAACCATAAAGGAAATGTCGGACGCATTATCACAGATGAATTATAAAACTTTTGAAAAAAGAGGAGATTTATATTGCCTATTTGTAGAACGTGGGTTTGAGATACTAAAAAAAGGAGGACTCATTTCGTTTATTATGCCCAACAAATGGATGCAAGCAGGATATGGGAAACCATTGCGGGAATTTATATTGGAACATGAGCTGATACAACTCATTGATTTTGGAGACATTCAAATTTTTGAAGGAGCTACAACCTATCCCTGTATATTTATTTCCAGGAAATCAAGCCCCAAAAATGAAGTAACTGTTTCGGTACTTTCTGAAGTCAACATTGATGATTTTTATGCCAACGTATTACAAACTGCTGAAGTTTTTGAAATCTCAAAATTCTCCGGCGAAACATGGGTTATTTCTTCAAAAAACGACCAACAATTGCTTGAAAAGCTCAATAAAAGTTTTAAAACCTTAGCCGAATTTGTTGGAGGCGAAGCGTATTATGGAATAAAAACAGGACTAACAGAGGCATTTTTGATTGATGAAAATACTAAGAATAAAATAACCAAAGAGGATATAAAATCCAACACTTTAATAAAACCAGTATTAAGAGGGAGAGACATTCAACCTTGGTATGGAATAGCTGATGAAAGGTATTTAATAACTACATTTCCAACACTCAACATTGACATTGAAGCATATAGAGGTATTAACAATCATTTGATTTCTTTTGGAAAAGAACGGCTGGAACAGTCAGGGAATAATGGAAGTAGAAAGAAAACAAGTAATAAATGGTTTGAAACGCAAGATCCAATTGCATATTATTCAGTGTTTTCTAAGCCCAAAATCATGTATCAAAAATTTCAAGTTAAACCTTGTTTTATTTTTGATAATAAAGGATTGTATTGTAATGATTCAATGTGGATTATCCCTACAGAGAACAAAGGATTGCTTGCTATTTTGAATTCCAAAATGGGTTGGTGGTTGATAACCAAATATTGCACACAAATTCAAAATGGGTATCAATTGATATGGAAGTACTTTGGACAAATTCCTATTGCCAGTTCATCAGAAGAATTAGCTATAATGGCTGATAATATGTTGAAAATAAGCAAAGAACTGCAAGAAATATCACAAAAATTCCAACGCAGCCTTCTCCGCAAGTTTGATTTAGAAGAATTACCAAAGAAACTGCAAGATTGGTATCTCCTCACATACTCCGATTTGATAAAAGAACTGGCCAAAAAGAAAGTGAAGTTATCATTATCGGAAGAAGCCGAATGGGAAGATTATTTTAACACCGAATGCAAAAAAGCCCTGGCGTTAAAAACCACTCTAGAAACTAACGACAAAGCCATTGACGACATGGTTTATCAGTTGTATGAGCTTAACGATGAGGAGATTGAGATTGTAGAAAAAGGTTGATTTGAGTAAACAGCATTACCGCTTTCTGTAAAAGCAAGAAGACACAGAACAGAAAAAAATAACAGAAGGATTTGTATTAAAAATCAGTACAAGTGTTATCAAATTAAATAAATTATCATACATTTGAACGTAAATTTAAAAATCAAGAATATGCAAACCAGCTTTCACTTCAACTCAGCGCAAGATATTAGTATTGAAGTGCTTGATAAAATAAAATCAACATACAATACTAAATCAATAACTATTACCGTAGAAGAAGATTACGCCGATTCGTACAACTTAACTGCTGAACAAAAGTTAAAGCTTGACAATCGTGTAAACGAAAACACTAGTGAATATTTATCACCTGCTGAATCGATTGAGCGTTTAAAACAGAAATATGAGTTATAAAATTACTATTTTCGCCAAAAGCTCAAAACGAAATTGAAGAATCTTACGATTTTTATTTTGGTAGAAGTAAATCGTCTGCTACAAATTTTATTTCGTCTCTTACCGAAACATATAATATTTTATCTCTTCATCCTCATTTTCAATTGGTTTATAAAAACATCAGGGCTGTAAGAATAAAGAAATACCCTTTCGCACTATATTTTGTAATTGACGAATCGACTTCCATCGTCCGAATACTTGCTTGCTTCCATACAAGCAAAAAACCACTTAATCACCCATAATTAAAAAATTCTCAGTGTAACCGCCAACATACATTTGAATAGTCCTAGGCACAAGTTGGTGGTAGGGTGTAAGTTCGGCTCTTAAGAAAATAACAGCCTCACTTCTACTCTTTTCAATAATTGAAATAGTTTGATTTTAAATTTTTAAAAAAGTTTTGCAAAAGAGTGGTGATGTTAATAAGTTTGTGTATTTTTGAGGGCTGAAAAAATTGGAAGGGGAAATGAAGATGAATGGGTTGAGGAAATGTAAAGTATATTTAGTGTAATATGGAAAGATGGAGCTAAACTTCAGTAGTGACTGGGTGGGGATGCTCAACTGAACTATGTCTTCAAGCGGTGGTTCAAAACAGAAAAATTTATATACCACCTTATGTTACTTTAATCGTAACAGGTTAATTTGATATTGATTTAGCCTATCGTATGGTTAAAGTATGTAATGCTAATTTAGACAATAGTGAATACAAAATAATAAAGGGGCAAGACATTGTGTGAATCTGGATAACTCACAAGGATTTAATGGGCAACTAAAGGAATATTTGAACAGAATAATAACTAAGTAGTTATTATTACTTTATTAGAGGACGTTTAAGTTTACGCATAACAGAGAGAGTGTTCCCATAGCCACATAGTAATGGAACGCTTCATGACTACCACTGACATTTGTAACTTTAAACTGTATAGAAAATATTGCTGGCCTTAAAAGTTTCATTGTATAATCGACCGCTTTATCTAATATTTTCACCTACGATTTGGTGAAAAACACGTTTGAATTTAAGGGGATTTAGATGGGGGTAATATTTTGAGGGATTTACAATTATTGAATATAAAACATCTAACTAAATTAATATGAAGTATTTATTGACATTTACAGTTTTATTTCTTACTGTTTTTGGGTATTCACAAACAGAGATAGATTTGAACAATAAAGGTATAAAACAGGCAAAAGCTGGTAGATTGGATTTAGCACTTGAATATTTTAAACAAGCTGTTGAAATTAATCCGAACTATTCGGATGGATTTGCAAATATTGGTAATGTATATAGAGCTCAGAAACAATATGATAAAGCAATAATTGAATTCTCGAAATCAATTAATCTGAAGAATACGATCACTTCTGTCATTTATGCAAGAGCCAATACATATATGAGAATAGAAAAATATGTACTTGCATTAGATGATTATTCAAAAATAATTGAAATAAATCCCTCATTCAAAAACATTTACTTTGATAGAGCATATGCCTTAATCAAGCTAGAGAATTATGAAAAAGCAAAGCTCGATTTGGAATATCAAATTAAAAAAACACCTAATGATTTAAAATCCGAAGGCAACCTAATCAATGTCAAGACCAAATTAGGTTTACATGATGAAGCTTTGAAAGATTATGAAAATTTGATCTTCAAATATCCATCGCAATATCTCCTTTACCTTAACAGGTCTGAATTATATGTTAAACTGAAGAAATACGATTTAGCAATAAATGATATTAATGAAGCAATTAATATAAATCCAACAGACGGTCTTGTATATATTATTAGAGCTGAAATTAATAATTTAACAGGTAATCAAGATTTAATCTGTAAAGATTATTTGAAAGCAGAAAAAATCGGAGTTCATACCGAAGATATTGATGAAATGGCTGTATACAAAAAAATTAAAAGTATTTGTACAAAGTAACAGGAATTTTATATTATCTTCAAGTTAGTCTATGAGTATTTTCAATAAAAAATACAATGACTTGAATAATATAATGCTTTACAAATGCAATGAGTATAAAAGGTGGGATTGGAAATAAATCCCAACAAATCGGCATCCTATTAGTAATTGCTTAATTTTTCGATAGTGGGAGTGCGACTTTGGGTCGCGCCCCCACTAGCGAAAAATTAAGTCTACAAAAATTCCCCAAATCCTCAGAAGTGGGGAAATAGGGAATTTTCATTTTAAGCGGAAAAAGTATTTTATAATCCTGTTTCTATCGTTTTTATTGTACCATCTTCGTTGTATTCTAGCTCAACTACCTTCATGCTACGAAGCCAAGTTTTGCCTCCCGACGGTATACTATCGTGATGAAACAGGTACCATTTGCCCTGAAATTCGCAAATAGAATGATGTGTTGTCCAACCAACAACTGGTGTGAGAATTACGCCCTGATAAGTAAAAGGGCCATAAGGATTATCGCCAATGGCATAACACAGCAAATGCGTGTTACCAGTGGAGTAAGAAAAATAATACTTTCCATTGTACTTATGCATCCACGAAGCTTCAAAAAAACGTCTATCGTGGTCGCCGGCTGTTAAAGGCAAACCATTTTCGTCCAAAATCAACAAATCTTGTGGCTCAGCGCTAAACTCAAGCATATCATCAGTCAATTTCACCACTTTTGGGCACAATGCAGGCTCATTATCAGCAGGTTCTTGTCCGCACTCAATGGCTTTGTTATTGCGGTAGCGCTGCAACTGTCCGCCCCAAAGTCCGCCAAAATAGATGTAATGCGCCCCATCTTCATCTTCAAACACACAAGGGTCAATAGAAAAACTGCCTTTTATCGGATTGTCTTGCGGCACAAAAGGACCTTCGGGTTTGTCACTTATAGCCACCCCAATATGAAACACATCGTTTTTATCTTTCAGCGAATAATACAGGTAATACTTACCATTTTTTAAAGCCACATCACTATCCCAAAGCTGTCTTCCAGCCCATGGTATATCAGTTACAGCCAATATAACGCCATGATCTACAGCCTCAGCATCAATGCTATCCAGCGAATAAACATGATAATCGCGCATGTCGAAATGGTCGCCATTATCGTTTTCGGCAATACCCGATTCCACATCGTGCGAAGGGTAAATATACAATTTTCCGTTAAACACATGTGCCGAAGGATCGGCCATAAATAAATCCGGAACTAAATAACGTGGGGTTTTCATTGTAATTAATAATTAATAATGAACAATTAATAATGACTTTATATAGATTAAATTGCTACGCAATTAAAAATAAGAAGCTTAACACTAAGTCCACATAGACCACATAGATACACTAAGTTTAATTTTAAATCAAATATAGACCACTAAGTATAAAACATAAATGTTTTATAGA
>CAIWCC010000220.1 GCA_903911085.1 uncultured Bacteroidales bacterium | reverse complement strand
CAAAGCCGCAAAGCCGCAAAGAAAAACTGAAAGTTTTTGTCTTAGCGTTCTTTCTCTTGGTTGTGAATATCAGGCATTTAAAACTTAGCGGCTTTGCGTTTACTCTTTGTTTGAGTAAAGCCGCAATTAGTTAAATTGTACAGTTTAAATCATAGTTAATCAATATGATACGACTTTTTATAACGACCCAATGAGATACAACTCATTTCTTACAGATCTAAACACGATAATATTTGGAATACTCAGCACCCAACTTGTTTTGTAATTATTTGATTTTCAGTTTAACTAGTCGAACCAAAAATCAAATATGGGGTTAAATGTGATTAATCCTACCGGGGTAAAGACTTATTCTATTATGGTTCAACCAAATGAACATATAATTGATTAAATAATGAGGTGCTGAGTAGTTACGTTTTTTTGCAACGTGTCATTTACAATAAAACATTCGTAAAATTGTAGCAATTTAAATTTATTAATAATGCAAGTGATTAAGCCAAAATTAAATAAATTCTACATGATGTGGAATTATTACATAAACAAACGATTGTATAATAATATCAATTATTAATTATTATTAACTGTAAATATTTTATTTTGATTGATAATCAGTTAATTACATTTTATATGCAAACTTAAAATCTGATTTAATACTAGTCATCGAAAAAGCAATGAACCACGATTTAATAATTCTTTGTAGATTGTTGTAGCAGTTTTTAGAATCAATTACTATTCAATACTACAAGTAATAAGTAATTTTTGTTATTTAACTAAATCAATTCATCTTAAAGTGTTTAGCTAATTTGAAAAGTGATATTGATTATTTATCTTTGATGAAAATTATTCATTTCAAAGAAATATGAATATAGTTATAGTGTTGATATACTAATAATTAAAACATTACACTTATTCAGTGTTAAAACTCAAATTTCTTTAATCAATTATACAGCAATCCATCAAAAAGAATAAAATTTAAGTTTGGAAAAAATGGATACAAAACAAAATGAAATACTAACATTTATTGTTGAAAAACAACGATTTGCATTCAACTTAGAAGCAGTTGATAGAGTGATTCGCGCCGTAGCCATTACCAAATTGACCAATTGCCCCAAATTTATTGAAGGAGTTATTGATTATTATGGAGAAATAATCGTGGTAATAAACTTAAGAAAACGTCTTGGTTATCCTTTAGAAGAATTAAAATTGAGTGACAGATTTATAATTTCAAAAACAGCTACTAGAAAAATTGCATTGATAGTAGATGAAATAGAAGAATTAATACAACCTGATTCTGAAGATTTATTTAATTCACAAGATTTGGATGCTGGTATGAAATTTATTAAAGTATTTCGTGATGACGATGGAATAGTTTTGATTTATGATTTAGAAAGTTTAATGAGTATTGAAGAAGAAATTGAATTAGAAAAATTCTTAGTTACAAATTTTCCAAAAGTTGAGAAAATATGACAAAAGAGGAATTTTTATATGAAATAAGTGAAAAGATTGTCGGGTTATTAGGGCTTGATTTTCAACCCAATCAATGGCCAGATATGGAACGACGAGTTATTGCTGCTGCCAACGATTTAAAATTAAATACCAGTGTAGACGCAATATATGAGTGGTTGTCAAAATCGCAATTGACAACCATTGAGCTAAATACAATATCAAGTCATTTGACAATTAACGAAACATATTTTTTTAGAGAAACCACTGCATTAGAATTGTTTACACATATAATTGTACCATCATTAATTAACGAAAGACGTGGTAAAAATGAAAGAATAAAAATTTGGAGTGCTGGTTGTAGTTCGGGTGAGGAACCTTACACTTTAGCAATGATTTTAAATGAGCATTTTCCAGAACTTGCCAATTGGGATGTAACAATTTTGGCCACAGATATTAGTCCCAATGCCATACAAAAGGCTTTGCATGGTGAATATACCGATTGGTCATTTAGAAATACAGATAATAATATAAAGAACAAGTACTTTACTGCAACAGCAAAAAATTGGAAAATAAGTTCCAAATTAAAAAAAATGATTTCGTTTTCATATTTAAATCTTTCAAAAAATTCGTATCCTTCAAGTGTTACTAACACCGAACAAGTAGACGTTATATTCTGTAGAAACGTAATGATGTATTTTACACCTCAGATAATAAAAGAAGTAAGTGCACGGTTCAAAGATTCGCTAGTGGAAAATGGTTGGTTTATTACAAGTCAAGTGGAACTGAATGACGATTATTTTTCTAATTTCGAGAGAGTTAATTATCAGAATGGGATTTTTTATCAAAAAGCAAACAAGCCGAAAGAACCATTAAGATTAAAGCAAAATATACAATCTTCCGTTGTTCGAACACTTACAACAAAAGAAAAACCAAAAAGGGAATTGGTTTCTACATTGACTAAAAAAGTTGTTCCAGTATCAGAAATTAGAGTTCAACCAGCACCAATTAGTCCCGAAACGTATTTTCAAAGGGGTGAATATAAAAATTGTATCGAATGTTGTTTGAAAAATATATCTCAAGGCGGTTTGAATATTAAACTTTTTACTGTTTTGATAAAATCATATGCCAACTTGGGCATGTTTCATGATTGTCAAAAAGAATTGAGTCGAATAATTAATTCCAATGAAGCCACCGCCGATATGTATTATATTTATGCTAGTTTACTAAACGAACAAAACGATTTAACACTAACAGAACTGAACCTAAAGAAGGCAATATATCTGAATCACAACCATATACTATCTCATTTGATGCTTGGCGATATTTTTATGAAAACGAATAAACGAAATTTAGCAATTAAACATTACGAAAATATTATTAGAATAACTACTGATATTAATGAAAATGAAATTGTACCACAATCGGATGGTTTAACTGTAGGAAGAATAAAAGAATTAAGTGAAAGTATAATTAGAAAGCTATAAATGAAGGACGAAAAATTGATATTATTAGAAAGAGCTCAACAAATTGCTGGCAGAAAAGACCTAGCTAATGTTGATATGGTCGACGCAACAACGGTTGTAGAATTCATGCTGATGCCCGAAAAATATGCAATTGAAGAAAAATATATTACGGAAGTATTTTTTTTAAAAGAAATTACCGCAATTCCTGGAACACCAGCTTTTGTAATGGGTGTGATAAATTTGCGTGGAAAAATTTTATCAGTTGTCAATCTTAAAAGTTTTTTTAATTTAAAAGATAGAGGTTTATCGGATTTAAACAAAGTGATTGTAATTCAAAATGATAATATGAAGTTTGGAATAGTAACAGATTCAATAGTAGGAAGTAAAACCATATCAATAAGTAGTTTAAGTCCTCCACCATTAACTTTACACAATAATGGAGCTGAATTTATTTCGGGCGTTACATCTGATGGTACAATTTTGCTTAATGCAATTCAATTATTAACAAGTAAACAAATTATTGTAAATAAATAATTATCAATTTAAAATTTAGGAGGTAAAAAAATGATTACATTAACTCAATTAAGCACAAAAAACAAGCTAGTTTTTGGCTATAGTATTATTATTTCGTCAATTATTATATTGGCAATAGTTTCATATTTTAGCATTACAAGAATTAATAAATTAAACAAAGAGATTTTTCAATTAGACCATATTAGTAGCAATTTAATTCAATTGCGCTCAGATGCGAATAGGCTAACTGGATTAGCTTACCAATTTATGTATTTTACTGATGCTGAAAGCAAGAAACATACATTGGATTTAATAAATGCTAAGGAAGCTGATGTAGTAATCAAACTTGCTCATCTTGATAGCACGTTGTTGATTTATCCACAACAGCTATTGCTATTCAACAAAATTAATACTGAATTCGATCAATTTTTAAAAAATGAAAATATCCTTGTTGGGATGGTAAATAGTGGTAAGACTCAAGAAATCATTGGCTTTATTAAAAATGTTCAAGATCCATTGTATGAAAGCTTGCATTCAAAAACTTATGCATTGGGCAATCAACTAAAAACTATTTCGAAACAACATGACAAAGAAAATGATTCATTAATATTGACAATTGACTATTTGTTGATAATATTAAGTTTGAGCATTATAGGAATTTCAATTTTTCTAGCAACTTCCATGTTGAGTATGCTTAAAAGGATATCGATGGAAATGAGAAATGGCGTAACTGTTTTGGGCACATCATCATCCGAAATATTAACTACAGTTACAGAAATATCAACAGGTGCAGCAGAAACTGCTACTTCGGTTTCTGAAACCACCACCACAGTGGAAGAGGTGCGCCAAACTGCCATGGTATCCAACCAAAAGGCACAATCGCTGATGATGAGCTCTCAAAAAGCTGCCGATTCTGTGGAGAAAGGAAGGGAATCAATAAATGAGGTAACGCTTTCGATGAAAAAAATCGAAAACCAAATGAACCTAATTTCTGATACCGTTTTAAAACTAGCAGAGCAAAATCGTACCATTGGCGAAATTACCTCAAGCGTTGCCGATATTGCCGATCAATCAAATTTATTGGCTGTTAATGCAGCAATTGAAGCAGCAAAAGCAGGAGAACATGGGCGAGGTTTTACTGTGGTAGCACAGGAAATTAGAAGTTTAGCCGATCAATCGAAAAAAGCCACAGCTCAAGTTAAAGAAATTTTGAACGAAATAAACAAGTCAGTGAATCAAGCAGTAGGAGTTACAGAACAAGGTTCTAGAACTGTGGAAGAGGGACGAAAACTAGTTGCACAAAGTGGTGATGTGATTGAATTATTGGCGGATAATGTGGAAGAAACTGCACAAGCTTCAATTCAGATTTCATCTTCCAATCAACAACAAATGGCTGGTATGGAGCAAATAGTGCCAGCAATGGAAAATATCAAATTGGCAAGTCAGCAGAATGTTACTGGTATAAAACAAGCGCAGGCAGCTGCACACGATTTAAACACATTGGGTCAAAATTTGAAAGAAACTATTGAAAAATTCAAGATTTAAATTGTATGAATAAAGAGGAAGAAAGCTTTTTACAAGAACTACTTGCAGATTTTAAAGTTGAAGCTACTGAGCATTATCAAGCCATAGTAAATGGATTGTTATTGTTAGAAAAAACGGATGAAGCTTCAATTCAACAATCTGAGATTGAGAAAATTTTCAGAGAAGTTCATAGTCTTAAAGGAGCGTCACGTGCAGTAAATTTGCTGGATGTGGAAAAACTTTGTATGCAGCTTGAAACAGTTTTCAATAGTCTTAAAAAAGGAGATGCCAAGCTTTTTCCACAAATATTTGATGCTTTTCATAAAGCAACTGATTTACTGAATTTATTGCTCAACGATGTAAATAATAATAAAAAAAATGCTGGAAATTATAACTTGGTTCAGATTATCAACATGCTCGAATTTGCCCATAAAAGTGCAGTTCAATTAAAAGGAATAAATCCTCAAGAACAACAGTTGAATAATAGTGTAACTTATCAAAATATTAACCAAAATACAGAAACAGAAGTTTCCAATACTGCATTAAAAAATGAAATAATTGAAGTAAAACCTAGCGGTACAATTGAAACTTATAAAAGTCAATTTGCAGACAATCAGACAGTAAGAATTTCAACAGATAAACTTAGCAATTTATTAGAACAATCGGAAGAGCTGATAACTTTAAAATCTACATTAAAATATTTTACACAAGAAATTCAAAATATTAGTTATCAATATGCATTGATGAATATAAAATTGCGTGATAGTAATCTAAATTTGGAAAATGATAGTAAAACCCAATACTCAAAGAATCAGATTATTTTAGACGAAAATAATAGAAATAAGCATGAAAGTGAATTGCTAAAAGTGTGTAAAGAGATGATTCAATTTCAGCATGTTTCTAGTAGAGTAATTGATGAATTGTTGCATGATATCAAAACGACTTTGTTGTTACCATTTTCGTCAATGTTAGGTATATTTCCAAAAATAGTAAGAGATTTAAGCAAAGAATACTCAAAAGACATTGATATTGAAATTGTTGGGGAAAGTATTGAGATTGATAGACGCATTTTGGAAGAGCTCAAAGATCCACTTATTCATTTAATTAGGAATAGTATCGACCATGGAATTGAAAGTTCAAGTGAAAGAGAAAAAAAAGGAAAACTGGCAAAAGGTAAAATTGAAATTAGAATTATTCAAAATATTGATAGAAAAATTGAACTACATCTCACAGATGATGGAGTTGGGCTTGACAGGGCGAAAATTATAAATTCAGCAATAAAATCGGGGATTATAACAAGCAATGATGCCAATAAATTATCTGATAAAGAGGTAAATATGTTGATTTTTCATTCTGGAGTTTCTACAAGTCAATTTATTACTACAATTTCGGGAAGAGGACTTGGCATGGCAATAGTAGCTGAAAAAGTCAATAATTTAGGCGGAAGTATCGAGATAGAAACCACTAAAGATCAAGGCACTACATTTATTTTATCGTTACCACAAACTCTAAGTACGTTTAGAGGTGTGTTAATTAAAACTGCCGATCAACATTTCATAATTCCTTCTTCGGCTGTAGAAAGAGCGATAAGAGTTCAATATTCAGATGTGAATACAGTAAAATCGAGTAAAACAATAAAATACAAAAATGAAATTATTGCAATGGCATTGCTGTCGGATGTACTAAAGATTACAACAGCCAAAAAGAAACCAAATATTGATGAATACATACATCTTTTAATTCTTACTGTTTCACAAAAGAAAATTGCATTTGCTGTTGACGAAATTTTGGGTGAACAAGATGGAATTGTAAAAAACTTAGGTGCTCAGTTATCACACGTTAACAATGTTGCAGGAACTACAATTTTGGGTAACGGCAAAGTAGTGCCAATTCTACATCCTTTTGAATTGATGGATTCTGCTTCAAAAACCAATTCAACAACAGATTATGTCTTTGAAAGTAAATCAACTGCCGAAATTGTAAAACAAAAAAGGATTTTAGTAGCCGAAGATTCGATTACAATTAGAACGTTAATCCGTAACTTTATTGAAAACGCAGGCTTTTATGTAAAAACCACTGTTGATGGATTGGAAGCATTTGAAGTGCTGCAACAGGAAGATTTTGATTTGGTAGTTTCAGATGTGGAAATGCCACGTATGAATGGTTTTGAGCTTACAACCAAAATTCGTGAAGATAAAAAACATGCCGACATTCCTGTGATTTTGGTTACTGCACTCGAAACTGATTATGATAAACAACGTGGAATGGAGGCTGGTGCAAATGCATACATTGTGAAAAGTAGTTTTGAAAAAAGTAATTTAGTTGAAACCATAAACCGATTGATTTAAAATAAATTTAAAAATTTAGCTATGAACGATTTAAAAATTAAAGTATTGATAGTTGAAGATTCTTATGTAGCGCAAAAGCTACTTAAAATTTTAGTCCAATCCGACGAAAGGTTTGAACTAGTAGGAGTTGCCGAAAATGGAAAGCAAGCTTGTGAATTTGTGAAAGAGTACAAACCAGATGTAGTGAGTATGGATATTTTAATGCCAATAATGGATGGAGTGGAGGCAACACGCCAAATTATGCAAGAAAGTCCGATTCCAATTGTCATTGTAAGTAGTTATTATCAGTCATCAGAATTAGAAATGGCAATGCGAGTATTACAAGCTGGGGCAGTTTCAATTATTCCAAGACCTTATGGTCCAGGTCATTCTAAATTTGAACAATCGAAACGTCAGTACCTTAATACACTTAAAATAATGTCCGAAATTAGTGTTGTAAAACGAAGAAAAGAGGAGAGATTAAAGCCGTTAGAAAATCAGATAATTGACACTCCAAGTGTTTTAAATAAAACGGACAAACAAGACTTCAAAGTGTTAGCAATAGGTGCATCTGCTGGCGGTCCTGAGGGTTTAGTAACAATTCTTTCAGGTTTACCAGCTAATTTTCCAGTACCAGTTTTTATAGTTCAGCATATTGATGGAAATTTTGCTGAAGGTTTTGCAGTTTGGTTAAATAGTTCTACTTCATTGACTGTAAGAATAGCACTTAATGGTGAAAAAGCATTGGCAGGTCATGTGTATTTGCCTCCTGGCAATCAACATCTTATTGTAAATTCGGATGGTAGAATTTCTACTACCAAAGATGGTTTAATAAATAGCTCACGACCTTCTGTAGATGTGCTTTTTAAAAGTATAGCAGAGGTTTATGGAAAAAATTCTTTGGCAGTATTACTTTCAGGTATGGGAAAAGACGGAGCAGCAGAACTAAAAAATTTGTTTGATTTAGGCGCAATTACAATTGCACAAAGCGAAAGTAGCTGTCTTGTATTTGGTATGCCTGGTGAAGCAGCAAAAATTGGAGCAGTATGCAAATTATTGTCTCCAGAAAATATTGTAAAAGAAATAAATTGTTTAATAAAATAATAAATTGTAGCATTATGGGTAATTTCACAAAACAAATTATGGGGACGGGCTACATATTGGCAGTCGAAGATTCGTTGGTTCAAGCTAAGCAAATTGAGCATTTTTTTAAGTTATATGGTATTAATTACCAACTTTATGCCAATGCTGAAGATGCTTATGAGGCAGTTTTGAGAGAAACTCCCGAACTCATTATAAGTGATATAATAATGCCTGGAATGGATGGTTATCAGTTTTGTAGGAAAGTAAAAGAAACTGATGGGCTATCAAAAATTCCAATAATATTACTTACTTCACTTCAAGATCCACAAGATATTATCAAAGGTTTGCAAGCTGGAGCCGACAACTTCATAACCAAACCATACGATGAAAAATATCTTTTTTCGCGAATTCAATATCTTTTGATAAACAGAGAAAGTCGGTTTTCGGGTGGTGGTGAAATGGTAATTGAATTGATTTTTAGAAATCAAAAATATCAAATAAATTCTGATAAGAAGCAAATTCTGGATTTACTACTTTCAGTTTATGAGGCGGCAATTCATAGAAACGATGAACTTATCGAAACAAAAGCAAAACTAGAGAGCGTAAATGAAAGTTTATTGCGTGCAAATCAAGATCTTGAAGCATTTTCGAGAACTGTTTCACACGATTTAAAATCACCTTTGAATGGTATAATTGGATTTAGTAATATATTAATGGATATCAATTCAAGTAATTTGAATGATGAATCTAAAAAATATCTACAAATTATCCATCAATCGGCTTGGTCAATGTCAAATTTGATACAGGATTTATTAGATTTTTCACGTTCTGGAATTGTTGAGATTGAGCAAGAACCACTCAATTTATCAGAAATTGCTACAGAGGTGATGAATGAAATTTTATTGAGAGACCCTGCTAGAAAAGTGAAAATTGATATTCAACCTAACTTAATGGCTAAAGCAGATAAAAAAATGATTACCGTAGTACTTAACAATTTATTAGGCAATGCTTTTAAGTATTCGGGAAAGAAAGATTTTTCTGAAATAAGCTTTGGCAAGAAAGATTATTATGGACAAGATTTATTTTTTGTTTACGATAATGGTGCTGGATTTGATATGACTCAAGCTCACAAGCTTTTTCAACCATTTCAAAGACTTCATTGTCCAAACGAATTTAAAGGAACTGGCGTAGGGTTATCCACTGTACAGAAAATTATTGAGAAACATAGTGGCCAAATATGGGCTGAATCTGAAATTGGTAATGGGGCTACTTTTTTCTTTTCTTTAGGAAATTGATATTTAAATAAGTTGATATTGTGAATTAAATCTTCATTACAAATACTTTGTAATGAAGATTTTACATTTTAAAATTATAGATGATAAATTATTTCATAACTTGAATCTTAATTTCATTTTCAACTGAAATTTTGGTTAATCAAATTTAATAATGAGTTTTTATATCAAAGTGAAAGCTAAATAACACATTTATTATCCAAAAAAAATATCGACCTTTGCATTTCAAAAAAAACTTTCATTATAAGTGTATAAATATGAAATCAATGCAATTAACGGGCATCGGACAGATGCAAATGTTGGAGGTTGAAACTCCTAAAATAGTAAACTCTACAGATGTTTTGGTAAAAATGAAAACGGTGGGAGTTTGCGGTTCTGATATCCATTATTACGTTTTGGGTAAAATTGGTAGTCAAATAGTTAAATTTCCATTTCCAGTTGGGCACGAAGGTGCTGGCGAAGTTGCAGAAATTGGCACAGAAGTAACACATGTGAAAGTTGGTGATAGAATTGCAATAGAACCTGCTATGCCTTGTTTTAAATGCGATCAATGTTTGGAAGGTCGCCCGCATACTTGCCGAAATTTGAAATTTTTGGGTTGTCCAGGACAAGCCGAAGGTTGTCTTTCGGAGTACATTGTTATGCCCGAAACAAGTTGTTTTCCCATTTCGGATAAAATGACTTATGATCAGGCTGCTATTTCCGAACCGTTGGCTATTGCGGTTTATGCTGTTCGTTTGGCACAAATGGATTATAAGGGTAAAAATGTTGGTATTCTTGGTTTTGGTCCTATAGGAATGAGTGTGTTGCTTCCGTTGCTACAGAAAGGTGCTAAAAATGTGTATGTTACCGATAAACTAGAAGGTCGTTTGGCAATTGCAAAAAAAAGTGGCGCTTTGTGGACTGGCAATCCCGACACAGAAGATGTGGTGCAAACTGTTAAATCTTTGGAGTCAGCTTTGTTGGATGTAGTATTCGAATGTTGTGGTAAACAAGAGGCTGTAAATAATGCAATTGATATGCTAAAGCCAGGCGGAAAACTGATGATTATTGGTATTCCAGAATTTGACAGATGGTCGTTCCCTGTTGATAAATTGCGTCATAAAGAAATTTGTATTCAAAGCGTTCGTCGTCAAAATGGTTCGTTAGAAGAAACACTCGAATTATTAGCCGAAAATAAACTAGATGTTAGTTTGATGCCGTCGCACCGTTTCAAATTTGAAGATACAAAAGCTGCATTTGATTTGGTGGCAGCTTATTCGGATGGAGTAATGAAAGCAATGATTGAATTTGAATAAATGATAAATTCCACTAACTTCCAATCGTTAAGCGAATTATTAGACGGCGAGTTGTGCACCGATACCATTCACCGTGTAATTTATTCCACCGATGCCTCGGCCTATAGGCAATCACCTTTGGCAGTGGCATACCCAAAGAATGTAGATGATATAATTAAGATTGTAGATTTTGCGCGAAAGCATAAAATTTCAATAGTTCCACGCACCGCCGGCACTTCACTTGCTGGTCAGGTGGTGGGCGATGGGATTATTGTGGATGTTTCAAAACATTTTACCAATATAGTAGAATTGAATGTTCAAGAAAAGTGGATTCGTCTTCAACCAGGAATTGTGTTGGACGAGTTGAACAAATACCTCGAACCACACAATTTATTTTTTGGTCCCGAAACTTCTACATCCAATCGTTGCATGATAGGAGGGATGGTTGGTAACAATGCCTGTGGCTCGCATTCAATTCTTTATGGAAGTACTCGCGATCATTTGCTGGAAGTCAAAGCCATTTTAAGTGATGGTTCGGAGGTTGAATTTAGCAGTTTAACAAATGAAGAATTTGAACAGAAATGTAATGGCGCCTTGCTTGAAAATAAGCTGTATCGTACAATAAATGAAATTCTAAATAATCAAAAGAACCAACAGGAAATTCGTGAGCAATATCCTGATAAAAATCTAAAACGCCGCAATACAGGTTACGCTATTGATTTATTGCTTGAAACAGAGCCATTCACTCCGAATGCAGAGCCTTTTAATTTTTGTAAAATTATTGCAGGATCGGAAGGAACTTTGGCATTTACAACCGAGATAAAACTAAAACTGGTGCCACTGCCACCCAAAGTAAAAGGAGTGATGGCAGTTCATTTTCACACAATGGAAGAAGCTTTAAAAGCCAATTTAATAGCTTTGAAATACCAGCCTGGCGCGGTGGAAATGATGGATAAAACCATTTTGGATTTGACCAAAGGCAATATTGAGCAACAAAAAAACCGCTTTTTTTTAGACGGTAATCCCGAAGCCATTCTTATTATTGAGTTTGCTCGCGAAACAAAAGAAGAGATAGATGAAATTGTTTCGAAAATGGAAGCTGAACTTCGAAGTTTGAATTTTGGTTTTCATTATCCTGTTATTTGGGGAAAAGACATTTCCAAAATATGGAATCTTCGTAAATCGGGTTTGGGTGTACTTTCCAATATGAAAGGTGATGCCAAACCAGTAAGTCTGATTGAAGATACGGCGGTACATGTAGAGAAAATGCCCGATTACATTGCCGAATTCAAATTGCTAATGGTGAAATACAATCTTTCGTGCGTGTATCATGCCCACATTGGTTCGGGTGAATTACATTTGCGACCAGTATTGGATTTGAAATTGCCTGGGGATGTAGAAATTTTTAGGTCATTGGCATTGGATGTGGCTAAACTGGTAAAAAAATACAAGGGTTCGCTGAGTGGTGAGCATGGCGATGGACGATTGCGTGGAGAATTTATCCCATTAATGGTAGGTGAACACAATTATCAATTACTCAAACAAATAAAACAATCATTTGATCCAGAATGTATATTTAATCCTGGAAAAATTACCGATACTCCTGCCATGAATACTTCATTGCGCTATGAAGTGGGTGAGCCAACCAAAGAAATCGAATCAGTTTTTGATTTTTCGAATGAAATGGGCATGATGCGAGCGGTAGAAAAATGCAATGGTGCAGGCGATTGTCGCAAATCGGAAATTATGGGTGGCATCATGTGTCCAAGTTTTATGGCTACTCGGGACGAACAAAACAGCACACGTGCTCGTGCCAATATTCTACGCGAATACTTGATTCATTCGCCAAAGAAAAATCCGTTCGATCATGAAGAGATTTATAAAGTGATGGATCTTTGTCTTTCGTGTAAAGGATGTAAATCCGAATGTCCGTCGAATGTGGACATGACCAAAATTAAAGCTGAATTTTTACAACATTATTACGATGCAAATGGAGTTCCATTGCGTAGCCTATTGGTTGCCAATATCAGCAAAATAAACCGATTAGGTTCGTTAATGCCTGGCCTAACCAATTTTTTTCTAAGCAAGCCAGCTTTCACTTCAATATTAGGTTTTTCAAAAGAAAGACAATTGCCATTACTTGCCAAACAAACTTTTCGAAATTGGTACAATAAAAAATACAAAACATTGCTATCTGCCGAGCCTGTACAACCAACAAAAAGCGTATACCTATTTTGCGATGAATTTACCATCTACAACGATGTGGAGATAGGCAAAACGACTGTGAAATTATTGCTTCGATTGGGATACAATGTCCTATTGACCAAGCACGACGAAAGTGGTAGAACCTATTTGTCAAAAGGATTGGTGCGCAAAGCACGTGATATTGCCGAAAAAAATGTGTTGTTACTCAAAGATTTGGTTACGGATGAGGTGCCGCTAGTGGGTATTGAACCATCGGCCATTCTTACTTTTCGTGACGAATATCCCGAATTGGTGAATGCTACACTTCGAAATGAAGCCTACTTATTAGCAAAAAATTGCTTTCTGATAGATGAGTTTTTGGTAAAAGAAAATGAAACAGGACGAATAAATTTGGACTTGTTTACAGATAATGAACAAACGATAAAACTCCATTGCCATTGTCAGCAAAAATCAATCGCTTCTTCACAATCGACGCTTTCGATGCTTTCGTTCCCAAAAAATTATCATGTAAGTGAGATACCATCAGGTTGTTGTGGCATGGCTGGTTCATTTGGCTATGAAAAGGAACATTACGAAATTTCCCAAAAAATTGGTGAATTAGTACTTTTTAAGCAAATTGAAAAAACGCCAATTAGCACTATTCTTGCGGCTCAAGGTACCAGCTGCAGGCATCAGATTAAAGATGGCACCAAACGAACAGCCTTGCATCCAGTGGAAATTTTATATGGCGCGCTGAAAAATTGAGTTAATTTTAAAAGTAAGAATGTTTGATTATCTACAAAATTGGACATTCATACTTTTTGTTATCCAATTTACATTCAGCTCAAAAATAATCGTATCTTTGCAATAAGTTTATTAAAAAAAACAACTATAATCAAAAATCGAACTCAAAAAATATAAAAAGAGATATTTTTCGGTCACTTTGAAAAGTCAATTTATTTTTAACGCTAAGATATAACTAATTTCTATGTCAGCATCGAAAAAAATAAAGAAGACAATGAGCTGATAGAATTAAAATTCTATCAGCTACAAAAGAATCATACTAGGAACAAGTTACATTCTGTAGTTTAGTAAAATGACAGTTATAATTCATTATTTTTGGTTGAATATTTTGAAATAAATAAAACATTACATTATGAATTTAAACGTTAATCGAAATATATTAAACATAGTTAAATTTATATTGCTCACTAGAAATCTGTGTGTTATCTTATTTTTGTGTTTTTCAATTACAATTATTGCACAAAATTACCCAGCTGGCAAAACCATCCTCGATAAAGTAGACAATAATATGTCTGCTAAAACACGGGTAATAAAGTCTTCAATGGAAATCGGAAATTTGCGCACGAAGCGTACAATGCAATCGATAACTTACAGCGAAGGTGATCACAAAGCCTTTACCGAGTATTTGGCTCCAGCACGCGAAAAAGGCACTAAAATGTTGAAACTCGATAATCAATTGTGGATTTATTCACCAATGACCGACCGCACAGTTCAAATTTCGGGTCACATGTTGCGCCAATCTGTAATGGGTAGTGATATGTCCTACGAAGATATGATGAACGACATACCGCTTTTGCAACGGTATAAAGCTGAAGTAAGTGGTGAGGAGGTTGTTGATGGACGTACATGTTGGGTGATTTTGCTCACTGCCATAATTGCTGATATTACTTATTATAACCAAAAAATGTGGGTTGACCAAGAGCGATATATACCTCTAAAAGTGGAACAATTTGCTAAAAGTGGAAAATTGTTGAAACGCACCAATCTGTCGAATGTTCAAAAAATACAGGGACGTTGGTTTCCCAAAACCTATGTATATAAAGATATGCTAAAAGATGGGAATGGAACCAAAATGACGATACAAGAAGTTCAATTGGATGTGTCAATTCCTTCCAATATGTTCAATTTGAGCAATTTGAAATAAATAACTTTTATTAAAAAATAATTTTATGAATACAAAAACTAAAAAAGTACTGTTAATTGTATTATCAATTTTTGTAACACTGATTGCAATACTAACAATTTTGCCTTATGCGTTTCGTGGAAAAATAATGGTTTTAGCCAAAGAACAAATTAATGCAAAGTTGAATGCTACAGTTGATTTTGATGATTTGAATATGAGTTTTATTCGAAATTTTCCAAATGCATCTGTTCGTTTCGAAAATTTGCGAATTGTTGGTGTTGGTGAGTTCGCTAAAGATACATTGTTATTTAGCGAAAATGTAGATTTAATTCTGAACATCAATAGTTTATTTTCGGATAAAGGCTATGAAATTCGTAAACTTAAATTCAACAATTCACAAGTTCTCGCTCATGTTTTAACTAATGGCAAAGCCAATTGGAGCATAATGAAATCAGATTCAACACAATCTGTTGATACATCTGCAATGAGTTTTGACCTAAAATTGAAAGATTTTGAAATTGAAAATGCTAACATTGTATATTTGGATGATGAAGGTAAAATGAAAGCAATAATTAAAAATCTCTATCACCACACTTCGGGCGATTTAACTGCTGATAGTTCAATGCTAATAACCAAAACCACAATCGATTCACTTAGTTTTTTGATGGACGGAGTTGAATATATTTCTAAAGCTAATGCCGAATTAAATGCTAATATTAATGCCAATTTGAATAAAATGATTTTTTCATTTAAAGAAAATTCGTCCCGCATTAATGCCATTCCATTTTCGTTTGAAGGTTGGGTCAAAATGTTGGATGATGGATATGATATGGACTTGAAATTGAATGCAAAAGAAGTAGATTTTAAAGCCATTTTGTCTATGATTCCAGCCATTTATACCAATTCGTTTGAAGGAATGAAAGCTGGTGGTAAAGTAGATATGAGTGGTTTTATAAAAGGCAAAATGATAGGCGATAATTATCCAGCTTTCGATTTGAAATTATCTGCTGTAAATGGCTGGTTTCAATATCCAAGTTTACCAAAGTCGCTCGAAAAAATTAATGTTGCTTGCCGCATAATTAATCCAGGTAAAACTTTGGACGAAACGGTAATAGATATTTCTAAGTTTTCATTTGTTTTGGGTAATAATCCATTTTCGGCACAATTGCGTGTAGCTTATCCAATGACTGATACGGAATTAAGCATGAAAGCCAGTGGTAAAATTGATTTAGGTATGATTAAAGATATTTATCCACTTGAAGCTAACACAAAACTGAATGGAATTTTAGATATGAATCTTGATTTGGGAGGAAGAATGTCATATTATGATAACAATCAATATGACAAATTCAAGTTTGCTGGAATGCTTAATCTTTCTAATATGTTTATGAAAATGAAATCATTATTACAAGAAATATCAATTGCTAAAGCTAATATGATTTTCAATAATCGATTTGTAGATTTATCTACTTTGCAATTGAAAATTGGAAGAAATGATATATTAGCTAGTGGCAAACTCGAGAATTTTGTTGCTTATGCATTGCACAACAAAACTTTAACAGGTGTGTTGAATTTGCAATCGAATTATTTTAACGTAAGTGATTTCATGACAAGTTCAGCAAATTCAAATTCTACTGATACTACCAAACTAACTTTAATTCAAGTACCAAAGAATATTGATTTTACCATGCAGGCAAATTTTAAACAATTGCAGTACGAAAAAATGAATTTTGCTAACGCTAAAGGAGTTTTGAAGGTAGTTGATGGTGATATAAAATTCCAAAACATGACCACACAAGCATTTGGTGGAAATGTGGCAATGAACGGTTTATACAGCACGGCCGATATAAAAAAACCGTTAGTAAATTTTGAAATGTCAATTAACGAAGTTTTATTTACTGAAATTTTTAAACAAGTAGAGACGATTCAAAAATTCGCACCTATTTTTGAAAAGGCAGTGGGCAAATTTTCAACAAAACTTTCGTTCAACTCTTTGTTACAGAATGATATGATGCCAAATTTAGCCTCGATAATTGGTGGTGGATCTTTCAAAACAAATTCGGTAGGCTTATCAAACATTCCAGTTCTTACAGCATTGGCTACAAGTTTAAAACGTACAGATTTATCCAACACAACAATTAAAGATTTAGGTTTGTTGTTCGAAATAAAAGATGGAAAAGTAAACACAAAACCTTTTGATGTAGTAGTTGGTGGTGTTAAAATGAATTTGGGCGGAAGTACAGGTTTGGATAAAAGTATTGCCTATAATGGTAAAGTTCAATTGCCAGATAAGCTAAATTTAGGTAAATTTTCTACTGTAGATTTGAAAGTTGGTGGAACATTTTCAAAACCAAAAGTTAGTCTCGATTTAGCCAATACTTTCAATACTTTGGTGGCTGATACCAAAACTAAAGTTACAGCAGAGGTCAATAAGCAAGTAGACAATGCCAAAGCCAAAGCGCTTGAAGAAGCTCAAAAACAAAAGGAAGCGGCTATCAAAGCAGCACAAGCAAAAGCTGACCAGTTGCGCACTGAAGCACAACAACTCAGCGATAAAATAATTGCTGAAGCTCAAAGTCAAGGCGACCAATTAGTGGCTAAAGCAAACAATCCAATTGCTAAGAAATTAGCACAAGTAGCTGCTAATAAACTTGTTGACGAAGCAAAGAAAAAGGCTACAGATTTGAACCAAAAGGCAGACGATGAAGGAAAAAAATTAATTCAAAAAGCCAGCGAATTATAAATATATTGAAATTTAAGCAAAATAAGATTCCCGAAAATGATGAAAAAACAGTTGATTTTCTTTTTAATAATTATTACAAATTCACTTTTTGCGAGAGGAGTGGACGATGGCGAAGTGTTATTTAATAATAAGCAATATTTAAAGGCTCGAGTAATTTACGAAAATCTTTTGAAACAAAAACCCAACGATGCATTGTATAATTATCGTTATGCAAGGTGCTGTTATGAATTAAAGGATGCTGAAACAGCCATTATTCATTTCGAAATGGCAGGATCGAAATATCCACAAAGGGATTTGTATTTGGGTGAACTTTATTTCAAAACCTATCGTTTCGATAAGGCAGTTATGGCATATCAAAGTTATATTGCAAGTTTAAAACCAGATGATGTCAAATTGCCTGAATACCAAGCCAAAGTCGTTCAATCCGAAAAATGTGCAAGATTACTGTCTAAGGTTGAGGATATTGCAATCGTTGATAGCTTAGTAGTTGGTAAAAATGAATTCTTAAAATTTTATAAGTTTAGCAATGAACTGGGAACAATTAATCAAGAATTATTGAAGTTAACTGCAAGACGTTCAGTAGATAAAATAATCTATACCACACAACGAAAGGATCGAATTTACTATTCCGACTCTATTCATGGACAAATGGATATTTTTACATCTTTTAAATTGTTAGATTCTTGGACGCCATCTGTGTCGGTTTCAAACGCCATAAATACAAAGGCCAATGAAAATTATCCTTTTTTATTATTAGATGGTATAACCTTGTATTTTGCGTCCGATGGTGAAAATTCAATAGGTGGTTACGACTTATTTGTAACGCGATATACGCCGTCGACAGAAACATTTTTGGCACCCGAAAATTTGGGTTTTCCATTTAATTCGCCTGCCAATGATTATATGATGGTGATAGACGAGCAAAGGAAATTAGGCTGGTTTGCGACAGATAGAAATCAACCAACTGGTAAAGTATTGATTTATACTTTTGTTCCAAATGCCTCTAAAACAATTATTCGCACCGAAGACAATGATTATTTACGTAACGTTGCACAATTAAAGTTGTATAGAAAAAGTAATAAAACTGTTTTAGAAAGTTCAAATAATACTACAGATAAATTGCAAGACTCAAATATTCAAATGGAATTTATAATTAATGATTCTGTTGTTTATAAACATTCCAAAGAATTTAAAAATGTTGAAGCAATAAATTTGTGGAATGAATTGAATAAAAGTGAAATAGAACTAAAAAATAGTAAGTTGACGTTAAATAATTTGCAACAAGAATTTTCAAATGAAGCAATTATCGAAAAACGTAATTTACTATCGCCCCAAATACTTGATTTAGAATTAAAAATTAGAAATCTGGAAAAATTAATTAAATCAAAAATTATTGAAGTTAGAAATGCTGAAAATAAATATCTCAAAATGAAGTTGTAAGTCCCAAATTTATTAGTACTTTTATCGCAAAATTAAAAAGTCATGGAAATTACGATTGTAGCAATTTTATTAGTAGTTGGAATTGTGTTTTTTATAATTGAACTGTTTTTAATTCCAGGCATTTCACTTGCAGGAATTGCAGGAACTGTGTTTTTGGGTGGCGGTGTGTATTATGCTTATTCTCAAATAAGTAGTTCTGCTGGACATTGGGCTTTAGCAGCTAGCATTTTACTTTTGGGTTTAGCTATATGGATATTTTTTCGTTCCAATGCACTGGAAAAAATGTCATTAAAAGCGGAAATAAAAAGTAAAAATGATCCACTCGAAAACGTTGAAATAAAAATTGGCGACAAAGGTATTTCACAATCACGTTTAGCACCAATGGGAAAAGTGAAGGTAAACGGACATATTGTTGAAGCAAAAACAAACGATGATTTTATTGACCCAGGAGTTGAGATTGTTGTTTTACAAGTATTTAATACAAATATTTTAGTGGAAAGACTTTCTAAATAACTCTCAAATTTTCAAACTAGACCCCCTGCCCCTAAATAGGGATTCCAGACCTAGAATGTTAGATAGACACGAAACACAAAACTCGAAACACAAAACACGGAACACTGAACACGAAACACGAAACACGAAACTCTTAAAAATTAAATATATGATTGGAATTGAAATGGTTGGATTAGCGATACTTTTTGTACTCGTATTGCTTTTCTTTTATTATGTGCCGTTCCTACTGTGGATTTCGGCTAAGGTATCAGGAGTAAATATCTCATTGATACAGTTGTTTTTAATGCGAATAAGGAAAGTTCCGCCTCACACAATTGTACAATGTATGATTGAAGCTCACAAAGCCGATATCAAAGATGTGCAACGCGATGGTTTGGAAGCTCACTTCTTGGCTGGTGGACACATCGAACGTGTGGTTCATGCTTTGGTTTCAGCATCAAAAGCAAATATTGATTTAACATTTAAAATGGCTACTGCAATAGATTTAGCTGGCCGAGATGTTTTTCAAGCTGTTCAAATGTCTGTTAATCCTAAAGTTCTTGATACGCCACCAGTAACCGCTGTTGCCAAAGATGGAATTCAACTAATTGCCAAAGCTCGTGTTACTGTTCGTGCAAACATTAAGCAATTAGTAGGTGGAGCAGGCGAAGAAACCATTTTGGCAAGGGTAGGCGAGGGGATAGTATCCTCAATTGGTTCGTCTGAGTCACACAAAAGCGTTCTCGAAAACCCTGATTCAATTTCAAAATTAGTTTTGAAAAAAGGGTTGGATGCAGGAACTGCTTTCGAAATTTTATCCATCGACATTGCAGATATTGATATTGGTAAAAATATTGGTGCGCAACTTCAAATGGATCAAGCCGAAGCTGATAAAAATATTGCACAAGCTAAAGCTGAAGAACGTCGAGCAATGGCAGTGGCATTGGAACAAGAAATGAAAGCAAAATCGCAAGAATCGCGTGCTAAAGTTATTGAAGCTGAAGCCGAAGTGCCTAAGGCTATGGCAGATGCATTCCGAAGTGGAAACCTGGGAATTATGGATTATTACAAGATGAAAAATATCGAAGCTGATACTTCGATGCGAGAAGCCATTGCAAAACCAAGCAGCAACAAACCTGCAAAATAAAGGTTAGTGAAAAATAATAAAACTCAAGTAATTATTTGCTTGAGTTTTTTTTTGTTCTGTCAAAATAAAACTTTGAATTTTAATACTCAGACTAATTATTGACATCTTGTTTGTAATTGAATATTCATGTAATTATTATCTTTTTATTATCTTTGCGCTCGCTTTGAAAAAAATAGATAATAATAAAGAAAATCGGTTAGATGTTTATTTAATAAATAGTTAACTTTTAAATATTTAATTTGCTTCTTAGTTTTTTATCAAAAGTCTGTATTTTAGCAAGATAGTTGTATGTTACAAATTTAATACAATATCAAATTTAGTAGAAACAATTCGCTGAATAAAAGTAAATTGAAAACATGATTTAATTTTACAATATTTAAATTATTGAAATTCAGCAATAACAAACCAGTAATTATACTATTAATCATCATAAAAATTCTTATAAACTTAAAAATATTATTTCATGAAAGCTTATGTATTTCCTGGTCAAGGAGCTCAATTTGTAGGAATGGGCAAAGACTTGTACGACAATTCACCATTAGCGAAAGAGTATTTCGAAAAAGCCAATGATATTCTTGGATTTCGCATTACTGATTTGATGTTTGAAGGAACACCCGAAGATTTACGTCAAACAAAGGTTACACAGCCAGCAATATTTCTGCAATCAGTAATCTCTGCAATTGTACTTGGCGACGAATTTAATCCAGATATGGTTGCAGGTCATTCATTAGGTGAATTTTCTGCTTTAGTTGCTGCCAAAGCGTTGACTTTCGAAGATGGCTTAGTGCTTGTATCAAAACGTGCTATGGCAATGCAAAAAGCTTGTGAGATGGAAGAATCTACTATGGCTGCAGTGCTTGGTCTTGGAGATGAAGCGGTTGAAGAGGTTTGCGAATCAATTAAAGATTGCATTGTGGTTCCTGCAAATTATAACTGTCCTGGACAAATAGTAATTTCTGGTTCAATCGAAGGTGTAGATAAAGCATGTGTTTTGTTGAAGGAAAAAGGAGCAAAACGTGCCTTAAAATTAAGTGTTGGTGGAGCATTTCACTCACCTTTAATGCAACCAGCAAGCGAAGAGTTACAGGCTGCAATTAATGCAACTACTTTTAGTACACCTATTTGCCCAATTTATCAAAATGTAAATGCTTATCCTCAGACTGAGCCAGAGGCTATCAAGCAAAATCTGATAGATCAATTAACAGCTCCAGTTCGTTGGACTCAAACAGTTAAAAACATGGTTACCGATGGTGCAGCTGAATTTGCAGAACTAGGACCAGGCGAAGTTCTTAAAGGTTTGATTAAGAAAGTTTATCCTGAAGCAATTTTGCTCTAATAAACTTAAGTGATATATTTTAAAGGAAAAAGATGTAAAGATTATTATTTCTTTACATCTTTTTTTGTAAACACATAATATTGATTTCAAATAATGGATAGTTTACGTTTTCAGAGTTTTGGTAGTGGAAGTAGCGGAAACTGCTATTTTATTGGAGATGCATCAAGCGGAATATTAATTGATGCCGGTATAGGTGTAAGGTCAATTCGTCGTCATTTACGTGATATAGGACTTGATTTTGAAAATATTTGGGGCGTATTTGTTACTCATGATCATGCCGACCACATTAAAGCAGTTGGACCACTTGGTGAAAAACACTTGATTCCAATTTATTCAACTCGCAAGGTACATGAGGGAATTCAACGTAGTTATTGTGTTACAGAAAAGTTATATTCTAGTAGAAAATATATCGAAAAACACGAAACAATTGAAGTTGGAAATTTTAAAATAACTTCATTTCCTGTATCGCACGATTCCACAGATAGTGTTGGTTATACCATTGAATATAAAGAAAAAAGATTTACCTTTGCAACCGATTTAGGGTATGTATGTGAAGATGCTGCATCTCATATTAAATTAGCTGATTATTTGGTACTTGAAGCCAATTATGATGAACAAATGTTACTCAATGGGCATTATCCAGCACATTTAAAAAATCGTATAATAGCAGTAACAGGTCACTTAAGTAATGATCAAACTGGACGATTTTTAGCTGAGAATTTTAACGACAAAATGAAATATATTTTCTTATGTCATTTAAGTAAAGAAAATAATTCTCCAGAAATTGCGTTTAATACAATTAAAAATCATTTAGAATTAAAACAAGTTTTTGTGGGTACTCATGTTCAATTATTTACTTTAGAACGTTTCTCACCTTCCGAATTGTTTGAATTTAAATAAATAATTAGCTCAAAAAAATTACTTAGTCCATAAAATCGATTAGTAATCTCAAATCAAATAATAAATTTATGTCAGCCAATTTAGTAATTATTCCAACTTACAACGAGAAGGAAAATATTGAGAATATTATTCGTGCAGTTTTTGGTTTATCGATAACTTTCCATATACTTGTAATCGAAGATGGTTCACCAGATGGAACTGCTGCAATTGTAAAAAAGTTGCAAAATGAATTTCCTACTCAATTATTTATTGTAGAACGTAAAGGGAAACTTGGTTTGGGTACAGCATATATTGCTGGTTTCAAATGGGCTTTGTCGAATAAATATGAATTTATTTTCGAGATGGATGCCGATTTCTCGCATAACCCCAACGATTTATTAAAATTATATGACGCATGTGCCAACAAAGGGGCGGATGTTGCAATTGGCTCTCGTTATATTACTGGTGTGAATGTGGTTAATTGGCCAATGGGACGTGTTTTGATGTCATATTTAGCTTCTAAGTATGTTCGGTTTATTTTAGGAGTTAAAATAGCTGATACTACTGCTGGTTTCAAATGTTATAGACGTGAAGTGCTTGAAACCATTGAATTAAATAAAATTCGCTTCAAAGGATATGCGTTTCAAATAGAAATGAAATACACAGCTTTTGAATGTGGGTTTATTATAAAAGAAGTTCCAATCATTTTCATCAATCGTGAGTTAGGTACTTCAAAAATGAATGGTGGTATATTTGGAGAAGCTTTTTTAGGTGTTATTTACTTGAAAATAAATAGCTGGTTTCGCAAATTCCCAAAAAAAGGAAAACGATAAATTCAAATTTTTCAATTTCGATAAATGAATTCAATTCAATTAATTAAAAATGCTACGATAGTAAATGATGGTAGAACTTTTGTTGGTTCTGTAGTTATTGAAAATGAGATAATTAAAAGTATATACGAAGGTATTATTACTGTTGAACTTACAGAACCATATACTGAAATAGATGCTACTGGACTATTATTATTACCAGGTCTAATTGATGATCAAGTGCATTTTAGGGAGCCAGGATTGACACACAAAGGCGATATTTATTCCGAAAGTAAGGCAGCTGTGGCAGGTGGAATAACTTCATATTTCGAAATGCCGAATACCCGTCCACAAGCAACCACTATTGATATATTAGAAGATAAATATGAATTAGCTTCTCAAAAATCGTTTGCAAACTATTCATTTTTAATGGGAGTAACTAACGATAATTTGGATGAATTAAAAAAAGTAAATCCACGAAATGTAGCTGGTATAAAGATGTTTATGGGTTCTTCAACTGGCAATATGTTGGTTGATAATCATGAAATGTTGAATCGCGTTTTTTCTGAAATTCAGCTACTTATTGTTACTCATTGCGAAGATGAAACAACAATTCAGAATAATATAAAACATTACAAAACCTTACTTGGTGACGATATACCTGTTAAATATCATCCTCTCATTCGTAATGATGAAGCATGTTATAAATCATCGGCATACGCTGTTGAACTAGCAACAAAGTATAATTCACGCTTACATGTTTTTCATTTGTCTTCAGCCAAAGAAATGTCGTTGTTCTCTTCAGATATTCCTTTGAAAGACAAATTAATAACCTCTGAAGTTTGTGTTCATCATTTATGGTTTTCTGATGCCGATTATGCAAAATTTGGTAATCGTATAAAATGGAATCCTGCAATAAAATCAGAAGCTGATAGACTAGCATTAATCGACGCTGTAAATTCTAATAAAATTGACGTTATTGCCACAGATCATGCTCCTCATTTGTTATCCGAAAAAGAAGGGTCGTGCTTAAATGCTGCATCTGGTGGTCCATTGGTACAACATTCTTTGGTAGCAATGTTGCAAATGGTCAAACAGGGTTCTTTTACTCTCGAAAAATTGGTAGATAAAATGTGTCACGCACCTGCTGAATTATTTCGTGTGGACAAACGTGGTTATATTCGCGAAGGTTATTATGCAGATTTAGTTTTAGTTAACCCTCAAAAACAATGGACAGTAAATTCACAAAACATACTTTATAAATGTGGATGGTCACCGTTTGAAGGTTGTAGTTTCGATGCATCAATCGCTAAAACATGGGTAAATGGTCATCTTGTCTATAACGAAGGTAAATTTGACGAAACAATTCATAGTAAACGATTATTATTCAATGTGTAAATTTCTTTAAAAACATGATTAAGAAGGTATTAATATCCGTTTTTATTTCGTTGTTGGTAATATCAGTTGCATTGTTTTTCTATTTAAATGAATCGAAAAAAACGGATAAAAAAATTCAATATATTCATAACGAAGGGAATACTCAAGGTACTTATTATTCAGCCACATATTTGCAACCTGAAGGAATTGATTTGCAAAAGAAAATGGAAAGTAGAATGCATGAATTTGACCTATCACTTTCAACTTATGATTCAACTTCGGTAATTTCACACATCAATAGAAATGATAATTCAGTAAAAACTGATATATATTTTGAGACAATGTTTAATACAGCTCGGCAAGTCTCAGAACATACAAATGGTGCTTTCGATATTACAGTTGGACCTTTAGTAAAAGCTTGGGGTTTTGGATTTGGCAACGAAGATCATACCAAAATTCCGAATATTAAAAATATATTGCCTAATGTGGGTTATAAAAAAGTTCGAATTGAGAACCATCAGTTGCTGAAAAGTAATTCAAAAATACTAATTGATGCCAATGCAATTGCTCAAGGATATTCGTCTGATATAATAGCTAAATTGTTGGAAGATAATGGTTGTAAGAATTATATGATCGAAATTGGCGGTGAAATTGTTTGTAAAGGATTAAACCCAGAAGGAAAAAAATGGCGTATAGGTATCGATAAACCAATTGATGACATAACAAGTTCTACTACAGAATTGCAAACAATAGTTTCATTGAGTAATATTGCGTTAACAACTTCAGGGAATTACAGAAAATTCTATTATTTGAATGGTAAAAAATATGCGCATACAATTGATCCAAGAACTGGTTATCCTGTGGTTCACAACTTGTTGAGTGCTACAGTGGCTGCTCCAACTTGTATTATGGCTGATGCTTATGCCACTGCTTTTATGGTTATTGGAGTGGATAGTAGCTTGCAAATTTGTAAAAGTATTCCAAATATGGATTGTTACTTAATTTATACCGATAAGAATGGAAAAAACCAAGTTGTATATACCGATGGTTTCAAAAAATATATTGAATAATTGTTTCATTAACTGTCAACTTTCGATAAAAAACTGTTAAGTATTAATTATTAATTGCTTGAATTCTCTAGTTTCGTTAAATAGAGCCCTAATATTTTTTTATTACTGATTTAATAATTACTTTTGCACTCCAATTTATAATATGAAAAAATTCCCTCTAATTTTTTTAGTTACAATTTTAAGCTTTGTTTCGTGTGGCGATTACCAAAAGTTGCTAAAATCGGACGATGCTGAATTGAAATACACTAAAGCTGTTGAATATTTTGAAAAAGGTGATTTTATGCGTGCTTCAACATTGTTTGATGCCGTAGCAACTTATTTCAAAGGTACTGAGCGCTCGGAAACTGTTCTCAATTATTTGGCAAAGTCATACATGGGCCAGAAAGATTATTTTACTGCAAGTGATTATTACAAAACTTATGTAAAAACTTATCCCAAAGGACAATATGTGATTGAATCTAAATACATGATTGGATATTGTTATTACCTCGATTCGCCAGATGCTCGTTTGGACCAAGATGCAACTAAGAATGCAATTGCTGCATTTCAAGAGTTTATTGAAGTTTATCCTCAAAGTGAACGAGTGCCAGACGCTATAAAATTGCTTGAAGAAATGAACAATAAGTTGGCATACAAAGCATATTTAAATGCCAAGTTATATTTTAATTTAGGTAATTATCTTGGCAATAATTATGAGTCATGTGTGATAGCATCTCAAAATGCTTTAATAAAATATCCTTCTACTATTCACCGTGAAGAGTTGCTAATGCTCATTTTACAAGCAAAATATGAGCAGGCAGTTCAAAGTGTTGAAGAAAAGAAAATTGAGCGTTATAGAAATACGATTGATGAGTATTACAATTTTATCAATGAATTTCCTGAAGGTAAATTTCGCAAGCAAGCTGATAAAATTTTGGCTGAATCAAAAAAGAATGTAAAAGATTAAATTATAAATAGTTATTTTTTTAATTATGTATTGTTAATTATCAAATAATAAATACTTACAATTATGGACCATAAAAAAGTGAATGTGCCTACTAACACCATTTCTCGTGATATGAATACGATGAGTGAAGGTGTTGGAAATATTTACGAAACCGTTAAGATTATTGGCAAGCGTGCTAACCAAATTAGTGTTGAAACCAAATCTGAATTGGACAAAAAGTTGCAAGAATTTGCTTCGTTTAACGAAAATATCGAAGAAGTTTTTGAGAATAGAGAACAAATTGAAATTTCACGCTTTTACGAAAAACTTCCAAAAGCAGTTCTAATTGCTACTCAAGAATTTTTGGAAGACAAAGTTTACTACCGTAATCCTCTAAAAGATAAATTGAAATAAACATATTTTTCAATTATTTTAATTATCAGATAAAAGAATATTGTGCCCAAATTGACACTTTATTCTTTTATCTTTTTTTGTTTGTGCTTAGTTCAATTGATTTTTGTATTTTTGTAGACGGAATAAATGGTTTGAAGAGTTTGAAGAGTTTGAAAACCCAATATCTATCGGGCATGAGTGGTTGTTAAATTACAACCAACATACTGTATATAAATGTGATTAGCCATGTGATAAATGCATGTAATGAGATAAAAAATTAAAAGTTAATGAGATGGTTTTACAAGGTAAAAGAATTATTCTAGGAGTTACAGGAAGTATTGCTGCATATAAATCGGCAGCTCTCATACGTTTGTTGGTAAAACAAGGCGCTGAAGTCAAAGTTATAATGACTACTTTGGCCAAGGAATTTATCTCGCCACTTACATTGGCTACTTTGGCTAAAAATCCAATTTTGATAGATTTTTTTGACCCTACAAATGGAAATTGGAATAGTCATGTAGACTTAGGTTTGTGGGCTGATGCTTTTCTTATTGCTCCTGCAACGGCAAATACTATTGGCAAAATGGCATCGGGTGTTGCTGATAATTTACTATTGACAACATATTTATCTGCCAAATGCCCAGTTTTTATTGCACCTGCAATGGATTTGGATATGTTTGCCCATCCTGCTACACAAAGAAATTTGGCATTACTGAAATCTATTGGAAATCGGATTATTGAACCTGCAAGTGGCGAATTGGCAAGTGGCTTGGATGGCAAAGGTCGTATGGAGGAACCCGAAATGATTGTACAATTTTTAGATGATTATTTTACTCCAAAACCTTTATTGGGAAAAAAGATACTTATAACTGCTGGTCCCACATACGAAAAGTTAGATCCTGTACGTTTTGTAGGTAATTATTCGACTGGTAAAATGGGTTTTGCTATTGCTGAAGAATGTGCAAAACAAGGTGCAGATGTTTGTTTAATATCAGGACCAGTTCAATTAAATACAAGTCATGCAAATATCGAACGAGTAGATGTGGAATCGGCAAATGAGATGCTCGATGCAGTACTCGATCGATTTTATAGTATGGACGGTGCTATATTATGTGCTGCTGTTGCTGATTTTACGCCAATGGATGCTGCACAAACAAAGTTGAAAAGAGAAAATGATAATTTGATATTGGAACTAAAACCAACACAAGATATAGCTGCATCTGTCGGTAAAATGAAAATGGACAATCAATTTTTAGTTGGCTTTGCACTCGAAACGAACAATGAGGAAGCTCATGCAAAAGAAAAAATGCAACGTAAAAATTTAGATTTTATAGTTCTTAATTCACTAAAAGATGATCAAGCCGGATTTGGTTTTAATACCAACAAAATTACTGTTATTCATCGTAATGGTAAAACTAATAAGTATGATTTGAAACATAAAAATGATGTTGCAATAGATATTGTATCTGAAATTGTGAATTTGATAAATGATTGATTGTTAGATTGATTGAAAAATATAAATATATGTTTAAAAATATTTTAGTTGTTATTTCCTTATTGTTTTTTGCTGTACATGTAAATGCACAAGAGCTGAATTGCACTGTTCAAATCAATTCTGACCAAATACAAGGTAGTAATAAGTCGGTTTTCAATACGCTTCAAAAGTCCATTACTGAATTTGTTAATAACAGAAAATGGACTGAGTTAACTTTTGCAAACACCGAAAAAATTGAATGTACATTTAATATAACAATAAAGAAAGTTGAGGATAATTTGTACACTGCAGAAATACAGGTTCAGTCACGTCGTCCAATATTTAATTCGACATACAATAGCACTCTTTTGAATTTTAAGGACAATACTTTTAGTTTTGACTATAAGGAATTTGACATTTTGGAAATGAATGAAGCAACAATCACTTCCAATTTGACTGCTGTGATTGCATATTATGCATATATTGTTATTGGCTATGACATGGATTCTTATTCACGTTTGGGTGGTACATCTGCTTTTCAAGCTGCCGAAAGTATTGTAAATGCGGCTCAAGGTGCTAATTTGTCTGGTTGGAAAGCATTTGAAAATTCACGAAATAGATATGCTTTAACCAGTAATTTATTGGATGAAGCATTCAAGAAATACCGCAACTATTTCTATGAATATCATCGCTTAGGGTTAGATGAAATGTCAACAAATGCAGTTAATGCACGGGCACGAATAGCCGAAGGATTGCCAATTTTAAGAGAAGCTAATAGAGCAAGACCGTCTGCAATTGTCATTTCATCATTTATGGATGCCAAAACCGATGAATTGGTAAATGTTTTTTCAAAAGCACCAACAAAAGAAAAAACCGAAGCTGTTCAAATTTTGTCGGATGTAAATCCTACACAAACAGCAAGATATGAATCAATTTTAAAATAATTTATCTGTCAGAATATCAATATATTACATCAACTCGAACATGCTTAAATCATTATATATTTCAAATTACGCATTAATTTCTGAATTACATATCGATTTTAATGCTGGTTTTTCGGTTATTACAGGTGAAACTGGTGCAGGTAAATCAATAATTTTAGGTGCACTTTCATTGATTTTAGGGCAAAGAGCTGATAATAAATCAATTAAAATTGATGCTGAAAAATGTGTAATTGAAGCAGAATTTGATATTTCAACTTATCGTCATCTTCATCAGTTTTTTTCCAACAATGACTTAGATAATGAAAGTGAGGTCTGCATTATTCGTCGAGAACTAACTAATACAGGTAAGTCAAGGGCCTTTATTAATGATACGCCTGTTTCTCTTAATCTGATTCGCGATTTAAGTAATCGTTTACTAGACATACATTCCCAACACGAAAATCTTTTATTATCCAACGATGCCTATCAGCTTGAAGTTGTAGATACAATTGCCCAAAACTCGGATGTTTTGGCTGATTATCGACAAATATATCTTCAATGGAGAAATTTACAAGTTGAATTAAAACAGCTTCAAAAAAACGCAGAAAAGCAAAATGCCGATTTAGATTATATTCAATTTCAATTTCAGCAACTTTATGATGCTAATTTAGTTGAAGATGAACAGGAAATGCTTGAATTGGAACAAGAAACATTGAGTCATGCCGAAGAAATAAAATCTGAATTGCAAAAAGCGCATCAATTTTTGGTAGAAGAAAATATGTCATTACCATTGTTAAAAGATGGAATTTCTGCACTTTTACATATAAAAAGTTTTATTCCAGAAGGTAATAATTGGTTTGATCGTTTACAATCTACATATATTGAACTAAAAGATATTACTGCCGAAATGAATTCATTTGAAGAGCGTTTGGAGTTTAATCCTGCACGACTTGAGATGGTTCAAAATCGTTTAAGCGAAATATTTACACTTCAAAAAAAGTACAAAGTAACTACTGTTGAAGAGCTTATTAAGATTCGTGATAATTTTGAAAATCAATTATTGCAAATTGACTCTTTTGAAGATGAAATTATAGCTTTAAAAAAGAAAATATCAGATGCATTTGAGCAGTTAAAAAACTTAGCACAACTAGTAACAAATAGTCGGAAAAAAGCTTGTAAACCAATCCAAAATCATTTGATAGAGCAACTTACCAAATTGGGTATGTTGAATATACAATTTCAAGTAGCTATAACAACGTCTTCCGATTATACGGAAAACGGAAACGATGAAGTACAATTTCTTTTTTCAGCAAACAAGAATCGAGCTGTTCTGCCCGTTACCCAAATAGCATCTGGTGGGGAAGTGTCGCGTTTAATGTTGTCAATAAAATCGTTAGTGGCTCATAAGTCAGATTTGCCAACAATAATTTTTGATGAAATTGATACAGGTGTTTCTGGCGAAATTGCGCATCGCATGGGTGAAATTATGCAGAGCATGAGTTCAGAAATGCAAGTAATTACTATAACACATTTACCACAAATAGCTGCTAAAGGTAAACAACATTATAGGGTATATAAAGATGATAGTGGCGAACAAACTCAAACTCACATACATCTTTTGACACCTACAGAACGAATCAAAGAACTTGCTCAAATGCTTAGTGGTAAAGATATTACCGATGCTGCATTGCACAATGCACAAGAATTGCTCAACAATGCTTAGTATTTAAGTTTTTATAATCGTACATTACATTAAATTGCTCATTTTTAAGTATAT
>CAIWCC010000219.1 GCA_903911085.1 uncultured Bacteroidales bacterium | reverse complement strand
ACTTATATCCGACTTTTGTGTGTAATCAAACTCAATGGCATGGTATTGTGCATATTCCACAAATGAATTGTAAACATCTTCAATAAACTGCTCGAAATTAACCTCCTGCACTTTCAGGCGATTGTAACCAAGTTCTAATTTACGGAAATCGAGCAATTCGGTTACCAAATTATTCAATCGGATTACATTTTTGTGTGTGCTGATTATTTTTGACTGATTTTCTTTTAATGTTTTGGGGTTCTCCAATATAGATTCCAAGGTGCCGGAGATAAGCGTTAATGGTGTACGGAACTCGTGCGAGATATTGGTAAAGAACTCTAATTTCGACTTATTTAGTTGGTTAATTTGCTCTATTTCCCGTTGTTCAGATTTGATTCTGTTCTCGAGAATAATACGGTTGCTGTACATACGTTTTACCCACAAAAAAATGAAAATGGCAAGTATAACATACAGTAAAAATGCATACCAAGTACGATAAACGGGCGGCAGCACCTTTATTTGCAAACTTTTTTCGCCAATAACTGCTCCTCCAACTCCACTTAAGCCCTGAACACGTAAAGTATAACTGCCTGAATTCAGGTTTGTATACGTTACGCTTGTTTGATCGCCTGCTTCTATCCAATCGGCATCGAAATTTTCTAATTTATAACGGTAGGTGTTTTTATTCGTTTTCAAATAGTTACATGCCGCATAGCTTATGGTGAAAACATTTTGGCCTGGTTTTAAAATTATTTTATTAGTATATGCTAATGAATTTTCGAGAATTTTTGATGCATCATGCGGAAGAATTTCAATGTTGTTTACAAACAAAGTTTCAAAAGTGATATTGTGTCGTTGTTTTTGGTTCAAAATGGCTTTTTCATTGAACGACACTAGTCCATGAATGCCTCCTACAAATAATTCTCCGTTATTTGATAAGTAAAGCGACCCCTGATTTAACTCATCAATAGGAAAACCTGTTTTTTGCGAATAATTGTATACTTTGTTCCTATCTACATCAAACAATGACAAGCCCTTAGATGTTGAAATCCACAGACTTCCATAATTCGATTCTTTGATTCCCAATATAAAATTACTTGGAAATTTATGTGATGTAATGTTATATACTTCAAACTGATCTCTATCGCGAATATACTGGTTTAGACCTCCTCCCGAAGTACCCACCCACAGCCTGAAAAGATGATCTTCGAAAATGCATGAGATATTATTATCGCCAATGGAATGTGTATTTGTCAATGAAGAAGAATATCGTTTTAAAATTCCCGTTTTTTGATTAAACGCAAATAACCCATAATCCTCTGTGCCAATCCACAGATTTCCAAAGCTATCCTCCAACAAGCAATTTACTAAGCCAAATACGGATTGAGTTTTTGTATTTTCGAAAAACGATGAAAAACGGTTATTCGAAGGATTAAACTTAACAACGCCCTTATCTGTAGCTAATAGAAAGATGCCATGGTAAGGTAAAATGTCTCTTACAATATTTGATGGGATGGATGTTGCATCGTTCGGGTTATTCATAAACACTTGCATTCGTCCTGTTTTAATATCCATCACATTTAATCCTCCGAAATGCGTTCCTATCAATAAGGTGTTTCTATCCTTCAAGTAAAGTGACCGAACAATATCTTGCGAAAGGCCTGGCTTTCCTTCAATATGCTGATAATGCGCAAATTTACCTGTTTGCCTATTCAAATAATTCAGTCCGCCACCTTCAGTCGCAATCCAAAGGTTAGAATTGTAGTCTTCAATAATTTCGCCAATAATACCAGAACTTGTACCGCTATCACCATCTTTTACAACTTCATACTGCTTGTATAAATCTTGATTGTAATAATTTATCCCACCAAAAAACGTCCCCAGCCACATACCATTCTGACGGTCGCGTAAAATGGTATAAATGCTGTTTTGCGAAAGCGAATTCACTCTTTTATCTTCACTGCTATAATTCTGTATACTATAATTTGAGGCATTAACGATGCTCAATCCTTTGAATGTACCTATCCAAATACTTCCTTTCTCATCCTGTTCAATAGCTCTGATTATATTGCTAACAATTGTATTATTGCTTTTGTCATGATTTAAATGCTTCACAATTTGACGTTTATTGTTTAAAACAAACACACCATTATCAGCAGTTCCAATCCATAATTGCCTTTTCGAATCGACAAATGAAACGGTTGCGTTACAATCAAGTACTTTTACAGTAATACCGTTTACAAAATGGGCATACACTCCTTTATTAGTTGAAATCCATAAAGTGCCAGCTTTATCAATATTAAAATAGTTAACAATCAATTGTATATTAGGTAATATTGGACTAGTTTGAAACGTTCTTGATTGTCGGTCTAGGGTAAGTAATCCAGATTTTGTGCCAACAAAAACAACTTCTTTGTAACGAATTATTGTGATAATACCTTCTTTGGGGTAAGTTCTAAAATTGAAATTTGACATATTAAGCAGTGAAATGCCCGATTTGGTAACTACCCATAAATTAGTTCCGTATATTTTTATGTCTTTTACAAAATGGCCTAATAAGGAATTTGAATCCCCTTTTTTTTGTCTGAAAATTTTTATATTACTACCATCATATACATTTAAACCATCGCGTGTGCCAATCCACATTCGCCCAATACTATCTTGAGCCAAAGCAGTTACTGAATTTTGCGAAAGTCCTTCAGCAACACTTAAATAATTAAATCTTATATTTTCAGATTTAAGGTTGTGAACTATGAGAATTAATAAAACACTGACTATAACTTGTATCGCTAATCTCATACCAAAGCTAATTTTTATATTGTAATTTGCAAAGATATAATTTTTTAATGGTTAATTGAAATATACCTGCAATTTTTCAATGTTTGTGAAAACTCTGATTTCCTAATTCATCAAATATAATAAAATTACAAAATGAATCACACTAACATCCATATTGTACTTTAATGTTTAAATTGACTCTACCAAACCATCCTCACCCCAGCACCTTCCCAGCTCCAGAACCATTTACAGCCTCTTGCTTCCAAAAATCGTCATACATACCAAACTCAACGGCAACGGTAAGTACAAGGGCATCGCAGTCGTTAAATGTCATTTTGGGATGTGTAAAATCCAATTTAATGTCAAGCGTTTGTGCATTCACCGTACCTGTTATTGGAAACCATTCGGTTGATTCAATGCGTCGGCCTAGTCCAATGGTATCGTGCACGGGTTCGTAATTACGAGTGTTCGGAAGATTGATATATTGCTGTGATAAGCGTTCTTTGATATAGTTTTTTTTTGATAGATACTTGTTTGAATCTATTTTGTTAACGAAATACCAGTGATGGATCACCACCACAAAAACGAACTATCATAGCGATGATAAGTTCGTCAAGCTCAATACCAAAACGTCTCTTGGCTGTTTTATAACCGATATTGTTTAATCGTTTGTAAATCAATAAAAACAAATTGACACTATGAACAATAAACTACCTACCCCACTCCCAACATCTTCCCTGCCCCACCACCTTTCACCGCTGTAGGTTTGCCAAAAGCATCCAATTCGCCAAACTCTATGGCTACTGATAGGATAAGCGTGTCACTGTCGTTAAATATAATATTTGGTTGGTCAATGT
>CAIWCC010000218.1 GCA_903911085.1 uncultured Bacteroidales bacterium | reverse complement strand
GGGTCTGCTGAAAAACGGAAAACTGATTGTTAGTCAATATTATATCGTTATTTTTGTGCCACTAAATGCAATGAAATATGATATCTTGACCCTTACTTAATTTACAACAATGGTTTTCATTTTATTTGGGCATCATTGTATGTAGAGACGGGGCGCGCCCAGTCTCTACCACCGAAACCACCAAAACCACCAAACCACCACCGAAAAACAGACAATTGTAAACACCTGTAATTCAGAAATGTAAAAATTACTTCAGGCAACTTGCCTGACAACTTGCCCACGGTTTTTTTGAAACAGCAGTAATTTTGCATCGTCAAATCTACGAAGAAAGCGATGTTGCTATTTGGGTCCAGGGGATGACCAATACAATTATGAGCCTAGCTCAAAACCCAATCATGGGTCAAATGAGAAAATCGTATGCTAACGTCAACACTTATGTCCACAAGGGGCAAAACGTGGTTAGCGCAAAGGCGTTCAATAGAAAAGATAAGAACTCCGATGCACAAAAAGTCCAGCGCGCAAGTTTCAAGCTCATTGGCGATGTATGGGTATGGGTTGGTGGATTTGCAGCAGATGGGTTGCTGAATCTCCCTCAGTCACAATCCCCTTACAATGCGTTCATGGCACTGAATTTACCTGAGGCTATTGATAATTCGAGCGAAGTGCCGGTGATTGATTATCCCAAGTTGCGGATAACCCGTGGTTCATTAATTGCCGTGGAGGTAATTAGTACTTCGGTGGATGCTTCGGTGTTGACAGTGAATTACGATTCACAAGTAGATTATCCACAGGCGGATGCCACAGATGTTGTTACGGTACTGGTAAAAACCCTGCGTGGTGCGGTTTATTTCAAGCGTCAAGCAAGAGGTGAAGCGTTTGAAGGTACAATACTAGTTCAAATGCGCAATGTGGTACTTGCCGACATTGAATGTGCGTATTTATTTGTGATTTCCGCTGATGGAAAAAAGACTTCCAACTCAGTATTTGTGGAGGTAAATTCCTAGTTTTTTCTATTGCGGGCACGACTTGTAGTCGCACTCCCAATTGAAAAATAAAAAAAAATCCCTGTAAATAATATAGTTTGCAGGGATTTTTTTTATCACATTATGATGAAATTAGTGGTGTACTTTTCAATTAACACATTACAGATTCTTCCTTCAAATAGAAATGTAGCTTTTACATCATTACCCATTCTAAACGGTTGTAGATTTTTGAGCTTATCTCCTTATGTTTTTTTGAGCTGTAATCTATTTTGCAGTTTGTGAGGGAATAATTCATATAAACCAGAGTTTTCGAATCAACTGTTTGCTCAGTGACTTAAAGCCACTATTCAGTGACACATTTACCCTTTCGGGTGAATTTGTTTTTTGTTAGTCGCAATGAAATCTACTTTTGCTCTCATAAACAAAAAACTACTCAAATGAAACAAAAAACTTCCAAAGCAATTGCTATTCGTCAGATGCACCTGATGTTATTAATTTCGATTTTATCTTTCGGTTGCACAACTGAAGAATTAATAATCGTAGAACGAGAAACAGCCTCAGTAGGTAGTTATCCAATTGTAGGTACAAGTCAATCCAAAACCTGGGACAGTGCGGGCAACATTATTACTCCTGTTTTGGGAGAGGCATTTTATGGTCAGGATGCTCAATATGTGCATACAACTCCGGTATACACCAAAAGCAGTGATGGACTAACCGTTAAAGACCAAGTTACTGGCTTAACATGGCAAAAAAGCTATGATAGTGGAACTTACTACTGGTCTGGTACTCAAAGCGTAATCAGTAGTCTAAACAAAAAAAAATACGGTGGGTACAGCGACTGGCGTTTACCAACCATTAAGGAGCTATACTCTTTGTGGGATGTAAGTGTCGGATGGCCCTATATTGATACAGATTAT
>CAIWCC010000217.1 GCA_903911085.1 uncultured Bacteroidales bacterium | reverse complement strand
GTTGAAGTTTTAAATCCCGTAGGGATTGCCTATGCATAACCCCCAAATTTATTTGGGGGTAAAATAAAAAGAGTAAATTGAACTCCAGAGGAGTTCTCCAACATACGCAAATAACAGATAATCAAAGGGTAACTCCTCTGGAGTTAAGTTCGTATTACTCTTATATCCCCCAAATAAATTTGGGGGTTATGCACAGGTAACTCCTCTGGAGTTTTTCAGCAGACCCTAATTACACTAAGTTTAAAGACTGAAGAAACTGAAAATGAATAATATATAATAAAAGACATTAGAATAAAGAGCAAAGACAAGACCAAGTTTCTGTGTTCTTCAATTACTGCGTCTTAAGCCCCCAGTCGGGGATTTGGGGGCAAAGACAAAGTATACAGTTTCTGATTTGCGTTTTATTCGCGTAATTCGCGTTCAAAAACATATACCGCCCCAAGCCCCTGAAGGGGATGTAAAGTTAGTATTGGATTGCTGCATTTTATTTTAAATGACTATCGGCTTTTGCACCCAATAAAATTAATTTAACTCTAATATAGCTTTGAATAAGCTTTTAATAATTAAATCACCACAATTTATTTGAACATTTATATTAATAAATACACGTTATTATTACTTATTTAACAGAATAGAACGCTGATTTTCGCTGATGTAGCGGATTTAAAAACGGATTTTTATTCCGATAAATCGGAATGATTCAATACTACTAATTATACGCCAATTATTTCATAATTATTACATTATGAAGTAATAAAAAAAAAATCAAATCATACAAAAATCAATTTACGAAGTAAATTTCTTATCCGTTTTCAATCCGCTAAATCAGCGAAAATCAGCGGTCCATTTTTCTTTTTTTTTATTTGCGGTAAACAGTCTCTGAATTGTAATTGTAAACGCCAATAATGCTAATAGCATTAAAAAGGGCATTGGATGTAAAAGTCGATAGTCATTTTATTTTATTTTATCCTTTCTTTTCTGATTTGCGTTTCATTTGCGTAATTTGCGTTCAAAAACACTCTCACTATTAGAGTAGTGAGGGCGTGATTTGGAGTCACACTCTCACACAGCACCGAAAAAAAAACAGTTTTCCAGAATTATCAATCGTCTGCTGTGACTATTTGATAATTCCGAAAAACTGTTTCTTATAAAAACAAGTTATTTACTCTATTACTCTATTAAACGTCATTTATTACCTACACTTTGAATTTGGTAAAGTGTTGATTAACACGTCTTATCTTTGTTCTTTGCTCTATTGTCTTTTTTTCTAGTTTATCTTACTATTTTCTTAACCCATTGACCAGAAGCCGATTCTAGTTGTACGGTGTACATACCTGATACGCCAACTTTTATTTCCATCACATTAGAACCCGATTGAAGTGATTGAATCATGCGACCCATCATATCGTATACGCGTACAGAAGTAGCTTCTTTCAAATTACTTACTACCAACTTGCCATTTATGAACGATACATTTGGTCCACCTGCTTGATTTTCAATACTAGACGAATTGATAATTCGTTGAGCACTAATTGTAAATCGAGTACTATTGGTGCCAGCAGATGCATCAAACGTGTAATCAGAAACCAACAAATCAATGCTCGCTCCAGTTACTTTGTCTTTCAATATCAAAGTCGACAAACCTTTTGCTTGTGTTGCATCAGCATGAATGATGGTGTTTTTACAAGCATCTTTGGTATAAATTGCTAAAGGTAAATCTTGAACTGCATTATAAGGCAGAGCATTGAAAGCATAGTTAATACCATTCAATGAAGTATATAACTGTGGATCTGTTGTGCCTGTGCTAATCCATTTTTCCAAATCTTCACCTATTTGATAGGTTGTGCTTTGATTGTTATCAATAATCAAATTTGTAATATCTGAACCTGTGTTAGTAGTCATACTCAACGCTATTCTATCCGACAAATTATTTTCGACTGATGCTGGTAACGATTGACGTTTTGTTTTATCAAAAGTAATATTACTGGTAACTCCAACCTGAACAAAATATGCTTCGAAAGGATCGATTGATGTAGAGCCATTGGCTAGTGCATTATAGCCATCTATGCCATCCTTGGTTTTCACAATATAATTCACACTTGCACCAGAGCCGTTAAATTTGCTCAAGAAAGGCTGTCCTACCAAATTCCATCCGTGGTGATTTCCTCCACCAGTACCAATATTTGCTAGTACAGGTATTAGACCTGTGGCAGGAGCTGCCGATAAGATGGAAGTGTTCAATGGAAATGACAAGGTTTTCAGTGCCAATCCGGTATTCAATCCAAAAATATAGCCTTTATTGGCAGTAAGTGTAGTGGTTTCAGTTAACCAGTTGTTGACTAAATATCCATCAGAACGATGACCACCATCGTACCATTTGATAAATAAATCCCCAGCAGGAATAACTGAACCATCTTCATATTTAATGTCGGCAACAGCAATTTCGCATGGGAACGACATAAAGTACCAGCGTGCATCATTCATTGTTTTCAAGAACTTGAAAGTACCAGTCACTGTAATCGGATTGTCTATCTTGGCACTGAAGGTAGTTGTCAAACCTGCTTTTAGTGTCAAATCATTTACCGTCATTGTATTGGTAACTGTCAGTTTTCCACCATCCTCAATGCTAACATTTCCAAGAGTTTTGTCAGTTGAATTACTTATCAATTGACCGCCACTTTGTACTGTGACAGGCGCACCGACAATTAAATTAGATGTTGATTCAGAACTTGTATTGCTAACTATAACTGCATCGGGAGCAAAGTTAGCCACCAAGGTTTTGTTTTCATCCACGCTAAAATTATAAGAAGCAGAAGTAGAAACTTCCGACGCACCCACTGTCCAGTTAACAAAATGATAACCACTATTGGCTGTAGCATCTAGCGTTAAACTATAACCTGCATCGTAAGTTCCGCCAGTAGACGATACGCCACCACCAGAACCAGCCGAAGCAGCAATGGTATAAAATGTACGACTTAACTGAGTAGCAACAGTATTATTTGCATAAGTAGTAGCATCAAAAGCTACAGCGGCAGCCACATCTACAGTTACAGCACTTGCAGTAGGTGTGATGGTGGCAGTATAAACAGAACTGCTGACGGTTGCAAAACTACCTGCACTACCATTTCCAACCACTATATCACTTAATGTAAAGCCTGTAACTGCACTACTAAATGTAAATGTTGCTGTAAATGCAGCATTAATTATTGCGCTAGGTGTAATACTTACCCCAGGCTTGGTAGCAGTAGAAGTATAAGCGTACGCACCCAAATCGGTAGGTGTAAGACCACTACGAGCAGTACCATCTTTATCATCTGCTACAGATACATCTACTCCTTTGGCATCTGCCATCGCATAAGCTGCATCAATGGTCATATTAGGTGTAGAAGCTGTAGCACCTACGAAATGAGGATCAGCATTCACATTACCAGTATTTATTGGAAGACCAGTTAGACTCGCAACATCTACACCATCATAATAACTCAACATACCACCAGCATTTGGAGCATAATACAAGTTATTGTTTAATGTAAGATTTGTACTAAGTGCATATCCAAAGTAAGCAGCGTAGTGTTTACCAGTTGCTGTGTTATTTGCACGTGCATTTACAAAGATATTGTTTTGGAAATCGCGTGCATTTGTTGCAGCATTACTGTATAATGCATAACTATTCAAATTACCTGCAGCAGGTGTACCACCAATATATACTGAGTTATGATACAAGCTATTGTTATTACTAGCTGCACCAGTTTCGTAAATACCATATAAGGTAGATTGAATATCACCACTTAAGTTGATTACGTTATTGGCGTAAGAAGTAGTACCCGTTGCAATACATATTCCATAAAGCGAAGCAGTAGTATTGGTTGCTTCAACTGATAAACCATATATTTTATTACCTGATACTTTATTTGTACCAGTAAAATTACCTGAATAATACAAACCATATATAGCCTTTGCAAAGCTTGCACTCGTACTAGAAATACCGAAAATGGTATTGTCAGTAATATTATTGCCAACAGTTGCCGAATTAACAACCTTTATACCACATATAGTTTGAGCTGTACTTGCGCTTGGATTATTTATTTTAATATTGCTGATGGTATTGCCCGATATTGTTTGCGTACCAGCTACACCCGAGGCGATACCTATAATTTGTGAACTACTACCATTAGCACTATTTACGTTGTTGGTCATGTTGTTAATGGTGTTGCCTGAAACTATAACAGTTGTACCTGATGCTAAGTTGATGCCATAAACTTGTTGTGTTTGACCAGTACTTGTACTCGAAGCATAAATGCTATTTGTAGTAGAACTACCAATAATATTATTGCTTATTGTAAGTGTTTCACTTACTCTATCAGCCACAATACACCTTATGTTCGAGTAATCGGTAGTAGCAGCTGCGCTAGTGATAGATGCAATGGTGTTGTTCTGACAATCGATAGCACCAACAGCTGTATTAGAAATATTAATTCCATAAAAATTTCCATTCACACTCGTGTAGGTAATTGAACCATTTCCGCTGGCACTACCTATTGTATTACCGGTTGTTGTTCCAATATTAACCTTGCCACCAGCTAAGTTAAATCCGATAAATGTACCTGCTCCATTATTTGAATAATTAAAATTCCTAATGGTATTGTTTTGTATTGAAGCAGCAGTACCAGTTGTTGTACCATTGTAAAAAATACCATTGAAATTATTACTATTAGTATTAAGTTTAGTCCATGTGCCAAGGCCTTGTGCTGCCGAGCCACCTATGAAATTATCACTAATAGTTATTCCCGACAATCCTGACCAATTACATACAATCGCATAATATGTAGCAGTGCTGGTTGGAACAAAATTTGTAGTTTCGTAGAAGCTATTCCCACTAATACTAACAGTAGTAGAATATAAATTAAAATTAACACCATTTGTTCCAGTCGTGGAATTCAAAAAATCATATATATTGTTATCCTGAACAATTATATTATCATTTGATAGCAAAGCCGATGAACCCGAGCAAAGCACGGAGTTAATTGGCCTTAATGCGGCTGATGTATTTGCGGTAGTAAAATCATTGTTTTGGATGGTAATGCCGTCGTTACCAGAACCACTTGTGGCACCTGCTCCTATGACTACTACCCCACCAGCAGAGCCCTGTGCAGAACCCTTTAGTGTACACAATTTCACAATATTGGTTGTAGCATCGTTATACATACGGATAGTAGAAGTACCTGCTGTAGTTGAAGTACCGTAATTTACAATCGTCAAAGTTTTTGCTAAACCGTTGTGATTCACACTACCATCGATGGTTACATTATCTGCACCATATAAGTCGATAAGGGGTGTAGCCAAGTCGCCACTTATGGTTAAACCTGAAACTGTAGGGAATATTTTTACTGACGCATAACTGCTTATATTAGGAGAAGTCCCTGTGCCGGTAGCATTAAGTACAGCTGATGCTAATTCAATAGAATTCGCATTTACACTAATTTCAATAGCTCCTTGGTGTGTGCCAAGGTTAATGGCATCAAATGCAAATTTTAGTGCTGGATAAGTAGCAGATGTGCTCGATCCAGCAGTAGATACTACGCTAATTGGTAAAGCATTACATGTACGAGTAAGTTGAGTAGCAGCAGTATTGTTATTTGAGGTCGCATCAATTGCCTTACTTGCTGCAACATCTACTGTTACTACACTTGCAGCTGTGGGTATTATATCAGCCGTATAGGTAGTACCACTCCCTGCAAAATTTGTTACTGTTCCATTACTTACAGTAATATCGCCGGCAATAAAACCTGTTACTGCTTCGCTAAACGTAAAAGTTACAGGTAGATAGTTGGTTGTCTCAGCAGCTGTTGAACTTATTACTACCGATGGCACCATATCAAAGGTGCGACTTAGCTGAGCAGCAGCAGTGCTACCATATCCACCAGCCATTCCTGCACCCGGCAATAAATCTACCGTTACCACACCATCTTTGGTTGGTATTATATTAACGGTATATGAAGTCCCACTTCCAGCAAAGTTTGCTGCAGTACCGTTTGCAATTACCAATTTTGTAATATCAAAGCCTGTTACAGATGCTGAGAAAGTGATAGTAACTGGTATTGGGCTAGTGCTAGTAGTTGCGAGAGCTGTTGAAGCTAATGTTACAGTTGGTGGAGCAGTATAAGAAAGTGCAAAGGCAAATGCTCCTAAATCGGTAGGAGTAAAACTTGTGCGTGTACTTCCATAAAAGTCATCGGTTACAAGAGCAGAAGCACCAACTACAGCATTTACAATACTGCTTGCTGCACTAGTTATTCTTAAATCGGGAGGGGTTGTTCCAGTTGCACCAACAAAAACAGGGTCACCTGAAATACTATTTGCATCATTTGTAGTATAAGCAGCTGCTCTCCATGGATTGGTAGCATCCGTTAAAGTTGGCTTTAAAGTTGACCCTACCATTCCAAGTGTAGTGATATTATTTGTCCAATAAAGATTATAATTCGACGATTTAATTACACCTGTAACACCAACTCTTATGGCACAATGTTTTGCAGTTGTTCCACTTCCATTAGTTCGCACATTAGCAAAAATATTATTTATCAAAGTGTTATTTGAACTAGTCGTGGTAGAACCAGCCGAATAAAATGTAAAAGTGTGATTAACTGCTGCTCCAGTAGCTTGTCCTCCGATATAAACTGTATTGTGATAATAAAACAAATTTAGAGCACTTGTAACATTTTGAGAAATACCATAAATAATAGCATCGCTGGTAACATCCGTACCTAAGCGAATCATATTGTTTTTAATTGTATTTTGTGATGTTGTAGAAGATGCTGTTAGCCCAGTAATAATAGAAGCTCCTGTTGAAATTGCATTTAAATTGTATATCAAATTGCGCTCAAGTGTATTAGTTCCAGTTGTTGTTGTATTAGCTGATATTCCTGTGACATTATGTATCGCACTATTACCACTTGCACCACACGTCAAATTATACACATTGTTTAATTTTATAGTATGACTATTTGACGACCCAACAAAAATACCCATTAATTTTCCAATCACTGTGTTTGATTGTGGTATAACCTGTAAATTATAAATATTATTATAATGTACAGTAGGAACAGAGCCACCTGAAGCAGTAAATCCACACAAAGTATGAGTACCAGTTGTAGATGCTGTTGGCCGTACAATTATATCGCGTATTACATTTGGTGCAGCTACCGTTGCAGCGGGGAAATTATTGGCAGCATATATTCCTGCTACAGTACCTATATTGCCAACCCCCACAGATGATGTGGCAATATCTATATTGGCAATCAAATTTCCTATAGCTGTTGTAAGTGGTCTTCCAACATAAATGCCAATAAAGCGAAAGTTTCCGTTACCATCAAATTTTGTGTATCCTGTCTGATTATTGGCATTAAATCCAACAATATTAGTGGAAATTGACTTAGAGTCGGTATTTGTTCCAGAAGTATATATCGGACTGTTCACACCTTCGGTGGCACTTGTATAAGTGCGAACGGCAGTTTGGTACAGTTTATTACCAGTAATAGTTGATAATGTGGCATTAGCAGATATATATATACCACTAGAATATACTGGTCTCGCACTAAAGAAGTTATAAATATTACAATTGGTTATTGCAGTTCCTCTATTTGAATAGCCTGCATTTCCATTTATAAATACACCTATCGTAGGCAATGTAGATTCGTGTGCGTCGCCAATATTACAATTATCAATGGTGTTGTACAAGTTACCTGAGCCAACGATATTGGGGTCAGAACCCGACTGTGCAGTTGTGCCGGAAGTTCCACCTATAACTATTGTACCCGATACAGGCACCGAAGACAATGATGAAGCTGCCCCCAATACATTACAATATTTTACTGTATTTTTAAATGCATCGTTTGCCATATAAATAGTTGATGCATTGGCGACTGTACTTTTATTTACAATTGTCAGGTTTTTAGCTCCACCCGTTCCACCCGATTGACCATCGATAGTAACATATTTTGCGCCATCGAAAGCAAAAACAGTTCCAGAATTTCCAAACGTCAAATTCGTGGCGGCAGCAATTGCTTGTGTTCCCCCCGTATATGTAATCTTATTTGTACCTGCATCTACAGTTTCAATTGTTCCATAAACACCTGCTCCTGAAATTGTCATATCAGCCGTTAGGTTAGCTACCGATGATAAAGTTACTGAATTGGTAACAACAGTTGGAACAGCAGGGTAAGTTCCAAAGGTAATTCTATTATTAGCTGTTATTCTTGCTGTTGCAGGCGTGTTAATCGTTATTGTTAACCTGTCAGCACTAATTGTAGCAATTGTTGTGTTTGCTGCAAATCCAGCATTACCTGTAACATAATCTCCAATCGCAATACTAGCATCTATTGCACTTGCAAATGTAAATGTACTGAGTCCACTTGTGTTTGTATCATTTGTATTTGAATATGAATTAGCATTATTACCTACACTCAAAAGACTCCCTACAACCATTGTATTTGTTGCAGGTGCAGAAAGAGTAAGTATCTTATTTATAGCATCCACCGTAAAAGTAGTTCCGTTGGTAATACCTGCACCAGCTATTTTCAAACCAGCAAAATTAGTAACATCCGCCACTTTTATCTTCGTTATAGTAGAAGCAGCTGTTGTGGTATAAGTGTAGTTGGTAGGTGATACAGTACTAGTTAGCGTTTTACTTACTGTCGTAGCAGGGCGAATGGTAATGCTATTTGTTGAACTTGCACCATTAATAGCATTCAGCGTTATAGGAAAAGTTTCCAGCGTAGTGCCCGAAGTTGGGTCATAAGTGCTTGTTAATTCAATTACATAGGGTTGAGTAATTGCTCCCGAATTCTTGATGTAGTCATAAGCTGACTGAATGGTGTTGTAGTTAACACCCGCCGATACGGCTGCCGAACTTACCGTAATGGTAGCTGCACTCAAATTACTTATTATTCCCCAAAAGAGAACTATAACAAGCAATGCCATTTTTTTAAAAGTGATTTGTTTTTTCATACTGTTTCTTTTTAATTTTTGAAAACAAACCATCAATACAGTTTGAATTCAATGTTAAACATTTTTGTTGCTAATAGATTTAATATGAGTTAATTTCAATGTAGACACTTAATAGAAAGAAAACCCCTAAAAGAAATATTTATCAGTAGTATTTTTTTTATTCAGTTGAAAACAAGAGATTTAAACGAGGCAAAAATAAGCGATATAACGCTAGAAGATGGGTGTAAAATAATACAAGAATGGGTATAAAATGATAACTAGTACAATTATTAAGAATACCAAATCAGAACAATTATGGAAATATTGCACAAAACACAAGAGATAATCCTACTACATCATTTATTTATTTTATTGATATTCAATAGTTTTCCTCATAATAAACTACAAACACAACAGCATTATTATCATTTTAATGAAATTTTTCAATAAATCATGGCAATAAATCATTTTTTATGATTTCTCTTTTCCCAACAGCTAAAGCTATTGGCAATTGATGGGTGCAATTAATTGAAATAGTGCAAATATTTGCAATCCTACTTTATACTGATATACTGCATAGTAATCGAAATCACTGCGTCTACAGAACTTCGCACTCTGCAAAGTAATCGAAATCGCTGCGTCTGATAACTTCGCACTCTGCAATGTGTTAAGATTCATTGCGTCTACAGAACTTCACACTCTGCAAAGTGATCAAAATCGCTGCGTCTGATAACTTCGCACTCTGCAATGTGTTAAGATTCATTGCGTCTACAGAACTTCACACTCTGCAAAGTGATCAAAATCGCTGCGTCTGATAACTTCGCACTCTGCAAAGTGATTAAAATCGCTGCGTCTACAGAACTTCGCACTCTGCAAAGTACTCGAAATCGCTGCGTCTACAGAACTTCGCACTCTGAAAAGTAATCAAAATCATTGCTGCTACTGAACTTCACACTCTGCAAAGTACTCGAAATCGCTGCGCCTACAGAACTTCGCACTCTGCAAAGTAATCGAAATCATTGCTGCTACTGAACTTCCCTTCGCTGGCGCAAAACGGAAAAATATGGTTGTTTCTTTTTTTGAGGTGCTATTGTATTTTTTTGTGACCCTTTGTGTTGTTTTTTGTGTTTCTTTGTGGTATAGCTATTACACAAAATTAGCTAAGCTGACCGTTGGTTCACAAAAGAACACACTAAAAACACTAAGTTTGATGATTGAAGAAACTGAAAATGAATAATCTACTTTTCTGATTTGCGTTTTATTTGCGTAATTTGCGTTCAAAAAAAATACCGCCCCAAGCCCCTAAATGGGATGTTAATTATTATCATCAATCATAAACTTTTCTATTTTAGTAAAGTAGAATTATTATGTAAAAAAGAATGGAACGCAGATAAACGCTGATTGAGCGGATAAAAAACGGATTTCAATTTCGATAAATCGAAATGATTTTAAATAGTTTAGGTATTATCAGTCATGTTTACATGACTTTAATCAGTTCTCAATCCGTTTAAAATATTATCCGTATTTATCCGCTTAATCCGTCAAATCCGTGTTCTATTCTTTTTTATTTTATGACATTATATTTTGTCCATTGCGTAATTTGCGTTCAAAACAAACCTGTTGAGATGCGGCATGCCACGTCTCTACTAAAAAAAAATTGCCAACAGCTTTAGCTATTGGCAATTGATTAGTAACAGTTAGAAAACAATCTATTTCTTTATAAACAAAACAGGCTTATTATTAACAGCCTGAAGCAAATAAGCTCCACTTTGAAGCTTACTAACATTCAATTTATCTGAAACTATTCCCGACATTACTTTACCACCTTGGAGATTAAACACATCAACTTTTGTTGGTTTGTCAAGTCCTTGAATAGTCAGCATATCTTGTGCTGGATTAGGGAAAACCAAAATATTAGGAGTTGATATTCCATTCAAACCAGTATTAGTAGACCCATCCATATTGTAGTGGAAAGTAGCAGTTGCCACACAACTTTTGTCGACAACTGTGCGAACCCACTGTGCATTAAAGCCGTCAGGAAATTCAAATGTCAATGTTTCATTTGGTTTCACTGCAACTGTAAATGCCTTCACAAACACACCATCGGCCATATAATCGACCTCTAAACTAAAGTTTACTGTTTGAGCAAGGTTATGTGAAAGAACTACCTTTTTGTTATAATAACCTTGCATTAAATAAGGTAACGAAGCAGTATTGGCATCCACAGCCGTTTGATTCCAAGTAGAACCAATTCCTTTTGGGGTACCCATTTTAAATAAATCATCAACGTTTCCAAACCACAATCCTGCTTTTCCGTCGGAAGTTCTTTTGTAATGCTCGTCGTTGGTGGCATTCGTAAAGTTGCCCGACATGACAAGCATACCACGCCAAGAGCAGAAATCATAAATTTGTTTGTTATGAGTAGTTATTGGACGTATTTTAATAAATCCACCAGCATCATCGCGCGGCAATTCGTAAAAAGTACCGTGAATATTCATCACACTACGCTCAGTAACAATTTCGCGAATGCCACGTGGATAACCAGAAATCGTTGGATCATTATATGTAGCATCACCCAATGGAAGACGATATTGCTTTCCGGCTGAAGTCATAATTACAGATGCGTTATCCACTTCAAAATTCTTAGTTGGAGCATAAGTAGTGCGCAATAAATTATCGGCAGTAGCATTGGAATATGAATTGAAAGCCATGTTGCCATCCACCTCATAATATCCTTTGCTAACTTGTCCCAAATCGTCAACTATATCGGCTGCAAACTGCAATTTTAAATCCGAACCAGCCATTGGGCGAAGCACACCAGCACTAATTGACACTTTTTGTTGTGGCGTAGGAATTGTTTTAATCATATCGGGTATGGGAGTACAATATGCATTCGCCATATAAATAAATGCACTAGCAGCCTTCACTTTGGTATCCGACACCACCCTCAGCCATTGAGCATTAAGTGTAGTAGGTATCTGATAATTAGCATAACCAGCAGATGGTATATTTACCTTGGTTAACTCTGTCCATTGATTATTTCCTGTTAAATCAACTTCGAGAGTAAAATTTACATTTCTCCCAGCATTTTGAGCCAAATGTATAATTCTTTTCTCAAATCCATTAATAAGCATAGCCTCACTTGGTACAGCAGCTTGAACAGAGTCGTTCATCCAAATACCGCCGAAACCATAAGGTTTACCAGCAAAATTGGCAAGTTCGTCTCTAGTAGTAAAAATAAGATTGGATTGATCGCGAGGACAAATTCCGTTTGAAAATTGAGTGGCATCGTTGCATCCCAACACAATTTTTCCGTTCCATTCTGCATAATCAACAATCATTTTGAGGAAAGAAGAAAATGGTTTTATACCTCCAGTATTCGCATGGCTAAATGCAGCTGGGAACTGATACATTATACCATGCATATTCATCAAATAGTTGCCATTATTATAACCAATATCGCGAATACGAGGCCATTCGGTGTACCAACCATGATCGGCATCGTGAGTGTAACTGGCTTTTGGCAAGCGGTAACGTTTCCATACACCACCATTATCACATACATTTAGCAATACTGACCTATTATCCCAACCCAAGCTCCACACTGGATCTGTTTGTGAATCAGCTCCGTATATTCCACCTTTAGTTGTAATTTCGGTATGTTTATTAACGTCCACCAACGTCCACGATTTTGATAAATTAGGGTCACCATCCGCATCACCTTTCCATTCGGCCAATACACCACCAACACCATTGTTGGCAATCATCAAACGATTTTGACCCACATAAGCGCCTTTCATGTGCTTTCCGGGCACCAAACTTGCAGCACCACCATTCACATCTCCATGTAAAGTTTTTATTTCTAATGTATTGACATCTACATCATAAATGCCTTCTTCCATTGTTACAAAATAAACATGATTAGCTGGATCGGTCAAATGTCTTGCATTTGCTGTCATTCTTCCAGGCATAATCGATGGCGAAATGGTGCGAACATTTTTAGCAGCATCAATAATGTGCGAACCAATTATCAACTGATTTGACTCTCTGTGTATCATTCGGTTAGCAGGAGTTCCACCAACACTTTCGGGACGCGCCACCACATTAAGAGTACTGTCTAATTGATACAATTTATCGTCGCTTCCATTTGGAAAATGTGCTGAATAAGTAACGTACCACAAATCATTTTGCCAAGGCACTATAGCACCTACACCGCATTCACTATCGCTATTGGTCATGGCCAAATGAGGATAAATACCACTATATTTTGGGTAAATATACTTCGATTCATCATCCTTTATGCTAACAGTAATGTCCGACACTGCTTTGGCATTAAACAACAAATCGGCGGACAACAACTCAAAACCTACCTGGCTGGTATATAAACCATTTTGTGAAAGTTTATCATCTTTGGCTTTGATAATTAGTTGTTGGAAAACATCGTAATTGGCAGGTGTAAATATTAGTTCTACGGGTTGAATATTCAAATAAGACAGGTTGTTTTTTTCAAACAATCGTATGGTAACATTTGCAGTAGGCGGACTTGACAGTTTGATTTGAACAGTGTCCGAAGTCTCATTTTTTTCTTCAACAACCGTTTTGCCAGCTGTTTGTTCCACTATAATATCTGCCAAATTAACTAGATTACACTCATCAAGAAGATACGATTGCGTAACTTTCATACCATAAGCCGTTGTAAAAGTCAAAGAAGTAAAAGCAGTAGATTTGGCTTGAAAAATAGTAACACCTTTAGCCACCGAAACAAGCGTAGAACTATTGGCAGCAGAGGCGTAAACATCATAATTGGCAGTGGCTAAACCATAATTGTGAGCAACAATTTGTATTCTATGCGCACTAATCACATCCTCGGCATCCAATAAATCGCCATCATTATTACCATCAACCGAGAACGAAATCTCATTACCATTACCCACAACCACCCAAGCGCTTCCATTATAAAACTCCATTGCTCCAGTTGTCGAAATACGCATATTAATTTGTGAAGAATTTATATTCAAATTAAATGCCCTGTCAGCTGAAAAAAGAGTAGGGTTTTGACATGCAACATAAAAATCGAGCACCCAATCCGAACCAACAGTTGAAAACGATTGAACCATTTTCCCAGTGGTAGCAATAAATTGAGCGCAGTGAGATGAACCAGCAGTTAAACCTTTTGCAACAACTGTTGCATTTCCAGAAGCCGTCCAACCATTAAAAGAAGAATTCTCAAAATTTCCATTCTGAATTAAATTAGCTGTTGCCGTAACAGAAGTTAGAAGTGACAAAGAGGCAAAAAGAAAAACTTTTGAAAAAAAGGAAAGTGTTTTCATGATAATACTGTTTTATCGCATCTGGGCAGCTAAAGCGGCAAATAAATGCAGATGTTAGTAAATAGATTTTTGGGGAACTACATTTTCAATTTGCAAATCAGAGTCTAATTACTTAATTTATAAGTAGTAAATAAATATTTTGCACAAAAATACAAAAATAGAGCTAATAACACTATCAGCTATGTACAAAAACATACAAAGATATGATATAAATAATAACAAATCTGGTTTATTGAACTTTAGAAGAGAATTTTAAACTAATCAGAAAAGGATGATTTATAAATATTAGCTTCATTCCTGTTTATTTTTCTGAAGCGATTAGGAAATCGCTTGTCACTTGATCAACCTCAATTTATGCTGCATGTTTAATTTTGTTTTGAACGCAAATTTCGCTAATGAAACGCAAATCAGAAAAGAATAGATTAAAATGCAGCAATCCTGTACTAACTTCACATCCCCTTCAGGGGCTTGGGGTTTCTTTTCATCCCCTTCAGGAGCTTGTGGCGGTATTTATTTTTGAACGCAAATTACGCTAATTAAACGCAAATCAGAAACTGAATACCATATTTTATAAAATTCAAATGGATTATTTCGCAATTCAGAAAATTGTGAAACAAATTATTAGAATCTATTTAGGAGTAACAAAAAAAATGGAACACTGATTTAGCGTTCCATTTTTATATACTTATGAAGTTAATTTGGCAAATTTAATATACAATATCCTAAGATTGTGGTATTTATACAAAAAAACAATGGGTAACTTCACAGCCACCCATTGCACATTTTAACCTAAACCTTAACTATGAAAAATTTATCTGTTTGTTTACTCTGCAAAAGTATATCAAATTTTTATTCCATGCAACTGATTCTCCAATTATTTTCAATACATTTACATTATTTATCTAATATAAATATTTAAGGCTGTATTTTAAATCATATTAAATATACTTTAGTTAATACATGCCGTTCAATGTAAATAAAATTACAAAATAGCATATGCTATTAATAAGATTATTCAATTCTTATAGACCGCCTAAAAACTCCCGCGGAGAATTGAAATATAATCTTCATATTATTGCAAACATTACATTTTGGAGCTTTTGGCTCACAAATTATTCTTGTTTTTATCATTTCATACCACAATAAGCATTTTTTAATACGCAAATTATCTTTTTATATTTGCTTATTTTGTACTGTGAATTTAAAACCAAATAAATCGAATACAAAAGAATGATAAAACACATTGTTGCAATAGCTTTATTATGTTTAAATCTGATGTTTCTTCAAGCACAGAAAGGACAGGGATATCCATTCCAAAACACAAAACTTTCAGCAGAAAAACGCATTGAAAATCTTATTTCATTGATGACATTGGATGAAAAAATAAGCGTATTTGGGGGAGCTGGCGTAAAAAGGTTGGGGGTTGATAATGCTGGCAGCGTAGAAGCAATACACGGCATTGTGCTTGGTGGACCCGCTTGGGACGAAAAACAACGTGGACCGAAACAATTTACAACAGTTTTTCCACAAGGATATGGTCTGGGCGAAACGTGGGATACAGAATTATTACAGAAAGTTGCAGAAAACATGTCGTACGAGGCACGTTACTTATTTCAAAACCCGAAATACAAAAAAGCTGGCCTAATACTATGGACTCCAAATGCTGACATGGGGCGCGATATACGCTGGGGACGCACCGAGGAATGTTACGGCGAAGATGCATTCCTTACAGGCGAGATGGTAGCAGCTATGGTACACGGCTTGCAGGGCAATGACCCCAATTACTGGCGTACAGCTTCGTTGATGAAGCACTTTTTGGCCAATAGTAATGAATACGGACGAGCTGAAACATCTTCGAATTTTGACGATACACTTTTTAGAGAATACTATTCTTATCCTTTCTACAAAGGAATTAAAGCTGGTTCAAATGCTTTAATGACTGCATACAATGCTTATAACGGCATTCCGTGCACCATTCATCCCATTCTTAAAAACATTTTGCAAAAAGAATGGAAATTTGATGGTATGATTATTACCGATGGTGGTGCATTTCAGCAATTAAAAAACACGCACAAAACATTCAGCAACCTTGAAGATGCGGCAAAAGCTTGTATCAATGCTGGCACTACGCGCTTTCTGGACGATTATAGATCAGCCCTGACCGATGCTATTAATAAAGGACTCGTCACTGAGAAAGAATTGGAACCAAATATTAAGGGTAACTTGCGTGTGATGCTGAAATTGGGCATGATGGACGTTTCGGACAAAAACCCATACTCGAAGATTGGCATATCCGATACCATTGCCCCATGGACAAAGCAAGAAACTAAAGATTTTGTTCGGTTGGTGGCCAATAAATCTGTGGTATTGTTGAAAAATGACAAACAAATACTTCCTCTCAACAAACAACAAATCAAACGAATAGCCGTTATAGGTAATCGTGCCGACGAAGTAATTGAAGATTGGTACAGTGGCACTCCAGCGTATAAAGTATCGGCATTGCAAGGTATAAAAAATGCTGTAGCAGGACAAAAAATTGAAGTGCGCTATGCACGCAATGATAAAATGGATGAAGCCACAAAAGCTGCTGCATGGGCTGACATAGCAATTGTATGCGTGGGGAACGAACCCACTTGCAGTCCCGACTGGGGAACAGCACCGTGGGGCAAAAGCGTAATTGCCGGCGAAGGTCGAGAAGATGTAGACCGCACTGCCATTACATTGGAACAAGAAGATTTGATAAAAGTAGTTTACAAAGCCAACCCAAAGACAGTTGTTGCACTTATCAGTAGTTTTCCATACGCCATCAACTGGACGCAGGAACATGTACCAGCCATTTTGCATATAACACAATCGTGTCAGGAACTAGGAAATGCGCTTGCTGATGTGATTTTTGGCGATTATAACCCTGCGGGACGCACCACACAAACTTGGTTAAGCAGCATTGACCAATTGCCTGCAATGCTGGATTATAACATTCGCAACGGACGCACATATATGTATTGCAAAGACAAACCGCTCTATCCGTTTGGATTCGGGCTAAGTTATACTACATTTAAATACAGCAATTTACAAATAATAAACACTTTGTCGAAACCAAACGGCAAAGTGGAAGTTACAGTAGATGTAGAAAACATCGGCACTCGCAACGGCGAAGAAGTAGTGCAGCTGTATGTAAAATATACCAATGATAAAGCTGCTAAACGATTGAAAGGTTTTAGAAGAATAGCCATTGCCAAAGGCGAAAAGAAAACTGTAAAAATAACAGTGGATGCAGAAGATTTAAAACTGTGGAATATTGATTTGGGGAAATTTGAAATACCAAAAGGTGAAATGGAATTTCAAGTTGAACTTCTCACAGTCGGGGCGCGACTTTAAGTCGCACTCCGACTACATGAAAATTAATAATTAATAATCCATATTTTAGCTAAGCTTTTTTGACCTCTCCCTAAATCCCTCTCCCGAGGAGAGGGACTTGGATTACAACTATTTTTAATCAATATTTACAAATGAAGATATGTTGATGGTTGTAATTTAGCTCCCTCTCCTCGGGAGAGGGCTGGGGAGAGGTCCAAACAAAACAACATTGATTCGTAATTCGTAATTAATAATTCATAATTGATATAGTCGGGGCGCGACTTAGAGTCGCACTACGACTATAAGGCAGTCGCACTAAGACTTTGAGAACAAAATTAAAAAACAATCGAAATAAAATGAAATTAAGTATTAGAAACTTCAGAGACAAATGTAACTTTTGTTCCCCGCAATTTATCCAGACGAAAACGGGAGGGGTTAGGGGTTACATTCTCATTTTATCATTAGCACTTAGCATTAATACTTTTGCAGCTAAAGCCAAAACATTCAGCCTTCAGTCACCCGACAAAAAAGTTGAGTTGAGCATAGAAGTCGCTGAAAAAATCACATGGAAAGTAACACAGAATGCTGCTGTAATGGTAGCTCCATCAGAACTAGCGCTTACCATGGGAACTGGCGAAGTGCTGGGCGAAAAACCAAAGGTATTGAAAGCTGTCAATCAAACAGTGGACTCTAAAATAAATGCAATTTTCTATAAAAAGAAAGAAGTACTGAATCAATATAACCAAGTAACTATAAGTTTCAAAGGCAGTTGGGGACTAGTTTTTAGGGCTTATAACGATGGCGTGGCGTACCGATTTGTAACCACCCGAAAAGAAGAACAAACTGTGGTATCAGAAAAAGCAACATTCAATTTTGATGACGACTACAACTGCTACGTGCCTTATGTATGTGATTTGCGCGATGCGAAAGACCAGTTTTGTTCAGCTTTCGAATCGTTGTACAATACTATTAGAATATCGCAATTCAAATCCGATTCATTATCATTGTCCCCTTTATTGGTGGATCTGAAAAACAACAAGAAAGTAGCACTCTTAGAAGCTGATTTACAAGATTATCCTGGTATGTTTCTGACAGTAAACAAAACAACCCGAAAAGGCTACGAAGGCTGTTTTGCTCCCTACCCACTCGAAGAAAAAATTGGTGGTTTTGCCAATCTGAACCTGATGCCCACCAAACGTGCAACTTATATTGCCAAAGTAAATGGAACTCACCAGTTTCCGTGGCGTGTGGCTATTATTTCTGCATCCGACAAGGATTTGCTAAATAGCGACATGGTGTATAAATTATCTACACCATCTAAAACAACTGATACATCGTGGATTAAACCTGGCAAAGTAGCTTGGGATTGGTGGAATAACTGGAACATTACAGGCGTAGATTTTCAAGCAGGCGTTAATACCGAAACTTATAAATACTATATTGATTTTGCGTCAAGAAATAAGATTGAATACATTGTAATGGACGAAGGTTGGTCGGTGACGGCAGTGGATGTAATGAATATTTCTCCAAAAATTCAACTCCAAGAATTGATTGATTATGGCAAAAAGAAAAATGTAGATATAATTTTGTGGGCTAGCTTTAGAGGCATTTATAAAGATTTAGATGCCGCATTGGAAAAATACAGCAAAATGGGCATCAAAGGTTTTAAGATTGATTTCTTCGACCGCGACGACCAGAAAATGGTAAATGCCTGTTACGAAATTGCCGAAAAGGCTGCTAAACTACATTTAATGCTTGACTATCACGGTATGTTTAAATCAGCAGGCATGAATGTTACTTACCCCAACGTGCTCAACTTTGAAGGTGTTCGCGGACTTGAAAACTGCAAGTGGCACAATTACGATGCACCAAAATACGATGCCACCATGCCATTTATCCGTATGCTGGCCGGCCCTATCGACTACACGCCGGGTGCAATGCGCAATGCAGCTAAAAGTTGCTTCCGCCCTGTGAACGACAATCCGATGAGCCAAGGAACACGCTGCCACCAAATGGCTATGTATGTGGCTTTTGAAGCTCCACTGCAAATGCTTGCCGATAACCCAACAGCTTATATGAAAGAACAAGAATGCACCAATTTTATAGCTAAAGTGCCAACCGTATTCGACGAAACTATAGCCTTGGATGGCAAAGTGGGCAGTTATCTTGCCATTGCTCGCCGAAGCGGAAAGACTTGGTTTGTTGGTGCATTGTGCGACTGGAATGCCACTACAATTACATTGGATTTCTCGTTCCTGCCAGCAGGAAATTTTGAAGCCGAAGTATTTACCGATGGTATAAACGCTGGACGAAACGGAAGTGATTACAAACGGGAAGTGATAAAAATAAATAATTCTATGAAAATCAACTATCAATTGGCCGAAGGTGGCGGATTAGCTTTGAGAATGACCGTTAACCCCTAAAGATAAAGTCATTTGACTTTTGAGTATAAATAAGAAAGAATTAGCGATCTTTGACATAATTGTTTATAATATTTTGATATTGTAAGATAACGGGTTTGGCTATTCTAGTAGCCAGATGAATAAATTCAATAT
>CAIWCC010000216.1 GCA_903911085.1 uncultured Bacteroidales bacterium | reverse complement strand
GAGTTACACTAAGAATATTAGCTGAACAAAGAACACTAAGGAAAAACATAAATGTTTTTGTTTATATTGCAATTGTTTCTCTATAAAACATTTATGTTTTATACTTAGTGGTCTATATTTGATTTAAAATTAAACTTAGTGAACCAACGGTCAGCGTAGCTAATCTATGTGGTCTATGTGGACTTAGTGTTAAGCTTCTTATTTTTAATTGCGTAGCAATTTAAAATATATAAAGTTTATTAAATACTAACTAGTCGATAAAAAAATTATCATACTGTTTTATTTGCAGCATTGTTATGCCTGTTTTCATTTGCTAACGTAAAAGCAGAAAATTACACCGTAGAGCAACGGCGTGTCGTGGAGATTTCATCAACTAGTTCAATGATGGCAGTAAACTATATTGATGGCAAACGAATACACAATTTGTCAAGATAATGCAAATGACTCAATCACATTTGTTGGACTACAAAACCCTGAAAATGTTACAGTCTTTAATCTTAACGGGCAAGCACTGTTACATACTTTGTGCTCTGGAACCTTAGATATTTCGTGTCTGAATTCGGGTATTTATTTGTTGAAAATTGGCACCGGAAAAACACTTAAAAAAGTAAAACAGTAAGGCAAAACAAACTAAAACAAGACTACTTTTGCAACATAAATTTGCTACAATGCAAATACGATTGCATTCTGCAAACGGAAATACGGATCAACCGACGCTTCCTTGCTGTGCCGTGCCGACAGCAGGGAAGTTAAGTATATTATGGGGCGTAATTTTTCTTTGGTCTTTTCGTTTGAGTTACTTTATAATTACTTTCTCAGCATATTCACCCACTCGAAGTATGTAAACTCCACTTTGTAATAAGATAGAAGTTCTATTGTTATCAATATATTGCTCTTTTATCTTGACTCCAGAGACTGAATATATTTCAATTTTACAGCTTAATTTAGTGTTATCAAAAATCAATTTACCGTGTTCAAATGATATTCTAATTTCATTTTTACTTATAGTTGGTAATGCTGTAGTTGTTTCTACAATATTTGCAAATGAATTCCAAACCCAAGCTGTCTTGTACACTTCTTTCGAACCTTGAGGAACATAAAGAGTGCCTTTTGATATATTTGTTTGCATAAATGCACCAGCTGAATTCTCTAAGCTGATAGGAATTGAATTGTTCAAATAAATGTCTGATAAATTAAGACTGTTGTAAAACGCATAGCTACCAATGTTAGTTACCGATGTTGGAATAATTATACTTTTTAATGCACAGTCAGAGAATGCGAATGAGCCAATTGCTGTTACAGAATTTCCAATAGTTACGGACTTAAGATTTTTACATCCTTGAAATGAAGAGCCTATCAAAATAACTGAATTGGGAATTATTACACTTTCTAAACTTGTACAATTTCTAAAGGCGCCATCAGCAATTGTTTCTACAGAGTGACCAATAGATAAATTTTCGAGCATTGTACAATCGGCAAATGCACCATAATAAATGGATTTGACTGTATTGGGAATAGTGATACTTTTTAATTTAGTACATGAACTGAATGCAGAATTTTGTATATCTATTATTGAATTTGACAAAGTCACAGTTGTCAATTCAGTGCAATTTGAAAATGCATCATGGCTGATTGTTTTGATTGAATTTGGCAAATTTACTGTAGTTAAACTACCACAATAAGCAAATGCAAAATCACCTATAGTTTTAAGTGAATCAGTTAAGTTGATTTTTGATAGGTTTAAGCAACCACTAAATGCATAGTTTCCAATAGTATTTACGTTATTTGGAATTTGCAAATCAATTAACTTCTTACAACCATTAAATGCATAATCATTGATTTTGATTATTGTTGTTGGTAAGTCTACACTAGTTAATTCCGTACAGCCTTGAAAAGTATTACTTTGAATTTCGGTAACCAATTTAGGTATGACAATATTAGTCAAAGAACTACAGCCTTTAAAAGCGCTGCCTCCTATAATACTAACATTTTCAGGTATAAGCATTTTATTTATGCTTGAACAACCTTCAAATGCAGCCCATTTAATACATTGGACTTTCTTTGATAGAACAATATTTGTCAACTTTTTACAGCCATTGAAAACCATGGTTTCAATAGTAGTGATTGAGTCTGGCAAAATAACTGTGGTTAAGTTAATGCATTCAGAAAATGTACCAAAACCAATTGAATCAACCGAATTTGGAATTATTATATTTGATAATGCATTACATTTAGAAAATGATTCTCTTCCTATTGACTTTAAAGAATTAGGCAATGTGAAGTCAGACAGCATAGTGCAGTTAAAAAAAGATTGAGTGTCTATTGTTTTAAGAGATTTTCCAATTGACAGATTTGTTAAACTACTACAATAGCTAAAAGCACTTGTTCTTATATTTGTAACTGAGTCGGGTATATTTACATTTTTAATATTTTGACAATATGCAAAAGCACAAATACCAACTGAGGTCGTTGAAAATGGCAAGACGATTGATTCAAGTGTTTCATTTAAATAAAATGCTTTCTCAGGTATTTCATCATACATATATGATGAATAAACCCCATTCTCTACAGTTCCTTCGTTGCCACTATATGCTATTATTTTTGCATTAGCAATATCCAATTTTGTTAGTTTAGTAATTTCATCTCGCATAAATTTCACATCTCGTGCATCTATGTTTCCAGTAATTGTAAGATTTGTAATTGACTCTTTTTCAGTAGAAGTCAACAATGACGAAAGCGTACCTGATTTAGGTACATTTATCGTTTTTATTACTTCTGCTTTAATTGCAATTGTAAAAAACAAAAATGCAAAAAGAGTTACTAATTGTGTCATGAGTTTAGTTTGTGTGGATTAATATTTTTTTGTCTTATTTCTTATTGCAATAGTTCGTTATAAAAAATGTTTTTTTTGAACGCTAAGTTGCAAAGCCGCAAAGAAAAACTGAAAGTTTTTGTCTTAGCGTTCTTTCTCTTGGTTGTGAATATCAGGCATTTAAAACTTAGCGGCTTTGCGTTTACTCTTTGTTTGAGTAAAGCCGCAATTAGTTAAATTATACTATTTAAATCATAGTTAATCAATATGATACGACTTTTTATAACGACCCAATGTTATTGTTGTCGTGTCCGTTATTTCAGAATGGGTCATACCGATAGTCTACCCCAAAAAACTAATTTTTCACCAAAAGTAGTCAAAATTTCGTTTGGTTGACTATCATTGCTGCGATTATTTTAAATTTGTTTATAAAACACCACTGGATTTACCCTCATTAAATGTAATAATATAAATGCTAGCTAATTGCTATTTTTTTAACTACGACAGGATTTAATCCGTTCTTTAAAATCGCTTTCTCCACCTCATTTCCAAACGAGTGAAAAATGGTAATTTGTTTACAACAAAGCATTAAATCATATCTTTCACCCTTTGTTTGATTTTGTATTTATTGTAACCATTGTGTTATAAACGCGTCACAATTAACACATTGTTGCAAACTTGGGGAGAGTGAGCCCACCCAACAATGCCAAACTTTGCTCAACTAATAAATAAATCCACGAGGACAGTGGCGATTGGCGGTTATTAGCGGTTAGTGTTTAATTCTGCCAACTCTTTGAGTCTTTTATTCATTGCATCAAATCCATTTATTGTATTGATGTCGAGCATTTTCTTGAATAGTGGAACAAGAATCCCTTTGAAACTTTCGCTTTGAATAAATGTTGTTGTTCCGTTTCCGTTGTCAATTAGTTCAAATTTATGTTTCCCGTCAAAAAGTCCAGCAAACAATAAATGTCCAATCCAACTTAATTCTTTGTTCGTCTCAAAAGTTAGAACGCTTGGTTTAAAAGTCATACCTTTTGCTTCTGGAGGTTCAATTCTAGCTGTGATTTTGTTGCCAACTTTCACTTCACCTTTTATTGATTTAATAAATGGATTCCAATTGGGGTAATTGTCGAAGTTTGTAAGTACTGACCATACTTTTTCTGGTGCTGTGTCAATTAAAATTGATGTTTTGATTTCTTTTGTCATTGCCGTAGTGTTTTAAATAATTGTTGTTTGATACTTCTTTTGTTTTGTTTTTGAATTACGCTACAAAGGTCTATCAAAATAATTATTTTGCTCTTGACAAAAATCAAGAAATCACAAAAGTTTGTATATATTAATTGAAAAAGGTACCACCCATTAATTGAAAAGTATACCAGTGATTTCATCTTAACGAATAAAAATTTCGTTATAAAAGAATGATAAACATGTATACAAAACAAGAAATAATACTACAGAGTTATCGTG
>CAIWCC010000215.1 GCA_903911085.1 uncultured Bacteroidales bacterium | reverse complement strand
AGAAAAAAACCACTCCAAATCAATGATTTAGAATGGTTTGTCTTTAAATTGTCGCTAATTGACAATTGTTTTTGTGACCCAGGAGGGGTTCGAACCCTCGACCCACAGATTAAGAGTCTGTTGCTCTACCAGCTGAGCTACTAAGTCATTTTTGATAATGCCCCTTAAGCATCAAATCGGGTGCAAAGTTAATCAAAAATTTATTTTATTTTGAAAAAATACTAGAAGAATGAAAAGAAAATTCAATCGAAATTTCATTTCCTCACTTTAAGCAGTAATTATCAACAACATACAGATTACTATTTATTTTGTCGGTCTGCACAAAACTACTGTAATATGAAAACAAGACTGTTTATGCTCGCGAACGGCTAGAAATTTACACTCTTCACGCATTTCTACCAACACTTTTGTTAGCGATTGAACAGCTTCATAACTACTTTCGAGGGTATCAGTTTTTGTGTTATAAAAATTCTTATACGAAATATCAACTGTAGTGCCATACAAATGAGCAGAATGACTTGTGGCATTGCTGTTTCTGTTGGATAATTTATCTTGCGTTTCTTCGGTACGAAGCAGCGATGTAACTCTAAAGCGATAGTTGTTGTATTTTTTTTCTTGCAAACGTTTTTGAAACCTATAACCAATTTCATTAAGCATATCTACTGCTTCAGGAATAAGATATGGTTTAGAGTGCGTGAGAGTTTTAAGTTGATAAAAAGGATTTTCAGTAACTTTAATCAATACAGAGTTACGCTCTAATTCTGCAATTTTAGCATCGAACTCTTTGTCGCTAGTAAAGGGATGTTTAAGTCCATTTTTTTGAGCATGCAACAAATGAATTTCGTTTTTATCCTTTAAAATATTACTTGGGGTTATTGGGGCATTGGCAAAATGCACATGGTCGCAGCCAATATAATAATTTGGTGGTTTCGGCTTATCTTTTTTTAAAAATAATAATGAAAGTGATATTAATGCAACAATGGCGATACTAGATAATATATATTTTTGATTTTTTGAAATCATCAATTTGACTTTTTGTACGTTAAAAATAATAATTTAGTGCAAAGATAAGTCTTTTGTTTATGTAGAACAAGTGCATTTCATATATAATTATCAACAATTAGTGAAAAAATTTACGTTTTAAGCATTTTATCATTTAATATACAATAGTTCATAAAATGATTATAAAACTATTATTATTTCAAATATTTTGGTTAACTTTGCGCCTCAAAAATTTTAAAAATTTAGAACAATATGAAACCAACTTTATTTGTATTAGCAGCTGGAATGGGAAGCCGTTACGGTGGTTTAAAACAACTTGATGGGCTTGGACCTAATGGTGAAACTATAATGGATTATTCGATATACGATGCCATTAAAGCCGGTTTTGGGAAAGTCGTGTTTGTTATACGTACAAGCTTTGAGCAAGATTTTAAATCTGTAGTAGTCGATAAATTTAAAAATTTGATTGATACTGATATCGTATTTCAAGAAATATCTAATGTTCCTGAAGGTTCAACTTACACACCCGAACGCGAAAAACCTTGGGGCACAAACCATGCAGTTTTGATGGGCAAAGGAGCAATAAAAGAACCATTTGCAGTAATTAATGCAGATGACTTTTACGGCCAAGAATCATTTGCAATTCTTGCAGATTTTTTGCGTAGCGTAGAAGGCAAAAAAAACGAGTATTGCATGATTGGTTATCATGTCGGCAATACATTATCTGAAAGTGGTGCTGTTAGTCGTGGTGTATGCGTGGTGGACGAAAACAATTTATTATTGAATGTGGTAGAACGCACCCATATTGAGGAAAAAGGCGGAGCAATTATTTACATAGATGAAAATTCTAAGGAAGTAAGTTTAAAGCCCAACACACCTGTTTCGATGAATATGTGGGGTTTTACACCAGACTATTTTGATTATTCTGAAGAGTTTTTCAAAGAATTTTTGGCTGAAAATGGACAAAAACTTAAATCTGAATTTTATATTCCATTGGCAGTAAACAATCTTATTGTACAACAAAAAGCGTCATGTAAAGTACTTGACACTCCTTCGAAATGGTTTGGTGTAACTTACGCCGAAGATCGTCCACAAGTAGTGCTTAAATTAAACGAATTAGTTCGTAAAGGAATATATCCTCCTAAGTTATTTAAATTAAATTCTGACAAATAATTATGGCAAAAATATTAGTTACTGGCGGAACTGGTTTTATTGGTTCTCATACAGTTGTAGAATTGCAAAAAAAAGGATTTGAAGTAGTAATTGTCGACAATCTATCGAATTCAAATATCGATGTTTTATTAGGTATCGAAAAAATAACAGGTATTCGACCAGCTTTTGAGAATATTGATTGTGTAGATTATGTTAGCATGGATCGCATGTTCGAAAAACACAATAACATTGAAGCAATTATTCATTTTGCAGCAAGCAAAGCCGTTGGTGAATCTGTTGAGAAACCATTGCATTATTACCGCAACAACTTGGTTTCATTGATAAATTTATTGCAATTAATGCCTATCCACAAAGTAAAGAACTTTGTTTTTTCGTCGTCGTGCACTGTTTATGGTCAGCCAGATGTATTGCCTGTAACTGAAAATGCGCCAATTAAATTTGCGATGTCGCCTTATGGCAATACAAAGCAAATTGGGGAAGAAATTATACGCGATACAATTCACGCAAATCCTTGCTACCAAAGCATTATACTTCGTTATTTCAACCCGATTGGTGCACACGCATCTGCCGAAATAGGCGAATTGCCAAATGGAGTTCCAAATAATTTATTGCCTTTTGTTACTCAAACAGCTATTGGTTTAAGAAAACAATTACAAGTCTACGGCAACGACTATAACACACCTGATGGATCGTGTATTCGCGATTATATACATGTCGTAGATTTGGCCAAAGCTCATGTAATTGCAGTACAACGCATGTTGACAGGTCAAGCTGGTTGTCGTGTCGAAACTTTCAATTTGGGAACTGGTAGAGGTTTATCGGTTTTGGAAATCATCGAAACTTTCGAAAAAGTAAATGGCGTTAAAGTACCATATAAAATCGTAGCTCGTCGCGAAGGTGATATTGAAAAAGTTTGGGCCGATCCAACTTATGCTAACAATGTGTTGGGATGGACTGCAACAGAAACTCTCGAAGAAACACTCAGAAGCTCGTGGGTTTGGGAACAAAACTTAGCTAAAAGATCAAAAGCTGAGTAGATTACAGTTAGCAGTTGACAATTGATAGTTGAGAATTGACAAAATTGCTAGCACATATAATTCTTGAATTCATAGAAAAGAAAATAATAGAAATGAAAAGACTTGTAGTTTATAATTACAGGTCTTTTCTTTAATTATTAATTATTAATTATTAATTATCATGTTGTATCCATTAAAATTTGAGCCAATTCTAAAAGATAAAATTTGGGGTGGCACTAAATTAGAAAGTTTGTTCAACAAAGCAGCAGTTTCAGACAAATTGGGTGAAAGCTGGGAATTATCGGGCATTGAGACCGACGAATCTGTGGTAACAAATGGTTTTTTGGCTGGAAATACTCTTCCCGAATTGATAGAAATATACATGGAAGAATTAGTTGGCGATAAAAACTTTGCTGAATATGGACATTCTTTTCCATTGCTTTTCAAACTTATTGATGCAAACGAAAACTTATCAATTCAGGTTCACCCTGGCGATGAGGTAGCTTTTGAACGCCACAATTCGTATGGAAAAACAGAAATGTGGTATGTTGTAGATGCAGAAGTTGGCGCCGAATTGATAATTGGGTTCTCTGAAAATTGCTCAAGCGACACCTATTTAGATGCTCTTGATGAAGGACTTGTAGAAAATTTATTGCAAAAAGTACCCGTAACAAAAGGTGATGTATTTTTTATTCCTGCAGGTTTAGTTCATGCTATTGGCAAAGGAGTGGTTGTAGCCGAAATTCAACAAAGCAGCGATATCACATACCGCATTTACGATTACAAACGCACCGACGACAACGGAAACGAACGTGAATTGCATACCGAGCAAGCACTTGATGTTATCAACTTTGAAGCATCAGAACAACCAAAAACGATTTATAAGGCTTTGCTAAATGAAATTACACCTTTGGTTTCTTGCCAGTATTTTACTACAAATATGATTCGATTTGATGAACCACTGACACGCAATTATGGTACAATCGATTCGTTTATTGCTTATATGTGCTTAGAGGGTAATTTTGTGATTGAATACAACAACGAAAAAACTACTGTCAATAAAGGTGACACTGTTCTTATTCCAGCTTGTATTGTTGAGTTAGGATTGATACCTGATAATACTGTTACACTTTTGGAAGTTTTTGTGGCAAATTAAAATATAAAAATATTAGTTATGAGTTCTATTGGTTTTCTTTAACAAGAAGTTCCATTAGAACTCATTAATATTTATAAAACTACAAACTTTGCTCCAATTCCAGCAATAATTCTTCAACACTTGGAATTAATTTATCGCCAATTTCCCAGCCAATTTCAGTTACCAATATATGGACCTTGGCATCTTCTACAACCATAAAACCAGCTCGTGCCAATGCTCTTAACGTCCAATACATCCGAGTTTTATCGCCCGACACCCAAACACTTTTAGTCATCGGATAATTCATCGAAAAATTGCCATTGGCAGCATTAAAAAAATAGGCTTTACTCTCGAAAGCACGATTAAAAAAGCCATTGAAAACCAAATCCTCGGGCACTCCACACTCCACACCATGATTATTACTTATCAACCATATTCGATCAGCTGCTTGTAAAGCCAAATCCAGTTCGTGTGTCGAAAGTAGAATGGCTTTTTGGGTTTTATGCGCCAGCCGATGAAGTAATAACATAATTTCCACACGGTTTGGCAAGTCGAGATGCGCCGTTGGTTCGTCCAACATAATTATTGGCGTGTCCTGTGCCAATGCTTTAGCAATCATGGCTCTTTGGCGTTCTCCGTCGGACAACTCATTGATGTTTTGATGCGCTTTGTGCTCCAAATGAACCATTTTAATCGCCTCATTTATAATATCATCCTCTTCATCGGTTACATTTCCCCACCAATTGCTATGAGGATGTCGACCAAGTGCAACCAAATTATAAACCGTAGTATTGTCAATTTCAACCCGTTCGGTCAACACCAACGAAATTAATAATGCCTTTTCTCTGTGCTTGAGTTTAGATATTTCTTTTTCATCAATCAATGTTTTACCCGACAGTGGTTTTTGCAAGCTAGCCAATGTACGCAACAGAGTGGATTTACCGCTTCCATTAGGCCCTATCAAACACACCAACTCGCCTGCACGCAATCGTAAATTGAGGTCAGACTGTATAATGCTGGTTTTTCCTTTTTTAGAATAACCGATTGATAGATTTTGTGTTGTTAGAATTGACATATATTTATAAAACCCAAAAACGGATTGCACAATTTAATTAATCAATGAAAATAAGAAATGACCTTTAAATAAATTATTTTCGCTTTAGTATTATCCAAATAATTATAGGCGCACCAAACAATGCACTAATAGTATTGATGGGCAATGTGTAAGTTGGCATTTGAGATATAATATCGCAAACAAGCAAAAGTGCTGCACCACAAAGCACCGATGCAGGCAATAATATTTTATGACTGGATGTGCGAAAAAGTCCTCTAGCAATATGAGGAATGGCAACACCTACAAAGGCAATAGGGCCGGTAAAAGCAGTTATACCTCCAGCCAACAAACCAGTGGCAATAACTATTAATATACGAGTACGAACTACTGAAACCCCTAAACCACGAGCATAATTCTCGCCCAACAATAATCCGTCGAGACGTTTTTGAAGAAAAAATGCCATTCCAATGCCTACCAACACCACTGGTAACAACACATGCATATAACTCCATGTAACAGAACTCAAACTACCAAAAGTCCAGATAATAAACAACTTAACAGCATCTGGATTGCTGAAATTTTGTATAACACTTACCAATGAACCTGCAATTGTACCAAACATCAACCCTACAATGAGCAACGATACAGCATTTTGTACTTTGAACGACACACCTACTACCAACAATAGCACTACCGAAGCTCCAAGAATGGCTGCTAATATTAAAGCCCAACCACTACTAACAAATGACACTGGAAGTACCGAAGCCGCCATCATTACTACTGCCACACCCAAACTGGCTCCCGAACTAACTCCCAAAATATATGGATCGGCTAGTGAATTACGAAACAAAGTCTGCATCATTAATCCTGCTACAGACAGTGAAGCACCTGCCAATATGGCTGTAATGGCTTTTGGCAAACGAAAATTGAGCAATATCTCCGAATTAATACCATCGGCGCCTTTTCCAAAAAACACCAAAAGAATTTCGCTAATGGATATATGAATGCTACCCCAAGCCAAATCGGCAAAGAAAAGACCTATTGTAACCAAAAACAGGAAAAAAAATAATATTGGAAAACGATTCTTCAATTTAAATATTCTTATAATTACAATTCTACTTTAAAATTTAATTTAATCTCATCGGCGGGAATTCCACCACACACTCCCCAATTTTCTAATGGCAGTTCATTCAAAACAATAAAAACGCTTGCCTTATCAATTAACCCGTTATACTCCAACGAATTGGTTATTGTTTTATACAATTTAATTTTGGTATTCTTAGATCTTCCAGCAAACATTGTTATCTCGATCAATAATTGATAAGGCAACTTCATTTCAAAAAACATCGGCTTATATTCCATCAAACGAACATTTCTATCATCGGCAGGAAGCTCCAAAGTTTCAACCACAGCATTCATTATCAGCTCTTTCATTTTCAATAATACTTCCAATGAAAAACCTTCGGCAACTTCAATCTTAACTAACGGCATAATGATTCTATTATTTTAATTTCAAATAAAATTATTTTTTTTATATATGAAATGGTGAATATTTGTATTTTCAGTAGAAAATCAAATTAGTAATACAACAAAACTACGAACGAAAATTATACAAAATCAAACATTAAACGGATTAAAAAATTGGCTAAGTCGATTGTCAATTCTTAAAAACACAAAGTATGAGATTGAAAAGCGTTTGTTATTTCATCGTTAAATTATCAAATTTAATCTATTTCAATCTGTTTTGTGCTTTCAATTTCGTTGTTCCTCTTATCAAAACTATTGTTGTTACCAAAACGAATCCTAAAACGAAATATTCCAATTTATTAATTAACTCCGGGTATTGTTTACCTAAGAAATAGCCGCTGGGTATCAATGTAAAAATCCACAATACTGCTCCAATTAAATTATATAAACTAAATTTCCAGAAATTCATTTTAATTGCTCCAGCAAAAATTGGAACAAATGTTCGTATTATTGGCAGAAACCGAGCAGCAATGAGTGAAGTACCACCATATTTTTCATAAAATGATTTTGTTTTTTCTATATGTCGCTTTTTGAAAAATAATGAATCATCCTTTGTAAATAATTTCTTACCTAACATCTTTCCCGAAAAATATCCTACAGCATTACCAATGAATGCAGCCAATGTAACGGAGAAAAGCAAAACGAAAATATTTACCTCAAAGAGCTCGTTTCCACACAATAATCCAGATGAAAACAAGAGTGCATCACCAGGTAGAAAGAAGCCAAAAAACAGACCTGTTTCTGCAAATACTATTAACAGTAATAAAGTCAAACCTCCATATGCAATTAACTTTTCAGAGTCGAGAATTAAATTAAGAAAATCCGGAAAATTACTCATAATTAATTTATTAAGTTTATGAAGAATCATTATTTACGGATGATTCTATAATAAGTACAGCTACTTTATTTCTTTCTGCAAATACTATCGAGAAAAAAAAGAATCCTACTCAAAGAAGGTAAATTTCGCAAATATTATTCAAATATCCGAGAGAAAAAAAGCTTACGAGTTCCATACTGTATTTATAAGCAAGTGAGAAATGGAAATTTAACCAAATAATTCCTTAAGAGTTTGTGTTGCAATGAACATTTTACCGCTATCAGGAAGTTCAATAAAATCATATTTTTGGTAAAAGCCCTTTGCTTCATCATCTATTGGGTCAACTATTATTCCAAATGATCCAATTTGATTAGATATTGCGTAGCTTCTTTTGAGAGCATCAATTAATAGAATTTTACCAATTCCTTTCCCTTGATATTTTTTGTCTATTGCTAATCTACCAACCAAAGTAGTTGGAATTGATTTATATGATTTTGGAAGTTTTTTTTGAATCTGTTCAGAAAAACTACTCAAAGGAATGCTGCTGTTCGAAAGAGTATAATACCCTTGAATAACATTTGTTTCACTATCAGCCAACACAAAACAAACAGAAAGCTTGCGTTTTATGTCTTGTCCCGCCTGAGTTTTTAGATAATCATTCAAGAGTTCCTTACCGCAATCAAAATCCTTACGATTATGCTTTTTATCTAAAAGTTCTATCATTTCTTATTTAGAATTTGCGATAAATGAGTTGTAATCGTCCAATGCGTTCTTCAAAGTTTCAGAAGGCTTTTGTGGATTAGTTATCGCATCAAAAAAGATTTGACTATCTCTTTCAGAGGCTATTATCTGTTCTTTTTCTTTAATAATTTCTTTAGCTTTGTCCTGAACTACCCGAAATACAAAATCGGTAAGATTTCTATATCCTCCTAAATATGCTGCCTTTTCAAAGAATTGTTTTTGTTCTTTTGGTAGCCTTGCATCAAATCTGGCTTGTTCTGCTGCTGTTGTATTCATAATTTTAGTATTTTCTGCAAATGTACGTAAAATATCCGTAAATATAACTATTCGTACTGTATTTATCCGTACAATTATATGAATTTAATATTTTATTCTTTGTACCAATTCTAACGACTTGTGTTATTCTACTTTACTCTGCCTCTAAAAATTAACTTCATTAAACGTACAAATTCTCGCACGCCCTTGGGATTTATTTACAATTTCAACTCTTGTATTATTAGTATTTGTAATGCGTTCTTAAAAAAAACTACTTGTTTATCGGAATACAAATAAGCTTACGCTGACCGTTGGTTCCCACTCAGCTGTGCCAAACTTTGTTAAGCTAATAAATATATCCAAAAGGCTGGGAAAAGCTCCACTTTCCACATTAAATTTGAATATGGAAAGCTCCGCTTTCCTTCCCACACTACATATCGAAAAACGATATGCCAAACCAATCTTCCAAGTTACGCTACGTCGAACAGAGAGTGAGTTAAATTATCAGTGCGTTAGATATCTTTTTTAAACACGTCAAAGATAAACACTATTTATTTAATATTCTAATTTAGTTCAAATTAAATTGATAATGTCAAAGTTCTCTTTTTTGTTATAGAAATAACGCATTATTTCAATTTTTCGGCATAAACCAATTCATACCCTGGCAAAATTTCCGGATGAAGAATGGCAATTACATCGGAGAGCAATAAATCGGGGCGAGCCACTGCGCTTTCCCAAAAATCGTTGGCAGTGGAGGGTAAAAGACGTTTGCTGAAATTATAAACTTGCTCTTGTTTATAAGCGTCGAATAATGCATTTTTTGAGTCAGACTGAACTAATTCAGCCAAACTTTTAGAACTACAATTGAGCCAAATATCTGCTTTCGCAAATTTTGAAAGCACGGTTTCAACGTTCAATGGTAAACTGCCAGATGTGGTATCGTTGGCATATAAGTAACTAGCTCCTGCATCGGTAAATAGTTTACCCATAAAACTTCGTCCTGCTGGCATATACCATGTGCCTCGAAAATTAGAGCCTGCCATTATTGTAGGTTTGTATTTCAATGCTTTGGCTTTGTCACGTATTTGATTGTAACGTTTTTCAATTTCGGAGAAAATGCTATCGGCCTCCTTTTCTTTATCGTAAAAAACCGCCACATATTTTATCCATTCTGCTCGTGCCAACAACGATTTTTCCATCCATTCGTTATTGAACAAAACTGGTATTCCGGCTTGGGTAACACGCTCGGCATAAGGATCATTCTGATTGTAACCACTCATCATTACAGCTTGTGGTTTGAGCTGAATGGTTTTTTCTACATTGATATTAAATGCATCTCCAAGATCTGAAATTAACCCCTCTCCCACTCGCTTTCGGATGGTTTCGTTGAATATTAGCTGCGGTGAACAAACGCCATTAATAGTTTCTATTTCGTGCAATAGACTTAAAAATTCAAAATGTGTTACTGATGTTGAAACTAGCGTTTGCAATGGGATTTTAATTTTAATTCCATCATTTGGTGTTTCAGTTTTGTTATCGTTCACCAAAAAGTATCGCGCATAAACTGCACCTTTTATCCATGGACTGTAAACTAAAACTTCTTTGTAACTTTTATAGTATTTAATTGCAAAGCCTTGAGCATAAACTATTTTTGCGGAATCGTCGCATTTCACATTAACTGTTTTGGCCGATTTATTTGTACATGAAAAAAAAGTACTTATAGCGAGCAATGTAATTAGATAAAGATTTTTCATTTACTAATATTATTAACGCCCGATATGCAAGAAAAAACCGCGAATGTTTATTTCCGCGGTTCTCAAAAGATATCTTTGCGGTTATTTTTCTGTTCGCAAAGGTAACATAAATTGCTAAATATTGAAAATTAAAAAAAGTAAGAATGTGGCATAAAATAATATCGTATTATTGTATTAAAAAGAAAAAAAACGGATTTTAATTATCTCCCGTTGGTCGATGACCGTTGGTTCCGATAAATCGGAATCGAAGATCAACGTAGTTAATGATTTTGACACCAAAATTAAATATATTTGAACGCAAATTATCACAAATTAAGACTGATATTTGAATTTAAATAGAGGTTCAATTAGCTGATATAAAGATAGATATTTAATTATAATAAAAGACATTAGAACAAAGAACCAAGAGCAAAGACAAGACCTAGTTTATCAACACTTTATCAAATTCAAAGTGTCGGTTATAAATGACGTTTATTATATTAAGCTAAAAAACACAGAAATTTGAAAGACTAGGTACTAATGACCTCCCGAAGGTATAGTCTGTTTTGTATTGGAAGATTTTGGTTCTTTTACAAACAACCAAAATATAACAGAAGTAGTAATCAAAGCGCCACAAAAAATGTAAAGCAATTGATGGTTACCAGTTTCTTTAATAATATTTGCCACTCCATTGCTCATCATTTGTGGAAGCACCACAGCTAAGTTGAAAACGCCCATAAATAAACCCATTTTGGATGGATTAACTCGCTCGCTCATAATGGCAAACACAATAGAAATAACAGCCGACCAACCAATGCCAATCAACACCATTCCAATATAAAAATCAATTTCCATGTGACTGAAAAAAGCTATGTAAAAATAACCAATAGCCGAAAACGAAAGTGCAGAAATATAAGTTTTTACACGGCCAATATTTTTAGCAATGCTTTGCAATACTATTGGAAAAATAGCTCCGATAAAGTTCAAAATCAGGAATCCAAGCGATACGATATTGCCAATTGAGGAGGCTGCCGATTGTGAAGTTCCTGTCAGTTTTTCGGCAAACCAATTGGCGGTAATTGTTGACACATCGAGATTGGGCATAATCTGATTTTCGATAAAAAAGCCCGACATGATAAACATACTCTGAAAAGCAACCCACGTAAACGAATGAGCCAACATAATTTTCTGAAACTCATTCTTATCCGAAGGACTTTTCAACCCATTAAGAATAATATATAAACCGATAATAACCGAATATGAAAGCGCACCAATCAAAACTGGATTGTGCCATGCGGCCAAAGCATCTGTAAAAAAGTGAAAGAATAAACTAAAAACGCCAAACACAAGAAATCCGTAAAGTGGAAAAATTTCTTTCACAATTTGCCAAACTCCAAACTTTTCGGCATCAATTTCTTTAGTCTGCTCTTGCTTTTCTTGTATAAATAAAATAGGGAAAACAGCTGTCAGAAAAACAATTACCGCTGCAATATACAACAAAGTTTCGTTGCCAAAAACCATTGAAAGAAAATAGGCAAACACGCCAAAAAAACCTGAAATAATTTGCATCCACACAAAACCAGAAGTTCGCACTTTGCCTTCGGGCGTTAAATCGGCAATGATTGAACGCGCTGGATTGAATGTAACATTTACCGACAAATCGAGAAAAAGTGCTATTAACGAAGCAATTAAAATTATGTCGGTAATGCCAGTGATTTTTGAAATGCCACTAATATTTGGCAAAGCCAAAAACGCAATGGTACTTACAATGCCGCCAATAATGATAAACGGACGTCGACGACCACCCATAAACCATACATTGTCGCTCAAAAGTCCAACAATTACCTGACCAAAAATACCAGCAATAGGACCAGCTAACCACACAAAAGCCACGTCGTGAATGTCCAATCCATATTTATTAGACAATATCCAGCTCAAAGCAGCAATTTGAGTTGACAAAGCAAAACCAACAGCGGTGGCAGGCAAACCTAATAACGCTAAAAAAGCGTTACTCATTTTTTTTTGGATGTTTAGCATACTAATAGATTTACAGAATAAAAAAACATTGCATTTCACAAATTGAAATGCAATGTTATTAAATAATTATGAGAAACATGGTAATACTAAAAAAGAGATTGCGAAAATTACAGTGCAAACGTTTGCTGAATGTAAAATATATGACTTCAGACGGCTAAACAATAATTTAAATTATTTCAAAGTCTTATTAATATCATCAATATAGCCCAACAATTCGTCTCTACCAATTCTTTTTTCGGACGAAGTTAGGAAAACCGGAGGCAGTTCTTCCCATTGTTCCGACAATTTATCTTTGTAGGCACGTATACTTTCCACCGATTTCACATGCGACTGTTTGTCTAATTTGGTAAAAACCACACAAAATGGCACGCCATTTTCACCCAGCCATTCCATAAATTCCAAATCAATCTTTTGGGCTTCGTGGCGGCTATCGAGTAACACAAACAAACATGTAAGCTGCTCACGACAAAGTATATAACTGTCAATTATATTTTTGAGTTGCTCACGCATTTTTTTTCCAGCAGTGGCGTAACCATAACCTGGCAAATCTACTAAATGCCAATTGTTATTAATTAAAAAATGATTGATCAACAAGGTTTTTCCAGGCTTGGAAGATGTCATTGCCAAATCTTTACGATTGCACAACATATTGATTAACGATGATTTACCAACGTTTGAACGTCCAATAAATGCATATTCGGGCAATCGACTATCGGGACACTTTAAGTAGTCGGTATTGCTAATAATAAATTCAGCTGATTTTATATCCATTTTTTTAAGAGTTTGAAGTGTTTCGTGTTTCGTGTTTCGTGTTTCGCGTTTCGTGTTTCGTGTTTCGTGTTTCGCGTTTCGTGTTTCGCGTTTTGTGTTTCGCGTTTCGTGTTTTGTGTTTTAAATATTGTAACTTGGTCTGGAGTCAATATTGGGGAAAAGGGGGCGGTTTGAGAAGAAAAACATTCCACCAAAAGTTATTAATCCATTAATAATCAGCAATTCATAACCAAGCGGATAATTTAAAACATTGGTTGTGAGTTGATTTAACCCAAAGCAAATAAATGGGGATGCAATTGCAATATATGGCACTACTTTATCACGAACTTGTCGTTTGGTAAACAACCCGAATGCAAACATTCCAAGCAAAGGACCATAAGTATATGACGCAATAGTATAAACTGCATCAATTATGCTTTTATTATTCAACAATTTGAATATTAGCATTATTACTACAAATAATACCGACATACCAATATGTGTAAAACGACGTTTACGTTCAGCCACTTTTGGTTCGTTGTGTTGAACTCCCAAAATATCCACCGAAAACGATGTTGTGAGCGATGCCAAAGCAGAATCGGAGCTTGCAAAAGTAGCTGCAATAATTCCAATTACAAATAAAAATGTAACAGCCGACCCCAAATACTGTGTTGCAAACAACGGAAGTATTTCATCCGACGAAGCCGGTAATGCAATATTTAACTTAGCCGAAAGCATAAGCATCATTGCACCAAGTGTGAGAAACAGTAAGTTAAGTGGAACAAAACTAATTCCATACCAATACATATTTTTTTTAGCATCGCGTATATTCTTACAAGTCAAGTTTTTCTGCATCATGTCCTGGTCAAGCCCTGTCATAGCAATGGCAATAAAAATTCCACTAAAAAATTGCTTGAAAAAATTCTGTTTATTATGCCAATCGTCAAAAACAAAAATTCTCGAATCTCCACTGTTTATCAACGAAGTAACAAACTCACAAAAATTCAAATCTAGTTTGTTATAAACTTTCAAAACCAAAAGCACCAATGCCGAAATTAAACATAGAGTTTGAATAGTATCAGTCCAAACAATTGTTTTAATACCGCTTCGATGCGTATAAAGCCATATTAAAAACACAGCGCCAATGGTAGTAACAACAAAAGGAATATGCCATGCATCAAAAATAAAACGTTGAAGTATAATTGTTGCCAAAAACAATCGTACCCCTGATCCAATTGTGCGCGAGAGTAAGAAAAACAAGGCGCCAGTTTTATAAGAATACTCACCCAATCGTTGTTCCAAATAAGTATAAATGCTTGTCAAATTGAGTTTATAGTAGAGTGGCAACAACACATTGGCAATAAATAAATAACCAAAAAAGAAGCCAAAAACCGTTTGCATATAAGTAAAATCGATGCCCCGCACCATGCCAGGTACCGATACAAAACTTACTCCCGAAATAGACGAGCCCACCATACCAATTGACACCACCCACCAAGGCGTTTTTTTATTTCCTAAAAAGAAAGTATCGTTATCGGTACTTTTGCGCCCTACTAAATATGAAATAAGTAGCAAAATAGAAAAATATACAATTATGATAAGCAATATTGAGAAACCAGACATTAGATATTAAAAGTTTGAAGATTTGAAAAGTTTGAAGAGTTTGAAAGGTTTGAAGATTTGATTTTAGGTTCAAAATATTTTGTACAAAAATAGTCAAAAATGCACGAAATGAAATGCAATTACAAAAAATAGTTTTGAACGATTTTTTTTTGTAATTTTGCATCGTATTGAAAAACATTACATGAGCATCCAACAATTTTCATCATCATTACTCGAAAACGCAGTCAACGAGTTTGCAAAACTTCCGGGAATAGGTCGTAAAACCTCTCTTAGATTGGTGTTGCATCTTTTAAAACAATCGGAACACGAGGTCGAAGTTTTTGGGAATGCATTTATACAACTTCGTAAAGAAATTATTTATTGTAAAGAATGTCACAATATTTCCGACACAGAAGTTTGTCGTATTTGTAGTAATCCGGGGCGCGACCACGAAACTGTTTGTGTGGTTGAAAATATAAAAGATGTAATGTCTATCGAAAATACGCAGCAATTCAGAGGCGTTTATCATGTGCTAGGTGGTATTATTTCACCAATGGATGGCATAGGACCTAGCGATTTAGAAATTGAAAGTTTAATTCTACGTGTTAAAACTGGGAATGTCAAAGAAATAATTTTGGCACTAAGTACAACAATGGAAGGTGACACAACAAACTTTTTTATTTTTAGAAAACTTGCTCCATTCAATATAAAAACGACAACCATTGCCCGAGGAATAGCTATTGGCGACGAGCTAGAATATGCCGACGAAGTTACACTTGGTCGTTCAATTCTTAATAGGGTGGAATTTACAAATTCATTCAAATAAAACACATATTAAACAATAAAACAGATGGAAAAAACGATAAAAAAAATCGGATTTATTTATTATTTGGTCTATACAACAACCATTCTAGCCACTATGGTAGGCTATCTGCTTACAATGAATTCTACTAATCACATCGATTCAAAAAGCACTATGGGAATTGCTTTAACAAGTATTGTAATTTTATACATTTTATTATCTATTCCATTATCGCTGGGTGGATTCCACAAAATGACAAAGAAATGGATGTTAATTGAAGACGAAAACATGAAACTGAAAACTTACGAAAAAGGAGCAATTATTCGTTTACTTTTGATTGGAATTGGACTTGTAGGAAGTATAATCGTATTTTTCTTACTTCGAACAGACGTATCTTTGATTTATTGTGCTGCTATTTCTGCATTTGCACTTCTATTTTGTAAACCATCGCAAGGTAAAATCATTTCCGAATTAAAATTAGAAGAGGAGTAATTGGTTTGGAGGTTTTGAGTTACGAGTTACATGTTACATGTTACATGTTACAAAGTCATTGCCTGCATTTATATTTTAAACTTCTTAATTTTTGCTTCTTAATTCATAATAAAACAAACTATTATATTTATCAACTTATTTATTTACAACAAATTAAATCATTTTTATGCTAATTGCAGTAGATTTCGACGGCACCATAGTTTCTCACGAATATCCTAAAATTGGGAAAGAAATTCCATTTGCGTTTGCAACATTAAAAAAATTGCAAGAAAACCCTGACAACTTGCTGATTTTATGGACTGTACGCGAAGGAGCCGAATTGGAAGAAGCGGTGGAATATTGCCGTAGTAAAGGTTTGGAATTTTATGCCGTTAATAACAATTATCTTGAAGAATCGCCCGAAGATGGACAACCTAGAAAATTAAAAGTCGATTTATTTATCGATGACAGAAACTTAGGTGGTTTACCCGACTGGGGAGTTATTTATAGAATGATAACTACTGGAAAACATCTTGAGCCAATTTCTTTCGAAATTGAACCTGAATACAAACTACCAAAAAAGAGTTTTATTAAGTCAATTCTTGGCAAATAACAACTGTAAAAAATGATGTTATTACAAAACGAGATATTAAGACTCCGAGCTGTAGAACCTGAAGACCTTGACAGATTATACGCTTGGGAAAACAACTCTCAGCTATGGGATGTGGGCAATACCCGCAACCCATATTCCAAATTCGTACTCAAACAATACATCAGTCAATCCGACCAAAGCATTTACGAAACAAAACAACTCCGGTTGATGATGGTATGTGTAAAAACTAACCAAACTGTTGGAACAGTAGATTTATTCGACTTCGAAATACATAATAGTCGCATTGCTCTAGGACTGTTTGTAGATGCTGAATTTCAGGGGAATGGTTATGCCAAAGCTAGTTTAAAATTGATAGAACAATATGTTTTCGACTACTTAAAAGTAAACCAACTTTATGTACATATTGCCGAAAACAATACCGCCAGCATCAAAATGTTTGAAAAAGAAAACTTTGAGAAAACAGGCATTTTGAAAAATTGGATTAAAACACTCACCGGTTTCGAAAATATAATTTTGTTTCAACAGTTCAGAAACAACTATTGTAAAGTAATTTGAAAATGAGTCCATTTGATGATTTGAAAATGAAACGAATCAACAATTAACAAATAATTGAATACGTCAAATCCAGCTTAACATTACACCATAATAAAAATCATTAGAGAAAGATAAGACTAGTTTTCTGCAATTTAGCAAAATAATAGTGTAAGTTCAAATACCGTTTTTTATATTTAGAGATGAAGTAGTCAACCGAATACTTCATATTTGTGTTTTTCACAACCATCATTCAGCCATTCCTCATTTGCAAACCATCATTTTCAGGTTTGTTTTTTTTATTATTTTATTCAATTTCACATGGAACTTGCTTAATAATAATCTCACTAATGTCTAATCAATCTCAGACAATTAACCACAACAAACATATTGTGTAAAAATACTTAATTGGTCATTGAACAAAAAGATAAAAACTTTTGTTAGAGACGACAGAATAATAATTGAACTCAACAATTAACTTTATCTTCAATAAATCATAAAATAAATAATTTAAAACAAAGAAACATGAAACAAAAAAATGGATTAATGGCAATCATCCTTAGTGGAGCCATTGTATTAAGCGGCTGTAGTTCAATGAGTCAAGCAACAAAAGGTGGCTTAATTGGTAGTGGCGCAGGTGCAGCAATTGGTGCTGGCGTTGGTGCTTTAATTGGCAAAAATGCAAAAAGCGCAGCTATTGGAGCTGGAATTGGTACTGCTGTGGGAGCAACTACAGGTGTTATTATTGGTAAAAAAATGGATAAAGCACGAGCACAAGCTGCTGCCATCGAAGGCGCAAGAGTTGACAGTATTCGCGATGCTAATAATCTGAAAGCATTGAAAGTAACTTTCGATTCAGGAATTTTATTTGAATTAAACAAAAGTACTTTGAGTGAATCTGCAAAAGCCGCATTAACAAAATTCTCCAAAATTTTAGTTGACAATCCAACTATGGACATTGCAATTATGGGTCATACCGACAATACAGGCAAACCTGAATTGAACCAAAAATTATCTCAAGACCGTGCACAAGCAGTTGCTGATTTCTTAAAATCCAAAAACGTTCTATCATCACAATTTAAAGAAATTATAGGAAAAAGTTTTTCGGAACCTGTTGCTGATAATGCGACTAAAGCTGGTCAAGCAGCTAATAGACGTGTAGAAGTTTATATGTACGCTAGCGAAAAAATGATTAAAGACGCTGAAGCAAAATAAGCTATTTCGATTTTAGAATAAAAAAAACACTCGTTTAGTATTTACGAGTGTTTTTTTATTCTATAAATTATGATTATACATCAATTAACCATTTTGATTTTACTAGGATAATATTATTTCTAAACATTTAAGTGTCTACTTAGAAAATTATTTTTAAAATTAATCTCGTATTATATAAATTAATAAAGTAATTATTCTTATATTTGCAGTTCTTAAAATTACCTCGTCAATTGTAGCGACAATTGCATTACATATTAAACAAAACAAAGCGTTTTAAAATATTATCCTTTTGTGAAATCTCGACAATTTCAAAGAAAGTAGGATGATAGCAACAAACGCTCCATGTCTATAACTATAGGCGTGGGGCTGTTGCTTATCTACTTTCAGGGAGTCGAGACCCTTCACAAAAGATAAGTTTAACAGTTCCCACGCTTTTTTTGTGCCCAAAAATGAAGAAAAATAATATATGGAGCAACCTGAAAATCCAACACAGAGTAAGGAGAGAATGCCGAAAAGCTTTATGAGTAGGCTTATATCAAAAAATAATATTATGACTTATTTGAAATTTGAAACTTCTGATAATTTTCAGAAACCTTGTACTGTGTTTGAACTTATCGAGTTCGTTTTAATTGCTGAACAAACAACTCATTACCATATTGTTGTTTACAATACCTATTTTACAAAAAAAGAAGATGTTTATGAAGGTGATTGCTCAATTGAACTGGTTAATAAATTCTTGAAAAGTGGATTTGTTGAATGTAGTAAAACTGATTATGAAAATGCAATTATAAATATTAAACAAAAATAAATTATCAAATCGAATATAGTTATGAAAAGGTTTATTTTTACATTTGCTCTTCTAATCATTTACAGTTCTATGCTTTTATTTGCACAAGCAAAGAAGCCAACTTTAATGATTCTTCCCAGCGACAATTGGTGCGAACAACGGTATTTTATGACAGAATTTAATAATCAAGGAACTAAACAAAAAGTTCCTAATTATAAACAAGTATTTCAGGAAGATACTGAAATCGGTCAGGTGATTAGTAAAATCGGTGCATTAATGATTAAACGTGGCTTTCCGCTCAAAGATGTAGAACAGGAATTGAAAGCTATTGAAGAAAGAACTGGCGAAGCTAATATGACAACCAGTAGCAACTCTGGCACTTCAATTGCAGAAAGCCCATTGGATAAACTAAAAAACAAATCTAAAGCAGATATTCTAATTCAGATATGGTGGAAAGTCAATAAATCAGACCAAGGCAAATCTGTTTCATTTACACTCGAAGCCTTTGATGCTTATACCAGCAAGCGGATTGCTTCATCTACTGGAACAGGGGATGTTAATAATTCAGATATCGTACCTGTTTTGTTGGAAGAAGCAATTATCAAAAATATTAATCCTTTTGTATCGCAGTTACAATCACATTTCAACGATATTTCAAAGAATGGTAGAGAAATACTTGTTACTGTAAAAAGATGGAATAGTTGGGAAAATAATTTGGAAACTGAAATAAACGGACAAGAAATTACCGATTATATCAATAAATGGATGAAGGATAACACCGTAAATAAAAAATTCAATATGAGTGATGCTTCCGAAAACTTTATTCGTTTTGACCAAGTACGTATTCCATTACATAATGCTGATAACGACCCAATAGATGCCCGACAATTCGCCAAAGGATTACAGAAATACCTGAAAGGGGCACCATTTAATTTTGAAGTTAAACTAATGACCCGTGGACTTGGAGAAGCAATCCTTGTTTTAGGTGAAAAATAATCGAAATGAAAAAATTTATTTTATCATTAATTCTTCTTGGAACTTTCACTTTTACGATTAAATCGCAAGTGAAACTCAACGATTTTGGACGAATAATCCTAAATTCATATCTTCCTGCTGATATGTCAATTACGGGTGAGGCCAAAAAGTTATTGGAAACAAAACTTAAAGAAATTGCAAGTATCAATGGAATGGGAGGTAGTGCCATAAATGCCCGCTTCATTATTACAGCATCTGTAAATACGGGAACAAAAGATATTATTTCTGGAGCACCTCAACAGATAGCCCAAAAGCTTAATGTTACTTTGTTTGTGGGCGATGCCGTTAGCAATACTATTTTTTCATCGGTAACTATCAGTTTAAAGGGGGTAGGCACGAATGAAAATAAAGCTTATATTGATGCTTTTAATTCCATAAACCCTAAAAATAAGGAAGTTATATCATTTTTGGAAGATGGAAAAAATAAAATCATTTCATACTATTCGTCTCAATGTGACTTTACTGCAAATGAAGCCAAAACACTAGTTGATCAACAACAATTTGATGCAGCGATTTACAAATTGGGTTTAGTACCACAAGTTTGTAAAGAATGTTACTTAAAAAGTCAGGAAACAATACAGGATATTTACCAACAAAAAATAAACTATGATGGTAATTTGCTACTTTCAAAAGCTAAAGCTGCATGGACAACTGAACAAAATATATCAGGTGCTGAAAAGGCGAGATATTTTCTAAATCAAATAAACCAATTTGCAGGTTCTTATAGAGAAGTTGCACCATTTATCAAACAAATGGAAGCCAAAATAAGTGCTGACGAAAAAATACAATGGCAATTTGAAATGAAAAAGTATGCAGACGATATAGAAATGGAAAAAAAACAACGCACAGACAATTTAATATTGGAAAAAAACCGTATAAATGCTTGGCGTGAAGTGGCTGCTGAGTATGCAAAAAATCAACCTGATAAAGTTGTTTATACCTATATTGTATGGTAACTATGAAAACAAATAACTTATTGATAAAATGCTTTCTTGGAATAGTCTTTATTGCGTTCACCTGTTCAATTGTTCAAGCTCAGTCATTCAATTATGATAAAGTTGCTTTTTCAAACTTCTTAAAACGGATGTACAATTCATCTGCATTCGAGGGCGTAAAAGTCGTAGACGATTACAATCAACAATATGTTGTTTCTGTAATCTCATTGGAAAAAGCAAAATACAACAATCCTTCAATTATGACCAGAGTGGCACAAGTGAAAGCACAATCGCAAGTCAATACTTTTTTAAATGGAGCTACTATTAACTCTGATATAATAATTAAATCAACAGAGCGAAAAAGTAATAATACTTTAGAATCCACGGTAGAAACAATAGAATCAATAAAACAAAATTCTTATGGGTTTACTCAAGGACTAGAGTTACTTACAACTTTTGACAATACAGAAGGTAACAGAACAGTTTTCATTTATATGAGAGAATTAAAAAAAGAGAAAATCAAAACAAAATAAAATTTCAAACAGATATTCAACAGCTTACAATTAAATAAACAATGTATGGAAAAATTAAAATCTCTTGGAGCTATCATTGCACTTGCTTTCGTATTATTTATAGTACCTCAAAATGTTGCTGCTAAGGATGACAGTAAAACAGTTAGTATTACTGTTAGTGGTAGTGGTGTAACAAAAGATGCTGCACAACAATCAGCTTTACGTTCAGCAATAGAACAAACATTTGGTGTCTTTATTTCTTCAAAGACAGAAATTTTTAACGACCAAGTTGTAGCCGATGAAATTGCATCAATTGCAAGTGGGAATATTCAATCATTTAAAATATTAAATGCTTCACAATTACCAGATGGCAATTGGGGTGTTACTCTTAATGCTGTTGTATCAGTAAGTAAATTAACGAGTTTTGTTCAGGCAAAAGGTGTTTCAGTTGAAATTCAAGGAGGACTTTTTGCGATAAATATTAAACAACAATTATTAAATGAAGCGGCTGAAACAAAAGCAGTTGAGCAATTATCTGAGGTGTTAAGTAAGCCATTACATAATGCATTTGATTATAAAATTGAAGCTAAGGAACCAAAATCATTAGATGGAACAAGTAATAACTTTGGTGTTGAATTAGTTGTTACTGCTACAGCCAATAAAAATATGGAATTTTGTGCAAAGTATCTCATAAAGTCTCTATCAAGTATTTGTATGGATAAAACAGAGTTGGCAAATTATAGAGCTTTAAATAAAAAAGTATATGAATTTGTAGTTACAGAGGGTGAATTTAAAAATAAAACTTCTCGTGGAGATTTTGGATATTATATAGGTGAACATAAAGAGTATAAAGCTCAAGTTTTCTTTTTTAGAAACCCTGAATCTTTAAAAAGGATTACTGATAATTTTACTTACAAAAAAGGTTTTAACACTTATGGGGAGTTCTATATTTCGTCTTTTGAAGTTAAAACTGGTTTAAAAAATATTTTGGGAGATAAAATGTTTAGAGGCGGTTCTGTTATAGTTAAGCGAAGTGCTGAAAGTAATGAAATTAATAGATTAATGAATGAAAATGATCGTAAAGAAAAGCGTGATAATTATGAATACAAAAATTATGTCTTTTGTGAATATGCACCCATAGGCTATGACCGTTCTCTTCAATTTTATTTAATTGGAGAACATGCTTCAGAAAAAAAAGTTTATTCAAATTCAGGCATTTTTTGTTTCCCTCCTATTGGAAAAACAACAGGAGAGTTTTATTGGAGAGAAAAATATAAATTGAAAGAATTAGAGCAACTTAAAGGTTTTAGTGTAAAACCCTATGTAAATTATGCTGTAGATGGAAAAGAAAATATAGTTTTCGATAGTGAAAGTCTTAGTGCTTATTTTTATTACAATTCAGAAAGTCTTAAAATTTCAACAGTCAAAATTGCAAATCACAAAATAGTGGGTTCAACATGGGTGGAATGTGAATTGACAAATTATAAAAATTCAAATGGATTATTTCAATATACTATGCAAGACCAAAATGGCAATAAATACATTATTGAATACACTAAAGAATTGAAAAAGTTAAATATAACAGAAATTTCAACAGGCAAAACGTTGGTTTTAAACAAGAGACAATCATAGTTGAAAAAAATTTTGTTACTTGTTAAGTAGTTCTATACATTAATGTCATTTGTCATAATAAAATACAAATACACATCAAATAATATGGGAATAAGGAAATTAGAAGTGGATTATGATGTAGTTTTTGTTATTGACTGCTTGCTTGATAGTGAAAGAAAAGATTGGGAGATAACAAATGATTTATTGATTTTTCTTGCGAGTAAGGGAGTAAAACAAACAAGTGCAAAGTGTAATACAAAGAATCAGTTTTTTGATTTTCTAAGTTATCTTAAAAACGAAGCTCAAAAAGGTAATAAATTTTGTATACATATTGTTGGTCATGGTAATAGTAAAAGTTTGTTGATAAGTGAATCAAATGAAGCTGTTTTTTGGTCTGAATTAAGGTCTATTTTTAATGAGATTAATTCATATTTAAATGGCACATTATTTATTAACATGTCAACTTGCTTTGGATTAAATGCAATACAAATTGTAGATGAGAATAATCCAGAACTACCGTTCTTTGGATTAATTGGCTATTCTGAAAAACTACAAGTTGTTGATGCTAAATATTTCAATAAGATATTCTATGGCAAATTACTGTTAAATACCCCAGTAAATCAAGCAATAGAAGAGATAAGAAAAGAAAATGATAAATTTTATTGTGCCAGTGCAGAAAACTATCAAGTAATAAAACTAGAGCAAAAGGTTAAGCAATAATGATATTTCGAATTTAATTTCAATTAACAGATATGAAAAAAATATTTATCAAGTTCAATAAAGTTACAACAGACTTTGCAAATGGTTGGACAGCATCTATTGCTCCCGCTCATGGTAAGCCAAACGGAATAAACAGTATTGCAATGGGAGAAAGTGAGGTTTTCAAAACTAAAGATGAAGCTTGGAAAAGCATCGAAAAAGGAGCAAATAAGCTTGATTTTGAAAATGATAACATAACATTGAATCTTGTAAAAGTTACTAGCCTTGAAGATGTTATGAAAATAGTTTCTGAAATGTAAATTAAATGATAGATATTTGGAGTATCCAGAAAATCCATAAAGAGTAGGGAGCGGAAACCGAAAAGCTTATGAGTAGGTAAAAATATATTAACAACAATAATAATGAACGAAATTGAAGTATTTTTAAAATCATGGAAACAAAAGAAATTGACAGAAAAAGAAGTAAAATCTTTCAAAAGAAATAATGACAATTATCAATTAACAATCAAATTAAAAGTATTTGTATTAGGTACAAATCATAAATGGGAAATAAATGGGAAAGGTAATACTTCACCTGATTTGGAAAGTGTTGAAAATTTAGCTGCAAGCTTAGATGAAGAATTTGAAAAAAGATACACTAATTCATTCGTTGAAAGGGGTTTATGATTTAGTTTAAATTTTAATAGTAAATATAGCTAATTCAAATTAGAGTAAGGAGCGGAAACCGAAAAGCTTATAAGTAGGTAAAAAAATAAAACAGTAATATGATAACAGAAAATGAATTGAATCAAATTTATTTGAATACAGAACAAAATGTAGAAGTTCTAAAGAAGGTGATTAACTATTGGCAAGAAAAAGCTATAAAGATTGCTCATGAATTGAAAGGACCAGCATTTTCAATTCCATCAACAACGGAAAATTCATAAGTTTCGTAAGACGTGTAAAGTACCCTCTTTTTTAAGGCTGTTGTTTTACCTATATCTAAATAGCAGGGTCAATCCGTTGAAAAATACATTTAAATTGATGTATTTCGTGATGTTTAGATATAAAGTAGGAAATGTATAACAAAATGGATGAGAGTAGTAGGTAAATTTAGAAGAATGGAGAAAATGAAAGCAAATAGAAGAATTATTTCATGTGAAAATCATGACATTATTGAAATATCTGTAAATTCTACAAATATATTAACAGAGAAAGATATTGAAAGAATCAAATATACAATAGAAAATTATTTGGAAATGAATTTCACAGTATTTCACAGTAAAACAGGTATATATTTTAATCAAAAACCTACAGACGTTTCTGCAATAATTGTATTGAATAAAAGTCAGTTTGGTAGTCCGTTATTTGAGGAATTTGAAATGCCATTGCTAACAATAATGTAAATTAAAAGAAATTGTTGGAAAAAACTTTGCTGAACCAGTTGCTGATAATGCAACTAAAGCAGGAAAAGCAGCAAACCGTCGCGTAGAAGTTTATATGTATGCCAGCGAGAAAATGATTAAAGATACAGAAGCAAAATAATAAAACTGTTTATAATAAAAAAGCACTCGGAAATTGAATTTTTCGAGTGCTTTTTTGTTTGAAGTAAAAAGTTTGAAAATAGAAATATTGATTTTTTAGTTTGAAGAGTAATAATGCCAAAAACCCATAATTTCCATGCTTAAAGCAATGCAAATGTGCACAATAACACCACCCCAAATATGCTTTGTTTGATAAGCTAATGCACCAAGAATGTAACCACCAAAAATTGACGAAATGGTTTCACCCAATGGTTTTCCAAAGTGTATGGCTGCATACATTGCCACCATTGGTAGTATAGCTCTTTTTCCCATAATGCTTATCATTCCTATCACTAACATACCTCTGAAAACCAACTCTGTCTTCACAAAATCAATAGCATAAGTTAGCTCATAAATTGCTGTATAACCATAAGTAGGAAGATTAAAAATATCAATATAAAGCCACGGATGAAACTGAGGATAAGCACTTTTGAAATCGGGGGTAAACGACATGCCAATTATAAACGGCAAAAGCATTAAGAAGAAAATAATATATGCCTGGATATGTTTTGAATTCCTACTTAAACCATATAAACCAACCACGTTTTTATCAATATATTTCTTTAAAAAAATCAGTGGTATAATATAAATAACACTACCTTTAAGTTGAGATATAATGTGTAAAACAAAATATCGTTCTTCATTAAATAGATTTGGAAATTGCCAATCGGTATATCCATAATAACCAATTGACGCTCCATAAAGCACAATAAAAAAAAGACTTTTTAAATAGAAATAATTGTTCGACAGAATTTTATGTTCTTTCTGAAAATACAAAACAGGAATAGCTACTGCAAAATACATAACACTATAAAAAAGCGGAAAAGCCCATATAGAATTACCTGTAAAATAAGTTTCGCGCATTACTTCACGATAAAAACCCGTGCTATAATTTATATAAATACATGTAATTGTAAAAACAAATGTATACAAATACGAGAGAAGGTGAAAATCATTTTGGGTAAAACTAATTACTTCTTTGAACAGTGATTGTAAGGATTTTTTTAAAGACATAAAATATGTTTTGTGTGGCAATTGCGTATATAAAGTTGAACCTGTGCATTTTACAAAAATAAGACTTTATTATCTCTGAATCAAACAATTAATCAATGAGTTATTTCACAATTAAAGTGTATGATTCAGAACAGCCATTATTTTTGGAAACTCTTGTTCAAAATTAGGAGTAAAAACATTTTTTCCGAATTGTGCTTCAATATCGGCAATTTGCCAAAATCGACCTTCAGATATTTCAATAGGATCAGGATTAATTTCATTATCATAAACTGCGTAATGGCTATGAATCAACTCAGCCTCTTTGTCCGACACAAACTTATAGCGCATTATAAAAATTGGTTCAAAGTCAGTAATACCAAGCTCCTCTTGGGCTTCTCTCAAAAGAGCCGATTTCATTTCTTCACCATAATCCACATGACCACCAACTGAGGTATCCCATTTTCCAGGTTGAATATCTTTGTTCATTGCCCGTTTTTGTAAATACAATTCTCCTTTCGAATTAAATAAGTGTAAATGAACAACTGGGTGCAAAAGAAATGAACCAGAGTGGCATTCTTTACGTGTTGCTTTACCAATAATTTCGCCAGTTTCAGTAACCAATGGAAAAAATTCAATGCTATTCATAAAATGTTTTTTAAGAGAGTGCAAAATAAGCGAATTAAACTCAGATAATAAAACGAACAGTATTATATTTTAATATTTGTGAGCAAAAGTAGTTAAATCAAAACATTATTTTTCTTTACAGTAAATAATAGTTGCGGCAATAAATAGTTAAATAAAAATAGATTAGTACTGTTGAAAAACATATTTAATTTAATTTTAAATTTAACAACACAAATTCAAGGCTGATTTTACATTTATTTATAGGCTGATTAAAAGGTTTTTTGTATCTTTGTCGTCTATTTAAACAATTAATGTGATATAAAATCAAAAAGATTATGTATCATATCTTTTTTTAATAGAACTCAATGCATAAAGCATGTTGATATATTTATAATATTCCACACTACTATTTAAAAATTATTTAATGAGAGATTTTAAAATTGCCGTAATTGGATTAGGTTATGTAGGTTTACCATTGGCAATAGAGTTTGGTAAAAAATACAAAGTTCTTGGGTTTGACATCAACAAATCGAGAGTAGAAGAATTACAAAAAGGTTTCGATCATACTTTAGAAGCCGATTTAGATGGTATGCTTGAAGCAACAAGTCTTCGGAAATTTAATTCGGAATCTGGACTATCATTTTCATCGAACGAAGAAGATTTGAAAGATTATAATACATACATTGTTACGGTACCAACTCCGATTAACAAATTCAACATGCCCGATTTGAATCCGCTTATTAAAGCCTCTCAAATGCTGGGAAGAGTAATTAGCAAAGGTGACATTACCATATATGAATCAACCACTTATCCTGGTTGCACCGAAGAAGATTGTGTTCCAGAGATAGAAAAAGTATCTGGTTTAACATTCAACAAAGATTTTTTTGCTGGTTACAGCCCCGAACGCATCAATCCAGGCGACAAAATAAACACCCTAACTAAAATTAAAAAAGTGACTTCGGGTTCTACTCCCGAAATTGCAGACCAAGTGGATGATTTATATGCTTCCATAATTACTGCTGGTACTCACAAAGCACCAAGTTTAAAAGTGGCCGAAGCCTCCAAAATTATTGAAAATGCACAACGCGATGTAAATATTTCATTTGTAAATGAGTTGGCGTTAATTTTCGATAAAGTAGGCATTGACACCAACGATGTACTCGATGCCGCAGGTACAAAGTGGAATTTCTTGAAGTACCGTCCTGGTTTAGTTGGTGGACATTGTATAAGTGTAGACCCTTATTATTTAGCTAGTAAGGCCGAATCATTAGGCTATGTGCCACAAGTTATACTTTCTGGCCGCCACGTGAACAACAGCATTGCACCATTTATAGCCAATAAAGTTTTGAAGTTGATGATACACAAAACGCACACAATTAAAGGTTCAAAAGTTTTAATTCTTGGCGTAACTTTCAAAGAAAATTGTCCCGACATACGCAATACCAAGGTAATTGATATATATAATGAACTATGCGAATTTGGACTTCATGTAGACGTTTACGATCCTTGGGCATCGGCAGAAGAAGTAAAACATGAATATGGTGTAGATATTATCTCCGAACTTGACGAAACAAAAAAATACCATGCAGTATTACTTTCTGTAGCTCATGATGAATTTAAGAGTTTCGATTTCGAAGCATATCATAAAGCAGGTGCAGTAATTTTCGATGCAAAAGCAGTTGTAGACAGACAATGGGTTGATGGTAGACTTTAATATATTAGCAGTTGGTTCGACTATAAACAAGATGTTGTCGTAATCGATTCAAGTAAGTCAACTGTAATTTTTATTCTAATACAATCTTCTAGTGTTTTTATTAAGAACTTCATTTACAGAGATTTATAAACAAGCAATCAAAAAGGAAAGAATAAATATTATTGGAAATGAAAATTGAAATCGGGCAACAAAATTTCACATTTTCACTGTGTATTTTTTTTAATTAAACAATTAAATTTGCAAATATTTGCTAGAAAAGCAGTATCTTTGCAACGTTTGAAAGAAAAATATATTTCCAGAGCATTATTCAAGAACACTAACTATCAATGTTAATTTAAATTGGATTACTGTAAAAGATAAATCATTTTTTTTGCAAAAAACTTTCAAAGAAACACTTTAGTTAACAAACTTATGTGTTTCTTTTTTTTAGTTATTAAGTAGTTTAATGTATAAAAAAGAAGATGAAATTGATTTATCTATAATAAAAAACAATCAAGAGCGTTTAAGTCATGTAACAAAATTGGTTTTTAGTAGAATTATAAAAAGTGAAGTAACAATCATCGATTGAATTTCGTATTTTTAAAATACTATTATAAGGTTTTATGTCGTTTTTCATTAACACAAATACTGAAATATAAATGGGAATATTTTAAAATAAAACAAATAGAATATGAAATATAACTTTAACATATCAAACAATTAATTTATTTCGTAATTCTATTCAAAATAAATCGCAAGAATTTTGGCGTTTACAGATAAGTATTCAAATATTATATTAGAAGTTAGAAAGAACAACGTGAATTTAACTACTATCAGTTGTTGCAATTTTGCGACAACCTATTTTTGTTATAATTTAATCTCAATAATTATAAAAAAACAAGAATTTAAATAAAGAATAAATTTAAGTATTAGCCGTCATAAGTTCATTTTTAGATATTATCAAAGTGATAATTCACAAATGAAACTATTCGGTAAAAGTTTTGATGTTTTAGTAATTTATAAAAAGTAAATATAAAATTGAAAGCTAAGATTATTAATATATTAAAACGTGATTTTGTCAGAGTATTAGGATTGACTGCATTTTCAAATTTTCTCAAAATTGTAATTAATTTAATATCTACAAAAGTTGTTGCAGTATTAATTGGACCACAAGGAGTAGCCCTAATTGGGCAGTTTAACAATTTGATGACTCTAGCTACCATTACTTCATCTGGTGGTATTTCGAATGGGATAGTTAAATATGTATCTGAATTTAAGTCTGAGAAGTCTAAATATGAGAGCTATGTTAATACTGCCTTATACATAACGTTGATATCTTCGATTGTAACAGCTATAGGCATAATAATATTTGCAAAATCAATTTGTTTGCTTTTATTCTCTGACTTGACATATATTTCTATAATTTATATCGTATCATTAACAATTACTTTATATGCATTAAACAGCTTTTTTTTATCAATTATCAACGGAATGAAATTGTATGACAAGTTCATACTTATCAATTTAATTTCATCAGTATGCGGATTGATATTTACAGTTATATTAGTATATTTTTACAGAATGTATGGTGCGTTACTTGCATTAGCCACCTATCAATCAATCGTAATTTTGATAACAATAAATATCGTTAGAAGAAATAATTTATTTAGTATTAGAAATTTCAAGTTTAATTATTCGAAAATTATTGGAAAGCAATTATTTTCATTTTCCTTAATGGCATTTATTGCATTGATTTGGCCATTGGTAAATATTTTAACACGAACTACTATTATTAATGAAATATCGGTTGATTCGGCAGGCATTTGGGATGGAATGAATAGAATTTCATTATTAATTTCAGCTTTAATTGGTACAGCAATAGCAACATTTTATTTACCAAGGCTGTCTGAAATAATTGATAATAAAACACTTCGAACTGAAATATTATCAGGAATGAAGTTAATGTTATCAATAACATTTATAATGATATTGGGTCTTTATATCTTTCGAGATATGATCATCGACATTTTATTTACTCATCAGTTCTCTTCAATGGCTGATTTGTTTTTTTATCAATTGCTTGGAGATTTTTTTTGGGTTGCCAAAATGACTTTGTCAGTTAACATGCTGGCAAAAGCAATGACTAAACAATATATCTATGTAGAATTAGGTTTTGGAATGTTGTATTATATACTTTCCAGAATATTTATTCATTACGGATTTGGAATTGAAGGCGTTTCGATGTCACATTTCATTTACAACCTATTGTATTTTATTGCAATGATTTTCATTTTCAGAGATTTGTTATTCCAAAAACATGAGGAAAAATTAGTTTAATTTGTTATAATAATAGTAAGACTATTATACATATAAATGTTCACAATAAAATATTTTTCAAAAACAATAAACATTTTTCAAAAAACAACAATTAAAAACGACTAATAAATATGGTTGTATATTTTTGAAAGCAAGAGTTGAATTTTTGTATTAACGTTTTGATACTATGGAGCTATATTTAGCCATAATAATTTTATTAACAATATTCTCATTAGTTGATTTGTTGAAAAATCGAGCAGGAAAGACTAGTATCAATTTATTTGAATATCTTTTTTGTTTTCTGCCACTTATTATACTAGTTGCTATACGTTCAGTTGGATTTGACTATGACGCTTATGAAGATGCATATAACCTACTTCATTATAACGACTTAAAAGATATTTTTTCGGACTTACAATTTGAGCCAGGATATATAATTGCGAACGTAATTTCGCCTTCATATATTTTTCTAATTTTCTTAATGGGTACAGCAACACTGTTAATTAAGTTTAGAACAATAATAATAATTTCGCCTTTCCCGATAGTTTCATTATTGTTCTTTTTTCTATCCTATTACTTAAATTTCGAAATGGGTCAAATTCGACAAGCACTTGCCATGTCGATAACATTATTTTCAATTTTATATTTTTCAAATAAAAGGATATTTATTTTTTTAGTTGTTATTGCATCATTATTTCATTATTCGGCTCTTTTATTCTTATTGTTACTTATCATTCCAATAAAGATTCATAAGTGGTATTTTTATTTTATATTATTTTTAGTTGCTATACTGTGTTATTTCACCATCGAACCCGCAATTTCGAAATTGTCTGAAATTTTACCGGGTTTTGTGGGTGAAAAAATGACTTACTATCAAGAAGATAAAGGTCAAATGGGAATCAGCATTCCAATTATAATAGTCCGATTACTAATAATAATCTTATTCATCATATTTAAACCGGAAATATCAAAATTTAAAAGTCCAATGTACCTCTTCATTTTCAATATTTACTTTTTGTCATTTCTAATGTATATAGCATTTGCATTTTTACCTCAAATTTCGGGTAGAGGAGGTACTTATTTTACAATTTTTGATATATTACTAATACCAATAATTCTTAAAGCAATAAAAAATGATTATTTCAGAATTGCTGTTTTTGGAATTTTATTAATAGCTTATATTGGAATTTTCGCAAGCTTCATTACCACTTGGAATTATTCATTTATTCCATATAAAACATGGTTTCTAAAATTTTAGTGCATGAAAATAGTGTATATTATACATGGTACTTATAATTCGGCTGGGATGGAGCGAATTCTAACGATTAAAGCAAACTACTTAGCTGAAACTTTTGGTTACGAAGTAATTATCATTACCACAGACCAACGAGGACGAAAACCTTATTATGAGTTATCAAATAAAATATCTCACTATGATTTATCAATAAATTTTGATTTATATTACGAATATCCAATATTAAAACGCATTTTTTCATTTTTGAATAAACAAAAAAAATGCAAACGAAAATTAGGTTTATTATTAAATGAAATAAAAGCCGACATTGTCATAAGTCTAATGGGGCGTGTAATTTCATTTTTACCAAATATAAATGATGGTAGTAAAAAGGTGTTTGAATATCATTTTAGTCGTCAAGTTAGAGAACAGATGCTTTTGGAATCACATTCAAGTTACCTTAAAAAGATTGTTTACAGACGAAGGTCAAATACAGAACTTAAAAACATAAAGAAACTAGACTCATTTGTTGTACTTACGCACGAAGATGCTGCATTATGGGGAGAATTGCCAAATTTAAATGTTATTCCCAATTCGACATCATTTTTTTCCACATATAATGCTGACTTGGAAAATAAATATGTTATTTCTGTTGGGCGAATGGAACCACAAAAGGGATATGATTATTTAGTGGATATTTGGAAACCGATTAAAGAAAAACATCCTGATTGGAAACTTATTGTATTTGGTAACGGTAGTAAAGTAAATGATATCAAACAACAAATATCGTTTGCTAAAATGGATGAGGTAATATTAATTAAAGATCCAACCTCGAAAATAGAAACCGAGTTATTAAATTGCAGCATTTATTTAATGACCTCACGATATGAGGGATTTCCAATGGTTTTGGTAGAAGCTATGGCATGTGGTTTACCTGTTGTATCTTTTAGCTGTCCCTGTGGACCGAGAGATATTATTACAAATAATGAAGATGGTTATTTAGTGGAAATTGGTGATGTCAAATCCACAAGTGAGCACTTAATTGATTTAATTGAGAATAAAGAATTAAGAAAACGTATGGGTCTTGTTGCTCGAGAAAATATCAAAAGATTTTCGCAAGACGAAGTTATGAAATTATGGAACACATTGTTTTTGAATTTATTAAATGAAAAATAAAATCTTATTTTATTCTAGCGTTTCCAATATTGAGCTATTTGAAACGCAAAAATTTTACAAAACTGACATTAGTCTATTAAAAAGCTTAGGGTTTGATGTTTCAGTTACCAATAGAATAATTGATTTTTTATTCTTTTGGAAATATGATTTAGCTTTTATTTATTTTTTCAGATATGGTTTTTTTGTATCTTTGATAGCACGAATTTTAGGGAAGCCTGCATATTTTACTGGGGGAATTGATGATTTAGATATAACTTATGCAACACCCAAAAGGTATAAAATTCAGAAAGTATTTTTTAAACTTTGTTGTTTTTGTTCTACAAAGTGTATTTTGGTGTCAACAACTGACATGGCTAATGTAAAAAAAATATATAATGGAGTATTACCAAAGAAAGTCATTTTGTCATTTCATACTATCGAAGTTGAGAACTTTTTGTGTAGTAATCCTCAAAACAAAGGAAATGATTTTTCGACAATAGTATGGATGGGTGGAGAAGTAAACGTAATAAGAAAAGGTGTAGATTTGGCTTTAAGAGTGTTTTCCGAACTTAGTACAAAATACAGTGAATATCAAAATTCTATGTTCATTGTTATTGGGAAAAAAGGAGATGGCACAGATTTTCTCGTTGAGCTTTGTAAACAATTAAACATAACTGAAAAGGTAATATTCACTGATGAAGTAGATGAAACAACCAAAATAAATTTGCTTTTATCGAGTCGCTATTATATGCAACTTTCAAAATATGAGGGATTTGGTATTGCCGCAACCGAAGCATTGGCTGCTCAAAATATAGTTATCAACTCAGGTAAGGGTGGATTAATTGATAGCGTAGGTAAACATGGTATTCAGATTGACATTAATAAAGATTTAAAAAAGCAAATAGACAATTTGCACAATCAAATACAGAATATTGATTCTGTTTTTTTAAAGGCTGGCGAGCAATATGTAATAGATAATTTTTCGTATAATTTAAGGAAAACAGATTTTAAAAGAATAATACTTCGATAATATGTTTAAAGATAAAACCTTACTAATTACAGGAGGAACTGGTTCGTTCGGAAATGCAGTTCTAAAACGTTTTCTAAATTCTGACATAAAAGAAATTCGTATTTTTAGCCGAGATGAAAAAAAACAGGACGATATGCGTCATGATATTCAAAATCCCAAGGTGAAATTTTACATTGGAGATGTGAGAGATAAACGAAGTGTAGATAATGCAATGCACGGCGTAGATTTCATTTTTCATGCAGCAGCACTCAAACAGGTGCCTTCATGTGAATTTTTTCCAATTGAAGCAGTAAACACAAATATACTTGGCACTCAAAACGTACTTGATTCGGCTGTTGAACATGAAGTAAAACGCATGATAGTACTCAGTACAGATAAAGCCGCTTATCCAATTAATGCAATGGGAATTAGTAAGGCCATGATGGAAAAGGTGGCTATAGCCAAAGCACGCTCTTTGGGCGAAAATTCAACAACAACAATCTGCTGTACCCGATATGGAAATGTAATGGCTAGTCGAGGTTCAGTTATTCCATTGTGGGTAGACCAAATGACAACTGGAAAAGACATTACTATAACTGATGCTAATATGACACGCTTTATGATGACCTTGGACGATGCTGTGGATTTAGTCTTATACGCATTCGAGCATGGAAAAAATGGCGACTTATTTGTTCAGAAGGCTCCAGCTGCTACTCTTGAAGTGTTAGCTAAAGCATTGGTTGAGTTGTACAAATCAGACTCAAAAATTAGAGTTATTGGTACGCGTCATGGAGAGAAATTATATGAAACATTGGTTACACGTGAAGAAATGGCTAAATCGACTGATATGGTCAATTATTTCCGTATACCTGCCGATAATAGAGATTTGAATTATGATAAATACTTTATTGAGGGCAAAGAGGAAATTTCAGCAATAGATGATTATCATTCGCACAACACAGCTAGACTTGATGTAGAGAGTATGAAGCAATTGTTGTTGAAGTTGGACTTTGTAAAAGATGGAAAAACACAATATTAACTTATAAATTAAATTTGCTGTTCAATTTCATAGACATTGCTGTTGATTTATAATGAATTGTAAAATAAAACTATGCTAAAAATTGGTATTACAGGACAAGCTGGATTTGTTGGAACTCACTTATATAACGAACTAGGACTACTACCATATATTGAACGTATTCCTTTTGAGGATATTTTTTTTCAATCTTTTGAGAAATTAGAAACTTTTGTTAAACAGTGTGATGTTATTGTGCATTTGGCAGCAATAAATCGTCATGAAGATATTGAAGTACTTTATTACACAAACGTGGGCTTATGTAAACAGTTAATAATGGCTATGGAATCAACTAACAGTTGTCCGTATGTATTATTTTCATCGTCAACACAAGAAGAGCTTGATAATCTTTATGGAAAATCTAAGCGCGATGGACGCCAATTATTAGAAAATTGGGCAATTAAAAATGGTGCTTCATTTACAGGTATGGTAGTTCCCAATGTTTATGGTCCTTTTGGTTTGCCAAATTACAATTCTTTTGTTGCAACCTTTTGCTACAAATTAACGCATGGCGAAACACCAAAAGTATTGCATGACAGCAATGTTGAATTAATTTATGTAGGTTCGTTGTGCAAATATATTGTTTCTAAAATTACAAAATTTAAAACTCTATCGGCTCCATGTATTGAAAGAGATAAAGTTCCTTTCGATTTTAACAAATCAGTTTCAGAAATACTAAACCTTTTTGAAGCATTTAAGAATCAATATTTTGAACGAGGGTTTATTCCTTTTTTATCGACAGTAGACGAAGTAAATTTATTTAACACATTTCGTTGTTACATTGATCACGCATATCACTTTCCAGTAAAATTAATTCAACACAAAGATTCTCGAGGAGTTTTTGTTGAAACCATTAAGTTAGGTGTTGGTGGTCAAGTTTCATTTTCAACAACCTTGCCAGGCATAACTCGTGGCAATCATTATCACACTCGAAAAATAGAACGTTTTACTGTTATTAAAGGGAAAGCATTAATTCAGTTACGAAAAATTGGAACAGATGAAGTTTTATACTTCAATTTAGATGGAAACGAACCATCCTACGTAGATATGCCAATTTGGTATACCCACAATATAAAAAATATAGGAGATGAAGAATTATATACTCAATTTTGGATTAATGAATGGTATAATAGCGATGATGGAGACACTTTTTTTGAAGAAGTATAATGTAGCACTTTGTGATAATATTATTATTACAAATCAATATAAAAAGAAAACAACCTGAAATAATGCTTTTACAAAAAAAAATAGAATTTTTAAAATTATATTTATTAGTGTTTATTCTGACACTATTAACTGTTCAGTGTTCTAAGGATCAATCTATTGATACTGAGTCATTCAAAGTATCGGGTTATATAAGAAGTTCTGGAATTCCTGTTGTAAATGCAAATATTTCACTTGACAGTACAAATAATTTTCTAACAGTTACAAATAGCGATGGATATTTTGAGATTAACAATGTACCTTTAGGTAATTTCGATTTACGAGTAATTAACAATAAAGAAGATGGTAGTTTTTCTGAATATCACTCAAAAATTAGCGTCAAAAATGATACTATAATTTCAAATTTAAAATTGCCAATTCCAATTAAATTATTTGATATTACAAAAGTAGAATCAACCTCATTAAAGTTAATCTGGAATAAAACGAATGCTACAGATTTTAGAGAATACAAACTATATAGACATTTAAATTCTGGTTTAGACGAATCAACAGGTGTATTAGTTCACGTTTCTACATCCAATAATGATACTACATTTGAAGATAATGAAGTGTCACCAAATACGAAGTATTTTTATCGGATTTATGTTATGAATGATTATGGGCGTCTTGGTGGTAGCAACATTGTGAACTCTACAACAAATGTGTATAACTATATTATAAATGGAGATTTTGAAGATCAAACCAATAAGAGTTGGATAAATAATTGTACTGCAAAAATAAAAGAATACTCTACAATTGAAAAAAAACATGGTGAGAGTAGCCTTCATATTGTAAGAGACACTTCAATTAATTCGTTTAATGGATCTGTATTTACTAAAGTAGTTTCAAACATTCCATTCAAAAAGGGCAAAACTTACAAACTATCTTGTTGGATAAAACAACATGGTAAAAAATACAATGGAATGATGGCTTATGTTGCTGAAACGGGAGTGGGAGTCGTTTTCGCTTCAAATTTTGGTGCTGGAATAGATATTGAATCAATATCAGATGAGTGGATTTATAAGGAAGATTTTTTTGAATGTTTAGCAGATCAATCAACCTTTACAATTCAAATTGGAACAATCCATGAAGAAGCATGGTTTGATGATTTAAAATTAGAAGTAGTTAATTAAATCTATTTTTACGATAAATGAAAAAATTAAAAGTTCTTACTGTAATTGGCACTCGTCCAGAGATTATACGTTTGGCTTGTGTTTTACAAAAGCTAGATGCATCGGGTGCTATTGAGCACACTTTAGTACATACAGGTCAGAATTATGATTATGAATTAAATGAAGTTTTTTTTGAAGATTTAGGATTGCGCAAGCCTGATTATTTTCTGAATGCAGCAGGAAAAAATGCTACTGAAACAGCAGGGCTAATACTAATCAACATTGACCCTGTATTAGAGGAGATTCAACCAGATGCCTTTCTGGTACTAGGCGACACAAATTCATGTTTATGTGCAATAGCTGCAAAAAAACGTCATATTCCTATTTTTCATATGGAAGCTGGTAACCGCTGCTTCGACCAACGTGTACCTGAAGAAAGCAACCGCAAGATTGTAGATCACATTTCGGACATTAACATGACTTACAGCGATATAGCCCGTGATTATTTACTATCAGAAGGTCTACGCCCCGATAGAATTATCAAAACTGGTAGTCCGATGTTTGAGGTCTTAACAAATTATTTGCCAAAAGTTCAAAAGTCTGTGATTATTGAAACATTAAACTTAGAAAATCAAAAATATTTTGTTGTTTCAGCACATCGCGAAGAAAACATATCTTCCGAAAAAAATTTCAATAATTTAGTAGAAATTCTTAATATGTTGGCTAAAAAATACAATTTGCCTGTTATTGTTTCCACTCATCCTCGTACTCGAAATATGATTGAGAAACATAACATTAAGTTTCATTCCAATATTAAATTAATGAAACCAATGGGATTAAGCGATTATATATCCTTACAAATGAACGCGAAAGCAGTACTTTCTGATAGTGGTACAATTAGCGAAGAATCTTCTATCCTAAATTTTCGCGCTCTCAATATACGTGAAGCGCACGAACGACCTGAAGCAATGGAGGAAACGTCCGTAATGATGGTGGGATTGAACCCCGAACGAGTATTGCAAGGTCTACAACAACTCGAATCACAAAAAACAGGTAATGAGCGAAATTTCAGGCCAGTAGCAGATTATAGTATGCCTAATGTGAGTGATAAAGTTGTTCGGATAATTATATCTTATACCGATTATATTAAACGGGTTGTTTGGAGTGAGTAGAAAGGATTTATGAAAACAAAAATTTTAATAATCTCTGCTGTGTTTCCACCAGAGCCTGTTGTATCGGCAGTATTATCAAAAGATATTGCAGATGAGTTGGCAAAAAAGTATGAAGTAATTGTTTTATGTCCTCGTGCAAGTCGTCCAATTGGATATAAATTTTCGGACGACTTACAAAATCCAAATTACTCGGTTGTAAAATTAAATTCATATACTTGCGCACCTTCAAATTTGCTTGGTCGTTTAAGAGAAAGTTATAGTTTTGGAAAGTTCTGCTCTAATTATATATTAGAAAATCACACTGACATTAAGTGTATTTATTTGAATACATGGCCTTTATTTGCTCAATTTCAAGTGATTCATATTTCAAAAAAATTGAATATAAAAACTGTCATACACATTCAGGATATTTATCCAGAATCATTAACAAATAAATTTCCAACTATAATTCGAAAGTCAATCATTAAATTACTATTACCATTAGACAAGTATATTTTACGAAATTCATCAAAAATAATTGGTATTTCGCCAAGTATGATTAATTATCTTTCGGAAAGCAGAATAATAGATAGAAACAAATTTGAATTAATTCGAAATTGGCAAGACGACTCAGTTTTTATTAATAATATTCCAAAAATTAGAAAAAACAAGAATTTCACCTTTATGTTTTTAGGAAGTATCAGTCCAAGTGCAGGTGTAATGACAATAATTAATAGTTTCAATTTGGCAAATTTAAACAATACAAAACTAGTTATTGCAGGCAATGGATCTGACAAAGAGAATTGTATAGCTCAAGCGCATTCACTTAAAAATCAAAATATTGAGTTTTGCAATGTTAATCAAGAAGATGTTTCTGAATTGCAATCACAAGCCGATGTACTTTTGCTACCTTTAAAAATTGGAATTTCCAAAACAGCAACACCATCCAAATTAACAGCTTACCTTCTATCACGTAAGGCTATTATTGCAGGTGTTGAAAGTGATAGCGATGTTGCAAATATTATCAGAAATGCAGCTTGTGGGTATATAGTAGAACCAGAAAATATTGTATCTTTGTCGGAAATGATGAAAAAGGCACATTCAATGGATTCTACAATTTTGGAGAGTATGGGCAACGCTGGATATAACTATGGAATAGCACATTTTTCAAAAAAAGCAAATCTACAAAAAGTTATTTCTGTTATTGAAAGCACGTTATGATGGAAATAAAAAAAATTTCAATTCACGATTTGAAAGCTGTTGTTAAAGTTCATAAAGATTCTTTTAAAGATTTTTTTCTAACTAAGCTTGGTGATGATTTTTTATTACTTTATTATGATTGCATAAGAAAAGACACTAATGCAATTCTATTGGGTATTTATGATTAAAATAAATTATGTGGATTTTGTGCTGCAACAACTCTATCGAGAGGTTATAATAAGATGCTTATTAAACAAAACCTTATAAGTTTTGTATTAATTGGTTTAAAACTTATAATTACTAAACCTAAGGCATTGATTCATTTATTTAAAAACCTAAACAAAAGTAATCCAAACATTACTGATAATGGTGAATATGCAGAATTACTTTCGATAGGTGTTTCAGATACAAAACAGGGACAAGGTCTGGGTAAAAAGTTGATGATAAAGCTAGAAAGTGAATTGATATCCAAAGGATGTGAAAATTTGTCATTAACAACTGACTACTTTAACAATGAAAGTGCAGTTGAGTTTTATAAAATTTCGGGATTTACTATATTTTACGATTTCATTGCATATCCAAATCGAAAAATGTACAGAATGATAAAAAAATTAAATTTAATATGAAAATAAAATTTTCTCCACCTTATGTAGATGATACTGTGATTAACGAAGTTGTTGACTCATTAAAATCGGGCTGGATTACTACTGGCCCTAAGGTTAAAGCTTTAGAGCAAGAAATCAAAAGATTCAGTTCTGCTCAAGAAGTCTTATGCGTTAATTCCTGGACATCCGGAGCAATTATGATGTTAAGATGGCTTGGCGTTCAGGCAGGTGATGAGGTTATTGTACCCGCTTACACTTATGCTGCCACAGCTTTAGCAGTAATTCATGCTGGTGCAACCCCCGTAATGGTTGACATTGAGGATGACTTTAATATTTCTGTTGACGCAATTCGAAATGCTATCACATCTAAAACAAAAGCAATTATACCCGTTGATATTGCTGGTTTCCCCTGCGATTATGATGATATAATTTCATTGGTATCCGAGGATAGTATTTTGGCACTATTTGAACCAACTTCTGAGGTCCAACAAAAACTAGGTAGAATTCTTATTTTGAATGATGCAGCCCACTCTTTAGGTGCATACTATAGTGAAAACAAACGTACGGGTTGTGAAACAGATATTGCAATTTTCTCACTTCATGCTGTTAAAAATGTCACTACCGCCGAAGGTGGTGCAATATGCTTAAATTTACCAGCACCATTTGATAATGCAGAATTATATAAGCAATTAAGACAAATGACTCTAAACTGCCAAACCAAAGATGCTTTTTCAAAAAGTCTGAATGGTTGTTGGCGTTATGATATTATGGGTTTAGGTATGAAAATAAATATGCCAGATGTCAATGCTGCAATTGGTTTAGCACAAATGCGTCAATATCCAGCATTACTTGCTGAGCGTAAACGCATATTTAATTTATACGATACTTCTTTTGCTAAATTAAGTTGGGCAATAATTCCACCTTCAAATTTCAAAAATAAAGAAAGTTCATATCACATATATGCATTGCGCATCAAAGATATTAACGAACAACAGAGAGATGATATAATTGATGAAATATCTAAACATGAAGTGGCAGTAAATGTGCATTTTATACCAATGCCTATGCTTAGTTTTTTTAAGCAACAAGGTTTTGACATTGCTAATTATCCGCAGTCGTACAAGAATTATGCTTGCGAAATTTCGTTGCCCATTTATCCTCAATTGACTAACGAGGATGTCAATTTGGTGATTGATACCGTTACAGATGCTTACAAAAAAATCACATTTTCAAAATGATACGTTTATTTGATATTTTGTTTTCATTTTTTGGTATAATATTTTTATTTCCATTATTTGTAATAATCTATTTATTGATAATTATTGAAAGCAGAGGTGGTGGTTTTTTTGTTCAGAATAGAATTGGAAAAGATGGAATTAATTTTAAATTATTTAAATTCAGATCAATGTCAATTGGGTCTGATAAAAAAGGCTTGATAACAGTAGGAGAGAATGACCCTAGAATGACTAAAATGGGACTATTTATTAGGACATTTAAGTTAGATGAGCTTCCTCAACTCTTAAATGTTTTATGCGGTGATATGAGTTTAGTTGGACCACGACCTGAAGTAAGTAAATATGTTAAATTGTACAGTCATGAGCAAAAGAAGGTTTTAAGCATTCGACCTGGCATTACCGACTATGCTTCAATAGAATATGTAAACGAAAATGAAATACTAGGAGCTGCACAAAATCCTGAGAAAGTTTACATTGAAGAAATTATGCCTCATAAGATTCAACTAAATATGAAGTATATTGAGAATCAAAACATCAAGGAATATTTTCATATCATACATTTAACGTGTTGGCAAATTGTGAAACATAAATAAAAATTACTATTGCAAATAAATCATAGCAATATTAGTAAAGTAGAATTAGTATCATTACTAATGTAAAGTTAATTTGAAAATAAGTCAATTTGAAAATTAGAAAATGAAATGAATCACTGATTTATAAATAATTGAATCCGTCAAATCCAACTTATCATAACACTAATTCCAACATACAAATATATATTATCTGCTTAACAAAATGTTGCCAAAATCGGAAAATAACAATACAGAATTCAAACGTTCCTTTAACGAGGATGTTATTGAAACACTTGTAGCTTTTGCCAATGCAAAAGGGGGTACGGTGTATGTAGGTGTTACCGATGCTGGAACAGTAAAAGGCATTACAATAGGTAAAGAAACTGTTCAGAATTGGATAAACGAGGTAAAAAACAAAACTGCACCTCAATTGATTCCCGATGTAGAATTAATTGACATTGACTCTTATACTGTTGCTAAGATTTTTGTACCCGAATACCCAATAAAACCTGTTGCAACAAGGGGTAGATATTATAAACGAGTTGCTAGTGCCAATCATTTGATGAGTATTAACGAAATTGCAAATGAACATTTGAAGACGTTAAATACTAGTTGGGATTTTTATATTGATCCTAATCACACAATGAACGATATTTCGGATGAGAAAGTTTCCAAATTGTTACGGAAAATTAATCAACAGACTCAAAATGAGATTACGCTTTCCAACAATGATTTTTTAAATAAAATGGAGATTCTTCGTGATGAAAAAATCACATTTGGGGCTTATTTATTGTTTGCAAAGGATTATTGCTTATTAAGTGATGTTCAGGTGGGTCGTTTCAAAAGCGATATTACAATTATCGATTCCATTTCGTTAAACACTGATTTGTTTCAGGAAGTTGAAGATATCATTGCTTTCATCAAAAAACACCTGATGGTAGCATATATAATTACTGGAGAACCTCAGCGTACCGAACGATTCGATTATCCACTTGATGCCATCCGTGAAATTGTGATTAATATGATAGTACATCGCGATTATAGAGAAAGTTCAGCAAGTATTATCAAAATTTTTGACGACAGAATTGAGTTCTATAATCCTGGGAAATTATATGGTGGTATTACTATTAATGATTTGCTCACAGGAGATTACACATCAAAATCACGGAACAAGCTAATTGCAAAAATTTTTAAAGAGGCTGGACTAATTGAACGTTATGGTTCTGGAATTATGCGCGTTCGACATATTTGTAAAGAATTTGGAATTGTAGAACCCATTTTTCAGGAAATTTCTAATGGTTTTATGGTTATTTTGTTTAATGAAAAACTAAAGTTAAATAAAAACAATGATTATTTTGTTAAGGAAAGTGTTTTAGAAATTGAAAAAGTTTCAGGTGGTCAGACAGGTGGTCAGACAGGTGGTCAGACAGGTGGTCAGACAGGTGGTCAGACAGACAAAGCTCAATCTTTAACCGTCTCACAACTTGCAGTTCTGACGATTATAAAAAACAACAATAAAGTAAGCCGTAATGAAATAGCAAACTTACTAAATATAAGTACCTCAGCAGTACAAAAACATATATTAAAGTTAAAACAAAAAAATATTATAACTAGAGTTGGAGGTGATTTTGGTGGATATTGGATAGTATCAGTCAAATAAATCAGCTGATTTCCTTTCACTTTATGCAAACTATTGTTTAATTGCTGTTTGCCTAAATTAAATAATAGTTCTTGAGTAAAAATGTGACAGATAATACAATAATTTGTATTATCATTACACGCTTTGTTTGTGCGAAATTTTAATTTTAGATTAGTATGCTTTACTACATACATTATAATCAGAAATTTTCATTTTTTTTATTTTTATAAATCCATATTCAATATTTAAATTTACTCACAAGAGCTTCAAAGAAAAAATTAAGCTGTTTGCACTAATATTTACCACTTTAAAACAAGTTTTCTTATTCAAAAAAAATATACATTATGGTAAAATATCTAAAGCCAAAGTGATTTTTAACAACACGAATCAAATAGAGTTTTTTTTAATAAATTCTTTTTTTTTTGTACCTTTGTGCGCTAAAAAATTTAGAGGAATAAAGATAATTTTTGTCATACTTTCTTTTTGAAAATAATTAAATCAGATAAGAAATTGTGATATTTATTCAAATAATTAATTAGTAAAATGCTAGAACCAGCTTATAAATGAAAAGTAAAATCGAGAAAACTAGATTATTAATATTTAACAATAAAAAGGTAATTGAAAATTACTTTTTTATGACGGTTTTACAAATACTAAATTCTTTGTTCTACTTAATTATTTATCCTTTCTTGATTCGAAAACTAGGAGCTGATGGATATGGATTGTATGTTTTTGCATTCTCTATTTCAACTTATTTTGTAACTTTAGTTGGATTTGGATTTGACATGCCTGCAGTTAAAGCAATAGCACAAAATGCAAACAACCAAGCAGTCAAGACTCATACATTATCCTGTGTGTTTACAGCAAAAATTTATTTAGAAGCCTTATCATTTGTTGTTTTTTCGATAATTATTTTATCAATTCCTAATTTAAGAGCAAATTGGATAATATATTTTATATGCTTTCTTCAAACTCTAACAAATATTTTCTTTCCTCAATGGTATTTTCAAGGAGTACAAAGGATGAGGATTGTTACATATATACAGATTGTGTTTAAGCTTCTATCACTACCATTTATTTTTCTAACAATTAGTAATGGTTCTGACACTTGGAAATTTGCTTTAATAGTAACAATTTCTAGTCTATTCGGAGCTGTAGTTGCATCATATATGATTCATAAACATGAAAAACTTCATATAAAATGGATGCCATTTCCCGATATAAAAATATGGTTTACCGATTCACTTCCATTTTTTTGGTCTACATCAGCTAGCGTAATTAAACAACAAAGTATAACTGTTATAATTGGTACTTTTTTTAAAATGTCAGATGTAGCATTATATGATTTAGGTTATAAAATATTCACTGTTCCCAATATATTATTTGGGAGCATAAATGCAGCATTATTTCCTAAAATTGCAAACGATAATAGAAAAAGTGTTATTAAGAAAGTATTTCTATTTGAAGCTTTAGCTGGATTTATTGTAATAATTTCAGTAGCTATATTTGGCAAATGGGTAGTACTTTTTATGGGAGGTCAAGCTATGTTAGGTGCATATCCAATAGCAGTGGTAATGAGTTTTGGAGTATTAACATTTTTACTAGTTGGCGGTTACATTAATTTCATATTTGTTCCACAGCATAAGTATTATCTTGTAACTAGGAATCAAATAGTTGCTTTCATCGTATTTTTCACATTAACAACTCTTGGATTAATTATATGGAAAAATATTTTATCAATTGCTATTGCTTGGTCAATAGCAGGTTTATTTGAAATTTTATATTGTAATATTCTAATTAAAAAACATAAACTATTTTAACAACATATGAAGCTTTTTAAAGTGTTACATTTGTATATAATTTCAATTTTAAAAGTATTTGGGTTAAATATTTTCAAAAAACTTGAGTTTGCTATCTTCAAAGTAAAATGGAGAAAAAAAAATTCCTGTAACCTAACATCGCCTGTTAAGTATTTTCCTCTAAATCTTGTAACTATAGGTGATTATACTTATGGTCCAATTGATGTATATAATTATTTTGCAGTTGATGAGGGTCTAATAATTGGAAAGTATTGTTCTATAGCTAAAGATGTCAAGTTTATTTTGGGTGGAAATCACAATACAGATTGCCTTTTTACATTTCCGATAAAGAATAAGTTTGGATACTCAAGAGAAAATGAAGCACTTACTAAAGGAAAAATTATTATTGAAGACGATGTTTGGATAGGAGTTGGTGCAACTTTACTCTCAGGGATAACTATTGGACAAGGTTCTGTAATTGCAGCAGGTTCAGTTGTAACTAAATCGTTTCCACCATTCTCAATCATTGGTGGAAATCCTTCAAAAATAATCAAAATGAGATTTGACGAAGATATTAGATCTTTGCTAAAAGACTCAAATATAAAATTAAGTACAATTAATCGTAATGAAATAGAAGAGAAATTAGAATTGTTTTCAAAAAAGTTAGATTTAAAATCTACAAAAGAGATAATTTCTTTTATTAAAGAAAGATCTAACTAAGATATGAGTATTCTGTTTTACATATTTATTTCTTTCTTTGTAGCGACATATTTTTTTATGTTGCTTAAAGACAGTCCGCTTGTTAAAATTACAGGAATTATTTTAGCTTCAATTCTATTTTACATTCTTTTATTTAACGTCACAGACAATAGCGACTGGGGACCGTATGAGGATATGTTCTATGGTAATAAAGACTCTAGTGATTTTTTATTTAACTACTTATCTAATTTATTTTACAAAAACAGATTAGACTATTCAAACCTCTACCAATTGCATATAGCATTGATGGGAATTGGTTTTATATACTTTGCTAGTCGATTCAATTTTTCGGCTGTATTTAGTGTAATTACAATATATTTAATGTTGCAATTGATTCCACTTTCAAACCAAATACGATACTATGTTGCCTTTGCTTTTTTCTTAATTTCTGCTTACAATTTTATTGTTACAAAAAACTATATAATATTTGCGATATTTGCGACTATCTCATTTTTGTCACACTCTGGTATTCTATTTATGTACCCGTTTATCTATTTATATTATTCAATAGATAGTGATATTTTTCTTAAAAAAATGATTGTGTTTAGTTTAATTACGGGGATGTCTCTTTATATTCTTGTTAAGATAGATTTTAACTTCTCAAATAATTTAGATTTTTATCTTGACAGTGAAAACGTTTCTTCATTTATGGGAGGAGTATATAATATCTTAATCTGGGTTTTTTGGCTGATTTATATTTATTTCAACAACAAAAAACTAACAATGTCAAGTTCGTATTTTTTATATTCAGATGTCAAATATCAGTTTTTATATAAGCTTTCGTTGTATTCAATAATTTTTATTCCAATTGGGTTATCAATTCAAATATTTGCACACAGATATGTCTTTGCATCAATAATTATTTGGTTATCCTATATTTTCTATGCTTTAGAATACGAAAATGATTTGTTTCAAAGAATACGCTCAATCATTATTTTTTTTCTAATTGTTATTGCTTCATTATTTTATGTATATATTTTACCGACATTTGTATTTGGAACTTCTGGTACAGAATTGGTTGAAGAATTATTTATGTCAAACACAACATTATTATCAATTTTAAGATGAACAAACAACTTTCAATAGTAATTGTAACATACAATTCTGAAAAACTAATATTCGAATGCTTAGATTCAATTTATAGGTATAATGACATTGGTGAATCACTTGAAATTATAATTGTAGACAATTGTAGTAAAGATCAAGATAGAGTTTTTGAAAAAATAAAAACTAATTATCCAGATAACATTATATTGATAAAAAGTCCTTTAAATAAGGGATATGGCGCAGGCAATAATTTAGGCGTAAAAAATATTTCTGCTAATAGATTTATTGTCATGAATCCAGATGTGAGACTAGTTGAACCTGTATTTAGAAAAATCATAGAGAAATTCGATAGAAATAATAAAATTGGAATGATGGGAGTAACTTTTACAGACGGATCTAATCACCTATATTTCAAGCCAGATCGCGAAGATTTAACAAAAATGCTTCTAAATCGTGCACTAATAAAGTTTGGCATGTATAATTCTAATGATATGTTTTTTTCGGGCAGTTTTCTAATTTTTGACAGATTAGCTTTTGAAAGAGCTGGTTCTTTTGATGAAAATATTTTCTTATATCATGAAGAAGCCGATATTTCAAATCGTATATTATCAACAGGACATGATGCTGTGTTAGCTAAAGATATTTCAGTTTTACACTTGGCACATGGTAGATCTGTAAATCTACATCTACTAAAAGTAGGGTCTGATTCCCGCCGTTATTATTTTGAAAAATATAATGGAAATTTAGATAAATACTATGCTAATTCATTGTTAATTTATAGATTAAAATACCCAATTGCAGTACTTTTAAATAATAATTTAAAAAAAGAAGAGTTCCTTGCATGGATTAACATGTGCAAAAATAAAGGTAGGGTTGATTATTAATAAATAAAACAACTATCCAAAAAATTTCATAATCCAAATTGAAATTTGGATATTATAAAAATACACAAATAAAAATAAGTTAAGGCGTTTAGAAATATTTAAAGATACTATTATTTTAATTATAGTGATTCATTATGAAAAATATCGTTTTTTTACATTCTCAATTATCAGGTTATTTTATTTCAAGTGTATTAAATGCACTTCAAAACAATTTGGAAATTGAAGTACACATCATAGTTACACCTAACACATTCGATGCTCCCTTTGAGTTTAGCAAATTAAGCGAAAGAATAAAAATTTATAATCGCAAAGACTTTGACTATCCTTCATTAAGTAACTTGTTAAATAATTTAAATCCGAATTCTATTATTTTATGTGGTTGGAATGACAAACTATATCTTAAAATTGCAAAAGGTTATAAGAACAAAATACCACTTACAATAGCAATGGATAATTTATGGTATGGTCAATTTCGTCAATATCTTGGGTTAATCTATTCCAGAATATTTCTAGTAAATTTATTCAATTATATATGGGTTCCTGGTATACCACAAAAAGAATATGCTAAACTGTTAGGATTTAAGAAAAAACAAATACTATTAAGCTCTTATTGTGCTGATTTAGAAAAGTTTAAAAAGTTCTACAGCAGTGCAATAAAAACAAAAGAACAAAATTTCCCACATAGATTTTTATTTGTAGGACGTTATGTTTCTCAAAAAGGACTCGATAATCTTTGCGAAGCATTTGCTGCGTTACAAAACGAAAATCCAAATGATTGGGAGCTAGTTTGTGTTGGTTCTGGTCCGTTGTTTGAAACTCGCGTAATAATGAACAAAATAATTCATAAAGGATTTATACAACCAGAAGATTTTCAATCAATTATTTCCGAAACAGGTGTATTTGTTTTACCTAGTTGGGAAGAGCATTGGGGTGTAGTTTTACATGAATATGCGGCAGCTGGCTATCCATTGATTTGCAGCGACGCGGTGGGAGCTGCCAGCACTTTTATCAACAACAATGTAAATGGTTTCGTTTTTCAAGCAAAAAACATTGTAAGTTTAAAAGAGAAGTTATTGAAAATTGTAAAAACACCTGACAATGAATTGCTTAAAATGGGGTATGAAAGTGTTTTGATGAGTAAAGAAGTAACTAATGAAAAATGGAATATGTCATTTGAAAAAACTATGAAATTTAATTAGATTCTTAAATAGAAACAAGCTTTAGTCTATATTGAATCATTTATACACAAAAAGTAAGCTTATTCAACAAAACAAGTGATTGATACAAATTATTATCTCAAGTAATTTGAAAATAAATATATAAATGAAAATAATTTTTGACAATATTGTATTTTCTTTACAAAAAGCAGGTGGAATTTCGGTTGTTTGGTACGAAATAATCAAACGCGCAATCAATGAACCTACCTATGATATTTCGTTTATTGAATATAATGATTCAAGTAAAAATATTTTTAGGAATAAACTTAGCATACCTGCCAATTACATTATTCAAAAATCAAATTCATTATTAGCAATAAAAAGATATCTTAATATTAGTATTAAATCAGACAAGAAATTTATTTTTCATTCATCGTACTATAGAACATGTAAGAAAAAAAATGCAATTAATATTACTACGGTACATGATTTTACTTACGAAAAGTACAAACATGGATTAGCTAAACGCATACATTGTTTCCAGAAATACAATGCTATTAAGAATTCCGATGTTGTAGTTTGTATATCCGAAAACACCAAAAATGATTTGTTATTCTATCTTCCAACAATAGACAAACTCAAAATAGAGGTTATTTACAATGGAGTTTCAAACGATTATTTTAAAATTACATCAGAAGTAGAATTGCATTTTAAGAAATTAAATTATGTTCTTTTTGTTGGTTCGCGAGAAAATTACAAACGTTTTGACTTGACTGTAGATGTACTGAAAGATTTTGATTACAAATTAGTTATTGTTGGAGGTGGTAACCTCACTTCAGATGAAATTGAATTTTTAAACATGAAGTTGGGCAAAAATAATTACTTACACCTTGGACGATTAAAAAATGAGGAGCTGAACTTATATTACAACAACGCATTTTGTCTTTTATATCCATCAGAATACGAAGGATTTGGCATCCCTGTTATTGAAGCACAAAAAGCAGGTTGTCCTGTAATTGCATTTAACGGTTCTTCAATTAAAGAAATTTCAAATAATTCTTGCGTTTTGTTTGAGAAACATGATAAAAAAGATGTTTCTGAGTGCCTTAAGAAATTGACGAACAACAGTTACAGAGATAAAATTGTGGCAAAAGGACTTGAAAATGCAAAATTATTTACTTGGGAAAAAACATATTCCGATTACTTAGCAATCTACAATCGATTTAAAACAGTAAACTAAATCAAACAATAACATCCAAAAATACTTAAAACAGAACTTGAAAACTTCTTCTTTATCTACCAAAATATGAAAATCTCCATAATAACTGTATCATATAATAGTTCTTCAACAATACGAGACACTTTTGAATCGGTCTTGATTCAAAATTATCAAGATATTGAATACATTGTAATTGATGGAAATTCTAAAGATAATACCGTAGATATAATTAAAGAGTATGAACCGCAGTTTAAAGGCAAAATTAAATGGATTAGTGAGCCTGACAAAGGACTTTATGATGCTATGAATAAAGGAATTAGAATGGCAAGTGGCGATGTGGTTGGTATTATTAATTCTGACGATTTTTATCATAAAAACGACGTAATATCTCAAGTAGCTGAAGCTTTTGGAGATAAAAATATTCAAGCAGTTATTGGAGATGTAAGATTTGTAAAAGATAATAATCTGGACAAAACAGTTCGATATTATTCTTCTAAAAATTTTAAGCCCTCCCTTTTTCGCTTTGGTTTTATGCCAGCACATCCCACATTTTTTACATACAAGTCATATTTTGATAAATATGGTTATTACAAAACTGATTATAAAATTGCTGCAGATTACGAATTACTAATTCGATTTCTACACAAACACAAACTAAATTACAAGTATTTACATCTAGATTTTATGAAAATGAGAGTTGGTGGCGTAAGTACATCTTCGTTCAAGAGTAATATTATTTCCAACAAAGAAATTGTTAGAGCATGCCGTGAAAATGGAATTTACACTAATTTTCCTATATTAGTATTTAAGTATTTTATAAAAATATGGGAAGTTATAATGGTTAAACAATGAAATTCGCTCCTTATAATTCAAGAATGTGATTTTTTTTTAGGGTTAAAGTGTTATAAGATACTAAACAAAAAATTGACAAAACGACTACACTAGAAATATCTGAAAACAGCTTTCCTGTTGATGATGCTGTTGTAAATCAATATATTACAAACAAAAAAAAGCAATGAAGAAACTACCCAAGAAATTATTGCACATATTTTGGGTAACATTATAATGCATCCAAAAATAAGTCGAATCCAAATAGCGTAGAAATTGGGAAATATCTCTGAAGATGGTGTTAAATACAATCTCGCAAAATTATCAAAAGAAATAGTTTTAAAAGCCAACCATAGCATTTATGGTTTGGATTGAAAGTACTTATATTTGCTTTTGTTACAAAAAATGATTGTTTTATGTTTGGTTTTATTACAAATATGTCCATTTTCATGTTTGGTTTTAATACAAATTATTGTATATTTGCACTTAATTAATGCAACAATAGAATGTTCAAAAGAAAAATTTCGTTATTTTTAGAGCAGTGGCGCGATAAACCGGAGCGTAAACCCCTTATATTGAGAGGTGCCCGACAAGTTGGTAAAACCACTGTTGTAAATGAGTTTTCGAAGCAATTTGACAATTATCTTTATCTGAATATTGAGCGTAGCGCTATAGCTGAATTATTTGAGAAAACAGATGATGTGGATGAATTGGTGCGAGCGGCATTTTACTTATTGAATATTGCACAAAAGGAAGGTACTTTACTGATTTTTATTGACGAAATACAATTTTCGCCCAAAGCGGTTGCTTTGTTGCGTTATTTTTACGAAGACCGTCCAGATATTTTTGTGGTTGCTGCAGGCTCATTGCTCGAGAGTTTTATGGGACGGCATATTTCCTTTCCGGTAGGCAGGGTTGAGTATATGGCTCTACGTCCGTGTTCGTTTATCGAATTTTTAAGTGCTATTGGCGAAGAGCAACTCAGCATTGGCTTAGAAACCATAACTTTACCGGATGCTTTACACTCAAAAATATTAAAACTATTCAATGAATTTGTATTAGTGGGGGGCATGCCCGAAGCAATACAGTTTTATAGTAAAAAGAAAGATTTGGTAGCACTGGGTGGTGTTTTCGACAATTTGCTTACAGCATATACCGATGATATTGAGAAATACGCCGATAACAAAACACTTCAACGTGTAATAAGGCACCTCTTAAATCATGGTTGGCAGTATGCAGGTGAGCGGATAAAGTTTGAACGATTCGCCAACTCACCCTATAAATCGCGCGAAATGGGAGAAGCTATGCGTGTGTTGGAAAAAGCCATGCTGATAGAGTTGTCGTACCCAACAAACGCTACATCACTACCATTTTTTCAGGATGTAAATAAATCGCCTAAAATAATGTGGTTAGATACGGGCTTGGTAAATTATTTTGCAGGTTTTCAAAAGGAATTATTTAGTAGCGAAGATATAAGCGACGTTTGGAAAGGCAAAGTGGCTGAACATATTGTAGGACAAGAATTGATAGCGCTATCCTTCAAAGTAAATGCCAAAAGAGCATACTGGGTGCGCGATGTTCGAAATTCGCAGGCAGAAGTTGACTTTGTATCAAATTACAACGGGAGTCTGATTGCTATCGAAGTTAAATCTGGGCATAATGCTAAGTTAAAGTCCTTACATAAATTCATGGAAAGTGCAACTAGTACTTTTGCCATTCGGTTTTGGAATCAGGCTTTTACAATTGATACAATTACATTACCATCATCTAAAACATATACACTTTATAATATTCCATATTATTATGCATGTGTAATAGATAAATTTTTAGAAAAACAAATACAAAAATGAACATATTAATCACAGGCGTACATGGATTTGTGGGCAGCAACCTTGTAGCAGCTTTAAAAACCAACCATAAAATATATGGTTTAGATATTATTTCACCAAATAAAGAAGGTGTAATTAAAACCTTCTCATGGAATGAATTAGATTTAATTCCAGAGATTGATGTAATTATTCATTTGGCAGGGAAAGCGCATGATACAAAAAACCAAACCAATGCTCAAATCTATTTTGACATTAATACTGGTCTAACTCAAAAGGTTTACGACTGGTTTTTAACTACTAATGCCTGCAAATTTGTGTTTTTCAGTTCTGTAAAAGCCGCTGCCGACAAGGTTGAAGGCGATTTTCTAACCGAAGACGTCACTCCTACTCCTCTTGGTCCTTATGGAGAAAGCAAAATCGCTGCAGAAAACTACTTAATTAGCTGTCAGCTAACAGCTAACAATTCTCAGTTCTCAGTTGATAGTGAAAATGTAGAAAAAGAACTATCAACTAATAACTGTCAACTGTCAACTAAGAAGACCTACATTCTTCGACCTTGCATGATTCATGGTCCTGGCAATAAAGGGAATCTGAACCTGCTGTACCAGGTGGTAAAAAAAGGCATTCCATACCCATTAGGTGCTTTTGAAAATCGTCGTTCATTTTGTTCAATTGACAATCTAAGTTTTGTAATTTCCGAATTAATTAACAAGGAAATTCCTTCTGGTATTTACAATGTTGGAGATGATGAATGTTTATCTACCAATGAGTTGATTGCACTTATGGCTAAAACCATGCATAAACCAAATAGAATTTGGAACTGGAATAAATCAATTATTGAATCGCTCGCGCGATTAGGTTCAGTTATACATTTACCGTTAAACACTGAGAGGCTTGAAAAATTGACTGAAAATTATGTAGTATCAAATGAAAAATTAAAAAAAGCGTTAAGTATTGACAAAATGCCTACGCATGCTCAAGATGGATTTCAGATAACTGTTAAGAGTTTTATGAATTGAAATGCAATATTGATATTTTTTTTCTATTTTTGCAAATCATAGTTTTGAATATTACGTATTTCAATCTTGAATTACATTTAAATTTTAGGACATTGATTACCAAACCCAAACGCTAATTACTTTTTTATGTTTTATATATTTGTTTTTATTACTATATTTGTTTCAGAGCTGGTGTATTTTCGCATTGCCGATAAATTTAATATAATTGACAAGCCAAACGAACGTAGTTCTCACTCACAATTAACTTTACGAGGTGGTGGAATTGTGTTTTATACTGGAATATCAATATTTTTCTTGCTTAATAATTTTCAGTACCCATGGTTTTTCATTGGATTAAGTTTAATAACTTTAATCAGTTTTGCGGATGATGTACGTCCGCAATCTTCGAAGTTACGCTTGCTAATACATTTTACTGCTATGGGGCTGATGTTTTATGAGTGGGGATTATATGATTTCCCGTGGTATTTTACAATAATAGCATTGATATTCTGTACTGGTGTGCTAAATGCTTATAATTTCATGGATGGAATTAATGGGATTACGGGCGGGTACAGCTTAGTTGTTGCAGGATGTTTGTTGTTTATCAATCAAAATATCATAAATTTCATTAACACCGAATTTATCTATTTACTAATTATAGCCTTATTGGTGTTCAACTTCTTTAATTTCAGATTAAAAGCTAAATGTTTTGCAGGAGATGTTGGCTCTGTTTCCATGGCATTTATTCTAATATTTATAATAGGTAAACTTATAATAAATACTGGAAATTTAGGTTATATAATACTGTTGTCGGTTTATGGAGTCGACTCTGTTTTAACAATAATTCATAGAATAATTTTAAAAGAGAATATCTTTGATGCACATCGTAAACATGCTTATCAGTTATTAGCTAATGAATTGAAAATTCCACATCTGATTGTATCACTCTTTTATGCATTCTTACAATTGATTATTGCTTTAGGATTTTACGCATTTATCGACTATCCATATTATTATCTTTCAGCAACAATAATACTCCTTGCTGTAGCTTATGTGATTTTTAAATTGAAATACTTTCATTTACACAAAAATGTGTAATATATAAATTTTAGACTATGACACTTATTGACCAAAATTTACTAGATTCTGTTACATCTCAAGCCGAAGTAAGTCAACGTAAGCGCATGAATTTCAATTTTCACGAAACTCTAGAGGCTAAAGCTCAACGTTTACTCAATGCATTGGAACCTGGCACCGAACTGCCAATTCATAGACATTGTCATACCGCAGAAACGTATGTATTATTACGTGGGAGCATTCGTGTATTATTTTACAATAAAGATTGTGAGTTGATTGAATCCATTGTATTAAATCCTCTCGAAGGAAAATATGGAGTAGATATTCCTATTGGGCAATGGCACTCGTTGGAGGTTTTGGAAAAGGGAACAGTCATTTTTGAAGTTAAAGAAGGACCTTATACGCCAATTGGAGTAGATGATATAATGGTATTATAGTAATCTAAAAACAAATGAGAATTCTGTAAATTAAACTATTTCGTTAAGAAAAAATTGCTGGTCAACATTGTCAAATACAAAAATACCATATCAAAAAAGTCTTTAAACAATATATTTTACAATTTACGAGAACTAGCATATTCGGCACACAAAACTAGAGCCTTTTTTTCAACGCTATCAACAAAACTATCAAGTTCTGCGATAGCTTTATTTTTGAATTCTTCCATTTTTTGAATCGAATAATCAACCCCACCATTTTTGTGTGTAAAACGCGTTATAGCTTTTATGTTTTCTTCTGAAAAATCTTTTCTTTCAATCCATGCTAATACCTGATTTTTTTCGTCAACATTAATTGAATTTTGCAAAGCGAAAATTAGTGGCAATGTGATTTTTCCGTCTCTAATATCATTACCGGTTGGTTTTCCAATATTAATATCTTCGAAATAATCGAAAACATCATCTTTTAATTGAAAACAAATACCCAAGTATTCACCAAAGTTTCGTAAATGGCTCAATGTATCACAATAAGCATTTGCAGATAACCCTCCCACTTCGGCGCATGATGAAAATAATTGTGCCGTTTTTTTGCGAATAATTGTGAAATAATTTGCTTCTGAACTTTTGGAAAGACTTGTATTCACCAATTGTAATAACTCACCATCCGTAAGTTGATTTCCAATATCGGAAACAGATTTCAAGATTGCGATATTTTGAGTTTTGATGGCATAACTAAGTGATTTAGAAAACATATAGTCGCCTGAGAAAACGGCTGTTTTATTACTCCATATTGCATTTATCGATGGATTTCCACGTCTTTCGAGCGTATCATCTACCACATCATCGTGAATTAGACTAGCAGTATGCAAAATCTCGAGTGAATGAGCTCCATAAATGGTATTTTTATTTACTTCACCGCATATTTTTGCAGATAAAATTGTAATAATTGGCCGAAGTTGTTTTCCACTCATATTTAGCATATACTCATTTACGCTCAATAACAGTTCATTATCTGTATTAAGTGGTTCGACAAATGTGTCAGCAAGCAATTGCAATTCAAAAAGTATCGGTTTTCTGATTTCGTCAATTATTTTCATGCAAGTATTTGAAATATTAGTAAGGCAAAAGTAAACATTTTTATACTGAATTTGCTATTTGTTCAAACTTTGTTATCGAAATAATTCATTCATTTTTTTCTGTAAAAGCTAACTATAAGTATAACTTCTAATTAACTACAAAAAACATTTCTAAATAAATACTTTATGAACTTCAACAAATATATGTGTCTATAACATCATAAGTTCGTTGTTGTTTAAAAAACACATAGTTATTTTTATAAATATGTCAGAATTCACCAAAACGGCTTATTTTAAGTAAACTTACTGATATAGCAATTCTATTCATCTTCAACAAAAAAAATATACAATATTAATTCAAACAACAAACATAATAATTTAATAGTTTATTGCGCATTTTCATACATAATTGACATATTTTAAGGCGAATATATTTCATTTTAATTCATAAAGAAATATTTCAATAAAGAAATAATTCTTTAATAAATCACTAAAATCAACAAAAGTTCAATTAGAAAACTATATTACATCTTGTATTTCATTACATTACAACAAGAATCAACGACCACTAAGAACTCTATTTATTTAGAACTGATATAAATTATGATATTTAATGCTACCAATGTAATAGCATTAAATATTTTCCTATATATTTGCGGAAAAATTTCTTTAATTATGAGAGTAAATTCTAAAATACGTTACGGATTGAGAACAATGTTGGAAATTGCAAGTTCGAACGATCCGAATGGTATGCTACAGAAAGACATAGCAAAAAATCAAAATATTTCATTAAAATATCTCGATCCAATAATCGCATCGTTAAAATTAAAAGGTTTAATTATTAATTCAAAAGGCAAAGGCAGTGGTTACAGATTGACTCGCCCGGCTGAAGAAATAAGCATGTTGGATATTTACACTGCATTTGAACAAATTGTCGTTATCGAATGCATCAATAATTTAAACTTTTGTGACAGATCACTACACGATTGTAAGGGACGAAACTATTGGGGTGAATTTAAAGAAGATTTTGAGTCAATTTTATTGAAAAAAAAATTGTCACAAATTATAGAAGAAACATACTATGAATGCAAAGATTTAGAAAGTTTACAAATTACAAGTTGAGATTAATTTAGATCGTTTTTTTGTAGTGAAGCTTAACAATTTAATTGTCATCGAAATAATGCTATCAATGTGATAGTATTAATAAAGTATTTAGACTTTTTTATTTCTCATACAATGCTACTTATGTGATAGCATTTATACTTTTAATAGGATAAATGAATTCACTTTTTATTTACATAAAGAAAATATCCACATAGATTTACAAATAAATTTAGTATTCAAAACAAAAAAAAATCAAATCATGAAAACAAACAAATTCTTTCTTATGGCGGCAGTTGCTATAGCAGTAACCACCCAAAGTTGTAAAACAGATTCAGTTACACCTGATCCAGTTACAAGTGCAACAGAACTTATTTCACTTGCTACAACTACAGCACCAACCATGGACGGTGTAATTGATGCATCATGGGCAGGTTGTAACAAATTATCGAACAAAACAACAATGCCTGGAGCTGATGTTTTTGACGGTCTTTACAAGTATTTCGCTGGCGAATCATACACTTTCACTTTGCGTTCAATGTACGATGCAACTAACATTTATTTTTTGGTAGAAATTGACGATTTGACAAAAAGTGTTGATCAAAGAGCTTGGTATTTCAATGCCACTACTAAATTGTGGACTCGCCCAACTAATGTACTTTCGGCAACTGAGAAATACGGAGAAGATAAATTTGGTATGGCTTTCCCTATTTCGAGCAATGTGAACTGGGATAAATATACATGTTGGTCAACTTGTCATACCGACAATAATAATATTCATGATCACTATTCCGATGTTGCCGAATTTAATGCAGATCTTTGGCATTGGAGAAGCGTTCAATCTCAACCTTCTAGCCAATTACAAGATGGTTACATTACAGTTAAAACTCCAAGTACTACTGCTGTAGGTGGTTTTACTTCAGGTCGTAAATCAGATGCTCTTAACGCTGCACAAATTGCCACTCCATTAGCAAGTGCTACAAATAGCCAAAATTTGCTTCCAACAGGAAGTACTGGCACAACAAAAATAGCAGTTCCATGGTATGTGCTAACTGAAAAAACAGGAAAAATTGTAATTGATCAAGCAGATATCGATAATAAAACAGCAAAGTTGGTTACAGCTGTTGATTTGAATGGTGTTTTGACCATGGAAGACGGTTCAAAACTTGACCCAAATGCAGCAGCAGCTGATTATTCTATTACGGGATCGAAAAAAATCTTTTCGGTTATAAATAGAGGTCCAATTACTGGAAGTAAAGGTGATGTAATGACTTATGCCAAATATGTAGATGGTAAAGGTTGGGTTGTAGAAGTGAAAAGAAGTTTAGTGACGGCTGACCCGTTGTATGACACTCAATTTAATATTACAAAAACTTACCAATTTGGTTTTGCTATTTTTGATAATGGTAATGGCGAACATGGATTGAAACCTGATTTAAAATTGAAATTTGCTACCGTAGCAACATTTTAATTGACTCTTCTTATTATTATAAATAGGGTTTTTGTAAATGACAAAAACCCTATTACCTCCATTTTAATATTACTATAAAAAATGATACAACAAAACCGAGGCAGCTTCAACTTCAAAGAGCTTTCATATTTACAAAGCTTTTTGATTGTAGGAAGTTTAATAGCAATTGGCTTTTTCTTGCAGTTTTTTGTTGGAGCAGTAAATGTTACAATTTTAAAATTTCCAGTAAACTTGATAATGCTTTTGTTGATTATCGTTTTAATAGTTACTGGTCATTTTAAGCATAAGAACAATTCCTTTGTTGTTTGGTTGTCATCAGCCAAAGCTGCAATAAGTTCTATCGTTGGGTTTTCGGTTATTTCACTTTTAATGGGATTTGTTACGCAAGAAGAGTCAAATAATAAATTGGTTCAAAATTTTGGTTTAAATAATATAGCTTATAATTGGGCATACATTTTTTCGCTCTTCATACTTATTATTACTTTGGGTTTTGCCACCATTAAACGAATTTACCCATTTAAGAAACGAAATTTTTGGTATATTTTAAATCATCTTGGCTTGTGGATTACCTTAACAGCTGCCAATTTTGGTTTTCCAGATCAAACACATTTAAGGATGAATGTTTCGACCTCACAGTTCAATAACTATGCTTATAATGAGCATGGTAGTGTATTTGGATTACCATTTGAAATTAAACAAACAGATTTTAAACTCATAAATTACAATCCCAAAATAGCCATTATGGATAGCGAAACATCCATGAATAACATAAATAAATCAACAAATACAGTTGAAGTAACTGAAAATAATTCGAAGAGATTAAAGGATTGGTCAATTCTGACAACTAAATACTATCCATCAGCTATAAAAGTTGGAAACAATGTAATTTCTTTAGACACTGTAGGTTCAGCACCAGCAGCTTTTGTACAAGTGGAAAATATTATTACAAATGAAAAAACACAAGGTTGGATATGTAGTGGAAATGAATTGTTTGATAAAACGAGTATATCGCTTGATGCATCCCACACTTTGGTAATGCTATTTCCACAGCAAAAAGAAATGAGCCTTGGAATAGAAATTGTCGAAAATGAAGTATCAAAATTAAAAACAATTTCAATTAATAGTCCTCAAAACTATGATGGTTGGAAAATGTACATCTTTAGTTTTAGTGATAAGAAGGGAAAATGGTCAAATACATCTACTATTGAGTTGATTAAAGAACCTTGGCAACCTTTTGTTTTTTTTGGATTAGGGATGTTGATTATAGGTTCATTCTTTGTTTTTTGGAGAGGTAAGAAATAAATATCAAGTTATGGAGTGGTCAAATTACGCAATATTTTTTTTTAGTTCGTCTCTGATGTTTAGTCTAGCGATGCTAGCAATGATGAATAACAATAAGCGAATAAATGATACAACACATTTATTTTCTGTAATTGGAATATTATTTTTAATTGCTTTTGTTGCAATTCTTTGGATTTCATTAGGTCGACCACCATTAAAAACATTAGGTGAAACACGACTTTGGTACGCATTATTTTTATCAATTATTGGATATGTTTCTTATGTGAAGTGGAAATACAAGTGGTTTTTGGTTTATTGTTTCGGAATGACATTTTTGTTTCTGCTCTTAAATTATTTAAAGCCTGAGATGCACAACAAAGCCCTAATGCCAGCATTACAAAGTATTTGGTTTGTGCCTCATGTAATAGTTTATATTATTGCTTATGCTTTTTTGGCTGGAGCTGCTATTGTTGCAATTAAGGGTTTGATTTTGCTTAAATATAGAAATAAACTCGAAAATAAAATCATTGAACTAGCTGACAATTTAGTTTATCTTGGCTATGCATTTATTACTTTAGGATTAATTTTTGGAGCTCTTTGGGCAAAAGAAGCATGGGGAAATTATTGGACTTGGGATCCTAAAGAAACATGGGCATTTATTACTTGGTTAGGATACTTGGTGTATATTCATTACCGTCATAGCCACCCAAATAAGATAATTGGACCGCTTTGGATATTGGCTTTTTCATTTGTTATTTTGCTAATATGTTGGTTTGGTATAAATTATTTGCCATCGGCTCAAAGTAGCGTTCATGTGTATTCTGGTCAATAATAAAAGAATTTTGAATAATTATAAAAATAGATGTTTCATTAAATAGATTAATAGAGTATGAAAAAAAAATTAAATCTCATTTTGGCAATTGTGTTATTATTTCTTGTAAGTGCTTGCGAGAATAATAGAGAACCTGATTTTGTCTTAAAAGATAAGTATTATTACACTGATTCTGAAGTGACTGGCATTTTTGCAAAATGTACAAAATGTCATGATGGTGTAGCACCTTACGGTAAGAAAGTAAATGTACTAGACTATACCAAAGTAAATAGTACATGGGTAAATTCTTCAACTGGATTTGAAAATTCTTTGTTGTACAAAGCCGTAAAGCAACCTGGTGGTACAATGATAGGTGCAGAATTTGGTGGGATTTCGGTCAATGAAACATTGATAATAATTCAGTGGTTGAAAACAGGCGCAGCTCAAAGTAAATAATACTCAACAGAAAACATTGAATAAATTTTATGATTATCCGCTTGGATACCTAAAAATATGTTATCTTTGTGTTCCATTAAAAACCAAGGATAATGAACTTACTGAATTTTATAGCACAATTTCCAGACGAGGAAAGTTGTATACTGAAATATAAGGAGATACGAGACAACGTAGGTGTGAAGTGTTCTATGTGTAATGGTAGCACACATCGTTGGATTGAAAATAAGAGTCAATATGAATGTAGTAATTGTGGGAACAGAACAACTTTACGTAGTGGAACTGCATTACATGGTTCTCGACTCCCATTCAGATATTGGTTTATAGCAATGCATCTAATTACTTCAACGAAAAAGAGTTTCTCAGCACTTGAACTTCAAAGACAATTAGGTCATAATAGGTACGAACCTGTTTGGTTGATGCTTCATAAATTACGAGAAGTTATGGGGAAAAGAGATGAAGAGTACCAATTAGCAAATGTAATTGAGTTGGATGAGGGTTTCTTTTCTACAATCGCTAGTGATGCTGATAAAGATAAACCATTAAAACGAGGTAGAGGAAGTCAGAAAAAGAGCAAAGTATTAGTTATGGCTGAAAGTATTCCAGTTGATGGTCAAACAACAAAAAAAGGGAAACCTCGAAAGGTTGGACACATTAGAATGATAGTTATCAATGATTTAAAATCAGAAACGATAAAACTGTTAGTGGAGAAAAATATTGAAGAGAAATCAATAATTGATACTGACAATTCAAATTCATATAGCAAATTTAAAGACATTGATATTGAACATAGACCACAAATAATCCCAAAAGACAAAGTTAACGAAATACTGCCGTGGGTACATATTGCAATTAGTAATGCAAAACGTTTATTATTAGATATTCATCATGATATTGAGCCACAATACTTACAGAGTTATTTAAATGAGTATTGCTATAAATTTAATAGACGATATTTTGGAGATAAATTATTTGATAGGCTTCTTATTGCTTGTGTAAGTTATAAAAACAATAATTAAGGTATCCAAGCGGATACTCATAATAAATTTTAAACATGATTCATTATGAATACAAGAATTATTTTAATATCTCTTATCTTTTTTCTAAACTCAGCGTATGTAATATCTCAAGCTGTAGATTTAGACGCTTTGCTAGAAAGTGAGACAGAGCAGAGAACAGAAATTGCAACTGGCACTTTTAAAGCAACCCGGTTGATGAATGGACAATCAATAGAAAGAATGCAAACTGGACAGCTTGATTTTAGGGTAGACCATCGTTTTGGCAAATTCAGTTCGGGTTCATACGATGCTTTTGGTTTGGATGCCAGCATTGTTCATTTAACATTGGATTATGGTATTACAGACTGGGTAATGGTAGGTATTGGTCGTTCACCACTTGAGAAAACCGTAGATGGATTTGTAAAATTTTCTGCACTCCGACAGTCCAAAGGAAAAGTAAACATGCCTGTTTCAGTTTCGGTATTCTTAGGTGCTGATATGAAAGGCACGCATCCTGTTACCGTTTTAGATAGTATGTTTAGTAATAAATTTTCATATACAAGTCAAGTATTGATAGCACGAAAATTTACTGAGAAATTGTCTTTACAATTAATGCCCACTTTTGTTCATCGCAATTTGGTAGTTGATCCTTTAGATCAAAATAATGTATTTGCAGTTGGGATTGGTGGACGTTATAAATTTGCCAGTCGTGTGAGTCTTAATGTTGAATATTATCACTCACTTACTTCTCACTCGGCAACTACTTACAACCCATTAGCAATCGGTTTTGATATAGAAACAGGTGGGCACGTATTCCAATTGTTTTTTACCAACGCAACATGGAATACCGAACGAGGTTTTATCACCAATACCACAGGTCAGTGGTTGAAAGGCGATGTTCATTTAGGTTTCAAAATCTCACGCGTTTTTCCACTTATCAAACGTAAAGATAAGGGAGGAGAAATTGAAAAAGAAGCAGGACTTTGATAATTAATAATTAAAAATTAAGAATTAAGAATGACAAATTCTAAGTTAAGTATTTAATAACAGGAATAAACAATTAAAAAAACAAGAAGTGTATGAAAAAGTATGTATTATTAACTGCGATTTTATCTGTAACTTTATTTTCAAACATAAAGGCTCAAGATAAATATATTACGAAAACTGGTCATGTTTGGATTCATTCAAAAACACCAGTTAAAGAAATTGAAGCACACAACCGTCAGGTTACAAGCATTTTGGATGTAAAAACGGGCGATATGATAGTAAGTGCTTTTCTAATTGATTTTAAGTTTGACAACCAATTGGTAGAAGAACATTTCAATGAAAATTATGTTGAATCGGCAAAATTTCCTAAGGTAAAGTTTAAAGCAAAAGTAGCAGATATTGCGTCAATTGACTTTACAAAAAATGGCACTTACAAACGCATTGTTGAGGGAGTTATGGAAATGCATGGAAAATTTGTGAATATCAAAAAAGAAGGAACTGCTGTTGTGAAAGATGGAAAAATTAAAGCAACTGCATATTTTACAGTTACCGCAGAGCAATTCGCCATTATTATTCCTGAAATAGTAAAAGACAAAATTCAAAAAGACGTAGAAGTAAATGTAGAATTCACTTATTTGCCTTATACGAAATAATTGATAATTGATAATTGATAATGTAAAAAATAATTATTATGACTAAAGTAAAAAAATCATTACTATATGTATTTCTAGCTCTGGGTTTGGCTGGTGCACTTGGTGGAGGAGGATATGCATATTACGCATTTGTTTATTGCCAAAATAACAGAACTACTCCAGCTGATTTAGAACCAGAGATAACCATGTCGGCAGAAGAACTACTTAAGCAAGTGGAACTCGATTGGGTAAAAGCTGGAAAAACTAGTGCTATTCCAAATTTTATTGGAGAGGACGGACCAAAAATAATTGAGACAACAGGAAAAATTGCTTCAAAAAAAGTAGAAGATTCGGGTAATGTAACTATCGATTTGCTCGGCGAAGCTGTAGGTATTAATTGCCAACTTGACAGTGTGTCAGTGGCTAAAAACAAAGCTATAATTGATAAATATAAAGTTGGTGACATTGTTACAATCAAAGGTAGATGTACTGGCTTCGATTATGATGAAGAATCGTTTGAAATGCTTGGCGAAGTAAACAAACATGTAAAATTGTCGGAATGTGTGATTATGTAAACACACTTCAACCCTCACAACTAATATAAAAATCAATTATTTAATCATAAAGCCCAACAAGAAATAATCTTATTGGGCATTATGTTTATTCTTATAACATGTAAAAATCATTATTACAGTTTCAATACTTTCCGTTCAATAGTATTATTATTTGAAATAAGTTTTATAACATAAATTCCACTTGGTAAAGTCTTTAGAGAAATAAATTCAGTAGAAAAAACATGCTTATCAATTAAAGTTTTTCCACTATAATCGATTACTTTAACTTCAATATCACCATTCAAACCAACTACACGAAAACCATCAATTACTGGATTGGGATAAAGTTTTACAGATTCAACGCTTTGCGTTTGCAAGCCACTTATTGTTTCATTAATGTTTGCAAAATCTTTCCATTGAGCTGCCGATTGGTAAGAAGTTTTACTTCCTATTGGCACATTTAAAATGCAAATAGTTTTGTTTACTCCATTAAATACATCTACTGAAGAACTTAAGTTTATTGGAATAGTTGAAAATGCCGATATAGATGATAATGCTCCACAACCAAAAAACGCATAACTTCCGATAGAACTTACCGACTTTGGGATGTTTATACTTGATACTTTTATACACCCCCAAAAAGTCCCAAATCCGATTGAAGTAACTGAATTACCGATGGTTATACCTTTCAAACTATAACAACCCACAAAAGCCCAGTCACCTATTGCAGTAACCGAATTGGGGATGTCAATTATTTCATTTAAGCCACAATACTGGAAAGCATTTGTTCCAATTGTTTTCACCGAACTTGGTATAATAATGCTTGTCAATTTAGCACAATTGTCAAAAGTAGAATTAGCAATTTCGGTAATAGAATTCGAAAGAGTAACGCTGGTAAGTCCTGTACAATAGGCAAATGCAGAATTTCCAACAGATGTCACAGAGTTCGGAATGACAATGCTAGTGAGTGCGCTACATGACCCAAACGCATCATTTCCAATAGTTTTAACTGAATTTGGAATGGTTACGGCAGATAATCTACTTGAGAAAAATGAAGAATTTCCAATTGATGCTACTGAAGTAGGAATGGTTACGCCTGATAATTTGCTAGAATAAAATGCCCATGTACCAATAGTTGTAACCGAGTTGGGAATTGTATAGGTTCCAGTTTTTCCGACAGGAAATAAAACTAAACTTGTTTGATTTTTATTGAATAAAACACCATCAATTGTTGAGAAATTTGGGTTTGCAGCATTCACAACAAATTTTGTAAGTTTACCACAGAAAGCAAATGCATTATCGCCTATGGAAGCAACAGATTTGCCTAGAGTTACACTATCAAGTTTTTCGCAAACACTAAATGCAGAAATTGAAATAGTAGTAACATTATCGCCAATAATTACGCTGGATAGTTTACTACATCTAGAAAAAGCACCATAAGAAATTGAATTTACAAAATCGGGAACTGTATATGCACCACTTCTACCAGAAGGATATTGAATTAAAATGGTTTTATCTTTGTTGAATAAAATGCCATCAACAGCCGAAAAATTTGTATTTGTAGCATCAACAAAAAAATCTGTCAACCAATTGGATGCTGTAAAAGCAGAAGTTTCAATAGATTTTACAGTAGCAGGAATTGTATAACTGCCTGACTTTCCGTTTGGATATTGGATTATTGATGTTTGGTCTTTATTGAACAACACTCCATCGACCGACGAAAAATTCTGATTGCCAGATTGGACTAAAAAACCTTGAAAGCTATTGCAAAAAATGAATGAGTTGACACCAATTGATGTAACAGAAGTCGGAATAGTGATTTCAGTCAATGAATCGCAATTACAAAAAGCATTTTCGGCAATAGAAGTAATTGAAGTCGGAAGAATTACACTTTTTAACGTGTGTTTTCCACCTAAATTTACATTAAAAAAAGAACTCGCTGGCATTTCATTGGCTGGATACGATTTTGCAGTAGAAGTACCTGCACTACCGTTGTAAGGCACAATATTAACAGCTCTAATATCCAAAATAGCCAGTTTAGTCATTTCCTCGCGCATACATCTCACGTCGCTAGCGTCAATATTTCCAGTAACAGTAAGGTAAGTGGTAGTACTTTTTTCGGTAGCAGATAGTACTGTGGTGAGCGTACCAGCATTAGTCAAATTAATAGAAATAGCTTGTGCTACAAGAAATAAGCTCAAGCTTAGACAAAGTAAAAGTAGCTTTTTCATGACATTTAGTTTTAATTGTTTGCCAAAAATACACTTTTATTCTGAGTTGGCACTTAAATCTGACTTTTATTTTGTACTAAGAGAATGTATCTCTTTGATTTACTAAATAATTATCAATTCAATTTACAAAACAACTTGGAGTATCAATTTGGAGAAAGCTAAAATTTATATGGATATAATTGAATTAGAAATTATTGTACCGCTTTTTTATTTACCAAATATACTCCAACTAACACTACAAGTGCACCGCAAATTTCTTGTAAAGTAAGCATTTCATGAAGAATAAAGATAGAAAAAATGGCCGTAAAAACTGTTTGACTCAACAAACTAACCGATGCAACAGTTGGGCGAATATGTCCCAAAGCTTGATTGATAGCAAGCCAACCCAGCAACTGCGGCACTAAACCTAAAGTAATCAATGTCAACCAAGTAACATTACTAAAACCTGTCATTTGGGTAGATGTGAGCAAACATATAAGTCCAAGAACTATAGAACTAGAAATCATTGAGATGGCAGTAAAAGAGAAAGTATCAAGGCTAATTCTTCCTTTTCGAACAGTGAGTAGATATGCCCCATAAAACATACTGGCTAAAATGGCAAGACTATTTCCGAAATTCAAATGTGATTCCAATATCTGATTAAATCCAATAATTATCGACACCCCGATTAAAGAAATTGTTGTACCAATCCAGAAAATTTTAGTTGGTTTTTCTTTCATAAATAACAATGCTCCAATACCAACCCAAACTGGCGCCAAATTAGCCAAGAGTGTTGAAATACTGGCTTTTGAAAGCAATATGGAAGTGTTCCAAAGTGCAATATCACAGGCAAATATTACTCCGCAAATTATAGCAACTCTCACACCTTTCAAATCTGTAATTGGTTTTTTAAACCAAAGCCATATTGGTATTATACCCAATGCGCCAAAAAACATACGATAAAATGCAGAACCAAAACCGCTAATATCAGCCAATTTTACAAGAATAGCCGACCACGAGATACATAAAACACCAAATAAAAGTAGTAAATAATGAATCCAAGTTTGGTATTTTTGCAGTTTTGCCATGGTTTAAAATCTATTAACAATTCTATCGATGTAAATTGTCAGAGTGATGTTTGGAGAATGTATTATATATGATGATGTTTAGACATTTACATAGCGAGCTTTCACCATTCGGTTGTTTCCTGAAATGTCTTTACGAAGTTCAACATCAGTGAATCCTAAGTCTAAAAGCAAGTTACTGGTAGTCTCCCCAGCATCTCGATGAATTTCGAAATATAATTTGCCATTGGGGAACAAGTGTTTTTTTGCAAAATCAGCAATGTGTCTATAAAAAATGAGCGGATCATTATCAGGCACAAATAGAGCAATATGCGGTTCGTAATTTAGCACATTAGGCAAAATGTCTGCTTTTTCGAGTTCGGGAATGTAAGGTGGATTGCTTACAATTATATCCCATTTTTCAAGATTTTCATTTGAGTCAAGAATATTTAATTCAACAAAATTCACATCCAAACCATTATTTTTTGCGTTGATATTTGCCGTTTGTAAAGCTTCAACCGAGATGTCAAATGCATCAACATTAGCATTGGCAAAAACACTTTTCAATGCAATGGCAATACATCCACTCCCTGTGCCAATGTCCAGAATTCGTAATTCTGTTTTTATATTGTTATCATTAACTATCCAATCTACTAATTCCTCAGTTTCAGGACGTGGAATTAACACCGCTTTATTAACACAAAATTGAAGTCCATAAAATTCTGTTTCTCCTAAAAGATATTGTATTGGCACAAAGTTTTTCAAGCCGCCAATATATGCCTCAACAGCTTTAAATTGTGTTTCAGTGAAAACATAATTGCTATTTATAATTAATTGGGTACGAGAAAAACCTGTGACTTTTTCAACTAATAAATAACCAAAACTTTTGATTTCATTTTCAGGATAATATCCCAACAGCTCGGATTGAATATATTTTATTGTATTTTGCATTGTGCAAAGATAATAATTCTAATTGAAAATAGTTCGAGAATATTAATTTGATTCTGTTGGAATTTTGATTGAAGCACATAAATTTGATTGGATTTTGGCACGTTATTTACAATTAAAAACAAAAATTTTAAGTGTGTTTTCTAGTTTTACAATCATGAAGCATTAATAATTAAAATTTACGGTGCATATCCAATAAAAAGGTTTAAATTTGCACACAAGAAAAAAAATTCATTTTTTGAAACAGTAGGATAGTAAATATTGAAAATTATCATTTTATGGAAACTCGAAGCATAAAGAAATTATATTTCAAAGATACATCTTTTGCAAATTTGATGAAACATAGAATTTATAATGTGTTGTTGTTTGCCAGTAAATACGATGCTTTTGTGTTAGAAGAAGATGGGCGTATTGATGAACAAATGTTCAACGAATACACTTCGTTAAATTTACGTTATCCACCTCGTTTCACGCTAGTGTCAACCGAAGAAGAAGCCAATACACTGCTCCAAAGTCGTTCTTTTGAGTTGATTATTTCGATGCCGAGTGGCGATAGTATCAATCCTTTTGAATGGGCAAAATTGGTCAAAAAACAATTCCCTGACATTCCAATTGTGGTACTTACACCCTTTTCAAAATCTGTCTCCAAACGTATTGCCAATGAGGACTTAAGCGCAATTGATTATGTTTTTAGCTGGCTAGGAAATTCCGATTTACTTTTGGCAATTATTAAGCTAGTTGAGGACAAAATGAATGTGGAAGAGGATGTTGAATCAGTTGGTGTTCAGGTGATTCTGTTCATAGAAGACTCCATTCATTTTTACTCTTCAATAATACCGCACTTATATAAATTTGTTTTTAAACAATCGCGTTCGTTTATGACTGAGGCGCTTAATGAGCATGAACAAATGCTTCGAATGCGTGGTCGTCCCAAAATATTATTTGCACGAACCTACGAAGAAGGCATTGAAATATACGAAAAATACAAGCACAATATGCTAGGTGTAATAACCGACGCTAGCTATCCTCAAAATGGAGAAAAGAATAAAATGGCAGGTATAAATTTGTGTAATGCTATTCGTAAATTCGACAAACATATTCCAATAATCATTGAATCGGCCGAAGAGGATAATCGAACAAAAGCCGATAGCGTAAACGCAGCATTCTTAAATAAACATTCAAAAACCTTGTTCATTGAATTACGCGAAAAAATTACCGAAAATTTTGGTTTTGGCGATTTTGTATTTCTGAATCCTATTACTGGAACTGAAGAAGCTAGAATTCAAAATCTACGTGGTCTACAAGAAATACTATTCAAAATTAGCGACGAATCATTATTATATAATGTTTCGCGCAACAATATTTCGCGCTGGTTATATTCACGCGCAATGTTTCCACTAGCTGAATTTCTGAAAGAAATCAAAGTTTTAGACAATCTACCAAATGATTTACAAACAGTTAGACAAATCATTTTTGAAGCGATAGTACATTACCGTAAAGTAAAAAACCGCGGCATAGTAGCCGTTTTTCAACGTGATAGATTCGATCAGTATTCTAATTTTGCACGAATTGGCGATGGTTCATTAGGTGGAAAAGGGCGAGGTTTAGCATTTATCGATGCAATGATAAAGCGAAATGAAAGTTTTGAAAAATTTGAAAATTCACAAATCACTATTCCAAAAACGGTAGTGCTTTGTACTGATAATTTTTCGGAATTTATGGAGTTAAACCATTTATATCCAGTGGCATTATCCGACATAGACGATGAAGAAATATTGAGTTATTTTTTAAAAGCGCGCATTCCAAAACGTTTAATTGCTGATTTACATGCTTTTTTGGGTGCCATCAATTCGCCAATTGCTGTTCGTTCGTCAAGTTTACTAGAAGACTCACACTATCAGCCATTTGCAGGAATATATTCCACATATATGGTACCGTATAATGCCGAAAGTAAAACGCAAATGTTAGAGATGATTACCGAAGCAATAAAAGCTGTTTATGCGTCGGTATTTTATCGCGACAGCAAGGCGTATATGACTGCAACAAAGAATGTTATAGACGAAGAAAAAATGGCAATTGTGTTACAAGAAATCTGTGGAAGTGCTCATGGAAATCGGTTTTATCCTTCATTTTCGGGAGTTACTCGGTCACTCAATTATTATCCTATCGGTTCTGAAAAGCCCGAAGATGGAATTGCCAACATTGCCATGGGACTTGGCAAATATATTGTTGACGGTGGAATGACTCTGCGGTTTTCGCCAGCCTATCCACATAATATTCTTCAAACAAGCACATTGGATTTTGCGCTACGCGAAACACAAACTTACTTTAATGCACTGGATTTAAGCCAAATGCAGTTCATACCTCAAGTAGATGATGGATTTAATTTGATGAAAATTAGAGTCTCCGATGCAGAAAAAGATGGCACATTAAAATTTATAGCGTCCACCTACAATCATCATGATCAAGTAATTTATGATGGTCTATACGATGAAGGTCGCAAAGTTATTACTTTTGCTAATATATTGCAACACAATGTTTTTCCATTAGCCGATATTTTAAAAGAGATATTGCATGTATCACAAACAGAGATGGGGCGACCTATTGAGATAGAATTTGCAGTCAATTTAGACTATACTTCTAAAAAACAACACATTTTCTATCTTCTTCAAATCCGACCTATAGTAGATAGCAAAGAAATGATAAGTGAAGATATCGGGTCAATTCCCGAACAGAATGCAATCATTACTTGTAACAGTGCATTGGGGCATGGCATCAACAATGAGGTATTTGATATTGTTTACGTAAAAACAGAAGCTTTTAACGCATCAAAAAATCAATTAATTGTATATGATATCGAAAAAATCAATAGGCAACTAACAACTGAAGATCGACGATTTGTACTTGTAGGACCTGGACGCTGGGGATCGGCCGATCCGTGGTTAGGCATTCCAGTAAAATGGCCACAAATCAGTAATGCTCAAGTCATTGTCGAGTCTGGGTTGTCCAATTACCGTATTGATCCTAGTCAAGGTACTCATTTTTTTCAAAACTTAACATCATTTGGCGTCTCGTATCTCACCATCAACCCATTTATTAACGATGGAAGTTTTGACACCATATTTTTAGATAGTCAAACTGCAATTTATGAATCAGAATATCTCAGACACGTTCGTTTCGAAAATCCAATTATTATCAAAGTTGATGGACGAAAAAATAAAGGTGTGGTTATGAAGCCTTTGACATAAGTTCTAATTAACGAAGATGCATAAATAATAAATATAAAAAAGTCCTTGGCTAATCTTTTCATATCAAGAAACAAATATTTTTTTTGAATAAAAATGGAATATTCAAACAGTTTCATTATATTTGCAAATCAAAATCGAACAATTATTAACAAATCAAGTCTTTTATTGAAAAGACATAAATACATTTATCTATGTTCAAAAAACATCCTAAAGGTCTGTTGGCAGCCTCATTAGCAAACATGGGCGAGCGTTTTGGTTTTTATACCATGATGGCTATTTTGTCACTTTTTCTTATGTCAAAGTTTGGTCTCGACGAAACAAAAGCTGGAATTATTTATTCAATATTTTATTTCTCGATTTACATCCTAGCCTTTGTAGGAGGAATAATTGCCGACAAAAGACGAAATTATAAAGGCACAATTCTGGTAGGACTTGTGTTAATGACAATAGGTTATTTTCTGATAGCAATACCTACGCCAACACCAGTTCCTGCAAGTTCTTTTGCACTAACATTGGCAATGACATGCTTTGGATTGTTCGTTATCGCTTTTGGGAATGGATTGTTCAAAGGTAATTTACAGGCATTAGTTGGTCAAATGTACGACAATCCACAATACTCAAATCAACGCGACACAGGATTTTCGTTATTTTACATGTTTATAAATGTGGGCGCAATTTTTGCTCCTTTTGCAGCCGTTGGTATTCGAAATTGGTGGGTTAGCTCTCACGGATATGCTTACAATTCTGACCTTCCAACATTATGTCACGAACAAATTGGCGGAAATATTTCTGCTGAAGCAAGTGTTCGTTTACGCGATTTGGCTACACAAGTTGGTTACACAGGAAACGATTTAGGAGCTTTTTCAAGCAATTATTTGAATCTTTTCACCACCGGATTTCATTATGCATTTGCAGTAGCTATTGTGGCAATGCTTATTTCGCTGGTTATTTACATTATAAACAAAAAGAATTTTCCAAACCCCAAATTGGCATCTGACAAAGCATCTTCAAATGCGCTTGAAATGGATGCTGCCGAAATTAAACAACGCCTATATGCTTTATTTGCAGTATTTGCAGTAGTTATTTTCTTTTGGTTTTCGTTCCATCAAAACGGACTTACGCTCACATTTTTTGCAAAAGATTATACCGATTTAAGTAGAATAAAACTTGATTTGGGTTTTACAACTTTACAAGGTGCGGAAATTTTTCAGTCAATAAATCCATTTTTCGTTGTGTTTTTAACGCCTGTTATTATGGCAATTTTTGGAGCTTTACGTTCGAGAGGCAAAGAACCATCCACACCAAAGAAAATTGCAATTGGAATGGGAATAGCAGCACTAGGATATGTGGTAATGAGCATTGGTTCAATAGGTTTACCCACAAAAGAAGAAATTACTTCAATGGGTGGTTTGCCCGATTTACAAAGAGTTACCCCATTTCTATTAATTGGCACATATTTAATATTAACTATTGCTGAGCTATTTATCAGTCCATTAGGTATTTCGTTTGTATCAAAAGTTGCACCACCAAAATACCAAGGTATAATGCAAGGTTGTTGGTTGGGTGCTACAGCCATTGGCAATCAATTGCTTTTTATAGGCGCTATTTTCTACAAAAGTATACCTATGTCACTCACTTGGACTGTTTTTGTAGTAGCTTGTTTGATTTCGATGTTTACAATGCTTGCCATGATAAAATGGCTTGAACGAATCACTAAATAATTCAGAATTGAAGATTTCGACAAAAAAAACGAGCCATTAAATGACTCGTTTTTTTTATCTAATAACATGCTAACAAATTAGCATCTTACAATTATCCACATCTAGAATAACCACAGTTTTTACAAGTCAAACATCCTTCTTGATAAACCAAAGTTTTTTGACCACATTCAGGACAAGGTTTTTCGTTAATTTGTGTGCCATCAGGAATATATTTCTTTAACGCACGCTCCACTCCCACTTTCCAAGTATTGATAGATTCATTGTCTAATTGTAGACCTGAAACCAATTTAATTACCTGATCGATAGGCATTCCATAACGCAAAACGCCAGATATTAATTTAGCATAATTCCAGAATTCTTTATCAAATTTGTGCGATAATCCTTCAACAGTAGTTTTGTAGCCTCTTTTGTTTGCAAATTGAAAATCATAGCGTTTGTTGCCATGTTCATCAATTGTTTTGATAATTTTTCCCTCGGTAACCGTTTTTGGCAGTAAAATGCCTTCCTCATCATCGGCCAAACCTGTAAAAATTTCGTAAGGACGACCATTCGATAATCCTACAAAAGCAATCCATTTATCTTTCGCATTTTGGAAGCGAACAATATCACAATCCAACTCTTTTGGACGAACAAGGTAATCTTCGTTATAACAAAAACAATGTTCTTTCTTATCTTCTTTCTTTTCTTCCTTTTTTTCTTCAACAGCAATTAACACTCCTGCACGTGAACCATCGCGATATACTGTAACACCTTTACATCCACAACGCCAAGCCTCTTCATACAATCTACCAACCAACTCTTCAGTTGCATCGTTAGGTAAATTGATGGTTACGCTAATAGAATGATCTACCCATTTTTGAATACGACCTTGCATTTGAACTTTTTTCATCCAATCCACATCATTGGCAGTTGCTTTGTAATAAGGCGATTTTGCAACCATCTCATCAACTTCTTGTTTGGTGTAGATTTTAGCAGTAGGATAATTGTTTGCCTCCATCCAAGTTACAAATTTGTGGTGAAAAACAATATACTCTTCCCACGAATCGCCATTATCATCAATAAAATCGATACGAACATTTTTGTCGTTTGGATTTACTTTACGACGGCGTGTATAAACAGGCATAAATACCGGCTCAATACCCGAAGTTGTTTGAGTCATAATACTTGTGGTTCCAGTAGGCGCAATGGTCAAGCATGCAATATTACGACGACCATACTTCACCATATCTTTGTACAATTGAGGATCGGCTTCGCGTAGACGTTGAATATAAGGATTATTTTCCTCACGTTTTGCATCATAAACTTTAAAAGCTCCACGTTCTTTTGCCATTATTACCGATGATCTGTAAGCAGATAAAGCAACAGCTTTGTGCACACTTTCCGAAAAATCAGTAGCTTCATCGGTTCCATAGCGGAATCCCATAGCTGCCAACATATCGCCTTCACCAGTGGTACCAACACCTGTTCTACGACCTTGAGAAGTTTTTACTTTAATTTTTTCCCATAATTGAAATTCTGTACTTTTAACTACATCGTCTTCGGGGTCAGTTTGAATTTTTTCGATAATTTTCTCGATTTTTTCCATTTCCAAATCGATAATATCATCCATAATTCTTTGAGCCAAAACCACATGCTTATCAAATAGTTCAAAATCGAAACTAGCTTCTGGTGTAAACGGATTATTTACATAAGAATACAAATTAATAGCCAATAAACGACAGCTATCATAAGGGCAAAGTGGAATTTCGCCACATGGATTTGTCGAAACGGTTTTGTAGCCTAAATCTGCATAACAATCTGGCACTGACTCACGTATGATAGTATCCCAGAATAAAATTCCTGGTTCAGCCGATTGCCATGCATTATGTACGATTTTTTTCCAAATCGGATTAGCATCAACCTCCTTTGTGAACCAAGGTTCTTTAGATTGAACTGGATATTGTTGTGTAAATTTACGATTGTTGATGGCAGCTTCCATAAAATCATCGTGCAATTTTACCGAAACATTAGCACCAGTAACTTTACCCGATTCCATTTTGGCATCGATAAATGATTCTGAATCGGGATGTTTAATGGACACACTCAACATTAATGCGCCTCTGCGGCCATCTTGAGCCACCTCGCGAGTAGAGTTGGAATAACGTTCCATAAAAGGAACAATCCCAGTAGATGTAAGTGCAGAGTTTTTAACAGGAGAACCTTTGGGGCGAATGTGCGACAAATCGTGACCTACACCACCACGTCGTTTCATAAGTTGAACTTGTTCTTCATCGAGTTTAATGATAGCTCCATAAGAATCGGAGTCGGTATCAAAACCGATAACAAAACAATTTGAAAGGGAAGCCACCTGAAATTCATTTCCAACCCCAGTCATTGGACTTCCTTGTGGTACAATGTATTTGAAATTTTTAAATAATTCAAAAAGCTCATCCTGTGTGAGCGGATTTGGATAATTATTTTCAATTCTGGCAATTTCTCTTGCCAATCGACGATGCATATCGTCTGGTGTTAATTCGTATGTGTTGTTATACGAATCTTTTAAAGCATATTTGGTCGCCCAAACTTTAGTAGCTAAATCATCTCCTTTAAAATATTCAACTGCTGCCAATCGAATTTCTTCGGGAGTAAATGTTTTTGTTTCCACGATAAATGAATAAATAGATTAGTATTAGTATTTTATGTCTTTCAACGATTATACTTTTTAGCGACTGCAATGTTAGACATTTATTCGTTAACTACCAATTAATTTAATCATTTGTTTTCAACAAATTATAAAGTTTTCTGTTTGTTTTTATATGTATTTATATTTCAACGATTTACATTTTTGAAAATTCGAAAATATTTCCGAAAATATTTTTTGTGTATTTTATTGCAAAAAATAATTTGCTATCAGAACAAAAAATATCATACGAATTTTTTCAGCAAAATCTAACATTATGACATGAATCATTGGCTTATTTCACCATTATTTACTTTAAAAATTGCTGCTTCTTGTCCTAGTTGTTGCAGAATTAAATCTAAATGTTCGCGGTTGGTATCGGTAATAAAAATTTGTCCGAATGTTTCACTTGATACTAATTCCACAATTCGTTTCACTCGAATTGAATCGAGCTTATCGAAAATATCATCAAGTAATAATAAAGGAGACAATTGGTGTGTACGTTTTAAAAAATTGAATTGCGCTAATTTCAACGAAATCAAATAGGTTTTATTTTGACCTTGCGAACCAACACGCTTAATAGGATAGCCATCAAGCATCATTTCCAACTCGTCTTTATGGATTCCTTGAGTAGAATAGCCCAAAATCTTGTCGCGATCGCGAGTGGCTATCATACGCGCTTTGATATCATGTTCATCGTGCTGAGAATGATATGTCAAACTAATCTGCTCATTACCATTAGAAATATAGGAGTAGAAGTTTTGAAAAATTGGAATAAATTCATCAATAAACAATTTACGTTGCTCGTAAATGTAGCTACCATATAATGCCATTTGTTCTTCCCAAATATCTAATAATGAGTCATCAATTGTTGTTTCAAGTTTCAGCAGAGCATTTCGCTGCTTTAGGGCATTGTTGTATTGCAACAACTGATTGAGATATGACTTATTAAACTGAGAAATAACGCCGTCAACAAATTTTCTGCGCTCGTCGCTACCTTCGGAAATTAGCGCCGAATCGTCAGGCGAAACTAACACAAGCGGCAACAAGCCTATATGATCTGATAGTCGTTCATATTCTTTTTTATTGCGCTTAAATTGTTTTTTTTGACGAAACTTCATGCCACAATAAATCTCCTCAATGGTTTCACCTAACTCATATTTACCTTGTATTAAAAAAAAATCGGTATTATGGAGTATATTTTGTGAATCGATAGAATTGGAGTGACTTTTGCAAAACGAAAGAAAATAAATGGCATCCAACAAATTGGTTTTTCCCATACCATTATTGCCAATAAAACAGTTTATCTTAGGCGAAAAAACCAATTCAGCTTCGCCGATATTCTTGTAATTAAGTATGGATATGGATTTTAGACGCATCAAATAGAAGTTTTTTATCTCTTGCAAATATACATATAAGCAGTGAATAATAAAAACGGAATATCAATGTTTTTTTATATTACTGATGACTAAAGGATTGACATTTTTTACGGACATAATAACATTAAAAATAATTTTGACAGTTTTAAAATAATTTATCAAATTTCAAATTTCTCGCACGCACCAAATACAAACAATTATAATCTTGAAAATCGCAACATAAATTGTAACTTTGTGGCTTCTTTACAATAAATCAAGATATGTCGACATTTTCATCAAATACTAGACAATTTAATGGCATTTTATACGTGGCTATTTCACTTATTTGTATAACATCCTTCATCACACCACCCCTAGCATTATTTATTGGCTTAAGTTTTGCCTTAACACTCGACATACCTTTTCCGAAATTTAACAGACTAGCATCGACATATTTGTTACAATTATCGGTTATCGGATTAGGATTTGGCATGAATCTTCATGATGCACTCAAAGCAGGATCGGATGGAATGTTGTTTACAATATTTTCGGTAATCAGCGTAATGATTTTAGGCTTAATACTGGGCAAGTTTTTTCACGTTTCAAAGATTTCATCTTATTTAATTGCATCTGGTACAGCAATTTGTGGTGGAAGTGCAATTGCTACAGTTGGGCCGATAGCTAAAGCAAACGAAAGTGAAATGTCTATCTCTTTGGCAACAATTTTCATTCTGAATGCCTTTGCTTTATTGTTGTTTCCAATTTTGGGTCATTGGCTTCATTTATCGCAACATCAATTTGGATTATGGGCTGCAATTGCCATTCATGACACAAGTTCCGTAGTTGGAGCTGGGTCCACTTTTGGCGACGAAGCTCTGAAAGTGGCTACAACGGTGAAACTGACTCGAGCTTTATGGATAATTCCATTGTCATTATTTACATCATTTTACTTTAAGTCCAAAGAAGACAGAATAGCTATTCCATGGTTTATTCTACTTTTTATACTAGCAATGGTGCTCAACACCTATTTATCGATTCCAACTTATTTTAGCCACGGTATTGTAATTATTGCCCGTCAATGTCTAACGCTTACACTCTTTTTTATTGGAGCAGGCTTGTCACGTTCGGTCATAAAATCAGTTGGCGCAAAACCACTTTTATTGGGAATTGTTTTATGGTTTTTTATCGCCATAGCTAGTTTGACATTTATATATTTCTCATATTAATAAACTATGAATAAGCCAACTACAATTCTATGTATATTATTTTTGTGCACGCTCATCTCCTGTTCTCACAACAAAAAAGAAGACTATTCCAAACAAAAACGGCATAAAACAAAAATCAATAATAATGTTATAGTAGATTGTCATTACACTTTTGAAGAAGCGGTTGCAGGAACGAAAGCACCCAAATCAGTAATTGAACAATTGCAGTTAATTGATGTACAGTATTATTCTACCGACAAAATGATTCACTCAGGACAAATACTAACAAATAAATTGATTGCTAACGACTTGAAACAGATTTTTCGGTTTATGCTCCAACAACAATTTCAAATAGCAAAGGCAATTCCCATTGTAAATTATAATTGGAACGATAATTTATCGATGAAAGACAATAATACTTCAAGCTTTTGTTATCGCAATACTGAATATTCGAAACATGCTTTAGGAATGGCAATAGATATAAATCCGTATTTTAATCCACTAAGATGGAAAAATGGATATAAGTATCGCTCAAACAAACCCGAAGGTGCAATTTACGATTCTACCATCAATGGCACGCTTTACCCATTACACCCTATAGTACAGCAGTTTACAAAATTACATTTTCGTTGGGGACATAACTTTACACGCAATTATGATGATCAGCATTTCCAAAGGTAATATTTATAAATAATATTATCGAAATTGCTTTCATATTGTAATTTTAATTTGTAATTTTGCGACAAATTTCAGAAATACATCCCCCTTTATATTACATATTATTATAAATTAAACGATTATGGCAAAAGTAACCAGAGAAGAAGCACTTCTCTATCATTCGCAAGGAAAACCTGGCAAAATTGAGGTTGTTCCAACCAAACCTTACAGTTCGCAACGAGACTTATCATTAGCTTACTCACCTGGAGTTGCAGAACCTTGTTTAGAAATTGAGAAATATCCCGAAACCGCTTACGATTACACATCGAAGGGAAATTTAGTAGCAGTTATTTCAAATGGAACAGCCGTTCTTGGCCTTGGCGACATTGGCGCATTAGCTGGAAAACCGGTTATGGAAGGTAAAGGTTTGTTGTTTAAGATTTTTGCAGGAATTGATGTTTTTGATATTGAAGTCAATGAAAAAGATCCTGAAAAATTTATTCAAGTAGTAAAAGCCATTGCACCCACTTTTGGTGGCATCAACTTAGAAGATATCAAAGCGCCTGAATGTTTTGAAATTGAAGACAGACTTAAAGCAGAATTGGACATTCCACTTATGCACGATGACCAACACGGAACCGCCATTGTCTCTTCGGCTGGTTTGATTAACGCTTTGGAACTTGTAGGAAAGAAAATTGAAGACGTAAAAATCGTTGTAAATGGTGCTGGTGCCGCCGCCAACTCTTGTACTCAATTATATATGTTACTTGGTGCAAAATTGGAAAACATCGTTATGGTGGATTCGAAAGGTGTTATCAACAAACAACGTACTGACCTGAATTCACGTAAAAAACCTTTTGCAACCGACAGAACTATTACTACTTTGGCTGAAGCAGTTAAAGATTCGGATGTATTTTTGGGATTATCAATTGCTGATGTATTAACAAAGGAAATGGTGCGTTCGATGAACGTAAATCCTATTGTTTTTGGTTTAGCAAATCCAAACCCTGAGATTTCGTACGAAGACGCAATGTCAGCTCGCCAAGATATTGTTTTTGCAACAGGACGTTCTGACCATCCTAATCAAATTAACAATGTACTTGGTTTTCCTTACATTTTCCGTGGCGCATTGGATGTTCGTGCAAAATGTATCAACGAAGAAATGAAGCTTGCTGCAGTTTATGCCATTGCTGAATTGACAAAACAACCAGTTCCTGACGTAGTAAATGCAGCTTACGATCTTAAACGTTTGAGTTTTGGTCGCGATTATATTATTCCAAAACCGCTCGATCCACGCTTGTTGAACATTGTGGCACCTGCAGTAGCCAAAGCAGCTATCGATTCAGGAGTAGCCCGAAAAGTAATTACTGATTGGGAAGCTTATGGTGATAAATTGCGTGAATTGATGGGACTTGACAATAAGATGTTGCGTCGTTTCTATGACACAGCACGTCAAAACCCAAAACGTGTAGTATTCTCAGAATCAAATCATATCAATATGATTAAAGCTGCTGAAGCTGCTTATGCCGAAGGAATTTGTTTCCCTATCTTACTTGGAAATGAAGAAAAAATTGGAAATATTGCTGCCGAAAATGATATTGATTTGACTGGTATCGAAATTGTAAATCTTCGTCATGATAGAGAAGAAGGTCGTCGCGCAAGATTTGCTCAGATATTATCCGAAAAAAGAAGTCGCGAAGGTATGAACTACGATGAAGCTTTCGAGAAAATGTACGAACGCAACTACTTTGGTATGATGATGGTAGAAACTGGTGAAGCAGACGCCTTGATTACAGGTGTTTACACTAAATATGCCGACACAGTACAAGCTGCAAAAGATGTAATTGGAATACGCGAAGGTTTGAAACATATTGCCGCCATGCACATAATGAATACCAAAAAAGGAACATTCTTTTTGACTGACACGCTTTTCAACCGCCATCCTACATCAGAAGCTTTGGTTGACATTGCTAAATTGACAAACGACACAGTAAAATTCTTTGCACATGAACCAGTAATGGCAATGCTTTCGTATTCAAACTTTGGTTCGGATAAGGTAGGTAGTCCAGCAAGTGTACATCAAGTAGTTGATACTCTACACAAAGAATATCCAGAAATGATTGTAGACGGTGAAATGCAAGTTACTTTTGCATTGAACAAAGAACTTCGCGATAAAAAATTCCCATTCTCTAAATTGGCAGGAAAAAATGTAAATACTTTGATTTTCCCAAATCTTAGTTCGGCAAATACTGCTTATAAAATGATGATTGAAATGGGATTAGCTGAATCAATTGGTCCAATTCAAATGGGATTGAACAAACCAGTTCACATTTTGGATGTAGAAAGTTCAGTTCGCGACATTGTAAACATGACTGCTATTGCTGTACTTGACGCTATTGTAGAAGAGGTTAAAGCAAAGAAGAAATAAGTATAGGATAGAATTTTATTTTTAAGAAAGGTTTTTTGTGATTTCATTATCTTATGTTTTCGAACGGTAGATAATGATTCACAGAAAACCTTTTTTACTTTTTTGATAATTTTAAATATTAATGAATGAATTTACATCAAAATGTATTATTTTTGCAAAGTATTTTCAAAACATATATAGAAGTCGTCTTGACTTTTTTGGGAGTTTAAACAATATTTAAAAGAAGGGAACGTTTTGTATGCGACAAAACAACAATAACATTCCCTTCATGGT
>CAIWCC010000214.1 GCA_903911085.1 uncultured Bacteroidales bacterium | reverse complement strand
TATCTATTAATAGCTCCCTATTAAACGACTTTTTTTTTGTGCTTGTTTTATTTTAGCTTTATTGACTCTAAAAAAAATTGAGCGAAACGGACTGCAAAGGTAATACAAATTTTTAAACTACCAAACTTTTTTGAAAAAAATTTCTTTTTGTTTTTTGGCGGCTGTTTACTTTATATATTATACGTCTTACAATAGGAAATAGTAAATGATATAATAGTAAATGATTCTGTGCTTCTCTCTCTAAGCGGGTGCAAAAGTAGTCAGTTTTATATTACCAACCAAATGTTTTCTGCAAATATTTCTGTTATAAAACATGTTTTCCCCTTAAACTCCTGAATGAAAACTCGTTTCAACAGAAAAAAAATTTCAAATATTATTGCAATGCAGTGAAATTTGCAAGAAAATGGGTTGAAAATCGTAAAAATGGCTTTATGATTGCTAGTAAATCAACAAAGCAAGGAAGGTTTTTAGTGTTATACTGGGTATTTTTTGAAGAAAATTGTTGACAATTTTGATTTTTCAAATGAAATCATTTGATTTTTTTGCAAAATGTAGATTATTGTTGCCAATATTGATTGATGTGAGACATTAATATGACACATTAATATTCACATAAATCAAAAATTGTATTTAAAATCAATACGGAAATCACAAACACCATTATTTATAGGTTGATATTTATACATCCAACGCTTTATCAAATGAACAACTAACAATTCAATAAAGTTGTGGGTATACTTATTAGTTAGCATTAATAGGAAGTAATTGAAATTATTGAAATGTTAGAGGTTACTAATACCGACCTAAACGCGCTTTGTCAACTTGCCGAATACAAATTGAAAGTTTTCGACAGAATAGTACATTTATATATCTACCACACTTTGATTGATTGAAAAATAGGCTGCTCATTATTCGTAATATCATTGTGTCAAACTAATATTTAACGGAATGGGGTCATCTATTGCGCTATTAAAAAATTATCACTAAATTTGCGGTATTAATAGGGTAATTAAGATTGTTGGCAGATTGTCAGTTGCGAATACAGAACGGAGAATCTAAACTTACAAAAAAGTTGGTACATCATTATACTCTTTATACGAACAATTCTGTATCTAATTTTTACAATTAAAACAATTGATTAGATATTAATAAGCTCCTTTTCATACTTCCCATTGTATAAATTGGCAATGTAACTCTACAATGCTAATTCTTACAAATCAAAATCAGCAATGTAAGCTTATATTGTTGATTCTATAAAAGCAAAATAGACAACGTAAAGCTACATTGACTATTTCTACAAAGCAGAATGAACGATGTAGCATTACTTTTATCATTCTCAACTTTCCGAACCATTGATGTAATATATAAATTATACTTCCCTAAAATATTTTCCATAATTTTGATATGTAAATTAGACTTACGCATAAATTTTTCTATAAAACCAATACAATGTTTATTACTTTCCTGAAAATTTTCAACAATTATCAAATGTAAACAAGCACTCCCCCGAAAAATTTCTATAATAACAATGCAACGTTTATTATTTTCCTAAGAATTTTCTATAATATTGATATGAAAAATGCACTCCCGCAAAGTTTTTATCAATCATTTTTTCTAATAATGCATCTTTCCAAAATAAAAAACATAAATTTGTATTCATAATTCAACCAAACTTGCTGATATTCCTTGATTTTAAAATGTAGATTGGGGTTAATGCTGCAAAATTTTGTTGCACCTTTAATTATTTCCTTATGAAAAGTTTATTTATTACCGTTCGATTTGATAGGTTGAAAAATGCTGACTTAAAGGCATTGTATCATCAACTTTTATCAATAACAAGTTACAAAAAGACCACAATTCCCGACTTAATCAATGCCATCAATCGGCTTGAAGAGCAAAAGCCACTCACTAAAGTATTGGCAACTAAGCCACGTAAGCAATTACACACGCCAGAAATAACCAAACTACGCACTTCCACCGATAAACTTGTGGCCGCAATGCTGTTTCATATTAAAGCTTTGAGCCATGCACAGTTTAATGAAGATGCGAATGCATTGTCAATAGTTAAAGCACCCTTGACCAAACTATTTAAAAATTACAACAAAAAAATAATTTCAGAAAAAGCAACGATACATTATACGCTGAACAGCTATTTAAAAAACAAAAGTGATTTTAGCAATAGCATAACCCAGCTAGGACTCATGCGATTTGTAAATAAGCTGAACGAAACTGATGCCGAAATAAACCAACTGGTGGAAGCGCAAAAAGAAGCGCAAAAGGAGCAGCCGGCACCCAACACTACCCTGCCCACAAAAGAAAAATTGATAAGCGAAATTCGTTTGTACCTCCGCACCATAGACATGTACCTCTTCATTCACCCCGAAGTAGAGGAAAAAGAACTCATCAACATCACAAATCATTTTTTGAAAATGGCACGCACCCAACTGCGCAACACCACCACGCGCCGACTACGCCGCAAAGAAAAGGAAGAGAATGAAAATAATGAAGATAATGAATTGACAAGCGAAAATGCGGAAGTGAGTGAAGTTTGATACAACAATATTACACTCACATATCAGAATTAACTGCAAATATATTAGAAGCATTCACTTAAACTTATTGAAAATACCGCTAATTTATTTTTAATGTTTTACAGCAGTTTTATTTAATCCGTGAAAATTTATTCGTATTTTTGAGCCCTTAATAATAGCATTAATTTAAACCTCCTACCACCATGCGCGGATCCTCATTTTCACTCAAAAGATTCCTCGGAATCACTGCTGCAAAGCAACAATTTGCACTACAAACCGGTATTCCAGCTACTAAAAGTGGACTGGAGCGGAAGATTGGTGGGTCTGTGATAAAGGCTTTGTTTGGGAAGAAATAAATAAAAATATATTTTTTCACTATCAAACGACTAATTTCAAAAGCCGGTTGATAGTGATTAAGAACTTATGACACAAGAAGGATTTCACAAACGCTAGCACTACAACCCCAACACCGACTGCTTGGGCGAATGTGGTTTTGGAGAAACTTACAAAGCCTTTTCCAATACCTACTTTTTCAATAGCCCCAAAACATGTTGTTAAACAAGAAATTTGACTTACAAAATTTCACTAAATACAAATTGTTTTATCTATCTATGAGGGTTTAAAAAATAGAGATAGTAAAAAGCAAAAAATAACCATTTAAAACCAAGTTTACACCATGCGCGGATTCTCCTTTTCACTCAAACGATTCCTCGGAATAACACAAGTAAAGCAACAAATAGCCCGACAAACTGGCATTCCGACCACCAAAAATGGATTGGAACGGAAGATAGGTGGGGCGGTGATTAAGGCCTTGTTTGGGAGAAAATAAAAGAAAAACTATATACACTATGACCACATTTCTAATTATCATTATTTCTTTATTAGCTGCGTTTATGCTGTTTGTAATTATAAAACGAGCCAAAGAAAAGCGTGATGAAGTAGTTGCTGAAAAACTATATCAAAAAAGGCTTGATAGTAACATACGAAAGATAATTTACTTTGATAGCAATTTAGGTTTCAAACCTGATAATAAGCAAATTATTTATGTTGAAACAGAAAACCACTTAGCTATCAATCAATTCATTGCAAATCATTACGATGATATTTGTCGCTTATTTGCACACAAAGGATTCAACTTTTTTTATTTACCAAGTTTTGTAGAAAAGGTAAATGATTTGGCATTCTATGATTATCACTTTCCAGGTCAAAACATTGATGTGAATCAGCTACAGGGACACAAATTTGATTATTCCTTTTTATTCAACCATTTACACGATGATTATACACTCAATCAGGGCTTTATACGCTACAAGATGAACCCTGACAATCAATTGATGTTCAGTTATTTTGAACTGAATCTCGATACAGAACTTTGGGAACAGATTGAATTTTATCTATCCATGGTGAACGATGACATTCGGTTTTCAATTGGAAGCCCTGAAAGTGAAGAAGAACGTGCCGATTTCGATTTTTGGCAACTGTCACAACAATTGATAGATGAGATAAAAGAACGGGTGGATAAATTGCGCATTATGGGAGTGGAAGAAATGCTGCTAAAATCGCTTACCGACCTAAAACCTTCCACAAGCAGTTTGCTGATAACAGCAGACTATAGAATTATGCTGCCCGAATATAACAAAGAAATCACAATGCATCCGCTTCCAAAAGCCATTTATCTGCTATTTTTGAAACACCCCGAAGGAATATTATTCAAAAGCTTACCAAATTTCAAACAAGAACTGACGGCGATTTACAAGAAAATAAGTTCGTTTGATGATACCAGCCGCATTGAAGCCAGCATTGCCGATGTTACTGACCCAAGCAAGAATGCCATTAACGAGAAATGCTCCCGCATACGTGAAGCATTTGTAAAAGAATTTGATGACACAATAGCCCAACAATACTATATTACCGGCAATCGTGCTGAACCAAAACGAATTCAGATTGATAGGGCAATGGTAAAGATAGAAGCCATAATATAGCTTTTTCTGCAAGCCTTGCGGAAATTTCTTATATTGACGATTGTTTTGTTTCTTTGTATTTTTAAAATTTTTTATTTCAACAGTAAAAAACTATATGAAAAATCTATTATTGGTATTACTTATCGGGCTTATTAACCAGTTTGTGATTTCACAAAATAAGATTACACTTGACTACGGGAATTTAACTTTTACTATACCCGAAAATTACGAAAATGTAACAAATAATTGAATTTAAAAAATCATATCAACAATTTTAAAAACTGAACAGAATGTACTTAGCATATATTTTAAGAATAAATCGAAATGAAACTGTGAGTTTCAATATCTTGTGCTCTTTGAATCCATCTAAAGATAAACTTCCACAATATAAAAAGGAAGAACTCTATTTGCAAGAAAAGAAAATCAATATTATTGTACATGACTGGAAATTGGTATTTTGCGAAATTAAGGAATTCAAAAACTCTTATGATAAAATTTCAAAGATAATTATTAGTGTTTCTGATATAAAATTCTTTGATGAAAAATACAAGATTGATATACGAATTTTCAACCCAGTTTTTCATCCAGAAAATATTCAGCATTTGTTTTTTCTATATAATCCACCTGTGATGAAGCACTTAATCGAAAATGACTTATATGATAGTGAAATATACGGAGTAAGACATTTTACAGATAAAATAAAGAAAATAAATAGTTTAATTCAAATATTTAAAAAGATTGATGATTTTGATTTTAACAAAGCAGTTGAATCATATAAAGTAGATTATTATGTTAGAGTGTCTCGCCGGAAACCAGGTAAAGATGATAAGGAAGATCTTTATATTGAAAGCTCTCAAGAGTATTGGAAAAACGATAATTATATTGATGATTGGTTAAAGCCCATCAACATTCATAGGTCTATATGTTGTGAAACTAATAAAGATGATGAGGCTATTCTACCTGAAGATCTTAAATTGAAATTAACAATAGAATGTGAAAAAATTCAGGAAGATAATATAGCAGCATTTAAAAGAATTTATTCTAAAGGACATCACAAATTAATGCTCGAGAAATATATTCGACAATTTAAGGAAGAATTTATAAAATCTTATTATGTTAATTATTTTTGTAAATTTAAATATGAATTTCTTTCAATTCCTATAGAATATGACCATTTTTTTTGACGTCGATATAATTATCTCTTAAAATCTTAAATGATTATTGTAAATAAAGAAGTTACTGTTATAACTATTATATAGAAAAATTTTAAAATCAATAAAAATTAAACATTTATAAAATGACACATGATGATTTATTAAAAATAATAAAAGAAACAGATCTTTTTTTGCTTATAGGTAATTCTGGATCTGGAAAAACTAAAATTGCAAATTATATTGCTGAATATTATAACGTAGAAATAATTTCTGTTGATATAATTAATAAGAGAAATCCGTTAATTAATGCGCGTGGTATGAGTTTGATTCTTAATGAAGATTTTTTAAAATTAAACAAAAAAGTAATTATCGATGATCACAATTTAACAAATGAAATTCGTAATCCATATTTAATAAAGGCATACGTTCTTGGAAAAAAGTCACTAATAATTGATTGTGGTAAAGGCAGTAAATATGAATTTGAAGAATTAATTCAAAATGGAGTAAATATCTCAAACAAAAATTACGAAATTCGTAAAAACTTGTATCAAGTACCGTCTATTTTACATGAAAATCAAAAAATAATTAACAAAAACGCATTCTGGAATTTAATTTAATTATAGTTGATGATTGCGTAATAATTTATATAATTACTTGATTATAAATACTTATTTCCGTTATTTGGCGCAAATTTGCAATATATGACTAACCAAATTAAAGATCTGTAATACAAATTGAACTATGCACGGATTGCAAATCCGCACCAGCGAGAGGTAATACATTCTGGGATTTAATAGAATTAATTTAGATGTAATTGGTTATTCTATGAGGAAACAGCTAACTTAGAAGAATTGTAAAAAACAAACTATAAAATGGACTACTTTACAGATAGAGAAAAAGGAAAAAAAGAACAAACGGTAAATGAAATTGACATTCCTGTTTGGAATGGAATTGTTTCAATTTTTGAAAGTTTTATTGCTGACAACTCATTGTCAAAAGATTTTCCAGAAAAGTGTCCAGACGGACAAGGAATATGTGGCTGCAATACGACCTTACTTTATGATAAATTAAAATCACTTATTCCAAAAGCAGAAATTCCTATTACAAGAAAGGAAAAATATATAACGAATTATAATGATTGGGAAATAGACAGAAAAGATGTTGAAAATAAAATTGACACCTTCACGACTTTAGACATAATTGAGTTTTGTTATAGACATCTTTATGACCCAATACCAATAGGCAACTTTCACGAATACTTTAATCATTATCATCTAACTTTTATAGATACGGGAAATAGCAAACAGAAATACAGAGAAGAAATTAATTCTCTATTTGAAAGAAATGGAATTGCATACCAATTAAGTGTGGAAGGTAAAATCATCCGATTAATCCAAGAAGTATTAGTACAAATGATTAATCGTAAATTTCAAACAAAAGATGCAACTTTAAACCAACTTTTAACTGAGGCAACACAATTTATTTTATATCCTAAAATTTCCGATAGGATTAGAGCCATAGAGAAACTCTGGGACGCATTTGAAAGAATAAAAACATTTTACAATTCCAACAAAAAAGTTTCATCATCACAACTTATTAATTTGGTAGCAAATGAAAATACGTTAATTGAAACATTTATAGTAACTGAGGCAAAAATTTTGGCAGAGATTGGTAACAAGTTTCAAATAAGACACTTTGAAACAGACAAACAGGAAATAACTGATTTAGCACATATTGATTATTTGTTCTTTCGTATGTTCTCATTGATAGACCTTTTTGTAAAAAAACTTGAAAAATAATTTAAACATCTAAATAGTAAATCATATGTATTGCATCGAATGTGGAGCACAAATCCCAGATAACTCAAAGTTTTGTTCAAATTGTGGACACAATCAAACTGTAGTAAATTCTTTAATAAAGGAGAGAGTCGAAGAAGTAGTAATTGATAAAGAGATTACACAGGTAGTAGATAATATTGATAAATCTTTTTTGAATTTTATGTTTTTGAAAAAGTCAATGGCATTTTATCTCGCTTGGGTATTAATTCACTTAGGGCTATTACTCATTGCATCGGACGGTATTTTTGCTGGTCGTAATATGGGTGCTGATTCCTTTTGGCCAATTGGAAGTCATTCATCTTACGGTATTAACGTCGAAATTTATGACATTACTGAATTTCTAGTCTATACTATTTTTCCTTTATTAGGTTTTATTATTTGGAAACTTATAAGAAATAAGGTCATTGAAGTTTAATTGATTTTTATATAGTAATATGGTATTAAGTATATTTAAATGACTGATAAAAAACATTATTATTTGAATGAGTTCCCCTTTCTATCAGGATTTATATCTTTATAAAACAACAAAAGGTGGCATGTCAGTAAAATTTTCAATCTTAACTTTCTGTACTATAAGGACTTGCAATCCGCTATATTTCAAAAATAAATATTTAACTTTGCATTAGATATGAAAATGTAAGTATTTCGGATTAAAAATCCTTATAATACAATATGTTGGGATTCGGAAATATCAACCACGGTGCACAAATTCTCATATCTGGTGAGGCGGGGTTATCTACAAACTTTAAAAACCGAAATAGTTAAATGGAATACATAATAATATCAATCATTTTACTTGCAGGAATAATTTTCTATTCAAGCCATAGAAAAAAACTTCACTTGAAAAGAGAGGAAGAAGAGCGAATCCGTTTAGAAAATGAAAGAAGAAAACGTGAAGAACTTGAAAAGCTACACAATCAACAACGAAAGGAAATTCAACCTTATTTATCCCAAATTAGAGAGTTTGACATCCTATTTGAAGATTTCAAAACCAAACAAAAATATCTATCTAACTTCGAGATATTTAGATTTAAAGAAGAAACAAAACATTTGTTTAATTCATTAAAGAGTATTAAATATAAACACTTACCCGATTTTGATGCAGATAAAATACTAATAGATTCTTTTATAAGTACTTACGAAAGAATTGATTCAATTTTAGCTTTGAGAAACGAAAACTTTGTTGAAGCTGAAATTAAATATACAGATGGTCTATTAAGTGATGTTGAAGGCAAATCATTAGACCATCAACAACGCAAAGCAATAATTATTGAAGAAGACAATCAATTAGTAATTGCAGGAGCTGGTTCGGGTAAAACGACAACTATCGCTGGCAAGGTCAAGTACTTAACTCAAAGGCAAAATGTAAATCCACGTTCAATTTTACTTATTTCATTTACACGCAAGGCGTCAGATGAAATGAGAGAGAGGATTTATAATAAAATGAATATTGACATACCTGTTAAAACTTTCAATAAATTAGGCATAGACATTATTGCTGAAGTAAACAATGAAAAACCGTCAATATATGAATCTAGTGGCAAGGTACATTTAGAGCGTATTTCTTCTTTCATAGAACACTCAAAAAAAAGTGAAATTTATTTTGACCAACTTTTAAACTTCATTTCCTACTATCTAAAACCATATAAAGATATAAATGACTTTAAGACTGATTCTGAACATAATAACTATCTAAATGAACAAAAGTTAGAGGGTTATAAAATGGTTACTAAAATCAAAAATGGCATTAAAATCACATATAGAGAACGATTAAAAAGTCAGGAAGAAGTATTAATTGCAAACTTCCTATTTCGTAATGGAATTGATTATGAGTACGAAGAAAAATACAAATATAAAACAGCAAGTAAACAATTTGGGCAATACAAACCTGATTTTTATTTACCTCAATATGAGATTTATATTGAGCATTTTGGTGTAGATGAAAATTGGAATGTTCCTGACTGGTTTAAAGGTAAAGATGGAATGTCTGCCAAAGAGGTTTATAATGAAGGTATTGAATGGAAACGTCAAGAACACAAAAACAATCAAACAACTTTAATAGAATCATATTCTTGGCAACAGAAGAAGGGAATCTTACTATCTCAACTTCAAAATAAATTAGAAAACGAGGGTGTAGAATTTAATCCAATTCCCAACGAAGAACTTTGGTTGTATTTGCAAGAAAACTCAAAAAAAGATATTGATGACTTCACACAATTAATAGATACTTTTTCAGTCTTGCTCAAATCAAACAACGAAAAAATTTCAAATCTAAAAATTAGAGCAAAAAAAGATGAAAATGAACGGGCTACAAAGTTTTTAGAGTTATTTGAGCCAATTTGTAATTCATATGAACAATATCTTTTAGAAGAAAAGGAAATTGATTTTAGCGATATGATAAATAACGCAACAGAACTTATACAGACTAACCTGTATCAATCGTCTTACGATTATATTATAATTGACGAATACCAAGATATTTCAAAAGCAAGATTTCAGCTAATTAAGTCTTTATTAGATCAAAAACCAAATACAAAACTTTTTTGTGTTGGAGATGATTGGCAGTCAATATATCGCTTTGCAGGAAGTGATATTGGGTTATTTACAAACTTTGAAGAAAACTTTAAATCTTCCCCAATAAAAGATTATAGAAGAGTTACACAAAAATCATTTATCGAAAATACCTATAGATTCGACAATCAATTAATTGATTTATCAAGCAATTTCATATTAAAGAACCCTAATCAAATTTCAAAGAATCTAAAAAGTCATTTCAAATCAGATGATTCCCCATATACTATATTCAAATATTCTGACCCAGAAAGAAAAGGCAACAATCTAAATTTGGCTTTAAACGATGCGTTTTCTAATATTTACGATAAAAGTAAAAACAAAGAAGAGTCTGTTTTACTTTTAGGACGATATGATTTTGAAAGACGAAATTTTACTAACGGAAGTTTTCTGGTTGAAAATTTCAATAAGAAGACGAATCAGTATGAATATTTTAGTAAAGAATTTCCTAACTTAAAAATACGCTTTCTGACAGCTCACAAGGCAAAAGGTCTTCAAGATGATAATGTCATAATTACAAATTGTAGTTCTGGAACTTATGGTTTCCCTTCGGAAATATCCGACGACCCATTATTAAACTTTTTATTATCAAAAGCTGACCAGTTTCCAAATGGAGAAGAGCGAAGACTATTTTATGTAGCAATGACTCGTGCTAAAAAGCAAGTTTATTTTTTGGTCAATAATGAGTATACTTCAAAATTCATAGATGAAATTGAAGCAAACGAACAAATTACGGCACTTCAATGTGAATGGTGTGATAATGGAAAACTAATCGAAAGAAAAGGACCTTATGGTTTCTTCTATGCTTGTAATAATAGTCATTATTGCAATTTCACAAAAAAAATAGAACCAGAGGATTTTAATGTTTTTGCTGATGAATTTTATGAAAAGGCAGATTTTGAAAAAGCAATAGAGTATTTTGAAAAGTATTTATCAACAGAATCGGGAAGCTCTGAAATTTATTATAAATTGGGTAGGTCTTACGAACAACGAAATAATTTACAGAATGCTTTATTATATTACGACAAAGCCATTTCAATAAATGATTCAAATGCTTATGCATATTACTGGAGAGGAAGCGTTCATTATGATTTAGAGAAGTACAATAATTCTATTAACGATTGGTTGCAATTTAATAGACTAAAACCTAATAGTAATTCAGTAAATTATTGGTTAGCTCAAGCTTATTTTAAAACTCAACATTTTGTAAAGTCTATTGAGTTTATAAATCAAGAAATTGCAGTAAACCCCAATAATGAAGATGCAATAAAATTAAAACTTCAATATTTATCACATTTAAAAAGTCAATTTACGACTATAGAGAATAATATTAATTCAACAGACAAAGAAACTCTTAAAAATCATCTGCAATTAGCTATAGATTTTGACGTAAACGTAAAGTTCAATTATCATAAATCTGTGCAGTTTGAAGGTGGTATGCAAAGTTTAAGAACTATTAAGCCAAAAGGATTCAAAGTAATGGGACAATACGATTCTTTATGTGTGTTTGGTTATTGCTATATGCGTGAAGAAGAAAGAACATTTAACCTTGACCGAATTTCTGGACTTATTATAAATCCTAAAATAATAGAGTTTTGGTCAGAATGAAAATTAAGCCAGGAGATAAACGAGTAGACTACTTCGTTCCTATCAGCGTATATCGCACATGAAGTTCGGAGTATATCCCCATAATGCGTTATGAGTACGAAAATGTAAGGTTAACCCAGAAAATGATGGCAGAACTGTATGATATTTCTATTCCTGCTATCAATCAACATCTGAAAACTATCTTTGAAGATAATGAACTAAACGAAGATTCAGTTATTAAGCATTACTAAATAACTGCAAAAGGTGTAAGTGATTGCAAATGAATGTACCAACATGCCGAAACCGAATAGGAAAAGTACAGAATTGTGCAGGGTAGATTGTTTGAAAGTAATTTTGACCGTTTTCTACAACTGGATAACATAGTAAAAGGTTAAACAAACGAAAGTAAGTATCAATAAAAAAACTCACCCTATGCAATGCCCCCACTGCGACACCGAATTCGCACCAAATAAACAACTTGATTATCAACACTGTCCATGCTGTGGTAGTTTTGTGAGAGACCCTGGACCGCTGAAATTGGTTTGGAAAGGTGGTTTGTGTGGATTTCGGAATTGGCAAGGCGTGATGGTTACACCTTATAAATACAATCATTCTTTCGGTGTATTTTTCGATGGTTTTGCAAAGGTTTGTATCAAAGGGATGTATTCGTATATTGATGAATTGGGGCAGGAAGTTTTTCCATTTTATTACCATAGCATTCAAAAAACCGAAAATAATTTATTTGTAGTATCGTTGAATGGTAAATATGGCATCATTGACTTTAGGGGAAATGTGATAATTCCGCTGGTTTATCAATATATTTATTCCTCGTCCGAAGGTTTGACAGCGGTTTGCCAAGGGTACAAATATGGTTTTATGGATAGCGCCGGCACTTTGGTTATACCGTGTATTTATGAACATGCCAATCCTTATGCCGAAGGGCTGGCGGTGGTTCAACTTAACGGCAAGTTTGGTTATATCGACCACAGTGGGAATACGGTTATTCCTTTTGATTATGAACACGCTATACCTTTCGATAATGGTTTGGCTACTGTTAAGAAGGATGAGAAATTTGGATGTATCGACATGCACAACAACGAAGTAATTTCAATAATTTACGATTACCTTTCGCGAAAGAAAAATGACATAATTGATGTTAAGTATGGTAAATGGCGAGGTTTTCTGAATCTAAAGGGTGAGGAGGTGAACGTTTCAAAAAAAGCCAAAGCGATTATACGGGATGAAAATTGTATAGATGAAACGATTAGCTCCATTGTTAAAATAAAAGAATTCACAGAAAAGCATTCCGGGTATTTTAAACAAACACATTATAGTCTCAATCATATATATCCAAATGGGCTTTATCAGGTATCATTGAATCATAAATATGGTTTTATAGATAATGACTGTAAAGAGATAATTCCGCCGATATATGATGAAGTTGCCGAATTTTATGAAGGATTTCTATGTGTAGAGAAAAATTGGAAAAAAGGCGTAATAGATATTGATAATAAGGTAATTATTCCTTTTGTTTATGATGAAATTACACATTTTGGAGGTGTACTTTTCTATGTCATGAAAGATGGCTATTGGGGAGTTGTTGATACCCTGAATCAAGTAATTGTTCCTTTTAAATACGAAGAAGTGAGTTTCTTTGATACCTGCGGGTTATTGCTGGTAAAACGAAATGAAAAGTATGGTTTTGTAGATATACAAGGAACAGAAATCATTCCTTGCAAATACGATGAAGTGTTTGATATGGAGGCATTTGACATGACAGGAACCGCTTGGGTAAGACTTGATGAAAAATGGATAATGATTGACCGATTGGGTAAGGAAATATATGAAGCTGACAATTACTCCATAAATTATCCAAGCGAGTATGATGATTGATTGTTTGAGAAACTATTATGAAATGATATATTTGAGAGCTTATATGAATGATTACTTCTCCTGCTGGCTCTATGCATTTAAAACGGTTCGGTGTAGTTTCTATAACTACGTTTCCGATTACATCGGAACAGGCAGGGTTAAAAGCAAAGCTCTGCTTTGCAAATTAGAAAGTGAGTTGCATGTAAGTTGAACCCCATTCGGGGTTCCGGTGTCAGGGTTGCTATTTATATCCACGCATTTTATACGTGCTTATTCAGAAAGTAGAATAGTTATAATGAATTGTAAATAAACAAATTAAAGCGTGAAAAAAAATAAAAATATACCCACTCAAAACGTTATAGAGCCAGTTTTTAGACTACTGCCAATGCGAAGGTTAAAGTAGGGATATTTTTGCAGAAAGAACTGTTTGGCTAACTCAAGAAAAAAAATGCTGCATTGTTTAGGTATTGATAGAAAAGTAATTACAAACATTTAAGCAACATATTTAAAACGAATAAGTAGTCGGAAGATTCAATATGTAAAAAAAATGCACATACTGCTCGTGATGGTAAAACATACCAAACAAAGTTTAAAATCTCGATGCGATTCAGATAGTTATTTCATTTTGTAAACCTGAAATTGCGTAAAAAACACAAAGAACTCTGGTAGATTGAAACTTCATTTAGAGCATTGAAAACAAGTGGATTCAATTTAGAAGACACTCATTTAACAAATATAGAAGAATTGAAAGCTTGTCGCTTTGGTAACAATTGCATTCTGTTGGACATATTTGGTCGGAATATATTTACACGAACATGATAAGCCAATCAAGATTTTAAACCACTGAAAAAGGTGGAAAAGCTTTTTCAAACATGGTCTAACTTTTATAGCAACAGTGCTTTTAAATAGTGATTTTCAATCAGAGTTAGACATTTTCAAATTTTTGTCTTGTACTTAGAAAGCTTTATCAAAAAAAACTTAGAGTATCAAAACATATTGACTGTTGATTGTGCTTACTCTAGCAATAATAACTTTCTAAATTGCATTACTAATTAAATCGATGTTACATTTATATTAAATTTGCATGAATAATACCAATTTAATAGGAGTCTTTTTGTACATTTGCACTCAAATTCAGAAGAAAATTGAATAAAGTTATAAATAATACAAATTATCAAGGACAATTTACCAAAAAGAAATCAACAATTCTAAAAAACATTCACATCATGAACAATTTTTTCGACAAATTCGTACCAAAAGAGCCTAAGTTTTTTCCAATTTTGAAAGAAATGGCAGATGTAATATTGGTTGCTTCCGATTTAATAATCGAATGTGTACAAAAAGGTGATCATGAATCAGCAATTGATTATTACAAAAAAATTAAAGAGCAAGAAAAAAAAGGAGATGCTTTATCTGTAAAGATTTTTGACGAATTAAATTCAACTTTCATAACTCCTTTTGATCGCGAAGATATTCATCATTTAGCAGACAGACTCGACGATGTGACCGATTACATAAATAGTTGTGCAAAACGGATAGTGCTTTATAATCCAAAAGTTATGCCCGAAAGCGCAGTAGGATTAGCACTTTTAATAAAAGAGGGTGCAGTATGTATTGGTAAAGCAGTTGACGAGCTGGATGTTATGAAAAAGAACTCTAAGAAAATTAAAGAATACTGCGTTGAACTGCATAACATCGAAAATAAAGCAGATGATGTTTACGAAAATTTCTTAATTGATTTATTTGCTAAAGAAAAAGATGCTGTAGAAATAATCAAACTTAAGGAAATTATGTACGAGCTTGAAAAAGCCACTGATGCTGCTGAGTATGTTGGTAAAATTATCAAAACTATTATTGTTAAGTACGCTTAAAAAAATGCATAATTCAAAATGCATAGTTAATAATTAAATACTTAACAATTAAAAAGATGACTCCTTATATTTTATTAATTACTATTATTGCACTAGCTTTGGTTTTTGACTATATCAACGGATTTCACGATGCGGCTAACTCAATAGCTACCATCGTTTCTACCAAAGTTCTATCACCATTTCAAGCAGTTTTGTGGGCTGCATTTTTCAATTTTGTAGCTTTTTTTATTGCCAAATATTTAATTGGAGAATTTGGTATTGCTAACACAGTTTCCAAAGCTGTAATTGAAGAATTTATTACACTTCCGGTTATATTTTCGGGCATAGTTGCAGCAATTCTTTGGAATTTAGCTACTTGGTGGCTTGGAATTCCTTCATCTTCATCTCACACTTTAATAGGTGGATTTGCTGGTGCAGCTGTTATGAGTACAATGTATGCAAGTGGTTACCAAACGAGCGGTTTTGAAGCGATAAAAGCAGATGTTATTATTAAAATTGCTTCATTCATTGTACTAGCACCACTTATCGGTATGCTTGTTTCATCGCTACTAACAATTTTAATACTCTACATCTTCAAAAAAGTCAATCCACATAAAGCCAATCTTTGGTTTAAAAGAATGCAACTAGTATCATCTGGTTTATTCAGTATCGGGCATGGGCTTAACGATTCTCAAAAAGTGATGGGAATAATAGCAGCAGCGATGATTGCAGCACATGCAAAAGGCGTGGATATGGGTATAAATTCAATAAAAGACTTGCCTGATTGGGTTGCATTCTCTTGCTTTGGAGTAATATCACTTGGTACCATGTCGGGAGGTTGGAGAATTATTAAAACGATGGGCTCACGGATAACGAAAGTAACACCTCTAGAAGGTGTGGCTGCCGAGACTGCAGGTGCATTGACATTATATTTGACAGAACTATTAAAAATACCTGTTAGTACTACACATACAATTACAGGTGCCATAATTGGTGTTGGATCAGTAAAAAGATTATCAGCAGTTCGTTGGGGTGTAACACGTAGCTTGTTGACTGCATGGATTCTTACAATTCCAGTTAGTGCAGCTTTAGCAGCATTAATTTTTATGATTTTTGGTCGTATGTTGCTTTAGTAAAAAAACAAAAATAACTATTTCGAAGGCGAATGATGTTTCATTCGCCTTTGTATTTATTATTCAGTCACATAGACATATTAAATGTTAATTCGCAATAATTTGTTTTAAGTGTTGCCAACGATAATATGTGCAATAATTCAAAAAATCTTACGTTAAGTTGATTACATATTCTGAACAAACAGATTATAATTATTCTGATACACAAAATGCAATTAATTAAAACAAAAAAAAGCTTATTAATTATATTTCTTAGTCTCGGTTTGTACAATACAGCCAAATCACAAGGGAATTTGCAATATATAGACGAAAAGCTGGTACATTTTGGTTTTTCATTAGGTTTTAATGCCTTAGATTTTGGTATTACTCCAAGCAACCAGATAATTGATGGCAAAATATATCAAGCCGATGTATCAAATTTAATTCCAGGCTTCTCAGTTGGGATAATTAGTGATCTTAGACTGAATAGGTATTTAAATTTACGGTTCACACCAACTTTACATTTTGGGGAAAGACAACTTAGCTATTCATGTAATGGAGTTAAAACAAATACTTTGTCGTTAACTTCAGTACCTATATCTGTACCAATTCACCTAAAATATAGCGCCGAAAGAAAGGGAAATTATAGACCTTACTTACTTTGGGGCGGAGGAAGTTATATCGATTTGGGAACAAATAATGATAATCCAGTGCTACTAAGGAAACTTGATTTTTACACCGAATTTGGAGTCGGTTGCGATTTATATTTTTCATTTTTCAAACTTGCACCAGAGTTAAAATTCGCCGTTGGATTTAATAATATGCTAGTTCCACTCGATCAACGAAATGCTGGTTTCATTGCAGATGATGATAAAAAACTATCAAATGCTTTATCTAAGTTAACTTCTAATATGCTAACACTTTCGTTTAATTTTGAATAAAAAAAATCAGCATTACTTTAAAATTAAAATAATGCTGATTATTAATCCCAAATAAAATTCAAAGACTATCAATTTCTTTTAGAATCTTTTCCATTGCAATTTGCCAATCTGAATACAATTTACGGAAATAAGCTTTTACAAAAGCTGAATTTTCTTTTCCATCAGGATGATTGGCCCGCAAAATAAACTCTTGTTGTAGAGCCATAACTTCCTCGGTAACTCTATCAACCTTTAATGTATCAATTTCTTTTGACATCAAACAATGAAAATAAATATCATTTATTAATTCAGACGAAACAAAGCGAATGGTCTGTTTCAATTTTCTACGACTTGCCATATTGAGTTTTTTATTAATAATTTATTTGTACAAATGTAACTAAAAATTATTATTCTACAATGGGATTAAATAAATATAAAGCTACATATATAATTATTTAAATGTCAATCAATTAATTTCAAACAATTACTAATTGAACAATTCTAAAAATATTATTGTATTTTTGCAAAATAATTTTCACCAAAAAAAAACGAACCAACTGAAAAAACATGATTTCAAATAAAAAAACAGCACACATAATATTCTTTTTTGTGACTATTTGTTTAATCGCATTTTCAGCGTGTGATGATGAACGATTCTCAACAGATTCAAAATACCGTTTAGACTTTTCGAAAGACACACTTTCTTTCGACACTGTTTTTAAGACATTAGGGAGCGCCACATCAAAGATATTGGTTTATAATAGAAATAATGTTGCATTAAAAATTAGCTCTATCGGAATAGAAAATGGGAATAATTCTTATTTCAAGATTAATGTAGATGGAAGTAAAAATGAGATAAATCAATTTCAAGACATTGAAATTTCCGCCAACGATAGTTTATTTATATTTGTATCAGTTACAATTGACACTAAGAATACAAAATCTGTTGTAACGATCGAAGATTCAATTATGTTTATTACAAACGGTGTAAAACAAAAAATCAGGCTTGAAGCATGTGGACAGGAAGTAGTAAAATTAAATGGAGTTCGCTATAATGAAAATACAATTTTGACCTCTGATAAACCCTATTTAATATATGACAGTTTAATAATATCGAAGGATAAAACGCTTACATTGAATCCAGGATGTAAATTATACTTCCACAATAATGCCAACCTTATAGTTTATGGTAATTTAGTTGCCAAAGGAACTTACAAAGAACCAATAACAATGCGTGGCGACAGATTGGACAAAATAAAATTTGAAACACCATTTCCTTACAATAATGTAGCTGGTCAATGGGGTGGAGTATTTTTATTAAATAAATATGGAAATCATGAATTAGACCATGTAAATATAAACAGCGGTTATGTTGGAATATATTTTTTTAATAATGATAGAGAAATTATTCCAAACTTAAGAATCTCTAATTGTAAAATTCATAACTCACTGTTATACGGAATGATAGCACAAAATGGAAATGTAATAGTAACAAATACAGAAATTTCGAACAGTAGTAGCTACACAGTATATCTCAACGGTGGAGAGCATATCTTTTATCAAAGCACAATAGCTAATTATTTCAATAATAGCAATGTGCAACCAGTTTCGCGTGACAAAAAGCCGGCACTTATGATAATGAACCTCAACAGAATAGCACCAATGAAAACACTTTTCAAAAATTGCATAATCACTGGAAGTTCAGAAAACGAATTTAGTTTAGCTACTCGTTTTGAGAAATTATATAACGGTACATTCGAGAACTGCTATATTAGAACTGCAAAAGCACTTACTTTGCCACAATTCACAAATAAAACAATAAGATGGTTTGCCAAAAACGATACTTTATTTAAAAGCACAACTTACGATTACGAAAAGAATACATATTTCAATTTCAATCTTGATTCAATTTCTCCTGCTCGAAAAATTGGTGTTGCCGACCCCAATATTGCAAAAAAATATAATCTTGAATATGATTTGAATGGAAATATTAGAAATGTGAATGCTAATGATTTCACAGATGCTGGTGCATACGAGTGGATACCAACTAGATAATTTTCAAATCATTTTTTGACATTTATTTCAAAATGGTCATATAGCAACATTGTTAGTACTTCATTTAGCGATTCTAAAAGCAATTACTATTAAACATTTTTCTTTTAATGTTAATAATTTTCAATTCATTGCCAGGTCATAGTATTAAATTATTTAGTATTACGATTGAAAATATGAGCTGATAACATATCGACAAAAATTAACAACACAAAACGCACCATGCTCTCCATACTTATTCCAACATACAATCAAAATGTAACTAGATTGGTGACAGAATTACATAAACAAGCATTGGAGACTTATGTCGATTTTGAAATTATTGTAATGGAAGATGGGTCAACACTTTATGTGAGAGATAACAATGAAGTAAAAGATTTAGAATTTTGTAATCATATCGTTTTAGAGAATAATATTGGACGATCAGCGTTAAGAAACAAGTTGGCAGACACTGCAAAATATGATCACCTTCTATTTATGGATTGCGATGCTGAAGTTTGCTCAAAACATTTTGTTGAAAAATACATTTCGTTTTGTAAAGAAGAATGTGTAGTAATTGGTGGCACTGCTTATGATCCCAATGAAATAAATCCGTCGTTCAGCCTTAGATTGAAATATGGCAGAAAACGTGAAGCGCGTTCTGCAATGGAGCGAAGCAAACATGGGACATATCACAATTTTGCAACTTTCAACTTTTTAATTTCCAAATCGTTATTCAAAATTGTGCGTTTTGATGAAACAATACGTGGTTATGGACATGAAGACATGCTTTTTGGTCATCAATTACATCTATTGGGTAAAGAATTTATCCATATAGAAAACCCTTTGATTCACAAAGGATTGGACGACAATAAAACTTTTATAAAAAAAACTGAAGAAGGCACACGAAATCTTTTTTTACTTAATAGAACTGGACGATATCCATTTTTGATAAATGAATCGAAATTGCTGAATACATTTCATAGGTTACAAAGATTAAAACTAACTGGTTTTTTCTCAATAAAATATGATATTTTAAAGTCGATTATACAAAAACAACTTTGCAGTCAAACACCGTCACTCCTTCTCTACGATTTCTATAAAATACTATTTCTTTGCAAAATATCAAATCAAAAATGACAAGTTGGCAGTCTATCTTTTTTTGAAGAGGACTTCGTATTGCCTATTCATGCCATAATTGACATGAAAATGTATTGGCATAAATTTAGTAAAACACCTGTCAATGATATAATAATAAAAAAGCTGCATACACATGCACAAAATATATTTATTTACAATTAAAAAAGAACTATATGACTATCAAACCATTAGCCGACCGTGTGTTGGTAAAGCCAGTTGCGGCAGAAGAAAAAACTATTAGTGGCATCATTATCCCCGATTCAGCAAAAGAAAAACCATTAAAAGGTGAAGTTATTGCTATAGGTAACGGAACCAAAGACGAAGATATGGTTGTTGCAGTTGGCAATACCGTATTGTATGGAAAATATGCAGGGCAAGAATTGGAATGGGAAGGCATTAAATATCTGATTATGAAACAATCGGACATTTTAGCAATAATTTAAGGACCCCTAGCCCCAAAAAGGGGAATTAAGTTAGTGCGGTTCAATTTTTTTTTTATGTTATCTTAATAATAAATCAATAGTAACTCAGTTCCCCATTAGGGGCTAGTGGTTATCTAAATAATAACAAAACATTAGTAACTCGGTTCCCCTTTAGGGGTTAGGGGTTATTTTTTAAAAAGGAATATACAATGTCTAAAGAAATTTTATTCAATCTTGATGCTCGCGACCGCCTAAAAAAAGGTGTGGATGAGTTGGCAAATGCCGTAAAAGTAACGCTAGGACCAAAAGGTCGCAATGTAATTATTGAGAAAAAATTTGGTGCGCCACATATCACAAAAGATGGCGTAACAGTAGCAAAAGAAATTGAATTGGAAGATCCATTTCAGAATCTTGGAGCTCAATTGGTAAAAGAAGTGGCATCAAAAACGGGTGATGATGCTGGAGATGGTACTACTACAGCAACAGTATTGGCACAATCGATAGTTAGCGTTGGTATGAAAAATGTTGCTGCAGGTGCAAACCCAATGGATTTGAAACGTGGTATTGATAAAGCTGTGATTGAAGTAGTTAAAAGCATCGCAAATCAAGCAAAAGTAGTTGGCGATAACTATGATCAAATAGAACAAGTTGCAGCTATTTCTGCTAATAATGATGCAATTATTGGCAAATTGATAGCAGATGCAATGCGTAAAGTATCCAAAGACGGAGTGATTACCATTGAAGAAGCCAAAGGAACCGACACTCACATTGAAGTAGTGGAAGGTATGCAATTCGACCGTGGATATATTTCACCGTATTTCATTACCAATACCGAGAAAATGGAAGTGGAAATGGAAAAACCATATATCCTTATCCACGACAAAAAAATCTCAAATCTCAAAGAATTACTTCCAATTTTGGAACCTGCCGTTCAATCGGGACGTCCATTGTTGATTATTGCAGAAGATGTTGACAGCGACGCCTTAACAACTTTGGTAGTAAACAGATTACGTGCGAACTTGAAAATATGTGCTGTTAAAGCTCCTGGATTTGGCGACCGTCGTAAAGAAATGCTTGAAGATATTGCAGTGCTTACTGGTGGTATTGTTATTTCGGAAGAAAAAGGTATTAAATTGGAACAAGCAACACTAGAAATGTTGGGAACGGCCGATAAGATGACTGTAAACAAAGACAATACAGTAATTGTAAATGGTGCTGGTGAAAAAGAAGCAATTGCAAATCGTGTTTTACAGATTAAAGCTCAAATTGCTGCAACGACTTCGGATTACGACCGTGAAAAATTACAAGAACGATTGGCAAAATTAGCTGGCGGTGTTGCAGTTTTGTATGTTGGAGCTGCATCGGAAGTAGAAATGAAAGAGAAAAAAGACCGTGTTGACGATGCACTTTGCGCCACTCGTGCAGCCATTGAAGAAGGAATAGTTCCTGGTGGTGGAGTAACATATATTCGTGCAATAGCTTCATTGAGCAATATTAAGGCTGTAAACGATGATGAACAAACAGGTATTGAAATTATCAAACGTGCTATCGAAGAACCATTGCGTCAAATTGTATATAATGCAGGCAAAGAAGGTGCTGTGGTTGTTCAAAAAGTATTGGAAGGTAAAGATGACTTTGGATACAATGCGCAAACAGATAAATACGAAAACTTTTTCGCAGCTGGAGTTGTTGATCCTGCAAAAGTTTGCCGTGTTGCTTTAGAAAATGCAGCATCAATTGCAGGAATGTTCTTAACAACTGAATGTGTAATTACCGAAAAAAAAGAAGACAATCCAGCCCCACAAATGCCTATGGGCGGCGGAATGGGTGGAATGATGTAGTAATAATTTTCGGTTGGAAAATTGAATTCATACCGCAAATGGAAGAAAAAACTCCGAGCAACACAAGGTTGTTCGGAGTTTTTTTATTCATTTTTTACAACTTTTGTTAATTCGATTTTTTTTTTACAATATCATTATGAGATTTGAGATAATCTGTCGTTGGCAAATTGACAAAACTCCTCGCTCAACTCGAACCCAATAAAATTTCGCTTAAGCATTTTTGCTGCAACAGCCGTACTCCCTGAGCCCATAAACGGATCGAGAACTAAATCACCTTCATTACTACTTATTTCCAAGAAAGGCAAACATACTTTCAATGGCTTTTGAGTTTTATGCTTAGTACGCTCTTTCCCCATACAAATTGGAGTTTGAATAAAATTATGCATTTCATTTACCGGTTTGTAATTCCAAGTTTTAGGTGAACCTTTTGTGAAGTGCACCATCATTTCCATACTATTGGCATACATTTTACGCGTATAAATAGCAGGAAAAGGATTTGTTTTGTGCCAATGTATCACTTTACGAAATTGAAAACCAACACGTTCCACCATTCTGTTGAAATATGATACGAAATCGTCACCACACCATAAATATCCACTAGCACCTGGTTTACAAACCCTAAAACATTCTGACAAAACATCTTCAATAAATTGCAAATACTCTTCCTCCGACTTAAATCCATCAAAGTCAAATTCCGTCACAACATCCTTATGATTTTTTAGTCCTTGCACATTTTGTGCACGATATTGATAATAAGGAGGATCGGTAAAAAGTAAATCAATACACGCGTCAGGCAACAGTTTCAAACCATCAAGGCAAGATTGTTGGTATATTATGTTAATCTCCATTTAATAATACGTTCTTGTTATTGGTATGTTTTCGGATAATGGTTTAAAATCAATATTAAATTAAATTATTTTAGTTCAAGCACATAAAATAGATTTTCAGTTTTCTTTTCGAACTTTAATCAACTTTTCCATAATACTTATCCAACAATAATTTAGCAGCAATAAACGAACTTAGTTCATTCGAAATCACTTTGTTTTCATTTTCAATCAACAAATGCTGAATTTCGGGATTGTTGTAAAAATTATTTTTTAATTGTTCATTTATTGTTTCGTACATCCAGTATTTTGATTGGGAATTTCGTTTATGATTGAAATAATTATTTGCTATAACAAATTTGCTATATCTTTCTACCATATTCCATATCTCAGGAATTCCATTTTTGTCGATGGACGAACATGTTATTGCTTCAGGAATCCATCCCGATTCATGCGGTGGGAAAAGGTGCAAAGCATTTTGGTATTGCGATCTAGCCACACTCGCTTTGTCAACATTAGTTCCATCACATTTATTAATGGCTATACCATCTGCCATTTCCATAATCCCACGTTTTATACCTTGCAATTCGTCACCAGCACCTGCTATTTGAATCAGTAAAAAAAAGTCGACCATAGAATGAACAGCTGTTTCTGACTGACCAACTCCAACTGTTTCGACAAAAATTGTGTCAAAACCAGCTGCTTCACAAAGTATAATACTTTCGCGCGTTTTTCGAGCAACACCGCCCAACGAACCTGAAGATGGCGAAGGTCGAATGAAAGCATTTTTGGCTACAGAAAGTTCCTCCATGCGTGTTTTATCGCCCAGTATGCTTCCTTTGGAACGTTCGCTACTTGGGTCAATTGCCAATACAGCTAACTTATGACCTCCATTTACGAGATGCATACCCATTGCTTCAATAAAAGTGCTTTTTCCAGCACCAGGTACACCAGTAATGCCTAGTCTTATAGATTTTCCGGCATAAGGAAGGCATTTTTCAATAACTTCTTGCGCAATTAATTGATGTTCGGGCAATGCACTTTCAACCAATGTAACTGCCTGACTAAGAATACTTATATTGCCATCTAATATTCCTGTGACAAACTCAGAAGCAGAATACTTCTGACGAAATGGTCTAGTTTTTAAATATGGATTTACCATAGGTGCATCTTCCACACCTTGATTTACGCTGAGTCCCTTATATGCTGGATCATTTTCGTGGTACTGACTATTATTGTAATGCATAAAAAAGTAATATAAATACTTAGTTTAAATAAATCAAAAACTACTAATAAATGTATTATAACAAGATATTCTTATATATTATAACAAAAGCCAAGACGTTTTATGAAAAAATGCTTGGCTTCTTTTAAATTTAGAACTGAAAAGATTTTATTTTACAACATTCCAACTTAATACTAATATCAGAAAACTATTATCAGGATCATTGGTTTGGATAGTAAATGACTTTTTATACTCACCATCATTTAAACCCTTAGTGTTCAAAACTGCAACAATTTGAGCTGACTTTCCACTAGCTATACTCATTTTGGATTGACTAACGGTAAACTCTTTATTCTGATTAATAACTCTTCGAATTTCGAGAGAATTAATTCCCTTATTAATCACTTTAAACTTTGCAGTCCGTTTTGAGTTCGTTTTTATATCACCAAGATTCATATATTTAACTGGCATTTCCAAAATTGGGGCAGCTCGTCTTTGATCGAATGTAAGTTTGCTAAAATCCTCTACGACATTTCCAACAACAATCAATTTATATTCATCAGAGTATTTTTTTTGACCATTCAACACTACGTAAATGTCATCTGAAATTGGTCCCCATTGAGAACAGTATTTTGAATTGAATGTAAAAGTTATTTTTCCTACCTCATTAAAATTTAAAGTTTCGGGAAAAACACTTGCTGTTATATATGGTGGAAGAGCTTCAAATGTTGGCTTAATTGGAAATTTATTTGAATTTTGAATTTCCAAAGTCCTTACTTGCTTATCGCCCTTGTTCATATTATTCATTTGAACAACTTTAGCTTTTGAAAGTAAACCACCGATATTAACTGGGTATGGATTATTTTCTGCATTAAGTTTGGGAATAACTTCACCTTTAATTTTCAGAGTAACTTGTTCTTCAATGGCATTACTACTCACTGAAATCGTTTTAGTAAATGTACCAGGTCGACCCGATGGATTGTAAGTAACTGTTATTGCACCCTTTTTGCCAGGTTCTATGGGTTCTTTTGTCCAAGTAGGTGTAGTACATCCACACGAAGCTTCTACTTTACTTAAAACCAATGGCGTCATACCTTTGTTGTAAAAATCAAAAATATAACTGATTTTACCATCTTCTTCATTCACTTTGCCAAAATCATGTTCTTTTACATCAAAACTAATTACAGCTTTTTGGGCATTAACAAATAACGTCAAAACCAAACATACAAGTAAAAAACTATATTTTTTCATATCTACTTCTGTTGTACACATTCCATTCCTTACTAGGTTATTGTCTATTGAATAACGCTAATCACATTTATATCGTTCTTTGTTAAACATTTGAACTAAATATCAAAAATTAGCCCAAATAAATTTAACACTATAGATATGTATTTTTATTTTGGAATAACTTCACCTTTAATAATCAACACCTGCTTAACAGTATCATTACTAGAAACAGTTATTGTTTTTGTAAACGACCCTGGTCTACCTGCGGTGCTATAAGTTACTGTTATAGCACCTTTTTTGCCAGGTTCAATCGGTTCTTTTGTCCAAGTAGGAGTTGTACAACCACACGATGCTTGTACTTGATTAACTACCAAAGGTGCTTTTCCAATGTTCGTAAAATCAAAAACATGGGTTACATTACCATCTACTTCTTTAATTTTTCCAAAATCGAACTCCTTCACAGGAAATTTAATTATTGGACTTTGAGCCATAACAGCTGTTAATGTGAACAGCATACATACTAATAATACATTTAACTTTTTCATTTATTCAAATATTTTAATGTTGTTTTTTTAACTAAAGAACTATTTATGTATTGAAAATGCAAAAGTATTAAAAATACTCTGTCATTATTCAATAATTAGGAAATTTTCTGTTTAAAGTTAGTTAATATAGCATTGATTAAGTCATTTTATAAGTAATAGCAAAAAATGTTACACAAAGTAATACATAATTAGAGATAATGCATACTAAAAAACATTTTGAGTGATATTAATGTTATTTCGAAGGCAAAATCACATAAACCAATTGAATGTCTGACAATTAAACAATTGATATTTATATATTTGTTTAAGCATTTCTTATTATGAATCTTAACGTGCTTTATCTTTTAGTGAAACTTCAATTTATCAAACCCAATTAACTATTTTTCCGGTAGCTTAAAACTGCCCAAATATTAAATATAACAGCAAATCCAATTAAAGCATATAATTGTTTTGTCAATTCAAAAAGATTACTGCCTTTTAAATAGACTGCCCGCATTACTTCCATAAAATGTTTTAACGGATTGAAAGCTGCGATCCATTTTCCCCACTCTGGCATACCGTCAATAGGTGTGTACAAGCCACTCATCATAATAAATATCAACATAAAGAAAAAAACTATAAACATAGCTTGTTGGAGTGTAGCAGCATAATTGGAAATTATAATTCCCAATCCCGAAACAGCGAAAATGTAAATAGCTGCAAATATATAGATTGTTGAAAAATATCCTGCGGGAATTAATCCATAAACTGCCCATGCAACAAGGAAGCCAATGCTTATAACAATAAATCCAATTAACCAGAACGGAATTAATTTCGCTAAAATAAAGATGGATTTAGGAACAGGACTTACATTTATTTGTTCCATAGTGCCCAATTCTTTTTCAAAAACAATTGAAACAGCCGGCAGAAAACCGCAAAGTAAAGTCAAAATCATTACCATTAATGCAGGAACCATAAAAACACGGTAGTTTAAATTGGGGTTAAAACGGTATTGTGAATCAATTTGAATACTTGGAGTTACATTGTTAGAGGCAGTTGAAGGTATTAGTTTCGGCAATATGCCTGTATTAAAATCGGTAATTATGCCCATCAAATAAGTCATTCCAATTCCACCTTTCATACCATTTACAGCATTTGACGCAACCATTACTTTCGCACCTTGTTGGGTCACTAAATCTTTTTCAAAATTTGCTGGAATTTCGAGGATTATATCCGCTTGATTACTCTCGATACTTTTAATTGCCTTATTATAATTAGGTGAAACATCTGTGAGTTTAAAATAATTAGATGAAATTATTTTTTGTGTAAGCTGTTGAGAAAATGTACTATGATCGTTATCAACCACACTTATGTTTAAGTTTTTAATCTCGTAACTTGCGGCCCATGGAAATACCATTAATACCATAAATGGAAAAACGAAAATCATTTTTGGCAGAAATTTATTTCGCAGAATTTGTTTAAATTCCTTTCGCAGTAGATATTTTAGACCAAAAGAATGACCCCTAGCCCCTAAAGGGGAATCGGAGTTAGTTTTGATTTCAATACTTTCTCTGTTTTTCATATTATAGTTTTAAATAATCGGTTTTAATATTTCTTATTCCCCTTTAGGGGTTAGGGGTTGTTCTTTTTCTCACTATTCTAATCTAACTTTAAATTTTTTCAAGCTAATTGCTACCAGCACCAAACTCATAAATCCAAGCACACTCACTTCCTTTAAAACAGAGGTAATTCCGAGTCCTTGAATCATAATTGATTTAACAGCAGAAATATACCAACGAGCAGGAATAATTTTTGAAAACCATTGTAGTGCTATTGGCATGTTCTCAATCGGAAAAATCATCCCTGACAATAGCATTACAGGAATCATAAGCCCCATACCTGAAATTAACATTGCAGCTTGTTGCGAACTTGTAAGAGTTGAAACTAAAAGACCAAGTGCCAATGAAACAAAAATATAAAGTAAAGAAACCACCACTAAACTTAAGAAACTACCAGCAATAGGAACTTTCAAAGCATAAACCGACAAAAGCATAATAGTGATAAAATTCACACAAGACAAAACAAAATAAGGTGTTATTTTTGATAGAATTGTATAAATTGGTTTCATTGGCGAAACCAATAAAACTTCCATAGTTCCCATTTCTTTTTCACGAACAATGGCTATTGAAGTCATCATGGCACAAATCAAAAGCATAATCATACCTAAAACTCCAGGTACAAAATTATAAGCTCCAATCATTTGTGGATTATAAAGCATTTTAACCTCAGGAATAATTTGATAAGGATTTTTACTTTCAGCCATCAATTCTTTTTGATATGAAGCAATAATATTACTTGCATAAAACGTAAATGATGTAGCAGCATTGGGATCAGTAGCATCAGCTATAAGCTGAACATGAGCACTTCCAGTCCGACGAAGGTTTTGCGCAAAATGGTCTTCAAAAACCACAACCAATTTTGCTTTTGCATCATTAAATGTTGGTTGTATTTCTTTAGAGCTATGAATGTATTTAACAACATCGAAATATGCACTGGCATTTATTTTTTCTACAATTCTTTGAGTTGCCTCATCATTAGTAGGTACAAACACTGCAACTTGGGTATTTTTCACTTCGGTGGTAAGTGCATATCCAAATAAAATAATTTGAATAATTGGAATTCCGAGCAAAATCAACATTGTGGGCTTATCGCGCAAAATGTGATAGAATTCTTTTCGGATAAAGGACATTAATTGTTTCATTCCAGTTGTTAGTTGACAGTTATTGGTTGATAGTTAATGCTTTGCATTGTTATGTTTTGATGTTTTAATTATACTTATCAGCATCTTTATTAATTCTTGACAATCATCAATAATTAATGAAAAAGAGTTATCATCAATATAATCACTATCATGTAAAAGCATTAGCCAATATTCAGTTTCATTTGCTTCTTTGAGCGCTATACTCAATTTATGAATAAAATCTGCTTTTGATTCACCATGTTCAGCTTCTCTAATTAATGCACCAATAGCAGTCCCGCTCCGCAACATTTGTTTAGATAGAGTAAACTCTCTTTGTTCTGAAGTTATGAATTTATACGCTTTTATCATTCTTAAAGCGAATGCATAAGATTTGTATTTAACAGTATTCTCTTCCACAACAATAATATGTTTTATTATTTAAATTAATCCTTAATCCATCGTAAATTCGAATTACTTTCAACTATTAACTGTCAACTATCAACTCTCTTGGCTTTTCTTGCCAATTGTTGAAAAACTTCATCCATATTTTTAGCGTCAAAATGCATTTTTAAATTTTTGGGGGAATCCAAAGCTTCAATTCTTCCATCAACCATAATGGAAACACGGTCGCAATACTCAGCCTCATCCATATAATGAGTGGTAACAAAAACAGTTATCCCTTTTGAAGTAGCATCATAAATCAATTCCCAAAACTGCCGACGTGTGATTGGGTCAACTCCACCAGTAGGCTCATCCAAAAATACCACCTGAGGATTATGAAATATTGAAACTGAGAAAGCTAATTTTTGTTTGAATCCCAATGGCAAAGAACCAACTAATTTATTCCTTTCGTTTTCAAAGTTCAAAATGTGCATAAGTTCATCAGTCTTTAATCTAATTTCCTTATCTTTCATGCCGTAAATTCCGCCGAAAAGTTCAATATTTTCCCAAACCTTTAAATCATCGTATAATGAAAATTTTTGGCTCATATACCCAATATTTTTTTTAACCAATTCCGGTTGTTTGTAAATATCGAAACCTGCCACAAATCCTTTTCCACTAGTAGGAATACTTAAACCGCAAAGCATACGCATTGCAGTGGTTTTTCCAGCACCATTTGCGCCTAAGAAGCCAAATATTTCTCCCTTTTCTACTTCGAAAGATATATTATCTACTGCTGTAAAATGGCCGAATGTTTTTGTCAATTGTTCAGCAACAATTACTTTACTTGTATTCTGAATTTGTATGTTATCCATAGCTTCTTCAATCAATTCTTAGCTTTGCGACAATTGCATAAAACAATCTTCAACACTTGGTTTAATTTCACTTATCTCAATGTTTGTGTGCCCATTTTCTAGCAGATAATCTCTTAAAATCTCTTGAGTAAATTGTAAATTATCGATGGAAACATGATGTTTATCACCAAAAGCAAAACATTTTTCTGTTAAATAATTAGCACGTAAATCCTTCAACAATTTGGGCATATTACTACTTTGCACAGCCCAAAGTTTATTTTCGTACTGGGTTACAATATTCTGCGGTGTGTCGATTTTAAGAAACTTACCATTCTGTATCAATGCAATACGATCACAAAGACTGGCTTCATCCATATAAGGTGTAGAAACCAAAATTGTAATGCCAGAAAATTTTAACTTTTTGAGCATTCCCCAAAACTCTTTGCGCGAAACTGGATCAACACCTGTAGTAGGTTCATCCAAAAACAAAACACTAGGTTTGTGAATCAATGCACAGCATAAAGCCAGCTTTTGCTTCATTCCGCCCGAAAGTTTTCCAGCACGTCGATTTTTGAATGGCTCAATTTGAACATATATATCCTTAATTAGTTCGTAATTTTCTTCAATAGTAGTATTAAAAACGGTGGCAAAAAAATTCAGATTTTCTTCTACTGTCAAATCTTGATAGAGCGAGAAACGACCAGGCATATATCCAACTCTCTTTCTAATTTCTTTGTATTCATTCACCACATCAAATCCATCGACTAATGCAATTCCACTATCAGCCAAAATTAAAGTTGTAAGTATGCGAAAAAGTGTTGTTTTTCCAGCACCGTCAGGGCCAATAATGCCAAATATTTCACCTCTATTTACATCAAACTTGATGTCTTTGAGAGCTTCATTTTTTTTATAATTTTTGCTCACCGATTCGCATTTAATTGCAAAATCAAGTTTTATGTTTTCATTATCCATTTGATATCTTGACATTTATCATTTATTGAAAGAATTATTATCTAACAATTAAACATTTTTACTTTTATTCTTCTAACTCGTCGTTCTGTTTTTTTGCTAAAACAACTTTGGCATTTAGTGGCGAAACAACCGCTTTACCTGTTCTTAGTTCAAGTTCCAATCGAGCATTGCGGGCAATAGTTCCACCTTGATGAGCCACATCTATGTGTTCGTTAAAAGAATCTGGTTGCACAACCTCCGATATTTCTTTGGTAGATAATTCAGCTAGCATATTCAAAACCAATTCTTTATTCGTCATATTATCACGCAGATTTTCTTTTTTCAAGCCTTTGAACTGACGATATTCCTTAGCCGTTTTGTCAGCCCAAGTTTTGTAGATAATGTCTGTAAGTGTAGCAAATTGCATCCCGTCTTCTAATCCATGTTTCTTCCATTCGTTGGTTAAGTCTTTACGAATTTCGATACTTTTTAGGCGTTGATTTATCCAACTTTCGGAATATCCTAACTGCTTATATTCCAGCAAAGCACGGTCAATGGTCAATTCTGGGTCTTGCATTTCGTCTAAACGCTCGCTGGCAATTTGCGCCAACCACAACTTAAAAGGCTCAGCTTTAGGCGACGGAATAGATTGTATTAGACGGAAAAGCTGCTCTGAATCAGCTACATCTGTTATTCGCATCTTCCCATCAACAGCTTGCATTTTCAAACCGTTACAATTTGTAACGGTTTGGTTTCCTTCGGCGAGAAGTCTCTTTTTCAACACCCTCCAATATACTTGTGGATTCTCACTTTCAGTAAGTATCCCAACAACATCTACTATTGAAAAATACCATTTCTCTTGCATATCGTCCCACAAAGTGCGGACTTTCTTTTCATCGAAAATTTTTAATGCCGGTTGTTGTGTCATGATTTGTTTAAATTATTTTTAAACGGTTACATTAATATTTTAAACCCTCAAAAAAACCAGCTCATACAGCATTGGTTGCAATTTTTCATTAAATGCTTTGTAAGTTTCTTCGAATGGGTTGAAACTTACTGGAGCTACATCGACACTTTCATTACGAACTTGCAACGCATTGCAGATTTGATACCTGCCCACATCTCACGGTTCAGCTTCAACTAATCCCAAACAATACAAACATCGGTGTGCGAAAAATAGGCTTACCAAAGACTTTTTCATTAGGCTAATAGGACTTACTCCGGTGTTAGCATGTCTACGAGTCATACTATCACTTGAGTTTAAAACTTCACATCTCCATACATTCCAATTTTCAAAAAACCGTCATTTTTTACATTAATTTTAACGGCATAAACCAAGTTCGCACGTTCATCTCTTGTTTGAATTGTTTTTGGAGTAAATTCCGCTTTGTTCGAAATCCAACCTAATGTTCCTGAATATTCTCGATTGTTGTCCTTACCAAAATCAGTAAAGATTTTTATTTTCTGACCCACTTTAAGCTGAGTTAATTGATCGGCAGTTACGTAAGCCCTAAGAATCATATTATTGGTATCTGCAATTTTAAACAGTGGTTTCCCTGGTGCAGCTACTTCACCCATTTCTGCAAACTTCACAAGTACTGTTCCAGCTATTGGACTTATTATATTACACTTTTTTAGTTGATCTACAACTTGCGCTTCTTGAATTTTAACGCCCTGACTATCCTCTGTAATACCTTGGTTTGCGGTCTCCAAAGTTGTTTTTTGTGCATCAATTTGTTTTTCAAGAAGTGCTATTTGTGCGTTCACATCATCCAATTGTTTTTGTGTGGCAGCATTGGCTTTCAAAAGTTGTTCTAATCTTCTACGTTCAGTTTTTGCTGTTGAAATTTGTTGTTCTATAGCCGCTATTTGCTTCTTTACATCTGGTCGACGACTTTGAAGTGATTTCATACTACTAATAATCTGTAGTTTGCGCAGATAAAGTTGCGTACTATCTATTGCACCAACCGTTTCGTTTGCTGCTAGTAACTGACCTTCTTCAACATTGAACGACAAAATTTTGCCAGTTCCTTCGGCAGAAACAATGACCTCTGTAGCTTCGAAAGTTCCCGATGCATCTGCATCAACTTTCGACTTTCCACACGAAATAAAAAAAGTTGCAATTAAAATAAATAAGATAACTGTGGGAGATTGAGGAATGAAAATGAAATGACGAATTGTGTTATTTGCTTTCATAAATTTTCGTATAATGGTAAATTGTAAATGAATATATTGTCAAATGTTTTGATTATTTTTCAATTGATAAACAATCATAATTAGTTGTACTTCATGCAGTGATTTTGATTGTTTGGCTTGGTTTTCGGCATTCAAATCGCGAATTAAATCATTTACAGAAGCAATCCCATTTTCATACTTTGCTCCTGTAGTTTTTTTTATGTTTTGTCTTAACCTTATAATTTCTTCATCGTTGGCAATTGCAGTACGAAGTTTTTCAATTTCATTTAATTGTTGTTTTGAAGCTAAATTATTGTTGAACAAAAACGTTTCTTTCTGAATATCAACCATTTTACGACTAACATCAATTTTATTGAGATTATCTTTTTGTGTATAAAAATTACTTAAATTCCATGACAATCTTACGCCACCGATATAGAATGCCGAAAAACCTGTAGTAAACATATTTAAACCTGGTTGCCCATATCCGCCTTGAACGAATGCTCCAATTCTTGGCTTATTGGCAGATAAAATCAGGCTTTTCTGATTTTCAAACATTTTATTCTGAGCATCAAATAATGCAATTTCTGGACGATTATTATTACTATCTTTCAATAATGAAAAATCTAAGTCAGGTTTTTTGAATTCTGTTTTATCATTAATTTCCATACCAGTTAATGCCGATAGCAAAATACAATAAGTTCTACGAGTATTATTCAAATCGGAAGTTCGTTGATTTGCATTAAGCTGTTCAACTTTAATAACATCTAAATCAGCCTGATAAGCAATTCCGTTTTGCTTATATGCGTTAACTCTATTATAATTTATTTCTAAATCATTTTTCAGAATATCGATTTGTCTTGATTGCTCATTTAACAGCAAAACACCAAAATACAGTTGGTTAATTCTATCATTTAAAGCATATAAATCAACTTCTATCTTTTGCTTTTCCACTTCCGAGCTCGCCTTTGTAATTTTGTTTTGTGACGAAATTACTCCTCCATCCCAAATTAACTGACTTGCATCCAATACTGCTTGATATTGATCTTTAGCCAAAGAAGAAAAAGAAAATGGCCTTTTGAGTGCTTCGGACAAAGCACCACCAAGAGAAGCTGGTATTTGTGTAACATCAGATTGATATGTTGCTTTTGCCGAAAGAGTTAGCTGTGGTAGATATCCCTTATTGGCATTATCAATATTGTATTGAACAGTTTTTTCAATTAATCCGTATTGCTTTACCAATGGATAATTTGCACGCGCTTTTTCTTGACAAGTTTCAACTGTCAACACTTGACTAAAGGCAATTGAGAAAAAACCCAAGAAAAAAACAACACCTAATGCCCTAAGAGAAATTAAGTTATAACTATCATGAGTGTTTTTATATACAATTTTCTTTTTCATAAATAACATATTAAAATATAAATTACTTGGATAATATCTTTTGTAGAATATATGGATAATAGAGAATTATGGCCTTAAACTTTTCAACACAAAATCCACATTTTCTGATTTACGATGTTGAATCATCAATTCTTTTTGAGTTTCATTCAACGGAAGTAGCTTTTCAAGTATTGGCATCATAATAAACATTGACATATTGAGTGAAAATATACTAAAAACAAGATCCATTATGCTGATATTACGGATATTACCTTTTATAATTTCAACTTGCAGTTCTTCGTTCAATTCAGCAAATAATTGTTCGGGTAAACGATAAAGTTTCTCACGAAGAATATCAATTTCCTCGGGTTGGCGGGATAACTCATTAATAATGAGAGATGGAATCTTTGGATTTTTCCTTAATATTTCGAAATGTGATTCTATAATAAATTTGAGTTTATCCTGAAAACTCAATTCACCCATGTTTTTCATTTCAAAAAGACCTTTAAAAAACATTTTAAATTTCAGTTCGAATATTGTATTAAACAGATTTTCTTTTGTTCGAAAATAATAATGTACAAGTGCTTGATTACAACCAACTTCTTTAGCTATTTCGGTGGTTGATGTTCTTACAAACCCTTTCTCAAGAAACAATCTTTCGGCAACTCCCAAAATGTCTTGTTCCATATTTTGATCGCTCTTAATTTCCATATTTAATTTTTGTATTTAATAGCTCTATTAACAACAACAAGGTTTGTTGCTTAGTTCATGAAATAATTAAAATTAGGGGAGTTTTCTTTACTTTAAAATTTTTCTTCTCATAATTGCCATATTTCAGCAACAAATGAGAAGAAATTATTTGATTATATATTAGCAATTTAACTAACGATTAAACAAATCAAAGCGTTACTTTTTCTTTCTTGAGTTTTTTAAAAACCCACTGTTTTTGGAGCGTATAATTAAATAAAATCGATACAATTAAATCAATTACAATACGACTGATTTTATAATCAATCTTGAGATTGGATGTTACAATAAAAGTACCTAATGATTTTAACGTTATACTATTTAATACCACTAAAACAAATTTCATAAATTGAACTCTTCCAGAATTTTTATAGGCATAATTCCTTGATTTGAAGGACCATTTTTTATTTAGTGCAAAATTAATCACTGCTCCAATTATTCCTCCTATAGCAATACTGATTGTGTAATGCACATGAAAAAACTCAGTAAAAAAAATCATTATAAGGTAATCAACTGCACCGCCAATCATGGCTGAAACTTGAGCTTTTAAAAAAATTTTCAGTTTAGCAAACATCTGTTATTTCTTTTTTGTTTCTAAATCAATTTTATCCTGAGCATCAGCTAGTTTTAAAAGTTTAAGAGTATCAAATATATTAGATAAAAGTAAAATAATACAAGCTATAGAACCTGAGTAAAGAATTGAGTCTTTTACTAGCACTTCAAGTATTAAAATGCTTGAAACAACTACCCTCACCTCAGTTGGTCCAAACATACCCGAGTCGATAGAATATTTATTTGTAATTTTGTAGCGCAACAATGTAGTAAGCATTTCCCAGCCATATAAAACCACAAAACTGAAACCAAGTACTTTCCACATTCCTTCAGCGTAAACTACAAATCCACAACCCATCAATACCGTACCAATCCAATCGATGGTAATATCAAGCGAAAAGCCATACCATTTTCGTGGTCTATTTCGAAAATAAGCTATTCTACCGTCAAGCGAATCGCCAAACCAATTAATTAGAAAACCAATAGGTCCAATTAGGAGATAAGTTCTATCAATATAGGCTGCTAGTACGAAACTAAGTAAAATAATTATACTTCCCAAAAATCCGATCGTTGTTAGCATATCAGAACTTATCCATGATGGGACCTTTTGCACGAGATAAGCAATTGTTTTTTGTTCGTATTTTTTAAGGATATTAGTACGTGCCCTGTCGCTGGCAATAATCTTAACAACTTCTTGAATTGTTTGTGGTTTGACCTGTTTCATTCGTTTATTTAAAGAAAATAGTTTGGTATAAATATTATATTATTAATAGCAGTATGACCTATTGAAAAAGAAAATGTGAACTTTAAAACAAATAATTATCTGTGAGAGAAAATGCATATTAGTATTCTAAATTTAACTCATAACAAAGCGCTCTACAACTCAACTTTGAATTAAAAATGCTGTTACAACTTTAAATATTCTATTTAATAGTTCTATTAAATGGAGTGCAAAGGAATAGCTTTTATTTCAAAACACAATATTTTTAATGCAATATTTTCAAATTTAACCCAAGAATTAACTTTAAATCATAAAAATAACATAAAATCGATTCTTAAATTTACATTACTAATAGACCATTAAACTCAAGAGTTGGCAAAAAATATTCAAAAAAAAACATTTTACAATCACAAAATATCTCAATAAAATTCATTCACTAACAATTATCACATTTTTTCAAATTGCATTTTTTTCTTTACTTACATCAAATAAAAAATCATTCAAATTTAAGCATTTTTTTTAAGAGACAAAAAAGAGTGATAAGTTTAATCGCATTGAACAAATTTAATCTTATTTAAGGCTTTCAAATAACTCAATTAGAACACATAAAACTTTAAAAAAATAACGATATTAGAAACTTTGGGCTTTAAACTTCTAATTTTATCTAAAATAAAATTCACAAATCAACCAAACAGAAATTTCTTTGTATCTTTGGACACTTTTTTGGAAAAGCACAAAGTTTATTAAGCAAAATGCTAAACAACGAAACAACAATAAAAAAATAACATGAAACGATTTAGATTACTGAACAACATTTTTGGGTGGGTAGCATTTGCAATTGCTGCCGTAACTTATTTGCTAACCATTGAGCCAACCGCAAGTTTCTGGGATTGTGGAGAGTTTATTTCTACTGCTTTCAAATTAGATGTTGGTCATCCTCCTGGTGCGCCATTCTTTATGCTCACTGGCCATTTTTTCTCGTTGTTTGCCTCCGACCCAAGCCAAGTTGCTGTTATGGTTAACTCTATGTCGGCATTGTTGAGTGCTTTCACCATTTTATTTTTATTTTGGACTATTACACACCTTGCACGCAAAGTGATTATCAAATCTGAAGATGATTATTCAATTGGTAATATTATCGCTATTTTGGGTGCAGGAATGGTTGGAGCATTGGCTTATACTTTCTCCGATTCATTTTGGTTTTCGGCTGTAGAAGGTGAGGTTTATGCTTATTCATCGTTTTTTACTGCTATTGTTTTTTGGCTTATCCTCAAATGGGAACGTGTTGCAGACCGCTCAGGTTCCGACCGTTGGTTGATACTTATAGCCTATTTAATGGGGCTTTCAATTGGCGTTCACTTACTCAATTTATTAGCAATTCCAGCATTGGTTTTGGTTTACTACTACAAAAATTACACACCAAGCACTAAAGGTGTAATGGGTGCAATGTTAGCTTCAGGAGTGATTTTGGGAGCGGTTCTATACGGTATTATTCCTGGATTTGTAGAAGTTGCTGGATGGTTTGAACTTCTTTTTGTCAACAAACTTGGCTTTGCATATAATACAGGTTTGTACGTTTACATTTTACTTACAATAAGTATATTGGCTTGGTCGGTATACGAATCTTACGTAAACAAAAATTATCTACGAATGGCTATTTCGTTCGTTCTTGCAATAACAATTGTTGGTATTCCTTTTTTTGGCGGCCATGTAATAGTTGGTATTCTTGTAATTGCAGGAATAAGTGCATTCTTTTATTTTAGAAAAGAACATATCGATGCGCGTTGGGTTAATACAGTTTTATTAATGGTAAGTGTTTTACTAATAGGTTATTCATCTTATAGTATTATTGTTATACGTTCATCGGCCAATCCACCTATGGATCAAAATAATCCTGACAATGTATTTTCATTGAAATATTATCTAAACCGTGAACAATATGGCGATCGTCCATTACTTTATGGTTCAACTTATAATGCACCTGTAAAACTAAATGTAGAGGGCAACATGTGCGTTCCAGTTCAAAAACAAGGCGAAGCGTCGTATGCTCCAAAAGCCAAGACATCTTCATCTGAAAAAGATGAATATAAAATTACTGGTTACAAAACCGATTATGTGATGGACGAACGTTTTGATATGTTCTTTCCACGCATGTATAGCACAACTCCACAACATATTGATGCATATAAATCGTGGGGAAATATTACTGGTGAAACTATAAACTACGAATATTGCGGTCAACAAAAGAGTGAAATAAAACCAACATTTGGTGAAAACATGCGCTTCTTTTTCGACTATCAAGTTCGCTTTATGTATTGGCGTTATTTTATGTGGAATTTCAGCGGTCGACAAAATGACATGCAAGGTTATGGTGAAATTGATCGTGGTAATTGGATAAGCGGAATAGGTTTTATCGACAATATGTTAGTAGGTGATCAGACTAATTTGCCATCAGAATTAAAAGAAAACAAAGGCCATAATGTATATTATATGTTACCTTTAATATTAGGAATATTCGGATTATTATTTCTAATTTATGGTGGCAAAAATGGCATGGAAGGTTTCTGGATTACCTCTTTACTATTCTTTTTAACTGGGTTAGCAATTGTAATTTACCTTAATCAAACTCCATATCAACCTCGCGAACGCGACTATGCTTATGTTGGTTCGTTCTACGCATTTGCAATTTGGATTGGACTTGGCGTGTTGGGAATTTACACAATACTTGATAAATATATTCCTAAGACTTTGAACGCAATACTAGTAACTATTTGCTGCTTAGGAGTTCCTGCATTAATGGCTCAACAAAACTGGGACGACCACGACCGAAGTAATCGTTATACTGCTCGCGATTTTGGGGCTAACTATCTGGCTTCATGTAAAAAAGATGCAATCATTTTTTCAAATGGCGATAATGACACTTTCCCACTTTGGTACAACCAAGAAGTGGAAGGAAATAGAACAGATGTGCGTGTATGTAACTTAAGTTATTTACAAACAGATTGGTACATTGGACAAATGAAACGTGGTGCATACAAATCGCCTAAACTGCCAATTTCGTGGCAAGAGAAAGACTATATTGCTGGAAAAAATGAAGTGATGTGGGTGGATTCGATGTTGCCAAAATTGGATGTAAAAACAGCATTTGATTTTGTATTAAGTTCAGACCCTCAAACCAAAAGAGAGGGCGAAGCATTTATTCCGTCGAATAATCTTTATTTACCAGTAGATGCTCAACAAGTTATTAAAACAGGAACATTACCAATTCAAAGAGCTTCAGAAATTGTTCCTCAAATTGACTTTAAACTCAATAGACGATTGACCAAAAGCGAGTTAATGATTATTGAAATGTTGAAAGAAAACAACTGGAAACGTCCAATTTATTTTGCTGTAACTGTAGGCGACGATTATTATTTGGGGCTAAATGACCATTTTGAGTTAACTGGTATGGCTTATCAGATATTACCAATTGGGGTTAAAGGTGCTGGTGCTGGGGTTAATATTAATGAAATGTACACCAATATGATGACTAAATTCAAATATGGCGGTATTGAAAACCCAAAAGTATATTTGGATGAAAATATTTTACGTATGTGTCGCACTCAAAGAATGATGTTTGCACAGTTAATAGATGCATTGGTACAAAAAGGTGATACCGTTCGTGCAAAAAAAGCTTTAGATTATTGTAACAAAGTGATTCCTGGCACAACAGTTCGTCACGATTATACATCTACTCAACTTGCCGATTTTTATTATAAATTGGGTGAACCTGCCAAAGGGAATGTAATTATGGATGCAGTAGCAAAAGATTGCGTTGAGTATTTGGATTGGTATTTGAATTTAAGTTCATCAAACCGCAACAGCGTAAACAACAGAATTGGTCATAACATGGCTGTATTCAATCAGATACTACGAATTTGTGATGAAGCAAAACAAAGATCAATTACCGATAAGTATTTGCCTCGCTATATGGAATATACCAAACGAGTTCAAATGTAAATGAATGTCCAGTTTCCAAGATTCCTGCGTCCTTTTTGGGGCAAAGTAGTTTGGCGCAAAAAAACCTCATCGAAAGTGATTTATCTCACTTTCGATGATGGTTCAGTGCCAGAAGTAACACCGCTAGTTCTCGACATATTAGATAAATATGAATTGAAAGCTACATTTTTTTGCGTTGGTGAAAATGTGGAAAAACATCCTGATGTATACGCTGATGTTTTGAGACGTGGTCACAAGACAGGCAATCATACCTACAACCATTTAAAAGGTTACTCTTTTACAACGAAAGAATTTGTTGCAAATGTGCGAAAAGCATCGCAAATAATTGAGAGTAATTTATTTCGTCCACCACATGGTCAAATTACACTTCAACAAATTAGAACTTTAAAAAGTGATTATAAAATAATAATGTGGGACATAATTACACATGATTACAACAAAAATCTTTCGCCCGAAACAATACTGAACACTATAAAAAAGCATACTCGTTGTGGTTCAATTGTTGTTTTTCACGATTCCATAAAAGCAAAAGAAAACATGTTGTCAGTTTTGCCATTAGCTATAGAATGGTGGTTAAATGAAGGTTATGCGTTTGGGGTGCTATAAGAATTTGATAATACCTAGTAAACATAAAATTAGACATCATAAATATCAGAGATAAAGGATTTGATAACTATGAAATGAAAAACAATACATCATCTACTTTTTTCCAATGAAAGAATCCATATTGCATTACGTATGGCAACATAAACTTTTTACAGCTCATAATCTATGTACTACAGATGGTGAAGAGGTAGAAGTGATTGATGTTGGTAAATATAATACAGATGCTGGGCCTGACTTTTTCAATGCAAAAATTAGAATTGGCAACACTCTTTGGGCTGGTAATGTGGAAATACACTCACGTTCAACCGATTGGAAAAAACACAATCACCATTCGGATAAAGCTTATGACAGTGTAATTTTACATATTGTTGACATGGCAGATGGCGATGTTTTTAGAATTGACGGTGCACGAATTCCGCAATTAAAACTAGAATTTCCAAAACATATTGAAAACAATTATGAACAATTAATAAACGAACAGAAGTGGATTCCATGTGCAGATAAGATTGCACAAGTTCCAAGTATATTTATTCAAAGTTGGAAAACAGCTTTGCTTACCGAACGATTGGAACAAAAAATGTCGTCAATTGAAAATTTACTAGATGAAAACAATCAACATTGGGAAGAAGCTTTTTACATTACTTTAGCTCGTAATTTTGGATTTGGAACTAATAGTCAAGCATTCGAAAGTTTAGCTAAGTCACTGCCAATCTCAATATTGGGCAAACACAAAGACAATTTATTCCAATTAGAAGCTTTACTTTTTGGACAATCGGGATTGCTAAATATTGAATTAGCTGACGATTATTCGATTAAATTAAAACAAGAATATACTTTTCTTTCCGCAAAATTTGAGCTACGTAATATTAATGGTGAACAATGGAAACTTTTAAGATTACGACCAGATAATTTCCCTCATGTTCGCATTGCACAATTTGCTGCTTTGATTCATAGTTCATCAAAACTATTTTCAAAAATGGTAGAAAATCCAAATATAAAATATCTAAAATCTATATTTACCTGTAAACCATCAGATTATTGGCAAAACCATTATTTATTTGCTCATGTAAGTGCTGAGAAGAACAAGAATTTGGGAATCCAATCAATATACGGCATTTTAATCAATACAGTTGTTCCATTTTTGTTTTGTTATGCGCACAAAAAAGGTGTGCAAGCATTAAAAGACAACGCTTTACAATTATTAGAACAAATTCCAAGCGAAAATAATGCAATTCTTACAGGTTGGAAACAACTTGGTCTAACTTCTGAATCGGCTTATGACTCACAAGCTTTATTGCAACTAAAAAAACATTATTGCGACGAAAAAAATTGTTTACGCTGTCGCATTGGGCATAAGGTACTAACTAATTGATATAAAAAACAAGAAGATTGTAATTGAATTTAAGAATGAAAAAAACTTTGAATATAAAATTCTCGATAGTTGCATGTGCTAGTTTGTTACTAGCTTATGCATGTGCCAATAGAGGACAAGGACCAACAGGTGGACCAAAAGACACCACACCTCCCCGAATACTAAAATCATTTCCAAAAAATGGAGCGTTAAATTTCAAGAAAAAAACAATTCAAATAGAATTTGATGAAATAGTAACTATCGAAAAATCGTCTGAAAATGTTATCATTTCACCGCCACAAGTAAAACCTCCAGATGTAAAATCATTAGGCAAAAAGATTTCTATTAATTTCAACGAAAACCTTAGCGACAGCACAACGTACACTATAAATTTTGGGAGTGCAATTGTTGATAATAATGAAAAAAATCCACTAAAAAACTATGTATTTTCATTCTCTACAGGCAATGAAATAGACACTTTGAAAATTTCGGGTACAGTATTGAATGCAGAAGATTTGAATCCTATTTCAGGTATATTTGTTGGAGTTTATGTTGAATCGGATGACTCAATTTTTATGCACAAACCATTTCTACGAATTGGAAAAACGGATGAATTTGGTCGATTTACTATTGACAATATAAAAAAAGGTAAATATAAAGTTTTTGCACTGGGAGATTCAAATCGAGACTATTTATATCAATCAGGTGAAGGATTGGCACTTTGCGATTCGCTTATTGAGCCACATTTTAGATTTGAACAGATGAAAGATACAATTTGGAAAGATACAATTACAATTGATAGTATTAGGAACTACATCGGCACACGTTTTTTACCAGACAATTTAACTTTGAGATATTTCAAAGACAGTAAAAAACGTCAGTATTTTGTAAAATATGAGCGTAAAGAACCATATTCATTCAGCCTGTTTTTTAACACAGCAGCAAACAAATTACCTGAAATAAAGCCTCTAAACTTCGATTGGAAAAGAAAGTATTTACTTCAAAAAAATACCACAATGGATAGCCTAACTTACTGGCTTACTGATTCGGTGGTATGGAACACCGATACTTTAAAAATGACGATAAAATATCAAAAATCCGATTCGTTATTTAATTTGGTGTCGGCTACTGATACTTTAAATGTAACCTTTCGAAAAGCGAAAATAAACCCGAAAGCGAAAGTTAAGAAAAAAAACACTCTTATTAAAGTTGAACCATATAAATTTACGAATAATATTAATCAAACATTTGAAATATTCAATCCAATAATTCTTCGTTTTGAAGCGCCAATTGAAAATATTGATATTTCAAAAATTACTCTTAGTCAAAAAATTGATACGGTTTTAAAAACAATACCATTCAAGTGGCGACAAATCGACTCCACAAAAATGAACTATTACATTGAAAATAAATGGATTGCAGAGAAGTCGTACGAAATAAAAATTGATTCAGCCGCTTTCAAAAGTATTTATAATAAAATAAGCAATAAGTTTTCATCACAATTTAAAATTCGTTCATTAGAGGAGTATTCAAGCGTAAAAATTCTACTTGCGAACTTTAATTCAAAAGCCATAATCCAAGTACTTGATTCCAAAGATGTTCTATTATCATCAAAACCAGCAATTCCAAAAGGTACAGTTTTTGAGCACCTTACACCTGGCGACTACTATCTTCGTATGTTTATTGATGAAAACGGAAATGGGAAATGGGATACAGGCGATTTTGCAGTTAGACGGCAACCTGAGGAAGTTTTTTACTACCCTAAAAAGCTGACTCTTAAAGCAAATTGGGAATTTGAAGAAACTTGGGATTATACGCTTTTACCCGTACTTGAACAAAAACCTGCTGAGATTAGAAAAGATGTTACCAAACTAAAATTGAACAATTAAGGTTAAAAAAAATATCTCAAATTCGGTAAAAACAAACAATTTTACAGTCATTACTGCACAGTATTTGATTTTTTGTGCAAAATAATCATTAATTTTCAAATTTGTAGCCCTACATAAAACAGCCCAAACAGCTGATTGTCTGATAGATAAAATACAAATCTATTTATGGTGTCATTTCAGATTTTTTTTTATCTTTTTTCAATAATAATTTATTATTACATTTGCACAAAAATAGCAATGCGCAAATCATAATATGAGCCAACTAATTGAGCATAACGGAATAATTAATAGCATAGAGGGAAACGTCGTACAAGTATCAATTATTCAACTATCGGCTTGTAGTGGTTGTCATGCAAAAGGTGCTTGTTCGGCTGCTGATATGGACGAAAAAATCATCGAAGTAGAAAGTAACGATTCTAAATTAAAGATTGGTGATGCTGTAACAATCTTAGGACAAAGTTCAATGGGGCTTTTGGCAGTTTTGCTTGCATTCGTTATTCCATTTCTCCTTATACTAATTTCATTATTTATTCTGCGGTTTTACAATCTAAACGAATTAACTTCTGGCATAATTTCAGTTGCCACACTAATTCCTTATTACCTTATACTGTCTCTATTCAATAAAAAATTGAAAACTAAATTACAATTTCACATTAAGAAAGCTGCAATTTGAGTGCTTTTTTTACAAATCTCAAAAACATATTAGACATTATAGCTGCAAAATTTTAAATTTTATACAATGAATTTAATTCTTATCTCACTACTAACCTTAGTTTTAATTGGAGCTGCATCAGCCATAATTCTATTTTTTGTATCCAAAAAATTTCAAGTATTCGAAGATACGCGCATCGACGAAGTTGAGGCAATTTTGCCTGCAGCCAACTGTGGAGGATGTGGTTTTCCTGGTTGCCGAGGCTTTGCAAATGCATGCGTAAGTGCCGACAAACTCGATGGTCTGCTTTGTCCAGTTGGTGGAAACGTAACAATGCAAAAAGTGGCTAATATCTTGGGAAAAACAGTAAAAGAATCAGCTCCTACCGTAGCAGTAGTTCGTTGTGGCGGCACCTGCGAAAATCGTCCTCGACTGAACGATTACGACGGCGTAAAACACTGTTTTATAGCTCATAACCTTTACAGTGGCGAAAGTGGTTGTTCAATGGGATGTTTAGGACTTGGCGATTGTGAAATAGCTTGCGAGTTTGATGCCATACATGTTAATCAAACAACAAAACTGCCAGAAGTTGACGAAAACAAATGTACTTCGTGCGGATTATGTGTAAAAGCATGTCCCAAATTGCTTATTGAACTGCGTAAAAAAGGACCAAAATCGCGTAGAATCTATGTAAGTTGCCGTAACGAAGATAGAGGTCATATTACAAAAAAATCGTGCACAGTTGGTTGTACCGCTTGTACCAACTGTCTGAAGGCCTGTCCACATGAAGCCATAACTATAACTAACAATTTGGCTTATATTCACGATAACAAATGTAAACTTTGTCGCAAATGTGTGGAAGTATGTGCAACAAAAACAATTGTAGAAATAAATTTTCCTACAAAAAAGGCTGAAACAGAACCATTAACAATTAAAGGAATATAAAATTCATTTCGCATTTTATACTAAACAATTTCAAAAAAAACTAACTAAAATTCTCTTCGAGGGGTCAAAAGTCATATATGAAAACTTTCAGAATTGGTGGTATTCACCCAAAAGAAAATAAATTTTCGGCTGGCAAACATATACAAGTGGCAAAAATACCACATCATGTTGTCATACCATTGTCGCATTATATTGGCACACCAAGCGAAGCAATAGTAAAAAAAGGCGACAATGTGTTAGTTGGACAATTAATTGGAAAGGCCAATGGTTTTATTTCCGCAAATGTTCACTCATCTATTTCTGGCAAAGTAAATAAAGTTGATGTTCAATTGGATGCATCTGGTTATAAACGAATGGCAGTATTTGTTGATGTTGAAGGTGACCAATGGCTTCCGAGTATCGATAGAAGCTCAGATATAATACGAGAATGTAATTTGCCGAAAGCAGAAATTATAAAAAAAATACAAGATGCTGGTATTGTAGGACTTGGCGGAGCAACTTTTCCTGCTCATGTAAAACTAACACCGCCTACCGAAAAAAAAGCTGAAATTCTGATTATAAATGCAGTGGAATGTGAATCGTACCTTACCTGCGACCACCAATTGATGCTCGAAAAAGGCGAAGAAGTACTTATTGGCACAACAATACTAATGAAAGCATTGGAAGTGAACCGAGCAGTAATTGGAATTGAAAACAATAAAAAAGATGCCATTGAGCATTTGCAGCTGCTTGCAAAAAACTACAAAGGAATTGAAATTGAGCCATTAAAAGTTTGTTACCCTCAAGGCGGTGAAAAACAATTGATTGATGCAATTATTGGTCGTCAAGTTCCAAGTGGCAAAATTCCAATTGAAGTAGGTGCAGTAGTTCAAAATGTAGCCACAACATTTGCCGTTTACGAAGCTGTACAAAAAAACAAACCATTGATAGAGCGTGTTCTTACCGTTACTGGAAAAAATGCAACTCAACCAAGTAATTATTTGGTACGTTTGGGAGTTTTATTATCATCGGTTGTGGAACAAGCTGGTGGAGTGCCCAATGGAACAGCAAAAATTATTGGTGGTGGTCCAATGATGGGTCGCTCATTAATGAATTTGGATGTACCAATGGCCAAAGGCAGTTCGGGTATAGTTTTTATTGATCAAAAAGAATCCATTCGTAAACCTGCCAAAAATTGCATTCGCTGTGCACGTTGTATTTCGGTTTGTCCTATGGGCTTAGAACCATTTCTATTAATGGCTCAAAGTGAGCGTAATATGTGGACCGAAATGGAAAATAACCGAACTATGGATTGTATTGAATGTGGAAGTTGTAGTTATACATGTCCTGCCAACCGACCACTTTTAGACTATATTCGATATGGTAAAACAACAGTTGGTGGGATTATTAGAAACAGAAAATAATTTTGAAAAAAAATCACAAAAAAGAATTGATTTATTGAACTTTGAATAAATATATGAACAAACTTATTATTTCACCAGCACCTCATATACATGGTGGAGATTCGGTTTCTAAAAATATGACAAGCGTGATAATTGCGCTTATGCCTGCTTATTTGGTAGCATTGTATTTTTTTGGACTTGGTGCACTTATAGTTAGTATTACATCGGTAGTTTCGTGTGTGCTATTTGAATACTTAATTCAACGCTATATTTTAAAAGGAGCAATTAGTATAAATGATGGTTCTGCAGCATTAACTGGCTTATTGTTAGCATTTAATTTACCGTCAAACATACCAGTTTGGATGGTCATAATTGGTGCATTGGTTGCAATTGGAATTGCCAAAATGAGTTTTGGCGGACTGGGTAACAATCCTCTTAATCCAGCTTTGGTTGGGCGCGTTTTTCTACTCATTTCTTTTCCAGTGGCTATGACGAGCTGGCCAAAACCAATTCCATTTAATACGGCATACATTGATGCAGTAACAGCCGCTACTCCATTGGCTTTGCTGAAAGGGCAATTTGCTGAAATTCCTGACACCTTGCATTTATTCTTAGGCAATATGGGTGGTTCGATGGGTGAAGTATCGGCAGCTGCATTAATTATTGGACTTATTTATTTATTGGCAAAACGCATAATTACTTGGCATATACCATTTAGCATTTTATTTACAGTTTTTGTTTTTACAGGAATTTTACATTTGCTAAATCCAGAAATGTACGCTACCACACCAATTTTTCATTTGCTAACTGGTGGATTGATGTTGGGATCCATTTTTATGGCTACCGACTATGCAACTTCACCCATGACAACTCGTGGAATGCTAATCTATGGTGTCGGAATTGGCATAATAACAGTAATTATTCGTATGTTTGGAGCATATCCCGAAGGAGTTTCTTTTGCAATTCTCATTATGAACGCCTTCACACCATTAATCAATAATTATATTAAACCAAAACGATTTGGGGAGAAATAAAAATAATGAAAAAGTTAGAATCAAATTTTAAAAATATGGTATTGGTGCTTTCAGGCATCACATTATTTGCTGCATTTGCATTAGCATCTGTGTATACACTTACTGTAGAGCCAATTGCTAAATCTAAAATTGCCAAAGAACAAAATGCAATTAAAGAAGTATTGCCTCCGCATCATCATTTCGACCAAAAACCAATTGTGGTAATTGAAGGTGTTGAAACAATAAAAGTGTATAAAGCATTCAACATAAACAACAATTTTGTAGGAGCTGCTGTTGAGTCTTCATCAAATAACGGATTTAATGGACATATTGACATTATGGTTGGATTTGACAAAAATGGAGCAATACTAAATTATAAAGTGTTAGAACAAAATGAAACTCCTGGCTTAGGCACAAAAATGGTTGATTGGTTTAAAGCTAACAAAGCTCAGCAAAGTATTATTGGCAAAAATCCTTCCAATGGGAATTTATCAGTGAGTAAAGATGGTGGCGAAGTGGATGGAATTACTGCAGCCACTATAAGTTCAAGGGCTTTTTTATTTGCTGTTCGCAATGCATATTTTGCTTTTTCTAAAAATGCAAATACTACTAAACTGAATGAAAATACTATAACAACCAACAATAATTCATCAAAAGATTCACTGCAAATGGCAAATATATCAAAAAAGAAAGGGCAAAGCAATGAGTAATTCAAAAATGAAAATCATCGTAAATGGTTTGATTACTGAAAATCCAACTTTCGTCTTGATTTTAGGAATGTGCCCAACCCTTGCTACAACTTCGTCAGCTATAAATGGAATGAGTATGGGTTTGGCCACTTTATTTGTACTTGTTGGATCAAATATGGCAATAGCTTTATTAAAAAACATCATTCCCGATCAAGTGCGAATTCCAGCATACGTGGTGGTAATTGCAACATTTGTAAGTGTAGTAGAAATGACCATGCAAGCCTACCTACCAGCACTTTACGACACTTTAGGCATATTCATACCACTTATAGTTGTAAACTGTATAGTACTCGGACGTGCAGAGGCTTTTGCTGCAAAAAATTCAGTTTTTGATTCAATGCTCGACGGTATTGGTATTGGACTTGGATTTACATTTGCACTCACATTATTGGGCGCAGTACGCGAATTATTGGGAACTGGAAAAACTTTTGGAATGGTAGTATTTCCTGAAAATTATGGAATGCTAATTTTTATATTGGCACCGGGCGCATTTATCGCTTTAGGCTATTTAATTGCTGTGATAAATAAGATAAAAACACCTAACCCCTAAATGGGAATTGGGTTACTATCATTAAAATTAACTATTCCTTAATGGAGAATATATATAAATCAATACTAACCTAGTTCCCCTTCAGGGCTAGGGATAATTTTAATACTTATGACATTTATTCTAATATTTATCAGTGCAGTTTTTGTGAACAATATCGTGTTGTCACAATTTTTAGGCATTTGTCCATTTTTAGGTGTTTCAAAAAAAATTGATACCGCTTTAGGCATGAGTGCTGCAGTGGCATTTGTAATGACAATAGCCACTATTTTTACTTACATTATTCAAAAATCGGTTTTAGACACTTTCCATATCGGTTATTTACAAACTATTACCTACATCCTCATCATTGCAGCTCTGGTACAATTGGTTGAAATCATTCTTAAAAAAGTATCACCAGCACTTTATCAAGCGTTAGGTGTATTTTTACCACTTATCACTACCAACTGTACTATTTTGGGTGTTGCATTATTGGTAATAAAAAAAGATTTTAATTTGATTGAAAGCGTTGTATTTGCTATTTCAACAGCAGTTGGTTTTGGATTGGCACTTGTTTTATTCGCTGGTATTCGGGAGCAACTTAGCATGGTAAAAGTCCCAAAAGCATTGGAAGGAACACCTATTTCATTAATCACAGCAGGACTTTTGGCTATGGCATTTATGGGCTTTGCTGGAATTGTAAAATAAATTTATATGACACATTTCAAGCAATTTTGGGCATTTTATATTCCCTACATAATATTTGTAATCACTTTATTCACGTTAATTATTTGCAATAATAAAGCTGATTTACATCTATGGCTCACCTCATTTAACACACCAAATAGAGACATTTTTTTTTACTATTATACAAATGTAGGTGGTTCATTTCCGTTTTTTGTGGTTGTGGTACTATTATTTTATCGTTATAGACTTGCACTATTTGTGCTTATAACTCAATTGGCGTCGGGCTTATTCTCTCAATTTATAAAACAAACTTGGGACGAACCACGACCATTTAAGTATTTCGCAGACAATTATCCTAATGTAAACTTACACCAAGTACTTGGAGAACAGCTACATTCATCGCACAGCTTTCCATCGGGACACACTATAACTGCATTTGCATTTTTTCTTGCAATAACTTTTTTTACAAAAAAACCATTACTTCATTTTATATTTTTTATTTTGGCAATGCTGGTGGGATTGTCGCGTATTTATCTATCCCAACATTTTGCTATTGATGTTATGTTTGGTTCAATAATTGGCGTTGCGGTAACAATTTCTTGGCTATTCTACTACGAAACATTACATCTTAAATGGGCTGAAGGCTCACTACGAGATGTTTTTATTAGAATAAAAAGAAAAAACACTTTGTAGTTCAAAATTAATAGATTACCTTTGCACACTCAAAATCAAATATGTAGTTTTGTGATGTGTGCATTGCTAAGTTTGTATTTTAAAACATTTATACTGAATTAATTATCATGTATTTAACAGCTGAAATTAAGCAAGAAATCTTCGGTAAACACGGAAAGTCTAACACTGATACTGGCTCATCTGAAGGCCAAATAGCATTGTTTTCATACCGTATTAACCATTTAACTTCACATTTGAAGGTAAACAAAAAAGATTATAGTACAGAACGCGCTCTAGTAATTTTGGTAGGAAAACGTCGTCGTCTTCTCAATTATTTGAAAGATACCGATATTAATCGCTACCGTGCAATTATCAAAGAGTTGGGTATCAGAAAGTAACATTTGCTTTCAAAAAAAAAACAAAAGGCATTTCAAATTTAATTTTGAAATGCCTTTTTTATTAGCATAAAATGAGATTATTATTGAAGGTAATCCAAATTTCTACAATAATGAAAAATTATAAGATTGTAAAAGAATCGGCATCGCGCCAAACGGCAAATTTCTCACGATAGCGCAATAATGGCTCTAGCTCAATTTCTGCAGTTTTAATATTTGATTCATTATCATCAAATGTCAATAATTCTGAAGCTTTTGCGTCAAGCACAACAGAATGTCCATTGTATTGAATATTAATACCATCTACTCCTACTCTATTTAATCCGCAGACATAAGTCTGATTTTCAATGGCACGCGCTTTTAGTAAAATATCCCAATCAGCAATACGACGTTCAGGAAAGTTAGCCACATATATCAGTAAATCATATTTATTATTAATATTACGTGCCCATACTGGAAACCGAATATCGTAACAAACCAACACACATATATTAAACCCACAATAATTGACAATCAATTGCTTATTACCATTAGAAAAAAAATTTTGCTCACCGCCCATCGAAAACAAATGACGTTTGTCGGCTGTTTGAATTTCGCCAGTGGGAAAAACAAAAAAAGCTCTATTATAAATACTGCCAGCTTCGGTTGCAATAAAACTTCCAGTAATGGCCAATTTATATTTTAATGCCCATGATTTGAGCGTATTAACAGTTTCGCCAGTCATTGTTTCTGCCAAATGAAGGTCATTGGTACAAAATCCAGTACTAAACATTTCGGGTAATACCAACAAATCAGTTTGACCAACAATTTTGGACAAATGCTCGTCAACTATTTGAATGTTAGCGGTTTTATCAGCCCATACAATGTTATATTGAAAAAGAGAAATACGCATTTTTTTTATAATAAAATTATTGATAAAAATTATTTTACTTTCATTTTATAGAACTTTTCTGGATATCGCGGTTGAACATCTTTATAAAAATCGTAGATTTTAGCCATATCTTCAGCCTCATTACCAGAAGGATAAATAATTTTAGTTATACCCATTTCTTTTTTTGCATAGTCGATATACGCCAATTGAATTGGAACACCGGCTTTAACGGCAATGTGGTAAAAACCCATTTTCCATTTTTTCACAGGGCTACGAGTACCCTCAGGAGTGATTGCTACATGAAAATAATCACGTTTGGCAAATTCAGCTGCCATTTGATCAGTTACAGAAGTTCGTTTCGATCTATCAACAGGAACACCGCCTAACGAACGAAGTAAATTTCCCATAGGAAAAAAAAACCAGGCCTTTTTCATTAAAAAATGGGAGTGTCGTCCAGCCACAAAATAAAAAAGTTCACCTATCGGAAAATCCCAATTGCTAGTATGCGGAGCTATACAAATTACACTTTTTGGTGGCTCATCAAGAGTCAAAATTGCTTTCCATCCAAATGTTTTAAAAATAAATTCACTAATCTTTTTCATTTTCTATTCACGCTTTTTAATATATCAATAAATTAACTATTTTCTATTCTTCTTGAGTTGTTAAATAAATATCTGCTGTATGATAATCTTATCAACTTACTATGGAAATGCAAAGTTAGTTCTTTTTGATTAAATAATTAGTTATTAATTTTTTTTTCGCAATGTAATGAATGTATTTACTAACTTTGCACTTGAAAAGCTATTTGAAACAAATGCCTTTATTATTAACAAATCAATCAATCTCAAAGTGGCTCAGCATTCATTGTGGTTTAGAGCAATAATCTTATGGAATTTTTAAATGAACTCAACGAAAGCCAACTACAGGCTGTAAAATATACCGATGGTGCATCACTTGTAATAGCAGGTGCTGGTTCAGGGAAAACACGCGTATTAACCTATAAAATAGCCTATTTACTCAAAAAAGGGATGAAGCCAGGTACTATTTTGGCACTAACTTTTACCAACAAAGCTGCCCGCGAAATGAAAGCGCGAATAGCCGAAATGGTAGGCATTAATACAGCTAGATATCTTTGGATGGGTACTTTCCATGCCATTTTTTCACGAATTCTTCGCGCAGAAGCAGAACATATTGGTTACACCAAAAACTTTACTATTTATGATTCTGCCGACTCAAAAAGTTTGATTAAAAGCATTGTAAAAGAAATGAAATTGGACGACAAAATCTACAAACATGGTTTTGTACAATCACGCATTTCGTTTGCAAAAAATAATCTCATTACTCCCGATGCATATCTTGGCAACACCGATTTGTTAAAAGCTGACGCCAATTCGAAAATACCTTTGCTCAAAGACATATATAAAATATATTGCAATCGGTGTAAGCAGGCTGATGCTATGGATTTTGACGATTTATTGCTTCAAACCAATGTTTTATTCCGAAACAATCCTATTATACTTCAAAAATACCAACAGATTTTTCAATATATATTGGTAGATGAATATCAAGATACAAATTTTGCACAATATCTTATTGTCAAGAAACTTGCTGAACAACACGAAAAAATTTGCGTTGTTGGCGACGATGCACAAAGTATTTATTCTTTTCGCGGTGCAAATATCGATAATATTTTGCAATTTAAAAACACTTATCACAATGCACAAGTTTTTAAACTGGAGCAAAATTATCGTTCTACGCAAACCATTGTGAATGCTGCCAATAGTCTGATTGACAAAAACATTCAACAAATAAAGAAAACTGTATTTTCGGAAAAAGAAACTGGTAAACCTATCAAAATTCTGAATGTTTTCACCGACTACGAAGAAGGTTTTGTGGTAACCAATACGATTACTGATTTACGATATGATAGTAATTATCGATTTCAAGACATTGCCATTTTGTACCGCACCAATTCACAATCGCGAGTAATGGAAGAAGCTTTGCGCAAGCAAAATACGCCCTATAGAATTTATGGTGGTTTGTCATTTTATCAACGCAAAGAAATCAAAGATGTAATTGCCTATTGTCGTTTAATTTGCAACCCTAACGATGAAGAAGCATTGAAACGAATCATTAACTATCCAGCACGTGGAATTGGTGATACTACCGTGAACAAACTGATTGACTGTGCTCAACTACAAGCTGTTAGCGTATGGACAGTACTTAATGATATGCTAAAATATAATTTGACGGTGAATGCAGGAACTGCAAACAAATTAGCACAATTTCGTGCAATGATTGATATTTTTGCAGAGCAAGTGCCAACTCAGAATGCATATAATTTGGTAAACAGCATTGTGAAAACCACTGGCGTAATAAGTGACACATACACTGATCGTTCGCCAGAAAACATGAGCAAACAAGAAAACGTGCAGGAATTGCTCAAAGCTATCCATGAATTTTGCGAAACCAAACAACAAGCTGGTGAAGAAATTGCACTTCTCCCCGATTATTTGGCTGAAATTTCGTTACTAACCGATCAAGATACGGACAAAGAGACAGACAAAGACAAAGTTACTTTGATGACCGTTCATGCAGCTAAAGGTCTGGAATTTAAAGCTGTATTTATCGTCGGCATGGAAGAAGAATTGTTTCCATCGCCTTTTTGCAGTTCCGAAAGAGAATTAGAAGAGGAACGTAGACTTTTTTATGTGGCCATAACACGCGCAGAAGAACGTTGTTTTATCAGTTATTCCAAATCGCGTTTTCGCAATGGAAAAACCAATTTTTCGAACCCCAGCCGATTTATCGAAGACATAGACAAACAATTTTTAGATAAACCTGTTGAAATAAAACCCAAACAAGCCCAAATTGGAAATTGGGACGATGACATGGAAATTGAACGAAACCGATTCAATAAAAGTAGTACATTTTCAAAAACTACCTTTAAAGAAAATATTGCTCCAATAGTTCCAAAACGTTTGGTAAAAATGGAATCAAGTAATGACGTAAAAATTCCGACAACAAATGGTTCAATTCCAGTAGGTGCTTTTGTAAAACATGGCATTTTCGGCATTGGTAAAGTGTTAGAAACAAGCGTAATAAATGGCAATGAAAAAGCAGATATTGACTTTGGCGAAAAAGGAACCAAATCTTTATTGTTGAAATTTGCCAAGTTGGAATTGTTAGAATAGAAAATTGTTTATCTTTGTACAGAAATAATTTTGTAAAAGCACACCGGATAAACTAAAGAGCAAATTGAAAAAATATAACAAATAAATATCAAAATAATTATAAAAACTAATAACAATTAATTATGGCAGCAAAAAACGCTGAAGAGGTTAAATCACCAGCCTCTGATAAATTGAAAGCATTGCAATTGGCAATGGATAAAATTGAAAAAGACCATGGGAAAGGTACCATCATGCGAATGGGCGACACTAAAGTGGAAGATGTGTCTTTTATTTCATCTGGTTCAATTGGATTAGATGTAGCATTAGGCGTTGGTGGTTTCCCACGAGGACGTGTTATCGAAATTTACGGACCTGAATCATCTGGTAAAACAACCTTGGCAATTCATGCTATTGCAGAAGCTCAAAAAGCAGGTGGTATTGCAGCATTTATTGATGCAGAACACGCCTTCGATCGTTTCTATGCTGAGAAATTGGGTGTAAACATTGAGGAATTATTAATTTCGCAGCCAGATAATGGCGAGCAAGCATTGGAGGTAGCCGATCAATTAATCCGTTCGTCAGCTGTTGATATTGTGGTGATTGACTCAGTGGCAGCATTAACTCCAAAAGCAGAATTGGAAGGCGACATGGGCGATTCAAAAATGGGTCTTCAAGCACGTTTGATGTCGCAAGCATTACGCAAACTAACCGCAAATATCAACAAAACTAACACTACATGTATTTTCATCAATCAATTGCGTGAAAAAATTGGTGTAATGTTTGGCAACCCTGAAACTACAACTGGTGGTAATGCATTAAAATTCTATGCATCAGTTCGTTTAGACATTCGCCGCGTAGGTCAATTAAAAGATGGCGATGAAGTAATCGGAAATCAAACACGTGTAAAAGTTGTAAAAAACAAAGTAGCTCCACCTTTTCGCAAAGCTGAATTTGACATCATGTTTGGCGAAGGAATTTCTAAAACAGGAGAAATTGTTGATCTTGGCGTAGAATACGGTATTATCAAAAAGAGCGGTTCGTGGTACAGTTACGGAGAAACAAAACTGGCTCAAGGTCGCGATGCATCAAAAACTCTTATTAAGGAAAACCCTGAATTGGCAGCAGAACTTGAATTAAAAATAGTGGAAGCTATTAAAAATAAATAGTCTACAGTCTTCATATAAAAAAGTTCCAAAATCAGTTGACTATTTGATTTTGGAACTTTTTTATTCTACACGACGATTAATATTTCGTAATATGCATTTCACATGCTTTACAGTCAAAAGTTAATTGATAAACCTGATCATTATTTCTCAAAAATAATGGCTCTTTAAATGTTGCCTTATAACCTTGTTTCGGACACCAACCTAAATTATATTTAATACAATGTTTGCAAAACATAAGAGGAACATTTTCTTCGGCTTTAACTTCAAATCCAGACATAACATCCTCTACACCATGTTCAAGATAAAATTCTTCCGACAGTTTATTAGTTACATTAGCACGGTAAGTTAATTCCTTAGAACCAAAATTTGCATCAATAGCATTCTTTTTAATTTCACGTTTATACGAGTCAATTCTAATTTTATTAAGTTGGTCAATTGCTAATCGACGCCATTCACTCAATAGCGAAGCTGGAAAAAACCATGGCTCATTTATTTCTATATCAACACTTTTTGCTTCATAAATTGAATTTCCAAGTTTCGAAAGTTGACTTCGAATATTATCATAAACAGAGTCTGGTTTCTGGGCAGGTTGTTTCGGGCACTCAATATCAAAAACACATACTATTCCATCATCGTCTGTCATTTGAATTGAAAAACCTATGAGTGATTCCTTAAAAAGCATCTTTACACCAATTCTTCGCTCCGCAGTTTTTCCTTTAAGAACTTTATCAAATGCTTGATCTTGATTTCGGTAAAGCATAACTCCATCCGAAATTTTAGGCATTTCCGCAGGAAAAATTTGTTTTCTTTCTACTCTATTAACCCGAAATCCTGTCAAATCACCATGTTTATTTACAAAACAAAGTCCATCCCCATTGTTCAATAAATTACCATTATGAACTTCGAAAAAATTTCGACCAATATACGTTACTTTTCCTATTGGCTCTCCGAGCGATTTTGGTGTATTAAGCTGAACAATGTCGGTTTGTCTTCCATGTAAAAAATAATTTGTATTTCCACGACGAAAACTTTTCTCGGGATTTGGTTCAAAAAACAATGTTGTTCGTCCAGCAGAAGCTCGTTGATAAGTAGTATTTTCATCAATTATTTTATCCAACTTCTTACGATATAATGAAGTAATATTCTTCACATAATCAACATCTTTAAGTCGTCCTTCAATTTTAAATGAAGTCACACCCGCCGCCATCATTTCTTCCAACGAATCGGACAAATCTAAATCTTTTAATGATAATAAATGCTTATTTCTAACCAAAATATTCTCATCTGCATCAACTAAATGATAAGGCAACCTGCAATATTGCGCACATTGACCACGATTGGCACTTCGCTGGCAATTGGCTTCACTCATATAACATTGACCGCTATAACTAACACATAATGCACCATGTACAAAAGCCTCTAATTCGACATTGGTATGAGCAGAAATCTCAGAAATTTGAGATAATGTTAACTCACGTGCCAACACCACCCGCGAAAATCCAACATCTTGCAGAAATTTCACCTTTTCCAGTGTTCTATTATCGGTTTGAGTGCTGGCATGAAGCGAAATTGGTGGCAAATTCAATTTTAGAATTCCCATATCCTGAATAATTAAAGCATCTGCCCCAGCATTGTAAATTTCCCAAATAAGCTTTTCCGCTTCAGGCAATTGCTCATCAGTCAATACTGTATTTAATGCCACCAACACCTTAACCCTGAATTGATGTGCATATTGAACAAGTGTAGCAATGTCCTCCACCGAGTTACCTGCAGCAGCACGTGCTCCAAATTGTGAAGCACCAATGTATACAGCATCAGCCCCATGATTGATAGCTGCTAAACCACATTCAAGGTTCTTTGCAGGCGAGAGAAGTTCAATGTATTTCATATTCAATTTATAATTCATTTATTTGTGTCTAAAACATTAAAGGAATGAATTATCAATGAATTTTAGTCAAGTCATAAGGAGTTTCTTGATAAACAAAATAATTTAACCAATTGGTAAACAACAGGTTCGCATGACTACGCCAACGTACAAGTGGTTCATTATTTGGGTCATCATTTAAATAATAATTTTTTGGCAAATTAATTTTTAAACCTTTTGCAACATCACGTTTGTATTCCGTATCCAAAGTCAACGGTGAATACTCAGAGTGCCCAGTTACAAAAAATTCACGACCATTGCGAGCCATAACCATATATACACCTGACTCTGGTGATTCTGAAAGTAATGTCAATTCTGGAATTTGCCTAATATCATCAGCTTTTACTTCGGTGTGTCTACTATGTGGCACATAAAACACATCATCAAAACCACGAAAAATTGGATTCAATTGCTCATGCTTAATATGTTCAAATACACCAAACATTTTGGCATCGAGTGAATATTTAGGCACACCGTAAAAATAATGTAAACCCGCTTGTGCTGCCCAACAAATAAATAGCGAAGAAGTAACATGTGTTTTAGACCAATCAAAAATTTTGGTAATTTCGTCCCAATACGTTACATCTTCAAATTCAAGCTGTTCCACTGGAGCTCCAGTAATAATCATTCCATCATAATTGCTTTTGCTAATCTCATCAAATGTTTTGTAAAAAGTCATTAGATGTTCAATTGGCGTGTTTTTGGAAGTATGACTCTCCATGTGAAGAAAATCAATTTCAATTTGCAAGGGTGAGTTTGAAAGTAAGCGAATTAAATCCGTTTCAGTAGTAATTTTAATCGGCATCAAATTCAATATCACGATTTTAAGAGGACGAATTTCTTGGCTTGATGCACGTTCTGAGTCCATCACAAAAATATTTTCTTCGCGAAGCACATCAACAGCTGGCAAAGTAAAAGGTATATTTAAAGGCATTGGCGTTAATATATTTATTCAATTTTTAATAATACTTATTGTAGATATCCCAATATGCTGAACTACCAATAAAATCTGATAAAAAATCATTCAGTTCCGCAAGAAGTTTTCGCGATTTAGGATGTACTGCCCATGCAAGTTCTTGATTAAATCCGACAGGAAGTGAAACATCCAAATTAGGATATTGGAGTTTTAATTTTTTTGCAAATAATTCATCACATATAGTGTACTTTATTTTTCCCGAAGCTACTAACTTGACCATTTGCTCGGAACTCTTATTTTTTACTTCTATTATAGTAATTGGAGATGCTATCTCATCAGAAAGGTGATTTAGTCTTAATTTAAATGGTGAATTTAATGGAATATAAATCGAGTCGTTTGCTAAGTCAGCATGCCTATTTACATGTTTTAATTTAAGAGAATCATTGGTATATCTTTGTACAAGAACTTGTCGGGAAGATAATAATGAATTAGTAAAAAGAATTTCTTTATTCCATTCGGTTGTAATCGGAGTGAAATTTGCAATAAGATTATAATCAGCACTTTTAAGTCCATCAATACAATATTTAAAATCGTTTTGTTCTGAAATTACCAACTCTAAACCCATTGTATCGGCAAACGCTTTTACTATTTCATATTGAAAACCGGAGACAGTTCCAGCAGTTTTACAAAATCCAATGCTACTACTATCTGTCAAAACCGAAAGACGTCCTGAATCTAGAATCTCTGGCAAATCAGATATTTTTTGACGAGAATTTCGAATAAAAAAAATAACTGCAATAAATAAAATTACAGCGCCAAATTCATACCAAAAATATGCATTTCTTTTCATAAATACTACTTTTTAGCAAACAAATCTCAAATCAATTTAAATGAACAATATCAAAAGAATCATTCCGAACAAATAATGTCAATTATAAAAATTCCATGAAATCCCCGTTTTAATAATAGCAGGATTAATTGGATAATTTGGCATGGAAAAATACGAACCGCTCATAAACAACTGATTAACATGATAATACTCGATAAAAAACCTTGCACGTTTTAGATGAAAATTTAAATATGCATTCATCACTGGATAATTTCCAATTTTGGTACTAGACTGAGAAAAAAATTGACCTATTGCGGGCATGTACGATGGTGCATAATATGCAGTATGATAACGAACATTTACACCTATTTGCACACTTAATTCATTAAACCATTTATCGTTAAAATACAAATTATGAAACAATGCTAAAGTAGGTAAAGGTAGTGCATTAGGTTCGGAACTCAGCTGATAAACCACATTATTTTCCAACGCAAATTTCGAAAAATGAAAATCTTGCTTCAAATTAGCAGCCAATACTTGTATATTTCCAGAATGTTGAGTTGGCATAGCATTTTCATTAAAATAAACGTATTGAGTAACATTTTCAACACCAACATTTAACGAAAAAGAACGTGTTGGAATTGAAAAAGTTCCACCTACTTGTGTCCGATAAATGTTAGAAAAATCATTTTCCCAACGAAAGTGATTAGATTGATACATATTTAAAAAGAATGATGGCTTATCACTTCTAACAAAACCATTAGCAACCATTGAAATACTATCGTTCCACAATTTAAAAAAACCACCGACATTCCCTTCCAAAAGTACATTTCCAGCTTTATAACCAAGCAAACTCAACTCGCCTAAAACATTGTATTTAAATCGCTGACCACGTTGCTTCGACAAAATTCCACCCACTTTTGTAGTAGACTCGAAATTCAAATTTAACCAATTATTATCAATATAACAATAACGTTGAATTTCATTTTCAATAAAAGCTGTCAATCCAAATTTCATTAATTTATTAAATTCCTCAAGCATACTTGCTGAAAAATTATTTGTCAATGTCTGAACAGCAGAAGTATCATTTAACAAAACATTGGACTGATAAGTATTTTTATAAAAATCAGTTTCAACTGAATTTTCATAATACCGTTTTCTTGCATCCTCATATCTGAACGTATGTGCAAAACGAGTTACAGGCACATACTCCATCCTTACAGAATCCTTATTAACTCTAACAGAACGGTCAAAACCAATGCTATATTGTTGATTATAAAACATTACATTCTTCTTATAATTAGCAAAACCTGCAATATTAGTCGGAATATCCTTTGTGGCTATTCCCTTCGGATTTGTAATATCAGTAATGTCACTGATTCCACCATTCTCAAAATGGCTTAAATTATTAGTTGCAATAAATGCTGTTGCGCTATAATGGTCACCATCATAAGTCCCAAATAGTGTTCCACTGAATCGTTTAGCCGATTGAGATGAATATTCACCAGTTGCCTCCAAATAATCAAGAGTTGTACCAAAATTAAATTTTTTGCTGATATTGCCTGTATATAGAAATTTAATCAATTCTTCTTTTCTATAAGTTGTTCCACCAGAGGTATAAGTTAAATTACTTAATGGAGTTTTAGTATTATAAAAAGTAGCATTGTGTATATCAGCAATGTATGGAAAATAAGCATTCGAAAAAATAAAATCATTATCGGCGGGTCTATCAAAATATATTTTAGATTGAATAGGAGAACCCAAATTTCCATTATATGAATTGGAAATACTAAAACGATCTATTAAGTTAGCATCTTGAAAATTAACATGAACACTATCAACTGGAACTGAATCTGCCACAGCAAATTGCTTGCTTACATGCCATGTTTTAACGTAGGGATATAAAGATGATGATGGCTTTTCTGCAAATATATTATTTACAATTAATTGAAACAACAGTAAGTAAATTAACCTTTTCACTCGTCAAAAATTTTTATATATGAGGTTTTAAGTTATTGCAAACAAAAAACACTCTGATTTTAGTAAGGCTGCAAAGATACAAAAAAATGTTTGCAAGTAGAATTACAGTAAGTTATATAAAATTAAAGAGTGAATGAAATCAATATATTTGATTATTTTTGTAACTCTAAACTACTATAAAAAAGAAATCAGAGAAAGACAAGACGCAATTTATAAATACCTTACAAAAAAAATACTGTAGGTTACAAATTACGTTTTTAATTACATGTATTAAGTCTATTCAAGGCATGATGAACAACAAAGTTGAAATACAAAAAAACTATTGAATAACAATTAAATTATCAAGAGCAACAGACTGAAACATATCATTATAATACATCATTTCCACATTATTCAAATTATTTATTTTAAAATTGCATATTTAATGGTTAAATATAGCATTTATTCAATCTTTTAGATATTTCACACAAAATTAGACAAAACATTTTTCACAATTAAACGTTTATAAAGAACAATAGCCAACAAATAAAATTAACATTTAAATCTACACAAAATGAATATTGAAAAAATAATGCTATCACTTGAGTCAAAGCATAAAGGTGAAACAGAGTATCTACAGGCAGTTCATGAAGTATTAAGCACCATAGAACAAATTTATAAAGAACACCCCGAATTTGAAAAGGCCAAAATTGCAGAACGATTAGTAGAACCTGATCGTATTTTCACATTTAAAGTACCATGGGTAGATGATCGTGGAGAAATACAAATAAATTTAGGTTACCGAGTTCAGTTCAACAATGCAATTGGTCCATACAAAGGTGGTTTGCGTTTTCACTCATCTGTTAATCTATCAATACTTAAATTCTTAGGATTTGAACAGATTTTCAAAAATGCATTAACAACCCTGCCAATGGGTGGTGCTAAAGGTGGATCCGACTTTAATCCAAAAGGAAAATCGGATGCAGAAGTAATGCGTTTTTGCCAAGCATTTATGTTAGAATTGTGGCGTTATATTGGCTCTGAAACAGATATTCCAGCTGGTGACATTGGTGTTGGTGGTCGAGAAATTGGATATTTATATGGCATGTACCGCAAATTAGCCCGAGTGAATACAGGTGTTTTAACTGGCAAAAACTTAGAATTTGGAGGTTCACTTATACGTCCCGAAGCAACTGGTTTTGGAGGTTTGTATTTCGTAAAGCAAATGCTCGAAACAGCAGGAATTGACATTAAAGGAAAAACAATTGCACTTTCGGGCTTTGGTAACGTAGCATGGGGAGCAGCTAGCAAAGCTACTGAGATGGGAGCTAAAGTCATAAGCATTTCTGGACCAGATGGTTATATTTTCGACGAAAATGGCATCACTGGCGAAAAAATTGATTATCTGCTGGAACTTAGAGCCACATGTAACGATATTGTAGAACCTTATGCCGAAAAATTTGGAGCTAAATTCATTCCAGACCGGCGTCCATGGGAATTAAAAGTAGACATAGCCTTACCCTGCGCCACTCAAAATGAACTAGATGAAGAAGATGCAAAAATGTTGGTAAAAAATGGTGTGCTATGTGTGGGTGAAATATCAAATATGGGTTGCACGCCCGAAGCTATTGAACATTTTATTGAAAAAAAAATACTGTACGGGCCAGGCAAAGCGGTCAATGCAGGTGGAGTAGCAACCTCTGGATTAGAAATGACGCAAAATGCCATGCATATTTCCTGGACAGCCGAAGAAGTTGACAAAAAACTTCATCAAATCATGAGTGATATTCACGCACAGTGTGTAAAATATGGTCGTGAGCAAGATGGTTACGTCAATTATATGAAAGGAGCAAATGTAGCAGGTTTTCTAAAAGTAGCAAAAGCAATGATGGCACAAGGTGTGATTTAACCATAATTTAGAAGAAATGCACATCGCAATCTTGAAAACACAATGCTCATAGAGCTATTTTACTCATTTTTGATATTATTTCCGCAATATTACACTGCTTAAAACATCTGATTACCATTAAATTTGATTACTTTTGCAAACTTTTTCGTTCAAGAAAAATATATCTAAGTTAGTTGGATGATTAATTATAAACACATCCAACTTACTTAGTTTACAAAAATGAAATAACAAAAATTGCAAATCAATGAAAAACAAGTACAAAGATCTTATTGAGCAAAGTTTCGAATTCCCAAATGATGAATTCAACATAATTGAAAACGAACTTGAGTGGTGTGGTGTACCGTTAATGGACATAATTAAACAATATGGAACACCTTTGCGAATTTCATATTTGCCCAAAATAGCTGAAAACATTCAGAAAGCACGGCGTATGTTTAATGTGGCAATGGCCAAAGTTGATTACGAAGGAGATTACAACTATTGCTATTGTACAAAGAGTTCTCACTTTTCATTTGTGATGGAAGAAGTACTAAAACATGGAGTACATCTTGAGACTTCGTCTGCTTTCGACATCAATATAATGGAATCTTTGTACGAACAAGGATTACTCAAACCTGAAAGTTTTGTAATATGTAACGGATTTAAACGTCCTCAATATGTAGAAAACATTCAAAGCCTAATGCGTCAAGGATTTACAAACGTTATACCTATATTAGATAATAAATTTGAATTGGACTTACTCCTTAAAGACTTTGAAATTCCATTTAAAGTAGGCATACGTATTGCAGCCGAGGAAGAACCAAAATTTGACTTCTACACTTCGCGTTTAGGTGTACGTTACAACGATATAATACCATATTACACGAAACATATTGCCAACAATCCACAAGTAGAACTAAAAATGCTACATTTTTTCATTAATACTGGCGTGAAAGACACAGCTTATTATTGGAATGAGTTGAATAAAGCAGTTAACTTGTACTGTGAATTAAAGAAAAAGTGCCCACAACTAGACAGTTTGAATATTGGTGGAGGTTTCCCAATTCAAACACATTTAGACATGATGTATGACTATGAATATATGGCCGAAGAAATTGTATCGCAAATAAAAACCATTTGCGCACAAAATCATGTTCCAGAACCACATATTTTCACAGAATTTGGATCATACACTGTGGGCGAGAGTGGTGCTATGTTATATTCAATTGTCAATCAGAAAAAACAAAATGACCGTGAGCTTTGGAACATGATCGACAGTTCGTTTATGACCACACTACCAGACACCTGGGCCATAAATCAAAGATACGTTTTTCTGGCTATAAATAATTGGGAATCGGAATATGAGCGTGTAAATTTAGGCGGTTTAACCTGTGATAGTGAAGATTTTTACAACGCCGAAGTACATTCAAACGCCGTATTTTTACCTAAAATGCACGAAGATAGAGATCAGTATATTGGATTTTTCCACACTGGCGCTTATCAAGAGTCATTAAGTGGTTTCGGTGGAATTCAACATTGCCTTATACCAGCTCCCAAATTAGTAATTATCGATAAAGATGAAGATGGTGAATACTTTACAAAATTATTTGCAAAAGAACAAAGCTACAAATCTATGTTAAAGATTTTGGGTTATTAGTGAAATTAACACACCCCAAATATTACAACAAAAAAGCACATCTTATCGGATGTGCTTTTTTGGTTTAAATAGCCAATAATTTATTTATTAACGGATTAGCATACATTTCGTGAAGTTTTTTCCGAAGAAAATCATTATCCTTATTATCTATTTGAATCTTAGCTATTTGTAAAGTCAAATAGTGTTCAAAATCCAACTTTTCAGTTATTGTATATTCTTTTGCAAAACGATTTTCGCCATTAAGCAAATCGAAAGCAATTTTATTATTAGCAAAAATGGTATAATTAGCATGAATCCGTTTATCAATCAACTCGGCTGTAAGAGTAATTTGTTCGTTTCTATTTGAAGTCTGAGTTGATATATTTAATAGATCGTCATTTATACTGCCAGCTAATTCGTAAACAACCTTTCCTTTGTATCCCATTACACCAGTTTCCATATTCATCAAATCATCTTGAGGATTTTTTTTGAAATCAGGATTGTCTCTACGAAGCTGAAACTCTTTGGCTTTTAAAAAATCACAAGGGTCATATTCATACGAAATGGTCAATGGACATATATTAAGATTTGACAAATTTTCTGTAAAACTTCCACTTCCAAACATATTAAACATTTTGAGTAAACTTTCTTGCGTTCTGTCATTAGAATCTTTGGCTCTTCCTTCACGCTGAGCAATCCAAATTGATTGTTTCTTATCTGCAATGGTATGAGCAATATATGCAGCCAATTTTTGTGAGCTTTCCAACACCTGTCGAGCACTTAAACCACGCTTAACAATGAAACTTTTATTTACTCGTACTAAATCCTCAATCCAAGGATAAATCAATAAATTATCACCAATTGCAATCTCCACAGTATCCATTCCCTTGTCCAGCAACTTCGAACATAAAAGTGCCGAATCTAAAATAATATCTCTATGATTTGATATATATAGATAAGCTTGAGACTTATCAATTTTATCTACTCCACAAAAATCTACACCCTTGGTCAAATTAGCTTCGATATTTTGTAAAAACGGGTAAACCATTTCCTTTTGAAATTCGATATTTGATTGATAACTCATCAATCTTTGCTTAATAATTTCTTTAGGCAAAAGCGGATAAATGGTGCTTACCACTTTCATAAACTGCTTTTCATTGCACAAGCGCTCAAGCACTTCATGCACTTCATTGTTTTTATAACAACGTATTTCTTCAAAATTGTTTTCCATTATATATGCTTTTTACTGAATGTATGTATAATTAATCGAATAAATTAAAACGTCGAAATTACCTATAAACTGACATTGCAAAAATTACAATTAAATAAATGTAGATTATTGGAGCAGCAAGTAACATGCTATCAAACCTATCAAGTATACCACCATGTCCTGGTATAATATTGCCAGAATCTTTTACCTGCACCGTACGTTTTAAAAGGGATTCAATTAAATCGCCAAGAGTTCCAAAAATCACAATAATTTCAGAAAAAACGAGCCAACTTAATAAACTTATTTCGGGAATATATAAAGAAAAAATATAACCTGACATTAATGCAAAAGCTGCTCCTCCAAAAAATCCTTCCCACGACTTTTTAGGTGAAATACGTTCAAACAAACGATGTTTTCCAAAAGTAACTCCAGTTACATAAGCACCAGAATCATTCACCCATATTGTCACAAAAAGTGCTAAAAGTATGATTGGCTGCCAATTATCAATAAATAATATGAAATTTAGAATAGAAAAAGGAAGAGCAATATAAATTTGACCTAAAACAAAATAAGCCAAATTATTTAGTGGATTAGCTTTTTGACGAAACAACTCAAAAATAAAAATTATCAATATGTAAATTCCATACAAAATGAATATTGGGAATTCGGTAAGTTTAGCTGTGTAAATAAAAGTACTTCCAAAAAGCAAAACCGAGCCAATAATTGCAATGAATTGATTCACATTTACATTTGGAAGCTCGTTAGTTAATTTATGAAATTCACGGATGGCGAAAATAGTTATAATTGAAAAGAAACCAGCAAAAGTATATTGATTCAAAATAATTGAACCAATTACAATAACAATGAATACAAATCCGCTCAATGTTCGTTTTACAAAATTATTCATTTCTAAATGATATAATAGTATGAATTTGTGATAATTGAAATAAGGTTAACCTCAACTTTATAAAGTCAAGAAACATATTTGTTACAAAGATAGCAAAACTTTATAATCTGGTAATAAAAACTATGAATTCTTTTGGACCATGAGCACCAAGCACTAATGTTTTTTCTATATCAGCTGTTCTACTAGGACCGGTTATTGTAGAGATATTTGAAGGTAATGCATCTCCATATTTTTGTTGAATGGCATTATAAGCATCTTCAGGATAATCTAATAATTGGGAGATATTAGCTAAAACGATATGAATTGGGGGGAACACATTCATTTGTCTACCGGACTGTGTTGCAGATGAGACCACAACACTTCCTGTACGTGCAATCATAAATTCACACCCAGTAATTCCAGCCTCCATTAATAGAAAATCTGCCTCTTGATTTGAAAAAGTTATTTCATTCTTTTTCAATTGACTTGCGATATAATTATCACGACAATAAAGAAAAGGTAAACCGCGTTCGTCAACGAATAATTTAAGTTTTTGGTATAAATCGTTTTCGTCATCACACAATATAAACCGCCCATTAATAGATTCCAATTCATTTTTAAAGCAGATTAACGAATCTGGTAAAATTGGTTTATAAATTGATTGGGCTATTTCTTTTTGAAAAAAAACCGACCGTTCTGTTTGAGCGGCCGATATTTTTTCCAAAATATTTTGACGTGAATTATTTTCCATTGTCAACAATTTTTTCGTCTATTGCAATATTATTTGATTTATCCTCAGTTTCACTCAACAATTCAGGAGCTTCTTCAATATCTAAACCTCCATTTTGTGCCATTAATTCATCATTTCTTGAAGTCCAAGGTCTTTTTCCAAATATTCTTTCCAAATCTTCAGCAAAAATTACCTCCTTTTCAATTAATAATTCTGCAAGCGCATTGTGACCAGCGGCGTTCTTTGTCAATATCTCTTTAGCTCTATCATAAGCTACAGCAACGATATTCTTTGCTTCAGAATCAATTAATTCAGCAGTTTTTTCACTATAAGGTTTTGTGAAACCATAGTCTGAATTGCCCGACGAATCATAATAACTCATATTTGCAAGTTTTTCACTCATTCCAAAATAGGCAACCATTGAGTAAGCACGTTTTGTTACACGCTCTAAATCATTTATTGCACCCGTTGACATTTGATTAAGAAAAACTTCTTCGGCTGCACGACCACCTAATGTTGAGCACATTTCATCAAGCATGTGTTCACGATTTGTAAGCTGTCGTTCCTCGGGCAAATACCATGCAGCGCCTAAAGCTTCACCACGAGGCACAATAGTAACTTTAACCAATGGATTAGCATGTTCTGTCATCCAACTAATTGTAGCATGTCCTGCTTCGTGATATGCAATAGACTTTTTCTCGGCTATAGTAGTTATTTTCGTTTTCTTTTCAAGCCCACCTACTATTCTATCTACAGCATCAAGAAAATCTTGTTTTTCCACAAATGTTTTATTCTTTCGAGCAGCAATTAAAGCTGCCTCGTTACAAACATTTGCTATATCAGCACCCGAAAAACCTGGTGTTTGTCGTGCCAAGAAATTCACATCTACTGATTCATTTATTTTAATTGGTCGAAGGTGAACATTGAAAATTGCTTTACGCTCGTGAACATCTGGTAAATCAACATGTATTTGTCTGTCGAAACGACCAGCACGAAGCAGAGCTTTGTCCAAAATATCAGCGCGATTGGTGGCTGCAAGTATTATTACTCCACTATTTGTACCAAAGCCATCCATTTCTGTAAGCAATTGGTTCAATGTATTTTCACGCTCATCATTACTGCCCATATTGGCATTTTTGCCACGCGCTCTACCTACAGCATCAATTTCGTCGATAAAGATAATACAAGGCGATTTTTCTTTGGCTTGACGAAATAAATCTCTTACACGAGACGCACCTACACCAACAAACATCTCAACAAAATCGGAACCTGACATTGAAAAGAATGGAACATCAGCTTCACCAGCTACAGCTTTTGCGAGTAAAGTTTTACCCGTTCCCGGAGGGCCAACTAATAAAGCACCTTTGGGTATTTTGCCACCAAGTTCGGTGTATTTTGAAGGGTTTTTGAGGAATGATACTATTTCTTCAATTTCTTGTTTTGCTTCGGCTAATCCAGCAACATCTTTGAATGTCACTTTATTTGTAGTATCGCCTTTATCAAACAATTGGGCTTTTGATTTTCCTACATTAAAAATACCACCGCCACCTGCACCGCCACCCATTCCCGACATACGACGATTCATAAAAACAAAGAAAAATATGAGCAACAAAAATGGTAAAATACTATATAAAAACACATTTATATAATCTCTGCCTTTTTTATAATCTACAACCAGTTTCACTCCATATCTATCCTCTGCAATTTGAATAAATTTTGAAACCTCTTCGGATGATACATTAACAGTTATTAGTCTTTCTTTGGCATACAAAGCAGCATCTTTTCCGAAAACTTTAGAAATAGAATCCTTCACAACCTGTGCTTCCAAATTTCCAGTGGAAGAATAAACATCCACTTTTTCTATCAACCCTCTTTTTACATAATCCTTGAAAGTACTATAGTTCACCTCTTTAGATGGAGAATTTTCGCCATAAAGATATGATCCTAATAATACTAAAGTAATGATTCCATAAATCCAAGCAATATTAAATTTAGGAAGTTTGCTGTTTGGCTTTGATGGTTTTAGTGGATTTTGATTTGGTGTTTTATTTTCCATTACTATTTTTTATTGATATGATTTACGTTGTCAAAATTAATGATTAAACAAAAAACTGGTTATAATGTTTGCTACAATTTCAATATAACTAAAGTACATCTTCAATTCTTTTCAAATCAGCATCAGCCCATAAGTGTTCTATGTCGTAATATGCTCTAGTAGCTCGTTGAAACACATGTACAATTATTTGACCATAATCCATTGCAATCCACTCACAGTTCTCAAATCCATCAGTAGCATAGGGCTTTTCTTTAATTTCTTGGCGTACATAATCTTTTATTGAAGTTGCTTTAGCATTTACATGTACATTCGAATCACCTTCACAAATAACGAAATAGCTGCATGGAGCTTCTTGTAACTTATTTAGATTTACTACAACAATGTTTTTACCTTTTCTTTCTTGTATACCTTCTACAATTTTTGTTACTATTAGTTCGTTTTCTTTCATTCTGTTGTTCTAATTATTTTAATTTTCAAAATTGGTACAAAGATACAGTTAAATGCCCAAAAATGAAAATGTTATTACGCAAATAAACTTATAATGTTCATTAAATCAAACAAAAAATAGCTTTTAAAATTCTGTACATTTCAATTGCATAATTCATTTCGTAACAAGTAAAAATTGCAAAAAAAAATCCGACACAAAATATGTATCGGATTTTTTATATATTTTGAAAATTTATTTTACAATTGAAATAAAATCAGGTTCAGCAAAGAATTTTGAAAATTCAAGATCTTTTTGAGCTTTCAAACCAAATGATTTATCTTGTTTTACAGCACTTTTCAAACTAGAATAAACTACGTCTCTGTCGTTTGTACGTGCTCCAACTATAGCGTTTAAGTATGCAGTCATTGCATCAGGTTGAGCTACAGCAGCCAAAGTTTTACGAGCGCCACTATAATCACTATTTAAAATTTGAAGCAATCCAGCATTATTTGTTGCAATTGAACCAAAATAAGATTTTGATTTTGAATAATCACCTTTAATTAAATAGATTGTTCCAAGTCCTTGGCTTAAGTTTCCACTAGTTCCAGCAGCTTTTCCAAAGAACACTTCTGACTTATCTAAATTACCTTTAGCTAATGAAGCGATTCCTGCATTAAAATTAATATCAGCCGATTGAGGATTGATTTCAAGTGCTTTTCCAAAATAACGAGAGGCAGCATCAATGTTTCCTTGTTGATAATTTACACCACCTAAGTTATTAAATCCACGTACATCACTTGGATAAATTTCAGTTACTTTTTGGAATATACTTGCCTTTTCAGTCAAATCAGTTGTTAATGTAGCTGCAAATAATAACTCTTCAACAGATAATTTTGAAGCATCTTCTTTTGCTAACTTAGTAAGCTCAGCATCAGACTTTCCAGTAACATCTACTGTCAATTTCATTTTAGAACGACGTAGTTGAGGTAGAATTTCTTCAGCAATGCTTTTAAATGCTACTGAAAGATTTTTAATTTCACGTTCGCGTTGTTCTGGATCTGTATACATGGATAAAACACGAAGAATCACTTGTTTATCTTGAATATTCGAATTTTCCATTAAATTTTGGAAACCTACCCAGTCTTCAGCAGTAAATTTAGTATTCATTGTAACACTGGTTTTAAGCTTCTTCAACTCTTTATTCAAATAGTCGACAGTAACTTGTTGACGTTTTTCAGCCAAATTGGTATTTATATCCATACCACCATCTGGTGAAGCATAACCTGAAACTTCTAAACCAGCAACTTGTTTATTTTGAGTTGCCTTTACCTCTTGAATTTTCTTTGTTAACGATAATAAATCTTCAGATTTAAGTTCTTTCTTCTGAATATCTGATTTTTGAATCAAAAACAAAATATCAGCTTCTTGCATTTCTTGCAAAACACGTTGAAATTTATCAGCAATAAAAATTGGAGAGAAATCGGAAGATTTTGATGAAGAGCTTGTTGATGCCAATTGAGATGTAGCTATAATTCCATCAGCCACTTTTACACTAGGAATCTGATATGTTTTTTTACCTGTTACAATACTAAATTCTAAATATAATTGAGAAACTATCATCTCTGGAGTGTAATCGAAAGACACTTTCATGGTGTATGTACCACCAGCTTTATATGGAATGGCTTGATCATTACCAACAACTTTCTCTCCTTGAAAAACAGATGGTGTTCCTTTAATTTCTTTTCCTGCAAATTTCAAAACAGGAGTAACAGTTACAACTGCTTTTTTGTTAAAATACTTAACAGGAAAAGTTCCAGTTATTGTTGCATCTACTTTACCACCTTTAACTTCGAGGGGATTTGGGGAACACGTAAATAAGCTAGGATCTAAGGCTGTTAAATCTTTGCTACACGAGCTAAAGAATAACCCAAGCACCAACGAAACTGCGAAAAATAATTGCTTTCTCATAAAAACTTTTTTTTTTATAAATTAATATTTTATTCTTTTTATCTAATTTGGGCACAAATATACTATCTTTCAATGAATTTTTAGTTACTTTGCAATTGCTTTTGACATTTTTTTATGAAATAAGTACTAAATAGATATAATACATTCATTTTATTGATTAAAAATCAAGTCAATTACATCTAAAAAAAATCATGCAAAATTTTTCACAGAATATCAAAATTCTTATAATTGCAACGCGATATTTAACCCCGAAAAAGATTTTTAATTATATTAAATTAACCATCTCTCATTATATTCAAATCATACTGCCAGTCAAAACAAGAACTGATAAAAGTAACTTTATGCCATATTTCATATCAGTTGAGACTTCGAATTACTGCAATTTGCAATGTCCTGAATGTCCTGTAGGGATTAATTACAAACATAGAATAAAAAAAAATACATTTAATTTTGATAGCTACAAAAAATTAATTGACGAACAAAAATCAACACTTTTTCATGTAATATTATATTTTCAGGGAGAGCCATTCCTTCATCCAAAATTAACAGAGATGATAGACTATGCTCATAAATCCAAAATTTACACTTCGACTTCAACTAATGGTCAGTTTCTTACTGAAAAAATTACGAAAGAAATTGTACTTTCAAAATTGGATAAAATAATTGTTTCGATTGATGGAAGTACACAAGAAATTTACGAAACGTATAGAGTTGGTGGCAGTCTACAAAAAGCAATTACCGGAATTGAAAATATAGTAAAATGGAAAAAGGAATTGCGTTCAATTACACCTTTTATTGAAATTCAGTTTTTGGTTCTTAGCACCAATGAACATCAAATGTCAGAAATGAAATATTTGGCTAAAAAATTAAATGTCAACAGATTGACATTTAAAACTGCTCAGCTTTCAAATTTTGAGAACGGAAATATTTTATTGCCAACAAATGACAAATACTCTCGTTACAAATTGCTAAAAGATGGAAAATATCATATAAAAAGTAACTTATCGAACCATTGTTGGCGCATGTGGAGCGGTGCAGTTATAAATTGCAATGGTGACGTTTTACCTTGTTGTTTTGATAAATCTTCGGAACATTCGTTCGGAAACATCAACAATGATTCGTTATCGAATAATTGGAATAATAAAAAAGCTTCCTATTTCAGAGGAAAAATCCTTCAAAATAGAAAGCAATTTGATATATGTAGAAACTGTACAGAGTAGTTGATTATTGACAGTTTAAAGATTGTCTGTTACTTTATATATTTTACTTTTTGCATCTTGCCCAATCCATCACATTCGCTGGCGAGCGTTTGAAAAATAACTCGTTTGCCATAAATTCCATATATGGTTTAGTGTGTTTGTAATAGGCATAATAACCTTGACATAAATAATTTAAACCTTGTTCTCCTGTAGAAGTTGTTATAATTCTATTTTTGGGACATTCGCCATTGCACATTTTTAAGAACTCACACTGTCGGCATTGCGTAGGCAATAAATCACGTTTATCGGCACCAAAACGGAGCTGTTTTTCAGAGAAAACCATTTCAAAAATTGTATGAGTTTTGATATTTCCAATTTTATATTCAGGAAAAACATAATGGTCGCAAGCATAAACATCGCCATTAAATTCCATAGCTGTGGCATGACCACAAGTTTCGCCAAAAATACAAACACCAGGCATTTCTCCAGCTGCACCAGCTAAAGTTGCATCGAAAAGTTGTACAAAGTATTTTCCAACATCTTTCTTAATCCATTCATCGAAAATACTAATATAAAACTGTCCAAACTTTTGAGCATCAACCGTCCAAGGTGCTAAAGTGGCATCGTCGGTTCCTTCGGGAGGTAATAATTTCAATCCATCCGAACGAGTAGCAGACATTTGCTCTACGATAGGCGAAAACTGCATATAGTTACTACCTATTTCTTTGAAGAAATTATATATTTCGAGTGGATAATCGACATTATAATTATTTATTACAGATAGTGTATTGAACTCAACTCCATGTTTTTGAAGTAATTCAATTCCCCGCATTACTTGCTGAAATGTACCAACACCGCCCTTATTTTTGCGATATACATCGTGGCAATGCTCAGGGCCATCAATAGAAATTCCGATCAGGAAATTATTATCTTTAAAAAATTTACACCATTCGTCGGTAAGTAAAGTTCCATTGGTTTGTAATGAATTATCAATTTTTCTACCACGACCATATTTTCTTTGGTAAGTCAACGCTTTGCGATAAAAAGAAATATCCCGCAATAGTGTTTCGCCACCATGCCATGTAAAAAGTACTTCTGGAACTGGTTGCGCCTGAATATAACTTTCGACATATTTTTCGAGCGTTTCATCGCTCATTTGCAGACTTCTACGATTTTCGTAAAGTTTTTCTTTCTCTAAATAATAACAATACGAACAGTTCAAATTACAACTTGAACCAATTGGTTTTGCCATTACATAAGTTGGCATCGAAAGTGGATTGAAGGCTATAGTTGATTTCATTGGGAGAAAATGTTTCCTGTTTATTTTTTCAACACATTATTCCACTCCTCTTCCTTAAAACCAACCAAGACCGCATCGCTAGCTAATAAAATTGGACGCTTTACCATTAAACCGTTCGAAGCAAGAATATTTATCAATTCATTTTCTGAAAGCACTTTAACTTTGTCTTTCATATTTTGTTCTTTGTAAAGTAAGCCGCTGGTATTAAAAAACTTACTTACTGGCAGTCCACTACTTTTAATCCACAATTCTAACTCTTCTGCAGAAGGATTTTCTTCTTTTATTGGACGATATGAGTGGGGAATTTCATTCGCTTTGAGCCATTTTTCGGCTTTTTGGCATGTGCCACATTTAGGGTAACAAAGAATGATTGGATTCATGGTTTTTTTATTTAAAAATAGCTTTAAAAATATCATTTCCATTGGCAAATACAAGTAATGCCATAAGCAGGAAAAAACCCGCAGTTTGTGCATACTCAAGGAATTTATCGTTTGGTTTGCGTCCTGTAATCATTTCGTAAAGTAAGAATAAAACATACCCACCATCGAGTGCTGGAATAGGTAGAAAATTCATAAATGCAAGTATAACAGACAGTAATGCCGTCATTGACCAAAAGATTTGCCAATCCCACATTTTTGGAAACATTTTTCCAATACTACCAAAACCACCCATTTGTTTTGAACCTTCTTTGGTGAAAACCAATTTCATTTGTTTTACATAACTGGTCAATGTTTCCCAACCCAAATTTATACCTGCTGGAATGGCTGCAAAAAAACCATATTGAATGCGTTTTGTTGATAAAAAATCAAAATATGGACGATAGGCAACACCAAGTTTTGCATTTTCGTCAACTTTTATTTTCGATTGAATAATTTTTCCATTCCGTACATACTCAATATCAATTAATTTATTTCGAGAAACATCTAGTTGATTAGCAATATCTTGAAAAATAAATAGCGATTTGCCATTAATTCCTATAATGCTATCACCTGCCTGCAATTTTGCTTTTTCGGCTGGACTTCCAGCTGTAACTTCAGCCACTACAAACGGATGACGAATGGCAATTAAATCGGTTTCGCCAGCAGCCAACACTTTTTGAGCAAAATCCTTTGGTAAAACTAAATCAATTTGTGCGCTATCTCTTGCAACTGTTACTTTTTGATTACCATCAATTAGTATTTTTTCAATCACATCAGAACGCTGCTCAACTGATTGTCCGTCAATTTTCAGGATATTATCGCCATTTTTAAAACCACAAGTTTCCATCGTTTTTGAAAACTGAAGACCATATTTTGCATTTTGAAGCGGAAGATATTCTTCGCCCCAAGTGAATAAAACAGCTGAATAAATAACCATTGCTAGTATAAAGTTGACCAAAACACCACCAATAATTATTGGTAAACGTTGCCAAACTGGACGTGAACGATATTCCCAAGGTTGTGGTTCGGCCGACATTTGAGCCAAATCCATCGATTCATCTACCATTCCAGAAATTTTGCAATAGCCACCCAACGGCAACCAACCAATTCCCCATTCAGTAGTTTCGGGATATTTACGCCAATCGCCATCTGGAATTTCAGAAATTGGAATTTGTTCCAACATAGGTTTCTTTTTTGCATCAACCATCACATCGCCATCAGCATCCAATTTTGGACGTTCATTGGCTGGTACATTAGCTGCAAAGAATTTTACTTCCCACTTTCCATTTATTTTTTTTGCCCTTACTAACGAAAAATTTGGATTGAAAAACATATAGAATTTGTCTACACGTACTTTAAAAAGCCTTGCAAAAGCAAAATGACCCAACTCGTGTAAAACCACTAGAATTGAAAGACTAAGAATGAGCTGTATAGCTCTGATAAAAAATGTTTCCATAAGGAATTTTTATGTTTATTGTTTTGATTATTTTCTATTTAATTAAATCATTTGTAATTATTCTGGTATTTTTGTCGGTATCTACATAATCATCATAAGTTGGTTTGGCAATGAATTCCGATTTTGCTAATGCCTCTTCAATAATATCGCTCATTTGAAGAAATCCAATTTGGTCTTTTAAAAATGCAGCCACCACAACTTCATTTGCAGCATTAAGAATACAAGGCATATTTCCACCGCGTTCCATTGCATAATATGCAAAACCTAAATTACGAAAACGCTCCATATCAGGTCTTTCGAAAGTAAATTGCGAGCAAAGATCAAAATCAAAACGTGGAAAATCAGTCAACAACCTATCAGGATATGTAAAAGCATATTGAATCGGTAATTTCATATCTGGCATTCCCAATTGCGCTTTAATTGATCCATCAGTAAACTGAACCATCGAATGGATAATTGACTGAGGATGAACTACTACCTGAATTTGATCAGGTGAAACACCAAACAGCCATTTTGCTTCAATAATTTCAAAACCTTTGTTCATCAAACTGGCAGAATCGATGGTAATTTTTGCACCCATATCCCAGTTTGGATGTTTCAGAGCTTGCGCACTAGTAACATGTTCAAGTTCGTGCATCGATTTGGTACGAAATGGACCACCCGAAGCCGTAAGTATCAATTTCTCAATAGGATTATTTCCTTCACCTGCCAAACATTGAAAAATGGCAGAATGTTCAGAATCGACTGGAAGAATTGCTGCATTATTTTTCAGTGCCAATTCGCAAATCAATTCACCAGCTACCACTAAAGTTTCCTTATTTGCCAAAGCTATTTTTTTTCGAGCTTTAATGGCATTAATTGTTGGTTTCAAACCCGAATAACCAACCATAGCAGTAAGCACAATATCAATAGGTTGCATTTCTGCTACTTGTGCAATCGATTCATCGCCCGCAAAAACTTTAATAGGCAAATCGGATAAAGCCTCCTTCAGTTTATTATAATGCAAATCATTACCAATAGTAACCATTTCGGGCTTGAATTTTCGTGCTTGCTGAATCAACAAATCTACATTATTATTTGCTGTGAGTGCATAAACTTCGAATAATGAATCATTTGCAGCAATCACATCGAGAGCTTGCGTTCCAATTGAGCCTGTGGAACCTAAAATTGCTATTTGTTTCTTTGGAGCAGTTTCCATGTGTGTTTTAATTCAACTTCTTTAATATTATCAATAATCACCTCTTCAAAATAACGTGTAATTGATTACTCGTCATCTTTCTCCTATTTAAAATATAATAACATCTTCAGGATTAATAGGTTTTCCTTGCTTCCACAATTCAAAATAAAATTGTGCTCCTGCCTTTTTTCCTGAGGTTTCGCCTGTAAGTGCAATACTTTGACCAGCTTTAACAGTATCACCAACTTTGGCTAGCAGTCTGGTATTATTTTTATAAATTGACAAGTAATTATTTTCGTGTTGTACCCCAATAACCCAACCAAAATCAAAAGTAAAAGCTGCATAAACAACAGTTCCACCAAGCACACTCACCACACTTTCGTTGGGCGAAGTAATCATATAAATGCCAAACTGCTCTTCTGCAATATCGAACGAAGAAGAAATTACGCCTCGTGTAGGTTGAAAAAAGACGTACATATTTTCGTTGGGTTTACTATCAATACTTGCCAGATTGTATTTTTCATCCTGTTCAAATTTATCGACAAATTCCTTTTCGTTATTTGATTTTTCGACAAAAACACGTGCTTTTTCTTGTAAATCTTCGGGATCGAGCGAGGCAATAGAGTCGGGTTTTATTTTTCCATCAATAATCTCCTTTAAAATGCCCATATAACCTGCTTGTAAATTAATTTGTTGTACCAACGAATCGGCTCTCATCGATTCTTGAATAATCTGAGTTCTATTACCTGCGTCGCCATATCCAGGCAAATAGTGAACAATAGGAGTGTTGAAAATGAGGATAGTAAGTATAATAAAAGTAAGAAAAACAAAAGTAGAAGCAAACATAAATACACTAAATTTTGATAATCGCACATGCCACGATTCTTCTAGCGTATTTTCATTGAGAATAGAAACACGATATTTGAATCGTATTTTATGAAGAAATTCATTCAATTTATTTGTTCTCTTTGTCATTCTACTTTTTAATCGTTATTATCCGAAATTTGCACAAAAGTAACAAAATTCAAAATATAAACAAAATCAGATTGTTTCAATTGTTCTTGTATTACATTAAAATTAAAAAATCGCTTTAGTATTTTGTTGTAAGTTTACAAACATATTTAATTTTTGGAAAAAATCAAGATTTTACAAGCAATTTAAAGCACTGAATATATGACTAATAGCAAATTCAAATAATTATAATGATAAATAATTATGTGCAAAACTGCTATATTAACATGCTATGTGGTTTAAGATGTTTTGTTTATTTTATATTGTTTTATACATCAACACTTTCATTCATTGCAAATTGTTATAAAGTGAAATATTTATATTTCAAAAAAGCCAATTTAGTATTTTTCAAACTTATTTTATATATTTTTGTAGCTGAAATATTAGTTACATTTTTTACACAACAAAACATGACAAAAATTGGCATTCTTTCGGATACACATGGCATGCTAGATGACCGAATTCTGGAGCATTTCGCCAATTGCGATGAGATTTGGCATGCTGGCGATTGGGGTTCATTGGAGGTGGTAAATAAGTTGCGTTCATTTAAGACTTTACGAGGTGTTTGGGGTAATATTGATAGTTACGAAACACGAGCTATTTTTCCGCAACACAACCGTTTTACCTGCGAAGGTGTAACCGTTTGGCTTACACATATAGGTGGTTATCCTGGCAATTACGACAGATTGGTGCGTCCACTTATTTTTCAAAAGCCTCCAAAACTATTCGTTTGCGGACACTCTCACATTCTTAAAGTACAGTACGACAAAATGTTAAACTTATTGCACATCAATCCAGGCGCAGCTGGAAAATCAGGATTTCACAAAGTTCAAACACTTATTCGTTTTGAAATTGACGGCGAAAAAATTGATAATTTAGAAGTTATTGAGCTGAAAGCAAAAGAGATATCAAATATATAAGAAAAAAAAAACACTTAATTTTCTTTGGATTGGGCAAAGCAAAAAATAAACATTTTGTTTTAAAACCAAACAAAACTCATTAGTTAAAAATGAATTTAAAATCAACCAAAATACTTCCTGCCGAATGGGCTGAACAAAGTTTTGTTCAACTTACATGGCCACACATTGATACTGATTGGGCTTATATGCTCGAAGAAGTAAATACATGTTTTGTGAATATCGCCACAGAAATTGTAAAACGTGAGAAACTGTTGATAATTTGTGCCAATACAGAAGAGGTAAAATTATTACTCAGAAATGTTGATTTTTCAAAAATAACTTTTGTTGAAATGCCCACCAATGATACTTGGGCACGCGACCATGGCGGTATAACTGTTTTAGAAAATGGCAAAAAAGTAATTTACGACTTTGCATTTAACGGTTGGGGAATGAAATTTGCAGCCAATTACGACAACCAAATCACTCGAAAATTATTTAAAAATAAGCATTTTGATGAAGTTTTCGGATATAGAAATTGTTTAGACTTTGTACTCGAAGGCGGCAGTATTGAATCCGATGGCGAAGGTACAATATTAACTACATCTGAATGTTTATTGTCGGACAATCGGAACAATAAAACAAAAGAAGATGTTGAAGCAAAATTGAAGGATTATTTTGGAATAAAACAAGTTTTGTGGCTCAACCATGGTTTTTTAACTGGCGATGACACCGACAGTCATGTTGACACATTGGCACGTTTATGCTGCACAGACACAATAGCATACGTAAAATGCGAGGATGAAAATGATGAGCATTATGCAGAACTAAAAAAAATGGAAGACGAACTTAAAACTTTTAAAACATATAAACATGAAAAATTCCAACTTATTCCACTTCCAATGGCCGACCCAGTATTTGAAGAAGGAGAAAGATTACCTGCAACTTACGCCAATTTTCTGATAATCAACAATGCTATATTATTACCAACATACAATTCACCCAAAGACGAAATTGCGAAACAACAAATTCAAAAAGCTTTTCCTGATCGAGAAATAATTGGTGTTGATTGTATTGCATTAATCAAACAACATGGCTCATTGCATTGCGTAACAATGCAGTACATATAGCAAAACAAGTTTTTTATCGTTCAATGATTTATTTATAACCACACAAATATGAAAGTAGCAATAATTCAACAATCGAACTCTGCCCACCGCTCAGAAAACATTTCAAAATTGGAAGAAAACATACGCATTTGCGCCTCTCAAGGTGCAGAACTCATTGTATTACAAGAATTGCACAATGGGTTGTATTTTTGCCAAACAGAAAATCCGTTGGTATTTGAGCAAGCCGAAACAATTCCTGGATTTTCAACAGATTTTTTTGGCAAATTGACATTAGAATTGGGTATTGTTTTAGTACTTTCGTTGTTTGAAAAACGCGCACCTGGATTATATCACAATACAGCTGTGGTACTTGATAAAGATGGTACAATTGCGGGGAAATATCGTAAAATGCATATTCCAGACGATCCGGCCTATTACGAAAAGTTCTATTTTACGCCAGGTGATATGGGTTTCGAACCTATTGAAACTTCGATAGGAAAACTTGGTGTGATGGTTTGCTGGGATCAATGGTATCCCGAAGCAGCTCGACTAATGACAATGGCTGGTGCACAAATATTAATTTATCCTACGGCCATTGGCTGGGAATCAAGCGATTCGGAAGACGAAAAACAACGCCAAAAAGATGCCTGGGTAATTTCGCAACGTGCTCACGCTGTGGCAAATGGAATTCATGTGATAGCTTGCAATCGTGTAGGTTATGAACCCGACCCTTCAAGTATTACAAATGGAATTCAGTTTTGGGGCAATAGTTTTGTTGCTGGTCCACAAGGAGAAATAATTGTTGAAGCATCAAATTTTGAAGAGGAAAACATTATTGTAAAAATCGACCTTACACGAACTGAAAAAGTTAGACAAATGTGGCCTTTTTTCCGTGATAGACGAATAGATGCTTATGCAGATTTGACCAAAAGGTGGAGAGACTAAATCACCAAAATCGAATAAAGAAATGAATGCAAATATGAATAAAATAATCAAAGTAAAAGAGCTATTTATCGCATTTAAAGTGATTAATAACTTGTTTTTGTCGATGACATACAGCCTAATGTACATTATCGTCAGTTATTTGAAAAATAAAAAGCGGAGCATAATGCTTATTAAGAGCATGTTGGTTCTTTTCTTTATTGTCATTTCTTTCAATGCTTCAGCCACTGATAAAATAAAACTTGTGATTTTACATACCAATGACACACATAGTCAAGTAGAGCCAACCGAAATGTCGAGCTTAAAAACCTCAAATATGGGCGGTTATGCGCGTCGAATGGGCATTATTAGCAAGATTAGAAATGAAGAAAAGAATTTACTATTGCTTGATGCAGGCGATTTCTCGCAAGGGACACCATATTTTAATTTTTTCAATGGTAGAATTGAAATTGATGCATATAATAAAATGAAATACGATGCTATAACGTTGGGCAATCACGAATTTGACAATGGCGTAGATACACTGGCAATGATTTTGGGCAAAGCTCAATTTCCTGTAATAAGTTCAAATTATGAACTTGATAAAACGCCACTTTCTGAATTAGTAAAACCATATTTGATATTAGAAAAAGCTGGTTTGAAAATTGGGATAATGGCTATTAACGTTGAACCAAAAGGATTAATAATCGAAAGCAATTACAAAGGAATCATTTATAAAGATGCTTTGAAAACAGCCATTGAGACTTCTACTTTTTTGAAAAAAAAGAAAAAATGTGATGTTATTATTTGTCTATCACACGTGGGAGCCGACACCACCAAATTGGCAATAAATGATTTTGAAATAGCTCATAAAACACGCTATATTGATTTAATAATCGGTGGACACTCCCACAACTTGATTACCAATACTACCGAAAAAAACGAAATTGGCAAAGCAGTTATTGTAGCTCAAATGGCAAAAAGCGGCTTGTTTTTAGGACGTGTAGACTTAGAATTTGAAAAGAAGTAATCTTTATAAAAAACACAACCTCAACTTTATTTTTATCTCACTCAAATTAATTTTTAAAATATCATCATTGGTATTGTATAATTATTATCTTTGTATTCAATAAGATAATTATACAGAAAAACACATATCTGTATAAATGGTCTAAAGAAAAAGAAATGTAGAAATTAAAGCTAAAAAATAATTCTTATAATACTATAAAACACAAGAATATGAGAACTGAAAATCAGAACTTTCCAAATGATTCATTGATGAATAGAACGATAAACGAAACAAATGAGGATATTGGAAAATTGAAAAAGAAAGCAGATTCTTTGAATAAAATCTTTCTATTGTGTTTTATTTGTATTGCAATTATTTGCTCGCTATTTGTTCGTGACACTTGGACTTCACAAAAAAGTGCAACCGAAGTACATGCAATGACAACCGCCACAACATCAGCAACTTTGCTTGATGGTGAAATGTTTAAATGTTTGAATGCCTCAGCCGATGACGAACAAACCATTGCATACAAAAGTATTAAACAACGTTTGATAGCATTGACTGAGCAAAACAAATTTATTCGTTTTGCTTATTTTTACACAAAAAGAAATGAAAAGCTATTTTTCATGGTCGATTCGGAACCAAAAAGTTCGAAAGACATGTCGCCTCCAGGACAAGAATACACTGAAGAAGATCCAGAAGCACTCACACCATTTATCACTGGTAAAACTTTATTAACCAAACCAACTACCGACCGTTGGGGAACATGGATAAGTGTACTAGTACCAATTAAAAACCATGATACAGGCAAAACAATAGCTGTATTTGGGGTTGATTTTCCAGCAAAAAATTTTTATAACGATGCTAAATCGCGCACATACTCTTCATCAATAATTTCCTTTCTTGCCATTTTAATATTATTTGGATTTTACAGAATCGTAAATAAAAATTATCGACTTCAGCTTGAGCAGAAAAAAACTTTGCTAGCAAATATTAAACTTATTGAAAAAGAGAAAGAACAAAAACAAGCAGAAGATGTGCTCAATAGAGAACGTATTTTGCTTCGTACTTTAATAGAAAGTATTCCCGACTCCATATATGTTAAGAACATTGAGTCTCGAAAAATACTTGCTAACAAAGCCAATTGTCATAATATGGGTTTTCAGAATGAGGAAGAAGTTATTGGAAAAAATGATTTTGATATATATCCACCAGAAATTGCACAGCCATTTTACGAAGATGACCAACAAGTATTGAAATATGGAAAAAGCATAGTAAATAGGGAAGAAAAACTTATTATACCTAATGGAGAAATGAAATGGTTACTCACTTCAAAACTTCCACTATACGATGAAAATGGAATTATTACTGGTTTAGTTGGAGTTGGACATGACATTACAAAGCGTAAAAAAGCCGAAGAAGATCTTAAGAGTGTGTCAACTCGACTTTCACTGGCAACCAAAGCAGGCGGGGTTGGTGTATGGGATTACGATTTAGTGAACAACGACTTGGACTGGGACGACCAAATGTTTGCACTTTATAACATCGACAAACAAAACTACAATAGTGCTTACGAAGCCTGGCGAGCTGGAATTCACCCAGACGATGTAGCGCAGGACGTTATGGATATTCAAATGGCTATAAGCGGTGAAAAAGAATTTGACACCGAGTTTCGAATAGTGTGGCCTGATGGTAGCATTCATAATATAAAAGCTCTTGGTCTTGTTTTGCGCGATGATTCTGGATCGGCATTACGTATGATTGGTACCAACTGGGATATTACCGAAAAGAAAAAAGTAGAAGAAAACCTTCAGAAAGCTGTGGCAGCCGCCGAAGCTGCTAGTAAAGCTAAATCGGAGTTTCTCGCAAATATGAGTCACGAAATACGCACACCACTTAACGGTGTAATTGGTTTCACCGATTTATTGCAAAGCACACCGCTCTCGCCAGTTCAACATCAATATGTACAAAACGCAAATATTTCAGGTCATACTTTGTTGGGTATAATCAATGACATTTTAGATTTTTCGAAAATTGAAGCCGGAATGATGGATTTGGAAATTATCAAAACTGACATACGTGAATTGATTGGCCAAAGTGCAGATATTATTAAATATGCAGCAGATAAAAAAGGATTGGAGGTACTACTAAATATTGACAGTGATATGCCACGTTTTGCAGCCGTAGATGCCGTTCGACTAAAACAGATATTTGCAAACCTAATGGGCAACGCTGTAAAATTTACCGAAAAAGGAGAAATAGAACTAAAAGTTGTTTATGAAAATATTGGGAATAAGAAAGGAAAATTCCTCTTCTCGGTGCGCGATACTGGTATTGGTATTACTGCTCAAAATCAAACCAAATTATTCAAATCATTCAGTCAAGCCGATAGTTCCACCACTCGTAAATTTGGCGGAACTGGACTCGGATTGGTCATTTCAGAAATGATTGCTCAAAAAATGGGTAGTAAAATTAATATCAAAAGTCAACTTGGCAAAGGCAGTACTTTTTACTTCGAATTAGTAACCGAAGTTGAGTATGGCGAAAAAGTAAACACCGACAATATTCAGTCTATCAAACGTTGTTTTGTAATTGATGACAACGAGAATAATCGTATAATCATTGAACATACAATGGCTAATTGGGGTATCGAATGTGTTAGCTGCGACAATGGATTGGACGCTTTGAAAATAATAGAAACCTCAGAAGCTTTTGATGTTGTTGTATGCGATTATCACATGCCCTATATTGATGGATTGGAAACAATAAAATTGATACGCGAAAAACTAAAATTATCGCCCGACAAATTGCCAATCATACTCCTACACTCTTCGTCGGACGATGCAGAGTTGCACAAAAAATGCGATGAGTATGGTGTAAGATTTAGACTTACAAAACCTGTTAAAGCAGAAGATTTGTATAGCTATTTTTGTAATATAAATAGTCCTTTCGACACAAGAATTTCACCTGAAAACAAGTCGTCTTCAACTACCGACAATGCCCCAAAAACATTAACTATACTCATAGCCGAAGATGTAGAAATGAATATGTTGCTTATCAAATTTTTGTTGGGGAAAATACTGCCCGATGCCAAAATGATTGAAGCAATAGACGGTCAGGAAGCAGTAGCAATATGGCAAAAAGAAAAGCCTGATTTGATTTTAATGGATATGCAAATGCCCGTAATGGACGGAATAGAAGCTACAATCAAAATTAGAGAGCTTGAGGAAATGACTGACAAATGCGTTCCAATAATAGCATTAACTGCTGGAGCAATGAAAGAAGAAAAAGAAAAATGCTTGGCCGCAGGGATGGACGACTTTTTAACTAAACCAATCGAACCCGAAAAGCTCTCATTGGCTTTAAAGCGGTTTTTGAAATAAGAAACCCGTCGTACTAGTACGAAACATTGAACGAGAGGATGGACAACCGTTCGTACTAGTACGAAGCACTGAACGAGGGGATGGACAACCGTTCGTACTAGTATGACAGTTTAAAAATCATTTTAAGAGGAGTATTTATGACAACAATATCATTTGGGTAAAACTTCTCAATAACAAAACCAACATCTAATAAACATATCACGATGAATGACACCCAAAAAACCAAAGAAGAGTTACTATTAGAGTTGGAGGAATTAAAACAAAAACACAATTCCTTATCTAAAACAATTGAAATAGGACTATCTGAAAAAAATGAAGAAAAGCGTTTATTGGAAAAATTAATAAATTCTTCCGAAGATTTCATCCAGTTTTCTGACAGCACTCCTTATGATAAAATTATTCAAATTATTCTTGAAATTTCGGGAGCCAATTATGCCGTATTAAACATTTTTGATGAAAATGGGCTCGAATTTACCACAGTTGCTTTTACAGGTATTAGCGAAAACATCAAAAAAGTATCTGCATTTCTTGGTTTCGACATTATAAATAAACATTGGAACCGAGACTTAAATAGAGAAGAAAAGACCAAAAAACATACTATTACTCGCTTTGAACATCTGCATGATCTTGCAGGAAATGTATTATCAAAAAATATTATTCAAACTATTGAAAAAATTTTCGGTGTACAGGAAGCTTTCGTTGTGAAAACAGTAAAAAACAACCTTGTACTAGGCGATTTCACACTAATATTCAAAACTGGTGAAACTCTAAAAAATCATCCATTTGTAGAATTATACGCACATCAAGTTGGACTATTTTTAGACCGAAATATTATTACAAATTCACTGCGTGTGAGCGAAGAAAAACACCGACAGTTGATTGATAATAGCCACGACATAATATATACCCTTACCCCCGAAGGAATTTTCATGTACGTTTCGGCAGCCTGGACATCACTTCTTGGTCATTCTGTGTCACAAGTTATTGGTCAATCATTCCAACAGTTTGTACACAAAGACGATATACCTAAATGCATCGATTTTATAGAAAAAGTAATAACTACTGGTCAACGACACGAAGGAGTTGAATATCGGGTACAACATTCAAACGGCAAGTGGTATTGGCATACATCAAGTGCAGTGCCAATAAAAGATAAAGCTGGTAAAGTATTAGGATTTGAAGGAACCGCCAGAGATATCACAGAACGAAAACTAGCTGAAAAAAAACAAATTGAAAGCGAAGAAAAATATCGATTGATTTTTGAATTTTCGCCAATGGGAATTATTTCTTTTGATGAAAAAGGCGTTATAACTGCTTGTAATGAGAATTTCGTAAAAATTATTGGTTCGTCGCGAGAAAAAATTATTGGTCTTAACATGTTAGAACTGCCCGACAAAGTATTGGTTTCGGCAATTACTGAGGCACTAAATGGCAAACCAGAAGTTTATGAAGGCGATTATTCATCGGTAACAGCTAAAAAAACAACTCCCATCAGAGGGCTTTTTGCTCCAATGAATGGTGGAGGTAGTATTATTGGGGGTGTGGGTATAATTGAAGACATTACCCAACGCAAAAATTCTGAAGGTGTTATACAACAGTCAAGCCAAAAATGGGAAGCTATTATTTCGGCTTCACCCGACGGTATTGGTATGGCATCGCTCGATGGAAAGTTACTGTTTATGTCCGAAAAATTAGCCGCTATATATGGTTATTCTCAGGAAGAAAAAGATGCAAGTATTGGAAATTCAATATTTAGCTTTATCGATGTTACCTATCATAGTTTATTACTCGAAAATATTCAGAAATTATTGGCTGGTGAAAAACATCAAAAAATCACTGAATACTTGGCTATAAAAAAAGACAATAGCAAATTTTACGTAGATGTGAACTCCACTATTTTGTACGATAACAAAGGTAATCCCGAAAGTATTCTGTTTGTTGAACGTGATATTACCGAGCGTAAAGAAGTGGAACATTCACTACAAACTAAAACTGCAATACTCGAAGCCCAAACCAATGCCACTATTGAAGCAATTTTAATCATTGATGTAAATCAAAAAAGAGCATTGATTAACCAGCGTGCTATTGAACTCTTTGAAGTACCACCACATATTTTGGAGGATGATGACGATGCTCAATTACTTGAACATGTAGTCGGATTGACCAAATATCCGGAAAAATTTCTTGAAAAAGTGATGTATCTTTACGATCATCCTAACGAAACAAGTTTTGACGAAATTGAGTTTAAACGTGGTACCATTTTGGACAGATATTCTGCACCTGTAATGGGTACAAATGGAGAAAACTTAGGCCGAATTTGGACTTTTAGGGACATTACTCAACGTAAACAAGTAGAGGCGGAATTGAAAAAAAGCGAAGATAACTTCCGAACATTTTTCGATTCTATTGCCGATTTACTTTTTGTGCTCGACACCAATGGCAATATGATAGACGTAAACGAAACTGTTATCCGTCGACTTGAATATACTAAAGAAGAACTCATTGGAAAATCTGTATTGATAGTTCATCCCGAAGATAGAAGAGAAGAAGCTGGTGCAACTGTTGCAGCAATGTTGGCTGGCACTAAAGATTTTTGCCCCATCCCTGTATTATCAAAAAGTGGCAAAGAAATTCAAGTAGAAACTCGGGTATATCCGGGTATGTGGGACGGAGAACCTGCTTTATATGGTGTTGTAAAGGACATAACAAAGATGAAACAGTCGGAAGAGAAGTTTTCAAAAGCGTTTCAGTCGGGGTCCAATCTTATGGCCATATCAACCAATGATACTGGAAGATACATTGAGGTGAATGATATGTTTTTACATATAATGGAATTTACTAAGGACGAAGTAATCGGCAAAACAGTTTTAGAATTGAATCTTTTTGATGACATCAATCAGAGGGATATTATCAAATTGAAAATGAAAGAAAAGGGATTTGTAAATAATGTAGAGGTAAAAATAAAATCCAAAACAGGCAAAATTCTTATCGGCTTGTTTTCGGCATCTTATATTTATATCGGCGAAGATTTGTGCTTGCTTACTTCAATGATAGACATTACCGAAAAAAAGATGCACGAAGAAAAATTAGCTTTAATACTGTCCGAAACCGAAAACATGAATCGCCTAATGACAGGCAGAGAAGAACGAGTATTGGAATTGAAATTAGAAATAAACAACTTATTAAAACAATTGGGTAAAGATATTAAATATAGAAGTGTGGAGGATTAAATTATGACAGACTTAATAATTAATAAAGAATACTGCCCCGAAAATGTGATATTCAAGCCTGAATGGGAATACAGCAATCCACATACAAGCTTCGTTATAAAGGTTGGTGTAATACCTGGCAAATTTACCATCTTTTCGTTTGGCGGCAAAGCCAAAAATACCGATGATATACGAAAAGGAATGGATTTAGTAGATAAAGTTTTTGGCGAATCTGACATGTACGGAAAAGAATATTTAGCAATAGTAGAATATTCAAAACTGAAAGAAATGTCGGTGAATGTAAAGAAAAATTATGCTATCGAAATCAATAGAATTAATCGTAAATATAAATGCATACCCAAATATACACTTGTTAGCGGAGCTGATTTATATTTAAGAACTTCACATAAGTTAGTAGCACGCTTTATCAACCAACGTTTTTTTTACACCGATACAATTGAAGAAGCATACGAAAAAATTGAGTCACTTAGCCATTTAGAAACAGCTAAAAAAGAGGAACCGTTACAAAATAGTTTAAAATTTGAAGATGTTGTATTTAAACCAGAATGGCAATACTACAATCCTCAAACCAATTTTAGATATACAATTGGGATCATTGAAAGTCAGTTTTTGTATGTTTCCACACATGGCAAATCGAACAATATTGAGGATTTAAAAAGAGCTACCCTTTTGTTAGATTTAGCGTTTGACGAAGGCAATCTACAGGGCACGCAATACTTTAATATTACCGACTTCTCTGACGTACACGATACTACATCATTAAGCCAAAAAAGATATTATGCCAACGAAATAAAAAGAATAAACCAAAAATATAATTGTAGCCCAAAACTATCAATTTTATGTGGACTTTCTTTTGGCATGAAAATGTCGGTTAAACTCTTTTCCAATTTCGTAAATCAACGTTTTGTATTTGTGGATAACATTGAACAAGCTTTTGAAAAAGTAAACTCTTTTGAAAATAAAAATCTAGATAGTTTACTAAAAATAACTGTAAGCCAAGAACACATCGACGAAATAGTTAATCTGAGCGGCAGTATTATATGGGAAAACGACCTTGAAATTATTAATTTCGACAACATCATTTCGCCCAACAATCCTTTGAAAGAAATTGAAGAAGCATTTGCAGTTGTAAGAGAAGATGTTTCATATATGGTGTCGAACTATAAAAACATTCTTGAAATAATTAACACTGGAGTGTTAATTTCAGACACCATTGATAGAAAAGTGCTTTATGTGAATCAAGCTGCAATGTCAATGTTGGAGATTTCAAAAGATGATATTAACGGAGTGCAATGCAATAATTTTCTTTGTAAAAAAAGAGACTGTGAGTGCACTTTGTCCGATGTATGTCAATCCATTTCGAGTGATGAACTAGTAATTTATAGCAAAAATGGAGAACAAAAATATTTGACTTTATCGATGATAATAGATATATTCGAAAACAAAACTTGCTATATTCATACTTTCAATGATATTACCGACATAAAAAAATCGCATATAGAAAAGGAAAAACATTTGGCCGATTTATCGCGAAGCAAAAAACAGCTGTTGAGCATGATGGAAGATTTAGAGGAATCAAAACATATAGCCGAAACCGCCAGCAAAGCTAAGTCAGAGTTTTTAGCAAACATGAGTCACGAAATTCGCACGCCATTAAATGGTGTAATCGGATTTACCGATTTATTATTAAAAACCAATCTCTCTGAAACTCAAAAAAGTTATATGCAAAATGTGGAAACATCTGCTAATAATTTAATGGATTTAATTGACGACATTCTGGATTTATCAAAAATTGATGCAGGCAAAATGGAGCTTGATGTCAAAAAATCGGACATAAAACAAATAATTGAACAGGCATGTGATGTAGTTAAATTTAAAATACAAAGCAAGCAAATTGAATTGTTATTGAACCTCAACGAAGCAATACCGCAATTTGCAAAAGTGGATGATATAAGATTGCGACAAGTGTTAATCAATTTACTGGGCAACGCATCTAAATTTACCGAGAAAGGAGAAATTGAAATTGGCATTCAATTGTTAAACAATGATGTTGAAAACAAATTGGTTACCATACGCTACTATGTGAGGGATACTGGTATTGGAATATCGGAGTTTAATCAGCAAAAATTATTTCAATCGTTTACACAAGCCGACGCATCTACTACCCGAAAATACGGTGGTACTGGATTAGGATTAAGCATTTCAAGCAAATTGCTTTCATTAATGAATAGCAAATTAAAAATTGAAAGTACGGTTGGCATTGGAAGTAAGTTTTATTTCGACTTAACTCTTGCTTATTACGATGAAGCACAAACCTCAACTTACATTCCTCAAAAAATAAAAAATGTATTAGTAATAGATGATAATCTGAGTAATATTTCAATTATCGAATCTATGTTGAAACAATTAAATATCACTTGCCAAACAGCTAATGATGGAATAGAGGGTTTATCAAAACTTTTGCAAAACAGTTTTGATTTAGTGATAGTTGATTATTTAATGCCATTTATGAACGGCATTGAAGTTATCGAAAAAATTAGAGCTGCCGAAGCACTTATGCCTAACAAACAAAATATTGTGTTTCTGCATAGTGCTACCGAAGAAATAAGTATTAGCGAAAAATGCAAACAGTTGAATGTTCCAAATCACATCATAAAACCATTAAAATTTAGCAACTTAATTACCATTCTTCAAAGAGTTGAAAATCCAATTTTGGAAAATAATTTGTTGCAAAAAATAGCTTCAGAACTATCTGAAAGTATCAATTTGGCGAAATTCAAAATCATTATTGCCGAAGATAACGAATTAAATATGGTATTGGCAAAAACCTTTGTAAAATCATTTTTACCAAATTCAATAATTATTGAAGCAGTTGATGGACAAAAAGCTGTAGATTTGTACCTCGAACATAAACCCGATTTGGTTTTGATGGATGTACACATGCCTAATAAAGATGGACATCAAGCAACTACCGAAATTAGAATAATTGAACAACAAACAAATTCTCATGTACCAATCATTGCATTAACCGCAGGTAATATCAAAGGTGAACGCGAAATGTGTTATGGCGCAGGTATGGACGATTTTATAACAAAACCAGTAATAGAAGATACTATTCACGATGTTATTTCAAAATGGCTTTTTAATAACACTGATACAAAAGTTAGAAATCATTCAAATTTAACACTGATTAAAAATAAAATAAACAATAATAAAACAATTGAAGATGAATCATTGTTGCATTTCAACAAAGCAGAATTTATGAAAAGCACAGGCAATAATGAAAATTTGTTCAAAATGGTTTCTAATCTTTTTGTAAAAGATATGCCAATTAGAATTGAGAATTTATCAGATGCAATTAATCAAGATAATATTGACGAAATTAAACTTATAGCGCACACAATTAAAGGTTTGGCTTTAAATATGCATTGTAGTATAATGGCAAAATTGAGCGAAAAATTAGAATTGCTGGCTCGCAATGATTATAATAAAGATACTGCCTATAAATTGTTGATTGAAATTAAAAATGAGTATCCCAAAATTGTTTTCGAAAATTAATTTATTCTTTCTTCAAAACGAACAAAAATCTAATATTTAAAAACCATGAAAACAGAACAGAGTATTTATTCGCAAGCCAATGGTTGGCAAAAAAAAAGTGAAAATAATTTGGGTAAAGTTGCTCAATTAGTTTTTGTGTTTGGAAATAAAGACATGCTCAAAGAGCAAACATATATTGATTATCTAAAAAACACATATCCAGTTGCGCAAATTGTAGGTTGCTCTACTTCAGGAGAAATTTGTCAGGAAGAAGTTTTCAATCATAGCATTGTGTGTACAGCTGTTTGGTTCGAAAACACTGAAATTGTAGTAGCCGAAGAGCAAATTATCTCAATGGAGGATAGTTTTGGTGTAGGCGAAAAACTTGCAGATAAACTTGAAAAAGAAGGACTTGTTCATATCATGATTCTTTCGGAAGGTTTAAATGTAAATGGAAGCGAACTCACCAAAGGATTAAACAAACAACTTAACGATAAAATTTCGATAACCGGTGGCTTAGCTGGCGATCAGGGAAATTTTGCCGAAACATTGATTGTTCATAACCATGTAGGCAAAAAAAACTTGGTTTTAGCTATTGGGTTTTATGGGCAACACATTCAAGTTGGTTATGGCTCTTTGGGTGGTTGGGATTCATTTGGTGTCGACCGAGAAGTTACTAAATCGACAAGTAATATCTTATATGAACTTGATGGTCAACCAGCGCTTGAACTTTACAAAAAGTTCCTTGGCGAACATGCTGCCAATCTTCCTGCATCTGCACTTTTATTTCCGTTAAGCCTGATGATAAAGGAAAAAGAAACTTCTGTAGTTCGCACAATATTATCGGTAAATGAAACTGATGGAAGCATGGTTTTTGCGGGTGACATACCACAAGGTGAATATGTTAGACTAATGAGAGCTAGTAACGACAGATTAATTGACGGTGCAAATGATGCAGCTGAAATGTCCAAAACAAGTTTAAAAAATATCGACCCAGACCTTGCAATTCTTATCAGCTGTGTAGGACGAAAACTTGTATTGAAACAAAGAGTGGAAGAAGAATTGGAAAGTGTGCGCGAGGTAATTGGCAATAAACCAGCCATAACAGGTTTTTACTCTTATGGCGAAATATGCCCTTCGAAACCTTTCGAACAACATTGCGAACTCCACAATCAAACTATGACTATAACTCTTTTTAAAGAAGTATAAACTAAAAATTTATCAATGGAAACCAACTTGAACAAACTGCTGAAAAGGCAAATTAAACGACACTTCGGTTCTATAGACAATTTGCCCGATAACATAAAAGGTATTATTAACGACATCAACGAAACCTATAATAATTTTGATGATGACTCACTACTGATTCAAAACTCAATTGAAATCAGTTCGCAGGAACTTCGTGATGCCTTTCAGAAACAAAAACAAGATGCAGCAGCTCAAAAGGAAACCATCCATAAAATAAAGGAAGCCATAGTTGCGCTCAATCCTACCGAGCACAATAATATATATGATAGCAATGATGATTTATCTGATAGCAGTTATTTATTTGAATGGCTAATTAAACTGATTGAAGAACGCAGAAAAGCAGAAGATGAATTGATTAAACTCAAATGTGCTGTAGAGCAAAGCTCCTCTACAGTTGTCATTACTGGACTAGATGGAAAAATTCAATTTGTGAACCAGAAATTTCATGAAACCAGTGGCTATACTATTCAAGAGGCAATAGGACAAAATCCTCGCATTCTTAAATCCGATGAATTTAAACCAGAGAAATACGAAGAACTTTGGAATACAATTTTGTCGGGCAATGAATGGCATGGCGAATTTCACAATAAACGTAAAGATGGTTCATTGTATTGGGAATTTGCGTCAATTTCTCCAATACGCGATTCTACAGGAAAAATCACTAGTTTTCTGGCTGTGAAAGAAGATATTACAGAACGAAAACAAGCTGAAAAAGATTTGGAGCAAATTACTACCAGACTTTCATTGGCTACCCGAGCAGGTGGTGTTGGAGTTTGGGATTACGATTTGGTAAATAATATTTTACTGTGGGACGACCAAATGTTTGCTCTTTATGGAATATCGAAAGAGAATTTTGGTAGTGCATACGAAACTTGGAAAGCTGGACTTCATCCAGACGATGTTTTACAAGGCGATGCTGAAATACAGAAAGCTATAAGTGGTGAAAAAGAATTTGATACTGAATTTCGTGTAATTTGGCCCGATTCTACAATTCATACTATCAAAGCTTTAGCCATCATTCAAAGAGACGAATTCGGTAAACCTGCACGTATGATAGGTACAAACTGGGATATCACAGAGAAAAAAATTGCCGAAGAAAAACTACTAAAAGCACTTGAGGCAGCAGAAACAGCCAATAAAGCCAAATCAGAGTTTTTGGCAAATATGAGCCATGAAATTCGAACTCCGCTTAATGGCGTCATCGGTTTTACCGATTTGCTACAAAACACTCAATTAACTCAAGTACAGCACCAATATGTAAAAAATGCCAATGCATCTGGACGAAATTTACTTGGAATAATTAACGATATTCTCGATTTCTCGAAAATTGAAGCAGGCATGATGAATCTGGAAATAATCAAAACAGATTTAATTGATCTTTTAGGACAAAGTGTAGATATAATAAAATATGCAGCAGATAAAAAAAGCCTGGAAGTATTGCTTGATATCGATCCTGAAATGCCTCGTTATGCATTAGTAGACCCAGTAAGACTTAAACAAGTATTTGCCAATTTACTAGGTAATGCCGTAAAGTTTACTCAAAAGGGTGAAATAGAGCTAAAAGTCAAATATGAAGATTTGGGTGATATGCAGGGTAAATTCAAATTTTCAGTACGCGACACCGGTATAGGTATTACACAAGAACAGCAAACCAAACTTTTTAAAGTTTTTAGTCAGGCCGATAGCTCTATTACTCGAATGTATGGTGGTACAGGGTTAGGATTGGTAATCTCGCAAATGATTGCTAATAAAATGAATAGCGGAATAAATATTCTAAGCAAACAAGGTAAAGGTACAAGCTTTTTCTTCGAAATTGTAACTGCTGTTGAGCATGGAAAAAAAATTGATGAATCTGAATTATTAAAAATAAAACGTTGTTTTGTAATAGATGATAACGAAAATAACCGAATCATACTTGAGCATACAATGAAAAACTGGGGTATCGAATGTGTGAGCTGCGATAATGGATTGACTGCACTTAGATTAATTGAAACCTCCGAACCATTCGATGTTATTATAAGTGATTATCATATGCCATACCTCGATGGTTTAGAAACAATTAAATTGATTCGCGAAAAATTAAAGTTAACACCTGCAATACAACCTATTATCTTATTACACTCTTCGTCTGATGACGCAGAACTACATAAAAAATGTGACGAATTGGGTGTTCGTTTCAGATTGACTAAGCCTGTAAAATCAGATGAACTTTTTCATTATTTATGCAATTTGACTGTAAAAAGCGAGTTTAAAGACACTGAAAAAAAAATACAGCAACCAACTATTGAATTAGAAAAAGAAAAAGGCAAAATTTCTACAGTTCTGATTGCCGAAGACAATGATTTCAATATGATATTGGTAAAAGCATTAGTAGCGCGAATTCTGCCTACTGCACGAATTGTTGAAGCTGGAAATGGAAAAGAAGCTTTGTTACTCTATCAAAAAGAACAACCTGATATCATATTCATGGATATGCAAATGCCCGAAATGAATGGCGTAGAAGCAACTGTACAAATTAGAGAAATTGAGAAAAAATCTAAAAAACACATTCCAATAGTTGCTCTAACTGCTGGCGCACTAAAAGAAGAACAAGAAAAATGTATGAATGCAGGCATGGATGACTTTTTGACTAAACCAATTGAACCAGAAAGGCTTTCGAAAGCTTTAGATAAATATTTGAAATTATAAACCATATTTGTAAAAATCAATTTTTAAGATTTATGCAATTTGCAATTAAAAATAATTATCTTTGCCAATAAATACATAAAATTAGTAATTAAATACAATTATCAGAAGAAACATAGTATTTTGATAATTTAAAACAAAAAAAAGGATGAAAACAAGATTTATGACGTTGATAGCATTAGCTGTATTGACATTAAACTCTCTAGCACAAGACAATAAACAAAGTAATTTTAATCTTTCGGTAGGAACCGATTTGGCATCGATGTATTTTTGGCGTGGAAGCCAACTTAGTGCTGCACCTGCCATACAACCTTGGGCAGAATGGTCGTATAAAGGCCTAACACTCGGAACTTGGGGAAGTTATGAGCTTACAGGAGTATCCAAAGAAGTGGATTTGTATGCAAAATATACTCTCAAAGATTTTACATTGACGTATATTGATTTATTTTTTCCTGACAATCCGGCATTGAACCAAAACTTTTTAAATTTCAATAATAAAACTACTGGTCACACTGCCGAATTAGGACTAAGCTATAACGGTTCAGAAACTATACCTTTTTCTGTTTATGGAGGTGTTATTCTTTATGGTACACCATGCGACCCAAAAGTTAACGATTCAACTGCAATAAACCACTCTACCTATTTTGAAGTCAGCTACTTGGGCAAAATAAACGATTATTCGTACACTATTTTTGCTGGCTGCACACCTACTGAAAGTTTTTTGTACGGAACAAAAAAGTTTTCAATTTTTAATGCTGGCTTAACTGCAAAAAAAACTGTAAAAGTAACAACTGACTTTTCTTTTCCAGTTAAACTTACTCTAGCAACAAATCCAATTAGTAAAAAAGTATTTGTGGCAGCAATTATTTCACTTTAATACTTTTAGAAATTCAACTCATTAAACTGAACTTAAAAAACACATTATCATGAAAAACAGTAAGAATAAATCTTTAAAAAACACATTGAAGAATATTTTCACGGTTGTGTTTTTGTTTGGTTTAATGGTTGCTTGCAACACCAAAACAGATATAAATAAAGAACATATAGCATTAAAGCAAAAGGCCGCAAGTATTAATAGCGATTTTAAAAAAATCAGACTTGAAGTAGAAATGCTTTCATCGGAATTAACTACACTTTACGAAAAACAAGCACAAATACTTCCGAGCATCAATACAAAAAAATATCAATTTGCTAGTAATGGAGTATTTACGAAACCAATTGATGATGGTGGATCTGCAATTTTTGTTTCTGGTTACTATCCAATCAATGAAACTGTAAAAAACATTGTCTATTTTACGGAACCTATCGACCCTATTTTTAAATCATTAGTAGCAAAATATCCCGAAATTGTACAAGTATATTTCAATGATAAATATGCAATAAACCGTATATATCCATTTTTTGACGTATTGTCGCAATACGAAGCCAAAATGGACATTCCTAGTTTTAATTTTTACTATTTGGCGGATTTAAAACATAATCCTAAAAAACAATCACTTTGGGTGAGCGAACCCTACGTGGATCCTGCAGGTCGTGGTTGGATGGTGTCGGCAATTGCACCTGTGTATTACAACAATGTATTGGCTGGTGTTCCGGGCATAGATGTTACTATTAACACTATTACAAAACGTTATGTGCAAGACAGTATTAACAGTATGAATCTTATAATTGACAATAGCGGAACTATCGTTAGTGCTCAAGAAGAAATCATTAACTTGTTGTCATTTCCTCCATTATTTGAACACAAATACATCGAAACCATCAAACAAGACACATACCGCAAAGAACAATACAGTTTGGCTTTGAGTAAAGAAGCAAACGTGCGAAACATGGCTAGCGAAATTCTTAATAACAAAAAAGAGGTAGTTGAAGCCGAAATCAATGGCGAAAAAATGACTATAATTGCAGCACACATTCCCGAACTTAACTGGTTTCTTCTAAAAATTATCAAATGAAAAACAGGTTCAATTTATTAATATTATCAATTCTGGTTATTGTGTTTATTGTTTTATCTGTAAGGCAATATATTGTGCTAAATAGCCAGCAACGAAAAGAAACTGCAGAATTTATCAATAAGCAGATTATATTGTGCGGTAAGAGCATTGAAGATGCTAGTAATGAATTCGAGGAATCGGCAAAATTTGAATTTGCCAACCGCGAACTTCAGTACTTTTTTAATACTGACCCAAACAAATTAGCACCAGAAATTCATAGTAAATACGTTGATGATGAGATTAAAAGAATTAGGCGTTTCTATTCACGCTATCAAGTTGTAATTTCCAAAATAATTATTTACAACAATGATGTATATAGAAGTTTTGAACGCAATTCCGACAATTATTTTACCGTTACTTCCCCAAAACCATTTGATAATAAAGCGATTTTATTGAACCAACCAAAATTATCAAATTATCATGGCATAGTTTCTTACACTCAACCAATTAGGAATACTGAAGGAAAGCTTGTTGCAAATGTGAGATTTGAACTAAAAATACCTGCTTTTTTGGCATTTCATTTCGAGAAATTCTATGTTGGCAAAAACTCATGGCATTGGGCAATTGATACCACAGGACAGATTATTTTTCACAAATATAGTGAACTGGCTATTTCTAGTGATTTTACTACTAAATCAACAAACTATTTTCGATTGAAACTTAAAGAAAATCTATCATCATCGCTAGAGCACACCATTCAATCGGACGAAATTATTAATGCATACTCTGTATTTTACCCAATAGATATCCTTGGAAAAAAAACTGGAATAATTTTTTCTGTTAATACCGATACTTTGTGGAAAAGCCAAAATGAGTCAAATATCGTCATCTTACTTTACTTTTTGGTGGTAATAACTTGTATCATTGCATTATTCTCTATTATTATCAAAAGAATGGTGACGGCCCGCAAGCGCCTCGAATCGACAGATGCAATGCTGAGAACCTCCAACCAAGCTTCTGAAATTTTACTTACCAACCACAATTTCGACAGTTCAATGCATAATTTCCTTGAAATTACGGCCAAATCTCTTGGCTATCATAGGGCTTATTTGCTTGAATATACAAAAAAAAGGAAAAAAGACACTTATAAATTAAAATATGAATGGCATGATAACAATCTAGTTGAACCAATATCAGAAATTATTCCCGAAATAATTGAAGGATTGGAAACCAATGATTTCCAGAATTTATTTACTGAATTAATTAAGGATAAAACTATAAAACTTAATGAACTTGATTTTGACAGCAATTATAAAAATGTGCTATCAAAACTAAAATGCAAAGCAATTATCAATATGCCCGTTTTTGTCGAAGATAATATTTATGGAATTATTGGTTTTGCCGATTGTAACACACAACGGGAGTGGGAAGAGTTTGAAGATACATTGTTTGCAACTTTTGCCAATGCTGTTGGTGGAGCTTTAACTATTCAAAAGAAAAAAGAAGAATTAATCTCTGCTAAAAATATAGCCGAAACCGCCAATAAAGCCAAATCGGAGTTTCTTGCAAATATGAGTCACGAGATTCGCACACCATTAAATGGAGTTATTGGCTTTACCGATTTATTACAAAATACGCCATTGTCGCCGGTTCAACATCAATATGTAAAAAACGCAAATGTTTCAGGCCATAATTTACTCGGTATTATCAACGACATTCTCGACTTTTCGAAAATTGAAGCAGGGATGATGGATTTAGAAATTGTAAAAACTGATGTTGTTGAATTGTTGGGTCAAGGTGCAGACATAATCAAATATGCAGCTGATAAAAAAGGTTTAGAAGTATTGCTTAATATAGATCCTAAAATGCCTCGTTTTGCATTAGTTGATCCAATTCGACTTAAACAAATTTTTGCAAATCTGCTAGGTAACGCTGTAAAATTTACCGAAAGTGGTGAAATAGAACTAAAAGTAAGCTATCTTGAGTTGGAAAATAAACAAGGTCAATTTAGTTTTTCGATACGCGATACGGGGATTGGTATTAGCGAAGAAAATCAAACAAAACTGTTTAAATCTTTCAGTCAAGCCGACAGTTCTATCACCCGCAGATATGGTGGTACTGGTTTGGGCTTGGTTATTTCAGAAATGATTGCCAATAAAATGGGAAGTAAAATCAATATTACAAGCAAACAAGGCAAAGGAACAACATTTTACTTTGATATTATATCCGAGGTTGAATATGGAGAAAAAGTAAATACTGGTGCCATGAAATCCATAAAGCGTTGTTTTGTAATTGACGATAATGAGAACAACCGCGTAATTCTCGAACATACTATGGCGAACTGGGGTATCGAATGCCTAAGTTGCGATAATGGTATAGGTGCTCTAAAAATTATTGAGACATCAGAACCTTTCGATGTAATAATTTGTGACTATCACATGCCATATATTGACGGACTTGAAACAATAAAACTAATACGTGAAAAACTAAAATTGTCGCCTGAGAAGTTGCCTATTATTCTTTTACATTCATCTTCTGACGATGCCGATTTGCATAAAAAATGTGATGATCTTGGTGTGTTATTTAGACTTACTAAGCCTGTAAAATCGGAAGAGCTTTTCAGTTATCTTTGTAATATACAGAGCCCAACAAATACCATTCCGACAAATGTGAATGAAATAGAACCAGTAAAAATGCCTGAAAAACTGACTATTTTGATTGCAGAGGACGTAGCTATGAACATGTTGTTGGTTAAATTTCTAATTGAAAAATTATTACCCAAAACAAGAATTATCGAAGCTATAAATGGTAATGAAGCTGTGGAACAATGGCAAAAAGAACAACCCGACCTCATACTGATGGATATGCAGATGCCTCAAATGGATGGTGTTGATGCAACAATTAAAATCCGAGAATTGGAAAAATTGTCTAACAGATGTGTACCAATAATTGCTTTAACTGCTGGAGCGCTCAAAGAAGAACAAGAAAGGTGTATTAATGCTGGAATGAACGACTTTATTACAAAACCCATTGAACCTGATAAGTTTTTGAAAGCAATTAATAGGTTTCTGAAGTAAAAATAAAATTAAAATCGGCTGAACTTAAAAAAAAATTCAGCCGCTTTTTTATTTACACATTTAGAGATATTTTATAAGCATGTCAAATACAAACAATTAACACACAATTTATTTTTTAGCAACCACTTTGATTCGTAAAAAAAAAACTGTCCAAAAATTTGAACAGTCTTTTTTTTATTTATTCAATCCCAAATTAGAATTGTTGATCAGCCATACGTTTATAACCACTATATCTCCATTTTGCATTATCTTCTGCAGCTACAAACAACTCTTTTGCTTCAACAGGGAATTGTTTCAACAAAGTTGTGTAACGTACTTCACCTTTTAAGAAGTCCTGGAATTTATCCCATTGTGGTTCTTTCGAATCTAATGTCATTGGGTTCTTTCCTTCTTCGGCCAAAGTTGGGTTGTAACGATACAAATGCCAGTATCCACATTCAACTGCACGTTGTTGTTCTTCCTGAGCTTTTCCCATACCCGCACGAATACCGTGACTAATACATGGTGAGTAAGCAATTACAATTGATGGTCCATCATATGCTTCTGCTTCGCGAATTGCTTTGAGTGTTTGAGCCTGATTTGCACCCATAGCTATTTGAGCTACATATACATAACCATAAGTTGCGGCAATCATACCCAAGTCTTTTTTGCGAACACGTTTACCCGATGCAGCAAATTTGGCTACAGCACCTACCGGAGTAGATTTAGAAGCCTGACCACCTGTATTTGAATAAATTTCAGTGTCAAGTACAAGGATATTTACGTTTTTACCCGAAGCAATAACGTGATCCAAACCACCAAAACCAATATCATAAGCCCAACCGTCACCACCAATAATCCATTGTGATTGTTTTACCAAGTACTGTGTTAACCCTGAAATTTCAACGCAGAAAGAACATTTACCTTCTTTTACTAGTGGTGTAATTTTCTTTTCAAGAATAATTGTTGCATCCGCATCGTTGCGTTTTTCAATCCACTCAGCAAACAAACCTTTTAATTCGTCCGAACAGCAGTCAGCAGCAATAGCTTCGTTCATCAAACGTACTAAGCGATCGCGCATGTTGTCATTTGCAAACACCATACCTAAACCAAATTCAGCATTGTCTTCAAACAATGAGTTAGCCCATGCTGGTCCGCGACCATCTTCGTTGGTAGTATATGGAGTAGAAGGAGCTGAGTTTGAATAAATAGAGCTACAGCCTGTTGCATTAGCCACCATTTGACGATTACCAAACAATTGAGTAATCAATTTTACATAAGGAGTTTCACCACAACCAGCACAAGCTCCCGAGAACTCGAACAATGGAGTTGCCAACTGAGAATTTTTTACGTTAGATTTAACGTCAACCAAATGTTGTTTTGATTTAACGTTTTCAACGCAGTAGTTCCAGTTAGTCTGGTTTTCATATTGTGTGTTAATCGGCACTAATTCAAGGGCTTTATTGCCTTTGTTGCCTGGACAAACATCCACACAGTTATTACATCCCATACAGTCAAGAACATCAACTTGAATACGGAAAGTAGTTCCTGCAAATTGTTTACCGTTGGTTTTCAATGCTTCGGTGAAAGTAGCGTTTGCTTGCTCAGCTTCATCCAAAATAAACGGACGGATAGCAGCGTGAGGACAAACATAAGCACATTGGTTACACTGTATACAGTTTGAAGAATTCCAAACAGGAACGAATGCAGCTACACCACGTTTTTCGAACTTAGAAGTTCCCTGTTCCCAAGTTCCATCTTCGCGACCAATAAATGCAGATACTTTCAAATCGTTACCAGCTTGTGCGTTGATTGGACGAACTACATCGCCAATAAAAGCAGGAACGATGCTTGTGCTAACTGCATTTTCGTCAGTCAACTGAGACCATTCGGCAGGAACTTCTACTTTTGTATAATCGCCACCACGGTCAACAGCAGAATAGTTCATATTAACAATGCTCTCGCCTTTTTTGCCATACGATTTATTGATAGCATATTTCATTTTCTCAACTGCCAATTCGTAAGGAACAACATTGGTAATTTTGAAGAATGCCGATTGAAGAATGGTGTTGGTGCGGTTACCTAAACCAATTTCCTCTGCAATGTTTGTTGCATCAATAATGTAAAAGCTGATATTATTATCGGCCAAGTATTTTTTTACTTTTGCTGGTAAGTTCTTTTTCACCTCTTCGGCATTCCAAATAGTATTCAAAAGGAAAGTACCGTTTTTCTTCAAACCTTTGGTAACATCGTACAAGTTTAAATAAGCTTGAACGTGACAAGCTACAAAGTCAGGTGTAGTTACCAAATACGTTGAACGAATTGGAGTGTTACCAAAACGAAGGTGAGAGCAAGTAAAACCACCCGATTTTTTAGAGTCGTAAGCAAAATATGCCTGACAATATTTATCGGTATTATCACCAATAATTTTAATTGAGTTTTTGTTAGCACCTACAGTACCATCAGCACCTAAACCATAAAATTTAGCTTCGATAGTTCCTTCGCCACCCAAAGCAACTTCAGGTTTCAATGGAAGTGAAGTAAATGTTACATCATCAACAATACCTACTGTAAAGTGATTTTTTGGTTCTGGTAAAGCAAGATTTTCGTAAACTGCAAGCACCTGAGCCGGAGTAAAGTCTTTAGACGATAAACCATAACGTCCGCCAACTACTGTTGGTTGGTTTGCAGAACCATACAATACATCTTTTACATCCAAATACAATGGCTCTCCAGTTGCTCCTGGTTCTTTAGTCCGATCCAAAACACAGATACGAGAAGCTGTTTTTGGAAGAACTGACAAGAAGTGTTTAGCAGAGAATGGACGATATAAGTGTACACAGATTAAACCAACTTTTTGTCCTTGTGCATTTAGGTAGTCGATACCTTCTTTGATAGCTTCAGTACCCGAACCCATGGCAATAACGACACGGTCTGCATCAGGAGCACCATAATAATCGAACAAACCGTATTTGCGACCTGTAACAGTTGCTAACTTGTTTAAATAATCTTCTACAACATCAGGAATTGCATCATAGAAAGGGTTACAAGCTTCACGAGCTTGGAAGTATATATCATCGTTTTGAGCAGTACCACGTGCTACAGGGTGTTCTGGACTAAGAGCACGATTGCGGAAACCTTTCAAAGCTTCTTGATCTAATAATGGAATCAAGTCTTCTTGATCGATTTGCTCAATTTTTTGAATTTCGTGTGAAGTACGGAAACCATCGAAGAAGTGAACAAATGGTACGCGTGTTTTAATAGCCGAAAGGTGAGCCACAGCCGCCAAATCCATTACTTCTTGTACCGAACCTGTTGCAAACATAGCACATCCAGTTTGACGAACAGCCATTACATCTTGGTGGTCACCAAAAATTGATAATGCGTGTGATGCTAATGCTCTTGCTGATACGTGATAAACACCTGGCAACAACTCACCTGCTACTTTATACATGTTTGGAACCATAAGTAACAAACCTTGAGATGCAGTAAATGTAGTAGTCAATGCACCAGCCTGAAGTGAACCATGCATTGCTGCTGCTGCTCCTGCTTCTGATTGCATTTCCTGAACTTGCACTTTTTCGCCCCAAATGTTCTTACGACCACCGGCAGCCCATTCGTCAACATATTCTGCCATTGTCGACGATGGTGTGATTGGATAAATTGCAGCAACTTCACTAAACATATAAGCAATATGTGCAGCTGCTTGATTTCCATCACAAGTTAAAAACTTTTTTGATTTTGCCATTTTGTTAGAAATTTTTAAACCACTAATCCCTTTTTTGAGAGTCAATGGCCTCCTTTACCCCAAATTAATAGAATAAAAGATATTATTATTAATTTTACTTTATATTTAAACTACACTATTAAAAGAACTTTAAAAGCCAGGTAATGTTTTGATTAATACAGAAATCCAAACAACCATAAAGGTATAACATTCTTATTGCCAATTTCTATTTCGTCTATAGCGTACAAAGCTTTTGCATATTGCTTCACTCCATCAGGCTTCTTCTCGCAACTAAAATGGTATTTATTGTCAATGCAAAAATCTAAATGATATTTGCAAATATTGACTTTATGTTTCGTATGCAATACATTATAAAAAAAGGTTTTTCGCTCTAAAGCCCTATCAAATTTTTCTGAACTAATTGCATGCATTAAATTTGTATTATGAAAATAAACTTGATTAGGCTTTTTTGGATATTCATCACCTTCCGCATACAACATATTTAGCAATCTTGCATCCTCCAAATATTTGATATAATTCATTATTGTAGCACGCGATGTTTCAATTTCTTTGCTCAACAAACTTACATTAGGTGCTGCCGCTGCATTTGTCATCATTAAATAAAGCAACTTTCTGATTTTTGATAAATATTTTGGCTCAATTTGTTTTATCAACAAAATATCTACTTCTATCATCATGTTCATTGTTTTCAACAGATTCTCTGAAAAATTTCGATTTTCAAGAAAAAATGGATAAAATCCATGATGTAAATAAGATTGAAAAAATTCAAGAGGATTGACTGTTTTGCAAATGTTTTGTGCAATTTTTACGTGATTGTGAATAATATCATCCAGACAATACGAAGGAAATGAAGTTTCAGCTTTTAAATTCAAAAATTCTCTAAACGAAAATCCTCGCAGATTATATGAAACAACAATATCTTGTATGTCCTGATTATCCTCAATTAATCGCATTACTGAAGAACCTGAAAAAACGATATGCAATTCAGGAAAACGATCGTAACATTCACGCAATTCTCTCGACCAGTTTTCGTATTTAAATGCTTGATCGAGCAGCAAAGTTTTACCTCCTTGAGCACAAAATTCTGCTGCAAACTCAACAAGACTATGTTGAGTAAAATAAAACGAATTGAAATTTACGTACAAACAGCTTCGGTCGGTATCAAAATGGTCTTTAGCGTATTGTAATAAAAAAGTAGTTTTTCCCACACCACGACTACCTTTGATACCTATCATACGGTGCGTCCAATCAATTTCGTCCATCAACAAACGCTTAATAGGCGATTGAATATGTTCAATTAGATAAGTATGTGTATTATAAAACGCCTCCATTTAAATTTATTTGAGGGCAAAATTACCAATAAAATTTCATTTTGCAATGCAGAGATGGCAAAATTAGTATTTTTTTCGTTGGAAAGATACCAAATTACCATATTACTAGAGAAATAGAGAAAAAAAAACCGCTAAACAAAAGTTCAGCGGTTTTGATATTTTAAATTAATTAAGCATTTTTTGCTTTTTGTACAATTGCTTTAAATGCTTCAGGATGATTCATTGCTAAATCGGCTAATACTTTACGGTTCATCTCGATACCCGCTTTGTGAATTGCTCCCATAAGTTTTGAGTACGACATTCCTTCCAAACGTGCAGCAGCATTGATACGCTGAATCCACAATCCGCGGAAGGTACGTTTTTTGTTTTTACGATCACGGTAAGCATATTGCAAACCTTTTTCCCATGTATTTTTAGCTACTGTCCACACATTACGGCGACCGCCAAAATATCCTCTTGTGAGGCTTAAAATTCTTTTTCTTCTTTTACGTGAAGCAACGTGGTTTACTGACCTTGGCATAATTAAATGATTTGTGAATGTTAGCGTCGCCTTTCAAAGCGAACTTTAGGCTAAAGACATTCGATTTTTGACTTAGAAAATAACGATTTAAAAAGTTTAAATTGACTTATCGCAAACGAAGCATAGCTTTAACATTATTCATGTCTGTAGGATGTACTAAAGCAGCATGTGTTAAATTACGTTTTTGTTTGGTTGTTTTTTTTGTCAAAATGTGGCTTTTAAAAGCATGTTTTCTTTTGATCTTTCCTGTTCCGGTAAGGGTGAACCTTTTTTTAGCACCGGAGTTAGTTTTCATTTTTGGCATTGTTACTTTTATTTTAGTTGTAAAATTCGAAAACGTTTTGTAATGAAAAAGTTAAACACAACCAACACAATTAAGAATAGTAATTATTTAAATTCCTAATAATCGATTAAAATAACAATTTCATTTTCCTTTATTAAAACTTTATTCACAAACCTAATTTCTCATGCAAAGATAAAGACATCTAGCACAAGATTGAAGTTTCAATAAAGCAACCAACTTTCTTTTTAATAAATCAGAAAGTTGAATAAAAGTGAGGGGAACACATTTGCCTATTTTCCTTTTTTGGGAGACATCATGATAATCATGCGTTTACCTTCTAATTTTGGCAATTGGTCAACTTTTGCATATTCCTCCAATTCATTTGCAAAACGAAGAAGTAATATTTCGCCTTGTTCTTTGAATAAAATTGAACGACCTTTAAAGAATACATAAGCTTTCAATTTGCATCCTTCTTTCAAAAAACCTATAGCATGCTTCAATTTAAAATTATAATCGTGATCATCTGTTTGTGGACCAAACCGAATTTCTTTCAAAATAACTTTTGCTGTCTTTGCTTTAGCTTCTTTTTCCCGTTTTTTTAATTGGTACAGAAACTTCTGATAATCAACAATTCTACAAACTGGTGGTACTGCATTTGGTGATATTTCCACCAAATCCAATTCAAGTTGATCTGCAAGACGAATAGCATCTTCATAAGAAAAGATACCTTGCTCTACATTCTCGCCTACCAATCGAACTTCTTTGAGCCCTTTAATTTTATCGTTTATCCGATTGGGTTGTTCTTTCACCCTACCTCTATACGGCTTGATGGTTAATTGTTTAGCTATTGTTTGGTTCCTCCCTAACTTTAAATTATTACTTAAATTTATTATATGCTTTTTGAGCCCGCAAATATACTACTTTTTTTTGGATTAATAATAATTCAAATCAAAATATTTTATTTTTCATAAAACTTACAATAATTATTTGTAAATATAAAAAAAGATAGTATCTTTGCACTCGAATTACACAGATTGCGGCTGTGGCGTAATTGGTAGCCGCGCCAGACTTAGGATCTGGTGCCGAGAGGCGTGGGGGTTCGAGTCCCTTCAGCCGCACAAAAACAATTAAGTTGTTGATTATCCACTAAATACAATTGTATTTAGTGGATAATTTGTTTTTTGACTGCAACACAAATGCAACATTAATTTTTATGATGATTTTCAAGAATCAACATAAAAAAAAAATGTCCACTCCACAAAAAAACCAAAATTATCAAACAGCTTGTATTTCTAGCTATTTGCCTGCTATTTTAAAAGAAAATAAAAGCGGGTGGATCATTGAATACTATGCATCCCATCCGGTTACTCAAATTCTAACACGTAAACAAATACGACTACAAAGAATTGTAACCCGGTACAAATCTGCAAAGGATGCACGTGTTCATGTTGCAAAAATGATTTTTATTCTTAATACGAAATTAGCCGGGGGATGGTCGCCTTTTTTTGAAGATGAGGATGCACGGCTGTACGAAAAAATTGAGGATGTTGCAAAATTATTCATCGCTGAAAAGAAAAAGGAACTTCGAGAAAATTCATTAAGATCGTACAGTTCGTTTATTACTATTCTTATTGATTGGGTTAATGTCAATAATAAGGGGATGTATGCTTCAATGTTTACGCAAATTTTTGCAGTGCGCTATATGGATCATATTTATACCGGGCGCAATGTGGGCGTTACTACTTATAATAATCATATCAAAATGGGGCGGGCGTTTTTCAATTGGTTGAAAGAAAGATGTTATGTGAAACAGAATTCTTTTGAAATGGTAAAAACTAAACCAAAACAAAAAAAGACACGTATAATAATACCACTTGAAACACGTACAAAAATTATTGAAGATTTACAAACTAAAAATTCTAATTTTCTGATAATATGTAAATTGATTTATAATAGTTTGATTCGGCCAAATGAAATTAAATTACTTACTATTTCGGATATTCATCTAGATAGTAATTACATCCAAGTGCCTGCCACAATTGCAAAAAACCACAATATGAGATTTGCAGCTATTAATGAAGACATTGTAAACTCATTAAAAGAATTAAATTTAGAGCGGTTCCCAAAATCATTTTATTTATTTGGTAGTAATTTACAACCATCAAAAACACGTGCCGGAAATGGTCGCTATGGTGAAGAATGGGTAAAAATGAAAAAGCGTCTAAAACTACCAACCGAAATGCAAATGTATAGTTTGAGAGATACTGGTATTTATGACATGCTTAAAAGTGGTATAGATGATTTATCGGTAATGCAACACGCTGATCATTCAAGTTTAGAAATGACTACGCTTTACGGTAATCACTTTGATGAAAATCTTATCAAAAACATTATTTCAAAAGCTCCTAAATTTTAGACACAAAAAAAACCACTGCATTTAATACAGTGGTTTTTTTATTCAAAACCATTTACGCTTCGTGCGAGATATCTACACCTTTCGGAAATAAACCCTATCAACTTCATGGAAAAATTTCGATCCCTTTCCTCACTAATCATTTCCTAGCTATACGAGATAGACTTTGTACTTTTTTCGATTATGATTTGTACTTGTTCACTACGTTTATTAATATCATTGTACTTAAAGAAATACTTTGCAAATGTATAGCTTTATATTTGAATATCAAAACTTTTAAGTAATTATTTTTGATTTAATTTTCAAATATGTTTTTATTCCAAAATATAAAGCTGCGAGTAATAATACAACCGATGCAATTTTGCCAATTGCTATAAATGTAGTTTCCAACCATGATAGTTTTTTTTCTACAAAAATACGTTTAGTTTTGGTAATAGTCAAATGGTGGTTTATATTAAAATACTTGTATGAAGTTTCTTTTTGGGTGGTAATTTGTTTTTCGCTGTGAAACTTCGACACGCTACCATCTGCATTTATTCTAATGCTATCTGTTATCCTTACGCTGTCTTTGATTATAAGATTATATTTGGTTTCGTACTTTGTAACCAAACTATCTTTTAAATTTCTCTCTGGTAGAACTGCCACGGTTCGGCACGATGCCAGTGCTGCAATTACTGATAAAAATATGATTAACTTTTTCATTTTTGTATGTCTGTTTCTCCGTTAATACGCTCATTACATTTATTCTTGAAACATGCAAGTTCTTGCAATTGAACAATAACACCCATTAAATCATTATTCACTGACTTTAATAATATAGCTGTTTGACTGCTAATATCACTAATATCTTTTTTACGATTGATCCATTTGGTTACAACTAATGTAGCAATTGTGCCAATCGTACCACCACCTATCAAATCGTTTATATTCACGTTGGTTGCGACATTTAAAATTTCTGCTAATATCATAGTTTTAATAAATTTTACAAAACATAAAGTACGCTTAAATCTCTTATTTCAAAAATTCCAGTACCAAACAGAATAATGTATATCGAAATAGATGTCGTTCCAATAGGTACTGTTAATTCATCTAGTACAATAGTTTGCTCTTTTGTAACATATCTATTAACATCAGCTGTTATTGTATGATTACTTGTTGGTGTAAATGATCTAATTGAAATTCCTATTTGCCCATTTTGTGAAATAACTCCTGAAACTTTAACTTTTGCTCTAACTTTAATTTTTCTACCTATATTAATTGTGTTTACAGACGTTTGAAATAAATACTGATTCGTGGTGTCAAATTCAAATTTTTGAGCAAAATATCCATTTCCTAAACTTATTTTAGTTGGGATAACACTTCCTAGCCCACTTCCAGAATTTTCCCACCAATTTGAAAGTCCATTGTTATCTCCAATAAAATAAGGATTGTTGACAATGCTTATTCCGGCGGGTCTTTTATTACCTTTAACAAATGGGGTCAATGCTAATGCTAATGACTCACCGATGATTGAATCCCCTAACTCATTTGGATGAGTGCCGTCATCTGTAAAGAGGGAATTAAGTCCAAAATTATCACCGTCAGAAATTGGATTATTAATGCTGTTAGAAACATCAGACATTAATATAATATTTGGATTTGTCAATGCCCTTTCGTGAAGAAACTTGTTAATTTCAGCCACTTGGGTATTATAATTAGATCTCGGAAATACGGGTATTGAAATAACTACTTTACGTTTAGAGAGTATCAAATCCCATATTTTAAAAATATCAACGGCTATTTCAAAGCTAGTTGAGCCCGCTGCAAAACCGTTAGTTCCACAAGATACAACTACAGCATCTGCATCTGAATTAGCGGCTGAAGTTGCATAACCAAGTTCATATAATTCATAAGCTGTTTTTCCAGATTTCGCAAAAGTAGCAACAGTATTCGACATGTGACTAAGCTCAAATGGGGCGTCTAATATTGAATTTGCGACATTCCACCAACCTACTGTTTTTGTCCCTACAAAGTATTGATTTAATTCGACAATGCTGTCTCCAATAAGAGCTATTTTTTCAAATTTGGTTTTATAATTTTCTTGAATCTGACTTAGTGGAACTTTTCCATCTACTAAATCAGCTTTAGTGCTTAAATCAATTATTGGGGTTGAATTTTCTTGTATATACATAATTATCTTTTATTAGGTTTCCAATCTTGTTGATTATTTGAATTGTTATTTACGTCCTCTTTATAATAAGTTTTGAAAACTAATACTTTTTGAAGTGCTTCGACCCCTGCAAATCGTACATAAATTGTTTCGTCAATTATTACATTCGGGTGGTTTTCCCAAACAAAACTCGATCCGGCTGATAATGGGATGTTATCATTAATTACGGCTGCATCATCGCCAATATTTTTTATTGTAATGCTGCCAAAACCATCTGATAGAATTGGGGCGTTTTCTGTGATTATATTGTTTCGTGAACTTGCTTTGTACATATTATTACTTTTTTATTTGTTTGTAAATCCAATAACTAATAGCACCTGTAATAATTATTGCAAAGGAACTAATACCAACGGTTTTAATTAAACCACTTTTTTTTTTAGATCATTGATTATTGAAGTACATTTTAGTACATAATTTGGATCAGTTGCGTAACCCGCTTTTCTGATTTCAATAATATATTTGATAGGATCATTAGGGTACAATAAAGCTGCTTTGTAACGTGCATTGCCTGTAATTAATCGGGCGTAATCTTCAAAACTAGCCTGAGCATTTGGGTACTTGCGAAACGTTTGTTTTACGCTTATCATTTTACCACCAACAAACTCTTTTGTCATCAGTTCCTGTGTTTCGCCTGTCCAACTCCCACCCGCTTTAATTCCAAAATACATATTACCCGGTGCATGAACACCCCATCCTGTTTCGAGTGCGCTTTGTGCCATTACTGCCAATGCGGGCAAATTGAATTTCTTTTGCATTTCTAAAGCTCCTTTGTAGGTAGCTGCAAAAAATTGATCTTGAATTGTCATACTAATAATTTTTTCATTGAGTTCATAACTGATATTACTAAGTTGTAATATGATGGACTTGTTGCATATCCAGCTTTAAATATTTCACTGAAGAATTTTTCAGGATCGTTTTTATATTCAAATGCTGACTTGTAACGATCTGCATTATAAATTAAACTACCATAGTCCAAAAAACTTTGTGTTGGGTTACTGTAGGCTTTAAACCACCGTTTTACTAAGTATTTGTATTTATCACCAACATCGGTTACTTTAATTACCACCGGATATTTTACGTTTGGTGTTTCGTGGTATTCTGTAGTTTTGAGTAACTGTCTTTTACCTTTGTAACCGTTGGGGGCTGTATATCCAAAAAAATTATAACCGGGTGCATTTTCACCCCAACCACTCTCTAAAGCTGCCATTGCCAATGTGACTAGTGGTGGTATTCCGTATTTTCGTGCCAGTGCATTTGCTCCGGTTACATTTTTTTGTAGAAATTTTTTAGGTGTCATTCTAATTATTTACTATTTAATCATTTACTATTTACTATCTAATTGCGGATAACAAACCAAGTGCCCCCATCAACCAAGCTGTAATACTTGTTTTTTTTGGTTTATCTTCGTTTGGATCAGGTTCAATTTTTGGTGTGTATGGAATATACGGCCAATCATTTTTATTTGGTTCACATCCTTTGAGCTTGTGCCAAATGTCGCTCTCACGAACCCAACCCCTACTCTCACGGTTGCAATAAAATAACATTATATCTAACCAAACAACATTTTTTTCATCAATGACATAATAGCCTGTTAGTTTTCCAATTTGATTTTTTTTGGCTGTAGAGTTTGCTAACTTTTGTGAGAATAAAAGTCCTCTATCATAGCTTATTATTGCATTTAGTTTAATGACTGTGGGTGTCAAAAAGACACGAACCCATGTACATTGTATAAATACGGGTAATGACATTAAAGCATTGTTTTGCTTAAGTTCTAAGCCTATTATTGTACTCATTTTTATTGATTTCTTTTTGAAATGAATTTATCAATTACCGTAAAGCCTAAAACTCCAGCTGCAAATAAACCAACCGTTTTTAATATTCCAGTACCTGAACCGTCCAATTTACCTTTTACATAAGCTTCGTCAATTTGTCCGTTTAGATCAGCTAATACGGCGGTTCTAGCTTCGGGGCTCAAAGTTGCTAGTGCTTTGGTCAAATCTTCCGAAACTTTTAAATCGGCTTTACTATCGGTATAATCGGGCTTGAAAATTAAATAAATAATAGCTGATACCAGCAATGTGAATACTGCTGATACTACAATATAAATTACCACCGGGGCGATGCCTATACCCGGATCGTTCATAAAAGTATTTAGGCTATTACTATATGTAGAGAACCCAACGGGTGCAGCCGTTTTTTTTGAATCGATAAACGGACTTGTTAATATTTTTTCGTTACGTTCAATTAAACGGCTTTGCAACCTGTATAAGTTTTTTTTGTGGACTAATGGAACTTCAATATTATTTGAAGTCATATAATTTAGCATCCTGGCACAAAGTAAATTATTTTCGAGAATCACTTTATTATTAGTGATCAATGCATCCATCATACTTTTGGCACCTGAATTTGTACCCATTTTAGCAGTGCGAAAATAAGCTGCATTTACACAACCATAAGTGAAAGTACGACCCTCATTATCTGTTACCGGGTATTCAAAAGCTACTTGTACATAATTTACATCATCTTCTTTTACCCAACGCCCTGTAAGATAACCAATACGGATGTTTGCTTTGATTTCAAAACCAAAACCAAAAGTTGGATATGCTACATAAACTATTGCTTTATCAGAAATAGATATTACTGCAAGCCCTACGCTATTTGGATCGTTATTTGGAAAACTATTTTCGTACATAATATTGTTTATTATTTGATTAACATCCCTTTTGCCATTGCATACATTGGGTCTTTATTGGTTGCTAATATTGCAATAGCTTCAATTAGCGTAATAAATTCGGGGTCTGCATTATTCCATGCTTTGAGCGCAATTTGTAAACGATCTACATTTTCATTTGTAGTTTTCGTTTTCGTTTCTTGTTCGTCCTCAATTGGTTCAAATGATACATTGTTAGTTTCAAGTCCTGCAATGCCTAGAGCGGGCGTTTGTGGTAAAATTTTACCTATTACACTTGATGCAATTTGACCAATATAAGGTGTCAACTTTGCGTAAAAATTTGTTTTTACGGTATCGTTTTCACGTATCATTTTTTGAAGTTCGATGTTTTCTTCTTTGATACGCTTCATTTCCAATTTGTCTAACATTTTTTCTACAGCTTCATTCACACGGCGATCAACTTCTTCCGGGGCTACTCCTATTGCTTGTATTGGTTGACTTGCACCGATGGCCGATGGTGTGTTATCGGGTAAGTTTTTAAATTCAGCATAAAAATTACCAACGTTGTTTTTAGATGCTTTGGTTCTTCCGCCAATTAAAAATTTAGGTCCCGGATATAAAAGCATTACTTCTTTAAAATCTGATAAATTTGTAGGAAATGAAACTTCATCATTTGCTTCGAAAACTTTTCCATTTGCAGAATCTTTAACTTTAACGTTAAATATTTCAAGGTTATTTGTTCTTAACCATTGAATTGTATCATCTATATTTTGGATCATCTTTTTGAATTTACGGGGTTATCGTCAATAATTGCATTAAAGAAAACTGTATTCAGATCATCGGCCGTGGTGGTCAATGTTTCGATGTACGAATTTTGCATATCAAATTGAATATTTTGCAAACGTAACATGAAATTTTGATTGGCTTGATAAAACAAATACAATGGTACTTGACTAAAAAACTGTAAACCTTTGAATTGCAATGTCAAAAACTTATTTCCCCAAAATGAACTAGATACAGTATTTGCACCGTTGGGCGTTAATAGCTGATTGGAAAGAATAATGTTTTGATATTTTTTTTGTAATAGATCGCGATTTTCTTTGAAAAAAGTTTTTGTTCCAATTAGCTTTATTTCAAGTGGTTGAATGGCTGTACGGTCGTTCATGTTTACAATACCCCAAACCGATGGTTCATCATACCAAAAAATCATGTAGCATGAATCACTTGTATTTGAATTGGTTACTGTTATATACGACATTTGAAAATCAATAATTTTATCAATAAACAACCTGTTACCATTGCTATTTAATTGAGTTACCGGAATATCCCGGATCAATTCCGTTTGGGTGTTGGCTTCTACCATTGTAAGGAATAAACCGTTTTCAACTCCTAAAGCAATAATAGCGTTGCCCGATGGTGTACTTTGCAAATTGTCATAAGTACAAAAATCTATATGTTTGATGCGTTTACCTCTCAAATTAATGACATCAGGTAAATGTATTTTATTAATTCCTACTCTTAATTTTACTTCTACGCCAATTGCGCCTGAAACTAATTTATTCATAATGTGTATTTTTGTTGTTTGTATTTTTAATAAATAAATGTAAGATAAGTAGTTGATGCGTGTGGGTTGAAGTGTTGAAAATTGCGTTTACGGTAAAATGATTTTTCAAAATCAATTTCTACATTATCGAGCAAAAATTGTTTTTCATTCCGTATGTCAAAAATTCCAATCGGTACATTTTCAATGATATGATTTTTACAAATCAAATCCAAATAACCATCCTGATTGCCAGTGCTGATAATTTGTTTTATTTTTTTGCCGTTCAATTCCTTATTTACAAATTTGCTCAATTGTACATCTTTGTTATCGTTGTACATTTCGCCATTGATGGTAATAGTGATTGAACCGTTTACGGTGTCATCTTGTGGGGTAAAGTTTTGACTTTGGTACAAAACATAAATGAGAGTTTTAAACTTCGTAAAGTTAAAAGTTTTGAGAACTAAAAAACTTTGGTCGAAATTTAGAACACGGTTGATTTTTGATTCTAAAAAAATCTTTTCGGGCGATGTGTCTTTATTGTTGGAAAGTATGAATTGACTCAATGACAAATCTTTTACAAATTGATTGTTTTCAATGTCGGTCAAATTTAAGTAAAGCGAAATATCCCCAAAATCGGCGTTGTTGTTTATTTCACCTGTAAAGGATGGATTAAGCATTTGTGCCACGTCATCAGAACGGAACATATAAATACCTAGAATTTTTTTATACTTAAAAATATCTTTTGTGAAACTAACACGTTTTTCATCGGGTGTAATTTCTAATTCTAAACATGCTACGTTTTGGATGGTGGTCATAATAATGAATAATTGATAATGAATAATTGATAACTGAGAGAAAAAACAACTCTCCCAAATGTTATAGAGAGTTGTTTTTTTTATATTTTTCCAAATTATAGATTAACTATTTAAAACATGCCTAGAGTATGGCAAATAATCAACGGTATATTTAGTTCGATTTTTTATACTATTGGCAAAAAATAGGTTTTCATTTTGTCTTAACCTAATATTTGATGCAATATTTATTACGTGTAATATTGGTATATACCTAATATTTGAAGCAATATTTATTACGGGTGTTATTGGTATATTCGTAAAGCTACATTGTATCTGCGTTCGCTCTAAGAACATAGTTTCACCGGGGTTTAATACTGTTATTGATTGCACCGGATAAGTGGCTACATTTTCAATAACTGACTGATAAACCGAAACAATCATTTCGGATCCTATTACGTTGGTAATGCCAACTTTGCTATCAGTTTGCAAAGGATGAGAATAAGCTGTTTGCATACATAGCGTAAACGCCATAAGCAATAATCCTAAAAGTCTTTTCATTGGATTAATTATTAGTTTGTAGAAATGAATAATTGAGAAAAAAACGACTCAAATCATTTTGCATTCTCTATGAAAAAATGTTTCATTGAGCCGTTTTTTAGATTGCTTTTTTTACGGCTTAAAATTTACCGTTGAATGGGTTTCCTTCAACTGCATATTCAGCATTTGCACCACCTTCTAACAACCATCCGTCAACGATCAATACTGCATAAGCTGTATGACTTGCGGGTGCTGCAATGGTACATGGTGGAAATTCCAAGGTAATTGGTTGCTCTTTTGTGCCAGCCAAAACCAATACTTCAGGTAACTCTACTAATACGTTTTCGAGTTCAAAAGATGGTTGTACATCGGCGCTTACTTTTGCGGTTCCGTTCCAAATTGAAGCGGGTTGAGTTACGGGTACATGCAAAAACGGTGCAGTTGGAAAACGGCTGTAATTGATGCTTTGTCCTGTTTTCATTGTCAACTCACCATTGTACACTGCATAAGCTTTTGCATCGGTAAAACCTTTGATGCCTGTTGGCAATGCCAAACCGTCCAACATCGGATAAGACAAAAGAGGGCTTTGTCCTTTGGCTGCATCAGCTTCGACCATAAGAGCCAAACCGATGGCACGTGCTACGAATAAATCGTTACGTTTCAAAAGTTTTTCAACGATGTGTTTTACACTTTCGTCTTTCTTTACATCGAATTTGTAACTTCCTGTAGCTGCTACAAAAGGCACAATAACACGTAATTGAGCTGTTTGAGGCACAATTGATTTTTTGCCGTAAAATCCGGCCGCTTGTTCAAATCGCTCACGATTGAAACGAATATTCTTTTTTGTTGTTGCCATTTTTTTTATAAATGTTTTTTTGGTTATTTGTACTGTTGGGTTACATTACAGCGGTGTCAACCGTTGGTTTTGAACCTTTGTTTTTTTGGGTTTTGTCAGCGTAAACCGTTTTGCGGTCTTTGTTCCAAACTTCGCCAATGTTGTTGAATCCTAAACCGGATGTTGCAGGTGCATCAGTAGCATTACCTAAGCCCAATTTTCCAGCTAAATCGTTGCGCTCTGCAAGTCTGTAAGCTCCTACAGCTATAAGCGAATTTCCAGCCGTTTCTGCCATATCATTTTTAATGATTTCTGGTAATACGGCGCCAGCCACAATAAGGATGTAATCCGTATTTTGTGGATCTGTCATGTTGATTGCTTCACTTGCAATTTGAGCCACCGCTCCACTTGCACCTGAAACTAAAGCGTTCATTGCGATTTTCTTAAAATCTAATTTTTTCTTTGCCATTTTCTTTTTTGGTGTTTTTTACGGGTGCTTATTTAGCACGTCCAATGTTAGCAATTTGCTTTTTAAGTCCCTCAGCTTTTTTCTTGTCAGCTTTTCGAGCTGCGTTTTTCTTGTCAATTTCTTTACATTTTGCAATGTAATTTTGCATAACCTGAACCGATGCGTTTGCTTTCGGTTTTTTGCCATACTTAAGCAGTTTTGTAGATGCCATTTTTTTTGTTTTTGATTGTTTGTAAAAAAAAGTTATTTTTATTTTTTTGTGCCGTTCGTAAATAAAGTATAAACTATTGCAGCTCCAAATACATAAGGTAAATAAGTACCTATTCCGGCACTAGTCATATTACTATCTGTTGGAATATTTCCCCAGTCATTTGAGAGTGGTGTTGTTTCGTCTTTTGATTTAGAATTGACAACTCCTAATGATGCGAGAATTTTTACGATCCATTCTACTACTGATGCCACATCGCCCCAAAAATTTGTTTTTGCTTTTGTGCCAGTGGTTGTATCGGTGGTGTCAATTTCCAAACCCTCTAAATCTGGATTGATAGCACCTACTTTTGGTTTTATAGCCAAATTATAAATTTTACTTAACACATCGTTTGGTGTCATTCCGTATCGCTCCACAATTCCATCTCTCACTATTGCAACCAATTCATCAAATGATGGTGCAGTGGGCAGATGAGATATGGCTTGCAAATTGATTATTTGATTGGTACGCTTTGTCATAATAGCATTACCCATATTTGCATCGTGAGCAATGAAGATATAAAGATATGCGCCCGCTCCTTTTTTTAAATCTGTAGTTAATGACATTTTATTTTTTGTTATTACGTGTAAATAATGAGTATAAAATCATCCCACCAAGTGCGATATTTAAAGCCATCCCGCCAAATCCTGCATTGTTGGTGTTGTTTTGTTTGGCCGCTTCAATGGCTGCTAATCTTGCAGCTTCAATTTCTTCGGGTGTCAATGCACCAGGATCGTAACCCGGATCGTCTATTATTGGTCTTATTTCGGCACTGCCAGCATATAATGTTGGACTGCCAGCTCTTATTTGTATTGATAACTGTTCTACTGTTTCTAAATTTCGATGAGCATAATAATCGTCACAAAATTCTAAAGCTCTATTTTTTATCCATTCATTATCACGGCCTGTAAATAAATTATTTTCAATATTTTGTTTTATAGCTTCAATTGTAGACAAATGAGGCCATTGACTAGTCATCCCATTTTTTATTTTTTGCTTAATAGTATTAATGGACCATCCTGAATCATTTGCAATTTCTTCAATCCAATGCATTTGATATTCACGCTTTTTGAGAATAGTAGCTGAATTTTCAAACTTGTCGCTAATTTCTTTTTCTTCGTAAATACAGTAAAAAAACCAAAATACTACAGCATCATTCATCCATTCATTAAATTTAGCCGTATAGTCATGCGAAAACCACTGATTGCTAAATGAACCTATTTTGATAATCTTATTCATTCTTACTTTTTTTTGAACATGCCAAACAAAACGCTAGCTCCTAAAGCTAAAGGCAAAATCATTGTTGCCATTGATGAACTACTTACATTACTACCACCATCAGCCCCAAAATCTTTTGTTGGGTCGAACGCTCCATCAACAATATCTTTATCTGTTGGTTTATCTACCTTTGGTGGGAATAAGGCTTTCCATAAAGTGACCAATCCAATAATGATTGTAATAACCGCTGAAATAACTGCAAGTACAGCGGGTAAAGCTCCAATTTGAATATCACCACCTTTGCCAGCTTTAAGGTCACGGATGTAACGTTCTGGTGTTTTTCCTGTACGTGCCACAATGCCAGTACGAATAAGCAATTTTGCCGTTTCGGTGGTGTGATAAGTATCATTAGCATCCATCCAGTTAAAAGTATGTCCCTGTTTGGTTTGTTTGGTTTTTACAATATCGGTATGCCCAGCCAGTTCAGCATCCGGAATAAACATATAAAGAAAATAAATACCACTCTTTTTTATACTGTCGGTGGTAGATGCTTCATTACCACTTATGGCTTGTACCCTAGAGCCTAATACTACATTGTGATCACATACTTCATTGCATACCATTTGCCAAGTTTCAGCATCGTATTTGGTAGGTAAATAATCGTTGTGATAGCGTGAATCTATTTCGTCAAATAAATTATCTAAATTATCGGCACGAATATCATCATCTATTGAAGATGAATAGAATGTACCATCGGTAATCATTCCACATATAATAAAAGCCATTTTTTTAAATTCGTCCGTATTTCCATTAACATGGTTGTACGAATGTAAAAGGGATGCTGAAATATCTAAATGATCGTAATAATAAGCCTGTTGCTGTTTGGTTTCGGCAATATTTATCATCTCCAAAAAATAATCGAACCTAGCATATAAATAATGCTTACCGGGTGTAATATTGGCTTCGTGTTCGTCACCAATCCAAACAGTATAACGATCTTCGGCCGATGGCAAAATATTGGATGTACGTTGTGGAACGCCTGCCATTTTGTATATATTTGTTCCGTTCATATCTGTTTTATAAGTGTATTTTTCTTGATAATTAAAAATTGGTAATCCTTTGACACGAACTACAGCATCTAATATAATTTCAGACGCAATGCCTTGCGTCTTTACAACTACATAAACATGTGTTGCATCTTTGCGCTGATTGTAACTTACAAATCTGAAACAGTGATTAATGCCTAAACATCGTAAACATGAAGCAATGAAAATAGCAAAACTTTTACAGTCACCTGAACCATCGGCCAAAAGGCGGGCGGGGGTTTTTACCCATTGAACCCCCGCCGGGTCTTCATTGTAATTTACATGATCCAACAAATAATTGAATATGTTTTTGCATGTGTCCTCTATTGATGCTCCCTGTAGTGTTTGCGCTAACTCACTCACCTGTGAGTAATCGGAATTATAAACCGAAATTACAGCGGATGCAATGTCCCTTGTATCTCCGTTCGGTTTAATTAATATGTTGGTGTTTAATGCTTTCATTGCAATTAAACGATGTCTTTATTCCACTTTTTAATAAAAGTATTAGCCTGTTTTTCGGTCATAATATGCCCTGCTACTTCTGACAACTCACATTCTATTTTAGTGTCGAATGTGCCATTTACAAAGGCTTTACCGCTTTTGTTTCCTAAGTTTGAGGGTGCAATGACTTTTACAAATTTTTGAGCTGCTTTTTCTGACATAATGAATAATTTTTATAATGAAGTATTAATTCTGGTTTGAAATATCAGTGTTTAAATTTTCCCTAGAAATTAATAATTTTTGAAGTTTTAGTAATTTACTTGTCAGTGTATCAAGTCCTGAAAGCTTGTAGCTTTTATCTTTAGACTTGAAAGTTTCTGATCCGTAATGTTTTCTAATGTCCTCTATATCCATTTCCTTATTATTGAATTTTTTATATTCACCGGGATACCAAAACCACATTTTTTTAGTGCTATGAAATTTAAAGCCTGCTGCTTTTATTTGCTCTTTTACCGGAAATGTATTTCCACTGATCCAAATCCACGATCCAATTAATTCTATAATTATACCGGGTATAGTTATCAATGAATCAATTATCTCTCTATAAATTTCAGAAATATTTTGTTCGTTGGTTTTTTCGGTCGCTGTGAAATTACCTTTTTGCAATATGATACTTTGAAGTAATTCATATTCATTATTCATTGATCTAAAAGCCTCGTTTGTTCCGCCTGTGTCGGGATGGTGGATTTTTGCGAGTTTATAATATTGCTTTTTAAGTTCGTCAATTCCAGTGTCACCTGTAATATCAAAAAATTTTGTGCTTATAGCTCCTATACCTGCAACCTTAACCGCTTTGTTTCTCAATAAGGTTATTGCACCAATCAGTATTAAACCTGTGGTAAATAAAGAAAAACCTGAATTGTTTTTGCGTTTACTCATAGTGTAATATCCTTAATGGTATAAAAAGTATCAATAGGTAGAATTTTGCCGTTGGCTATAATTGTACCTTTTATTTGCAATACAGCGTTTTGTAAATTAGCTGCTAATAATTGTTGCCAAATTTTGTCACCAAGCGTTTGCATATCGATGGTAAATGCTACATTGAATTGTTGCTCTGCATTGGCCAGAATAACCATTGCATCCAAATCTATAAATTGAGCTATTTTAGTACCATTCAATATAATGTCTGCTTTAATCTGCTTTATATTGAGAATGGTACTACTTAAATTTGTGAGTTTGATCGTAGCTCTAAAATCAATTTTACTTTCAAAAATTCCAGTTGGTAATACAATTACAATTTTTGTTGTCAAACCTCTTAAAGCCATTATTGTTGGAACGTACCAAGCTGCTAAAGCGGCCGTTGCAAGAAGTAATATTTTGGTTGTTTTTGTCAAAGTGTATTTGCGTTTTGGGTTTTACCTTTTGATTGAGGATGCAAATATATGACAGTAAAAAATAAAGTGTGGGAAAAATGGGCAAAATGGGAATTTTGGGAATTTTGGGAATTTTGGGAATATATAAAATACCTTAAAATTAGACATAAAAAAACCGTAACAATTTGATTGCTACGGTTTATGGTGTATTTTATTTGCTTTTAATCGTAAATAGATTGTCTGTGTCCTACTTTTATAACTTGTACGATTAATTGTTCATCTTCTATGGTATAAATTATTCTGTAGTTTCCAACACGAATACGATAACTATTATTGAAGTCAACTAATTTTTTGCATCCTGATGGGCGTGGTTCTATTTCTAAGCTGTATATTGCAAAAGCAATTTTTTTAGCATATACAATTGGGATTTTATCCAATTGCTTTTTCACAGTTTTGTTTACAATTACATTATACATTTTTCTTGAATCTTTTATCCATGTGGCTTTTAAATTCATCTAATGTAATTGTTTCGCTTCCTTTCAAGTTTTCGGCTTCAACCCCATCTAAAAAGTCTTCCAATAATTCATTATTGCCATATCGCTTTAAATCAATACGAACGTGTGTGTTTATTCCACGTATATTTTTTTCATATTTAATACCTGCTATTGCCATAATGTTAATCCTTTCATTTGTTTAATTATAGTGCAAAGATAAAAACAATAATTGGATTACAACCCAAAATACTTATTAAATTCTTTCATTGTAATCATTTTTGGTTTTTGTTTGTTGAGGGTGTCACGGATCAGCTGTATTTTTCTACTAGCAGATGAAGTGGATATGTACGGAATAACTTTTTGCACTTCCTTAATTGTAGCGATCGTTTCGGCCATACTGTTTTTATTGAAGTAAATTAGAAAATCGGTTTTGTTTCGTTTGCGATGCAAATATAGTGATAATGTTTTATACTACAAAACATTATACTATTTATATGAAAAAATACTTTAGATGTTTATTAGGCGTTATTTAGGCGTTATTTAGGCGTTATTTAGGCGTTATTTATTAGGTAGATGGTAGTATGTGTATATTAGTACATATATGGCTCTATAATGATAGTTTTTGATAGTTATTTATAGTTTTTTGATGGTGGTTTATAGATTAAATTTTTAGTTCAAATTAAAAACGGATGTAAGTGCAAATGGTTAACGGCTTTAGAAAAACACTGATATTTATTTTTCTGTGGAATTTTTCAAAATTCTTTCTCATTTTTCTCATTATTCTCAAAGGTTTATTTTTCAAGATGTTG
>CAIWCC010000213.1 GCA_903911085.1 uncultured Bacteroidales bacterium | reverse complement strand
TGAATATTTCGGAGCAAACTGAGCCACTTGTTTCGGATGAAACTGAGCCACACATTTCGGCAAAGTGCGCCACTTGTTAAAGTTGATATTTAATATTTTTTACGATTGACCTTATAAGCATAAAAGCTGCCATTCCGGCAGAAAGTGCGCCACTTGTTAAGTGTTATTAATTTGGGGTCATTTCGGCAAAGTGCGCCAATAGTTAATCGGTTTTTATTGGTTAACTGCATTTCGGCAAAGTGCGCCAAGGGTGAAAAGATGTTTATTATCAGTGGATTTGTAACCCATAGTATCTTTGATAAAAAGATGTTATGGCAAACAAAGTAAAAGGCATGTTGCAAATCCGAAGAATACTCCAATTATTGGAAGAAAGTCGTTCCAAACGCTCCATATCCCGCGATATGGGAATCAGTCGTAATACGGTTGATTATTATGAGCAAAGAGTGAAAGTCAGTGGTCTAACCTTGGCTCAATTACTGCTACTCAAGGATGCTGAGCTGGCTCAGTTCATCTACAGCTGCGTTACTACGCAAGTTAGTAATTCTCGCCAAACAGCGTTTGATTCCAAGCTAAACTATTACCTCAAGGAATTAACCAGAACAGGTGTAACCCGTCAATTACTTTGGCAGGAATACATCCTGAGTAATCCTGAAGGTTATGCCTACACCCAGTTTTGCGAAAGACTCAAGCAAGGACAGCGTTTGCGCACCGTGGTAATGCATTTAGACCACCAGCCGGGCGAAAAAATGGAAGTTGACTTTGCGGGTAAGAAACTATCATATCTTGACCCAATAGGAAAAATCAGGATAGAATGCCCAGTGTTGATTTGCGTACTTCCTTTCAGCGGATTGACTTATGTAGAAGCTCTCTCAGATGCCTCTCAAGAGAATGTTTATAATTCATTATCACGGGCATTTAGATATTTTTCAGGGGTAACACAAAGTGTGTTGAGCGACAATATGCGTCAATACGTGATTAAAAACAATCGCTACGAGCCGACTTTTAATGAACTTGCCGAGCAATGGTCGGTGCATTACAATACTACCTTGACGGCCACCCGTGTTGTAAAACCCCGCGATAAAGCCACAGTTGAGAAACATGTTCATATCTCGTACCTACGGATATTTGCACCTTTGCGCAATACGGATTTTAAGTCTCTTGATAGCTTGAATATAGGTATTATGGATTGTCTTGAAAAACACAATAACACACCCATGCAGCACACCAAAGTCAGTCGTTGGGAGCGTTTTCTTGCCCAAGAAAAAAGTACTCTCAAACCACTTCCGTCCAACGATTTCATTTACAGAAAGTGTATAAATGCCAAAGTACAAAGGAACTACCACGTTATTCTGGGAGAAGATATGCACCAATACAGCGTACCCTATATTTATGTGGGCAAACAAGTACAAATCGTTTATGACCACCACGAAGTAGAAGTATTTATGGATATGCAGCGTATCGCCCTACATACAAGAACTACCCGTCGAAACGGCTACTCCACCAAAGAAGAACACATGCCCGAAAAACACTTCCGCTACAAGCAGACCAAAGGATGGGATGCCGATTATTTCCTAACTCAAGCAGGTAAAGTGGGTAACAATACACAATCAGTTATAGCACGGCTACTTGGCAAAAATCAATTTGCAGAACAAACTTACAACTCTTGTTTGGGTATATTTTCATTGGGAAAGAAATATGGCAATGACCGGCTTGAATCAGCCTGTAAATTGGCTATGACTGCACCTTATACCACCTATCAAATCATTAATAATATACTGAAAAACAACAGAGATAAGGATAAAATATCAGAACCTACAATAAGTTTCCCTAAGCACGAAAATATCAGGGGAAAAGAAGAATATCAATGAAAATCATCAATAAAAATCATCAAAACCAATATCAATAATCACTTCAAAAAATTAAAAAAATGAACACACAAAACACGATTTACGAGTTAGAAAGACTCAAACTTCCAGGAATGAAACAAGCGTACAATGGAATATTGTCGCTACCGTTACAAGAACAGCCAAGTATCCACGCAATGATGGCGCTACTCACAGAAGCTGAAATACAGCACCGACTCCATAACCGAACACAGATGTATCTAAAAGTGAGCAAACTACGCTACGATACCATGTTAGAACAAATACATTGTACTACTGACAGAAATCTCACTAAAGAATCTATCCACGCCATAGCCGATTGTGGCTTTATTAGCAGAGGTGAAAATATACTCATAACTGGTTCAGCTGGTTGCGGAAAGAGTTTTCTGGCATGTGCCATCGGCAGACAAGCATGTGCTTTTGGACACAAAACACTCTATTTCTCAATGAGTAAATTATTGGAGAGAATCGCTATTTGTAAATTGGAAGGTTCACTACTCAAATTTTATACACAAATAGAAAAAACACAATTACTCATAATCGATGACTTCGGGTTGCAACCATTGGATCCAACATCAAGATTGGTATTACTCCAAATACTTGAAGATAGATACGCCAAGAAATCAACAATCATTACATCCCAACTTCCAGTTGCAAGTTGGTACGAGTACATCAATGAATCAACAATAGCTGATGCAATTATGGACAGATTGTCAGCTTCGGCGCATAGATTTGAACTCAAAGGTGAATCACTAAGAAAGAGAAATATCAAATAATATTATTATATTTACATACAAATCCACCCAACTTCTACAGGTGGCTCACTTTGCCGAAATGGTGGCTCACTTTTGCCGAAATAATCAGTAAACAACGTTCAGCATTTTGGCTATATTCTTGGCTATCAGAAAAATGTTTATAAAGAACAAGACCCCGCAAACATAAAAGCAGCGGAGTTAATGGGAAAACTTCACGACCGTTTGAAAGAAATCGGTTACAGCGGACACCCTTTAGAAGTTTATTTAGTTCGAATTCTGTTTCTGCTTTTTGCCGAAGACACAACAATTTTCAACAAACAACAATTTCAAGACTTTATTGAGCAACGCACAAACGAAGACGGCAGCGACCTCGCAGCAAAACTTCAAGAACTTTTTCAGGTTTTGAACACAGCAAAACAAAATCGTTTCAAGAATCTTGACGAACAATTAGCCGATTTTCCATATGTAAACGGGAAACTATTTGAAGAGATTTTGCCGATGGCAAGTTTCGACAAGAAAATGCGCCAAGCATTGTTGGATTGCTGTTATATTGATTGGAGCAAAATTTCTCCTGCTATCTTTGGTTCTATGTTTCAAAGTGTTATGAATCCGACCGAACGCCGTAACTTGGGAGCGCATTACACCAGCGAAACGAATATCCTGAAACTTATCAAACCGCTTTTTCTTGACGACCTTTGGAAAGAGTTTGAAAGTATCAAAGACAACAAAAACAAACTTCCCGAATTCCACAAAAAACTAAGTACGCTAAAATTCCTCGACCCTGCTTGTGGTTGCGGTAACTTCTTGGTGATAACTTACCGTGAATTGCGATTGTTGGAATTGGAAATTCTTAGAAACATTTATAAAGGCGGACAACAAGTAATTGACATTAGCGATATTATTTGGCTTGATGTTGATATGATGCACGGAATTGAATACGAAGAATTTCCCGCACGAATTGCAGAAGTTGCGATGTGGCTTATAGACCACCAAATGAATATGGTAATAAGCAACGAATTTGGACAGTATTTTGCTCGTTTGCCATTGAAAAAGTCAGCTAAGATCGTTCATGGTAATGCATTACAAATTAATTGGTCGTCATTAAAAACTAAAGACTCATTGACAGTTTATGCCGACCAATTGAATTATCAAGTAATGAGTGAACCAACCGAAAAATATGGAACATTGAACGTTATTACCAAATCAGCCAATGAAGTGAAACCTTATCAAGATTTCCCAACAGCAATTCCTATTGATAGAATTCAATATGATTATATTTTCGGCAATCCACCATTTGTAGGTAAAAAAGAACAAAAGCCAGAACAGAAAGCAGATATGGAGAAAGTATTTGCAAATATTAAAGGAACAGGTGTTTTAGATTATGTAACTGCTTGGTATTTAAAAGCCGCTCAATACATACAAAACACAAATACTAAAGTTGCCTTTGTATCAACAAATTCTATTTCACAGGGTGAACAAGTTGGTTTGTTATGGAAAATTCTTTTCAACCAATACAAAATAAAAATCCATTTTGCACATCGTACATTTAGTTGGAGGAACGAAGCAAAAGGGAATGCTGCTGTTCATTGTGTAATTATTGGATTCGCCAACTTTGACACTAATAACAAAAGTATTTTCGAGTACGAAGATGTTAAAAGTGAACCACTTGAAATAAAGGTCAAAAACATAAATCCATTTTTGGTTGAAGGAAAAGATATAACAGTTGAAAATAGGAAATCACCAATATGTAATGTTCCGGAAATAATTTACGGCAGTTTTGCTTTAGATGATGGTAATTATACTTTATCTGAAGAGGATAGAAATATGATTATTGTTGAAAATATCAATTCAAGTAAGTTAATAAAGCCATTTATAGGTGGAAGAGAGTTGTTGCATTCTGAAAAACGTTATTGCTTATGGCTTTTAAACGCCGACCCAAATGAGATTAAAACAAATTCAAAAATAAAAGTAAGAGTTGAAGCAGTAAGAAAATGGCGTTCAAATAGCGAAAGAACAAATACTAAAAAGCTTGCTGATACTCCTACTATTTTTGCAGAAATTCGACAACCTAAAACAAATTATTTAGCATTCCCAACAGTTTCGTCTGTTAACAGGAAATACATTCCTATAGCATTTCTTAGCCCTGAAACAATTGCCTCAAATCAATTGTATGTTTTACCGAATGCTAATGTTTACTATTTTGGCATTTTGACTTCTTTAATACATATGGCATGGGTAAAATATGTTTGCGGTCGATTAAAAAGTGATTATAGATACTCTGCAAGTATTGTTTATAATAACTTTCCATTCCCAGAAAACCCAACCGAAAAACAAATAAATTTTATAGAAGAAAAAGCTCAAAAAGTATTAGATATTAGGGCTGAATTCCCAAATAATTCACTTGCTGATTTATATGACCCATTGTCTATGCCACCTGCTTTAGTAAAGGCACATAACGAATTAGACAAAGCGGTTGACTTGGCTTACAGACCTCAACCATTTACAAGCGAAGCGACCAGAATGGTTTATTTGTTTGAACTATACGAAAAATATACGGCTGATCTTTTTACAAAGGAGAAAAAGAAGAAAAACTAATTTTAAATATCGCCTTGATTAATCGCCCAAAAAGCAAAAAAAGCCACAGCAAGTGAATGTTTATTTTCAAACGCCTCGCAGTGGCTTTTATAGCTTTTTGATAATAGGCAGAGCGGTCACAGTACATTGTTATTTTGCTCGGTTAAACAGTTTTAGTGCTTTTAGAAGCAAAAAAATCAATGCACTGTGAAGAGTTGATTGTATTGGTATTGTGCGTTTAGACAATCATTTCGGATTATTTCGGTTGGCTGACAAGAAAAATAAAGATATTTAATGCATTGTCAAACAGTAAATTAAAACAACTATAATAAATAATTACTTTATAATAACTGAACGGTCATACTGCTAATAATTACTTCCTGCAAACTTATTTTTTTGTAACTTCTTAGCACACTTTATATTTTGTAGTAATTTGATTTTCAGCTCAATTTCTTAGAAATAAAGTCAAATATATTCAAATAATTAGTGATTTAAAGGTTGATGAGTAGTCATAAAAGTTCAAACAAATAATTTGAATTTAGTTTACATTATCAATTTTGAACATCAACTAACTATCTGAAATTCACATTCAAAGTATTCGTGTTTTTTTGGAAAAAAATACAGTAAATATATTATATTTTTTTTGTATCTTTGCACCCCATTAAGAAAAGGTTGAAAAAAGTAAATTACTAGATTATTATATATATGAATATTGTCAGAAAAGACTTCGATCAAAACAATGCCGTTGTAACGTTACGCATTGAAAAAGTGGATTATTTCGAGAATGTGGAAAAAACATTACGCGATTATCGAAAAAAAACTAACCTACCAGGTTTTCGTCCAGGTAACGTACCAGCAGGTTTGGTAAAAAAAATGCACGGAAAAGCAGTATTAGCACAAGAAATCAACAAATTGGTTTCGGATAACTTATACAATTACATTCGTGAAAACAACATCAACATTCTCGGCGAACCACTTCCAAATCAAACAGAACAACAAGCAATTGATTTCGATACTCAAGAAGATTTCGAGTTTGTTTTTGATTTAGGAATTGCACCAGAGTTTGAAGTACAATTGTCGAACAAAGACAAAGTAACCTACTACAACATTGCTGTGAGCGAAGAAATGATTCAAAATCAAATTAAATCATATACAGGACGCTACGGAAAATACATTCAAGAGGAAACAGTCGAAGAAAAAGACATGTTGAAAGGTGAATTGCTTGAAATGACAAATGGCAAAGTAAACGAAGATGGTTTGAAAATTAAAGATGCCACGCTTACAATTGCATATATGAAAGATGCAGATCAAAAAGCACTTTTTGAAAATGCAAAAAAAGGTGATCTGGTAGTTTTCAATCCAGCAAAAGCATTTGAGAACGAAGCAGAGATTAGTTCATTATTGAAAATTTCGAAAGACCAAGCGAAAACCATTGATGCAGATTTCCAATTGAAGATTGAAAGCATTACACGCTATCATGAATCGGAAATTGATCAAGAATTTTTCGATAAAATATATGGTGAAGGAGTTGTAACAAGTGAAGAAGAATTCCGTGCAAAAATCACTGAAAACATTCAAGAAGCATTAACTTCTGATAGTGAATATAAATTTGGTATTGATGCACAACAAATGTTGGTTGAAAAATTCAACAATCTAACTTTCCCAGATGCATTTTTGAAACGTTGGGTTTTATCGTCGAACGAAAATCTATCTCCTGAAAAATTGGATGAAGACTATTCAAAGATGATTGAAGATTTAACATGGCATTTGGTAAAAGATAAGTTGGCAAAAGCAAACGACATAAAAGTTGAGAAAGCAGATGTTGACGAATTTGCAAAAGCAATGGCAAAAGCGCAATTAGCTCAATATGGCATGGTTGGCATGGATGACGATATGGTTTCTAACTTTGCAAAAGAAATGCTTAAGAAAGAAGATACTGTAAAAAACATTGTAGAAAAGGTAGCTGAGAATAAAGTTTTTGCAATACTAAAAAACACAGTTAAACTAGAAAATAAGAAAATATCTATTGAAGATTTCAACAAAATGCTTGAACAAAAATAAGTATTTAGATATTAAGTAAGTGGAATAATTAAATGTACTATTTAATTCGGGGCTAGCCCCGCACCCCACTCACTTTTTTGCCTTGACGCAAAAAAGTAAGCAAAAAAAAACACCTCACCCGCCTACGGCACCCTCTCCTTCAGTAGAGGGAAAATAGGAATTGAAGTGTTTGACTGCGC
>CAIWCC010000212.1 GCA_903911085.1 uncultured Bacteroidales bacterium | reverse complement strand
TCCTTAGTGTTCTTTGTTCAGCTAATATTCTTAGTGTAACTCAGTGCACTTAGTATCTTAGTGGTGAATCTTAATTCTTTGTTTTTGAGTACAATAATCATTTAAACAATATAAACTCTAATAAAATTGTACCATCTTAATCAACAAATTATTATTCTAATGTGTCTATTGTGGTTTAAATCTTATTGCTTGACCGAAAGGGATAAGCAGTTAGAAAAAAATTGGCAAGTTAATTTTAATAGCTTCAATTAATGTTTTGCTCATTTCGTCCAAAACCAAATAATTGATGTTTTTTTATATGATTGTATATCTTTAATGGCAGATGCAATTTTAAAGATTCATCACTCGTTTCTATCAAACGAGCTATATACTCGGAAGTTATATTCAAATTGTTAGTTGAAAGACTTTTTAGCAAAAGAATACTTCCTGTAGAATTTAAATACTGCCAAAGAAGGCTATTTTTTCCTTGAAAATAATCATCATTGGGGTAAGTAATTTCACCCGTAACGGTGTTGATAGCTGGATATAAATAAACCTTTACATTATCCTGAAACATTGCACCTAGAGCCTCTAGTAAACCGCCACGCAAGTCGGCATAATATGTACTATCAAAAATTTTCTCAAAAGTAGGCAATCCTACCACCATTCGTAGTTTGATTAGTCGATATTGTCTAAAATACTGAACCAGTTCAAAATACCTTTTAAAACGAGAAATCATCACACTTTGACCCATTAAATTAAGCAAATCGACACGATGAAGAAAATCTTTTTCGTCCAAAATTTCACCTTGCATCAAATAATTCAAAGAAATTTCGCAAAAAGCAATGGTGTTATTAGGTGTATAATCTTCATCGCGTTTAAAAATCTCCATACTATCTTCTAAAAATTCTATACCAAGATTGTTGATTGGACGAAAATACCCCCTCATCAAAAGTACATTTTTATGATACAACATATCCCCTGGATGTTGAATTCGTCCATTGCTATCGAACATAATGGCAGGTGTCATATTATTGCTCACAAGCATCAAATTCAATAATCGATTATCCACCCAAGCCATATCAGGTCCTTCAACATAAGCATAATCTACCTCTACCCTATTTGTATCAAGATTATCTAGCAATGATAAAAGAATTTTACGTGGATCTTCACTATCAAAAAGACCGCCATAAATTAAATTTATGCCCAAAGTACCAAGACTATATTGCTGAAGTAAGGTATCATTTTCGTGTAACTTCACATGAATAAAAATTAAGTTAGGATGATAACGATCTGTTCCTTCAACTGCAATTCCGAGCCAGCCATTGCCCATATTTGTCTTGCTAAAATTAAGAATTTCTACAGTATTTGCAAAAGCAAAAAACTTCTGTGAATTTTTATGATCTAAAATTTTAATCAACTCATCATATTCATAATTTACCATTTTGCGTAATCTATCTTCGGCTACATAACGTGCAGGCGCACCATTGTTATAAAAATGATCGCTAAAAAGTTTATCATACGCCGATATCGATTTAGCAATAGTATTGGATGCACCACCAGCCTGAAAAAGATGTCGAGCTGTCTCCTGCCCTCCCCCAATCTCGGCTATGGTGCCATAATACTGTGAATTTATATTTATATGAACCGATTTTTCTTTGGTACTTAATGTCTTCATTATTGATAAAAATGAGTATTAATAATTAAATGTGGTTGTTAATTGCATTTTCTTAAATTGCATTTTTAAGGCAAAACCACTGCAAAGATATGTTTTTTAATTGACTTTTATTTATCAGACATTAGCAAAAATTGAAATTTGTGACGTGAGTTGCAGATACTAAAACACTATTTAAATCAAATTTAATATAATCAAATATCGAAGGTATGCCGAAGGTATTCGCACCATTTTCAGGCGAGGAAATAATGAGTTAATATTCATAAATTTAGTTGGTTATAATGCTGGAATAACAAAGTTGGAATCTAACAAAACACTTCAAAAACCTCATTCACATAAATATATACTAAATAATAAAATGGGATGATTATGTGGTTCTAAAATGATTCTAGAAGACAATGGAAAACAAAGTGAATATACATGCATTGTATTAATCAAAATAAAACGGATAATTTTATTAATTATCTGACTAACAATTGAATAATCATTGAAAAAAAAATTCTGTTTGATTATTAGTAAAAAATAAGTATACAGAATTTAGATTTGAGGTTTAAACTAAATTTACAAGGACGATTGAAATCAATCAGGATATTAATAATTGATATTACTTCAGTCAACATTTCTGATTAACGCAAATGGTAAAAACAAACAAAATCAAACACCCTATTTCTTCTGTAATTCATTTTTTTTGAAATCATCAAACATTTTTTGTAGTGGTGCATTTTGTTTGGTCATCTCAGATTCATAAATCAATTTAAAATCTGGAAATGAAATATCCTTCTCATAGTCTTCATACAGATATTGACAACATGCAGAACACGCATCCAACCAAACTAGAAAACCATATTTACGTACTTCATAATTTGAAGTATTAAGGTCTGAATATAATTTTGTTAGTGTTGGCATACTTGACTTTACACTTCGTCTCACTTCCTTTCTAATTTTTATTTCAACAGAATCTTTCGAGATATTTACTATCTGAATCGGCTGAATAGTTGCTACAGCATGAACATCGACTTTAGTTGTTTGAGTGTTTTTTTTTAATGTGCCTACATTCGTCTTTTTGGGTATTATTTCATGTATTACAACTGTATCTTTTGTGATTATTTTGGGTCTAAATGGAATTTCTTTAGGCTTATTCCATAATGATAACACTATCAAACCAATAAAAGTAATAACTCCAATAGCGATTGGATTTTTCGGTTTTGCGTTGATTTGATTCAAACACTCATTTGCAGTAATATCCCGAAGTTCAATGTCTTTAACCAAACAACTCTTTACCATTTGCTTATACTGGTTTGGCAAGTGATTTATCGAATAACTTTCTTTGATATCCTCGAACAAATACAATACTATCTTTCCAAAAGCGTATAAATCACTTTGTTGATTAATTGCTGTTGATTTTGAAAACTGTTCGGGACTGCCAAAACTGCGGGTACCACCAGTAATTTCATTGTAACAATCCGAATACGACAAGCCCAAATCAATTAGCTTTACATTATTTCCATTGTTGGTAATCAGTATATTTTCGGGTTTTATGTCCAGATGAACAATCTGGCGATTATGAAGGTATGACAATGCCGAGAGCAATTGAGTCAGTACATTTCGTATGTTCTCTTCTTTCTTAAAATATAATGGGTTTTGTTGACGAAAATCATTCAAGGTTAGACCATCTATATATTCGGAAAGTATATAGATGCCTTCTTTGTCAGTTCCTTTGCTCAAATAGCGTACAATATTTGGATGATCGAGCGTAAAACCCAAATCGAATTCTTTCTCGAAAGCGGCTATATAAAGCGGGTGATTGGAAAATGCTTTCTTCGGTCTTTTCAAAAAATGCCATTTAGAGAAAATACGAACCTTAAAGCAATCTGATGTTGCACCATTTTTGTTGAATGGCACAGCATCTGTAAAGGTACTGATGGATTCAGAGTGTGCTTGTAAATTGTCGAAAGATGATGAGTCAGTATTCATAAACAGATATTTTCGACAAAATTAGTAAAATATATTCTAATTTATTCTGTATTCTGTAATTTGTCAAACCTGTTTTTAATTTATATTTTACTAGCCTTAGACTATATTTCTACTTATACTGCGTCTTAACTACCTTTTAATAACTTATCTTTCAATTCATGTATTAATTAGCACAATATTAAAATATATGTCTTTATATCAACTAATTACAGTAGCCATAAAATCAGATACTTAGCATACTCTATTTGCGGTAATTTGTGTAATTTGCGTTCAAACCTTTTGTTTCGAAAATAAGCAAGATTAGTCTTAAAATCAAAATACGAAGTATTTTAAAAATCCGTTTTTAATCCGCTAAATCAGTGTAATCCGCGTGCTATTTCTTTTTGGTTTTGGCTTGTCCAGCTTAGGGAATTGGGGTTATTATCTTCAACCCCGACAATCCACCAACTCTACCAGCTGTAAACCGTCCCATATTACTTCCATCTCGCACCACACTCAAAATTACCAATGGATAGTTAAGTACAAAATGTGTTATTTCAAGTAAATCACCCTCTTTCAATTTGCTTAATTTGACGGCTATCACTTTAAAACGGTTTTCACCCTCATACTGCACTTGAACAGTTCTATCAGGCTCATAATTAAATTGAACAATTGCTGACACTTCCAAAGTAGTAATACTAATTTCTTGTAAAGAATTAAAACCTGAATTACCTGATTGGTCTAAGGACATTAAATATACATCCCAATTAGTAAAGCCTAAATAGAGAGCAATACTATCCAGCGTATATAAACGTGGCTCAGATACACCAGAAATAAATCCAAACAACCGTTTCAGTGTGTTGACACTTACCTTCTGACTGGTTACTTTTTCGATGTCAAAAGAAAGAGCCTCACAGTCAGAATGATAACGAACGTATTTTCCTAACCGTCGCTCAATATGTTCTTTGATAATGGGTGATAACATGATGAATAATGATTCTCAATTAATAATTTATAGGCATTTTGGGCTACAAAAATACGCTAAATAATTGATACAATTATCTTATGGACGAAATGGACTAAATGGATGAATTGGATGTAATGATTTTGTAAAATACTACTTACTTTTGTATTGGAAATAGTTGCGGATAATTAAGAAATCATTAGATTGGTTCTGGCGGAAAAATTTCTGAAAAAGTACAATTTAGAACCTTTGCAATTTTATTGAGATGTGAAACATTGTATTTTGCTCGGCAACTTGGATTTTCTACTGCTGAAATAAAACTTTTTGAAACATCAATAAACGATGCTAAATCGTTTTGAGAAAGATGTTGATCCTTTCTCAATTTCAGCACTTTGTCTATTATGTATTGGTCAATTTCAGTTTTCATTGCTACATTTAAAATAAAGTGCAATTTCGGGAATAAAAAAAACATTTTGAACATACAGGTATTATCTTTATATTTGTAGCTTAAAATTAATAAATCTTTGATTTTTAACTCTAGAAAGATGTTAGAATAATTGATTATTAGATAAATATGAATAGAATATTCATATTTGTATTAATAGAATTCAACAATTTGAATTAAAACAATATTTATTTTCAAGATATTTAAAATATTGTCGTTAAAGTAATAAAAAAGATATACTTTTATAGCGAAATTTATTTTATTAAAAATAAGTATTCCAAATTGGCAATATCTAAGTAGCAAGTTAAAAAACACGATAAAACAATTCTAAAATAAATATCGTTAAGTTATTTATTTACAAAGCATTAATTAATTGTTAAACATTAAAATTATGAGTAAGAAAATTTTGAAAGTTTCAAGTATGTTCCTTTTTGCAGGAGCTTTAGTTATGATTATGCCTTCGTGCAAGTCGAGTAAAAATGTTGGAAAAGCAGTTTCGGAAGGAATGACTGAAATTACAGTGCCACTGTCCAGCAAAGAGTATCAATCAACGAAGGAGCTTTTCAGGGCAAAATCTGTTGGGAAAAGTCCTGACATTGCAACAGCTAAGAAAATTGCTTTGAATAACGCTAAAGCTGAATTAGCAGGATTAATTACGACCACAATTAAATCAGTTACACACAATTACACCAATCAACGTTCAGTAACCGATGCTCAGGATTTTGAAAACAAATTTGAAAATCTAACCAAAGAAATTGTAGCTCAACAAATGAGTAATGTAGCCATTATTGGTGAAAAAGTATTCAAGGACAAAACAGGCACTGTAGAGTATTGGGTAGCAATAGAGATGTCAACTTCTTCGGTTCTTGATGGATTAACCAACAAAGTATCTCAAAATCAGAAACTTCAAATTGACTACGACAAAAAGAAATTTGAAGAGGCAACCAAAGAGGAATTTGAAAAAATGGATGCAAATAAATAAACAAACGCTTTTTATTCAAAGGAGGGTATAAGTGAATTGATAAATTCACTTATATCCTTGTTTCAATTTTATACATTTCAGTCAATACCACTATGATTCGTAACGCAATAGCTACTATTTTCGTTTTTTTTCATCTTGTTTGTTATAGTCAAAGCGTGGATGATGTAAAAAAAAATAAAGCCGTATATCTTTGGGGTGAAGGTACAGGCACTACCGTGAAATCTGCTGACAATAACGCTATTTCGGAAATTATTAGCCAAATATCAACACAGGTGGAGAGTAATTTCGAAAAAACTGTTTCGCAAGAATCAAATGGCACAAAAATTAAACTTACCGAAACTGTAAATGATGTGGTGAAAACCTATTCTAACGCCACATTATCCAATACCGAAAGAATAGTAATGCAGAACGAACCTGAAGCCAAGGTTTTTAGATATGTGAAGCGTAGCGAAGTGGCTAAGATTTTTGAAAGTCGCAAAAACAAGATTATTGAGCTTGCCAGAAATGCAGATTCAGAATTGAAAAATCTACAAATTGCGGATGCATTACGTCATTTTTATTGGGCGCAAACTCTTTTAAGAAGTCACCCAGATGCTTCTAATATTAAAATGACCACTGAATCGGGCAGTGAAGTATTGCTTATTACGTGGATTCCAATACAAATCAATCAGATTTTTGCCAATCTTTCTGTCAATGTAAATCAGGTAGAAGCCAAAGACAGCTATACCAATTATTTATTGGACATAAAATACAATAACCAACCAGTACGAAACTTCGATTATACCTATTGGGGCGGACAGGATTGGTCAAATATTGTAAGTGCCAAAGATGGATTGGGTGTTTTGGAACTACCTAAAAATCAAACCAATGCTGATATTCGCTTAAAATGTGAGTATGTTTTTGAGGGCGAAAGCACCATAGATATGGAGCTGCGTGACGTGATGCAAAAACTCCCCGAAGTTCCCTACAAAAACTGCTATCTTAAAGTGGGAACAAAAAATACAGCTGCTATTACAAATTCAATCCCTACCAATACTTCTACTTCCACTGAAGCTATTTCCACCAACAGTACAGGAACTGTAAAACAAATTTCTATTGCTCCTGACAAAGATGCAATAATGAAAAAGCTGATTTCAGCTATTTCCAGCAAAAATTATCAACTTGCCCAGCCACTTTTTAGCACCGAAGGATATTCTATTTTTCAAAGTTTATTACAATATGGCAATGCCAATATTCTTAAAACTGTAGAGTTAAAGTATTATCAATTTGGTGAATCTGTTATTTGTCGCTCAATTCCAATGAGTTTTAGCTTCAAATCGAATAATCGCACTTTTGTAGAAGATGTAGTATTCTATTTCGACAAAAACAACAAGATTGACAATTTGACTTTTGGATTATCAAAAAAAGCAGTGGACGATATTGCTGGAAAAACTGCTTGGAGTGAAGAAGTGCGTATGCAGTTGATAAATTTTATGGAGAATTACAAAACGGCTTATGCCTTAAAGCGATTGGACTATATCGAAAAGATATTTTCGGACGATGCGTTGATTATTACGGGCAGAGTAACCAAAGTGGCTACTTCGCCCGAATTCAGATATTTGAATAATACCATTGTGAAATATAATCAGCAATCGAAAACCCAATATATCAAAAACCTGAAGTATTCATTTGGGAGTAATGAATTTATCAATCTCCGTTTTGCTGATAATACTGTAAAGCAATCGGGCAAATCGAAATCTGTTTACGGCATACAAATTAAGCAGGAGTATTTTTCACCAAATTATGGTGATACTGGCTACTTGTTTTTACTGATTGATTTCACCGATTCCATTACACCACAAATAAGTGTGCGCACCTGGCAACCAAATAAAAATGCGGATGGGAGTATTTATGGATTATCCGATTTTTAAAGGATGTTGACTTAAATGATTCAATGATAAATAAAATAGAATGTTTATTCAAACATTTTGCAGTTAGTGACTGCAAAATTATAAACCAGTGGATTTTAAGAGAATACGATTTTGCGGAAACTGTCCGCAAAATTGAGTAGTAATCGAAAATCTCATTATCTAAATGATATGGAACATAATAGCGAAATAATACTATACCAAACTTCTAATGGTAAAACCAAAATAGATGTTCGGTTGGAGAATGAAACGGTGTGGCTGAATCAAAGTCAGTTAGAAACATTGTTTCAAACAGATAGGACATCCATCGTAAAGCACATTAAAAATATTTACGAATCGGGAGAGCTATCAGAAGAGGCAACTTGTGCAAAAATTGCACAAGTTCAACAAGAGGGGAAACGTAATGTAACCCGAAATATCGTTTTTTATAATCTTGATTTAATTATTTCTGTAGGCTACCGAGTACAAAGTCACGTAGCCACTCAATTTCGTATGTGGGCTACACAACGATTGCGCGAATACATTGTAAAAGGTTTTATCTTGGATGATGAGCGGATGAAAGCAGCTGGTCAAATGAGATATTTTGATGAACTAACAGAAAGAATACGAGACATACGAAGTTCGGAACGTATTTTTTATTTAAAAGTGAAAGATATTTTCAGCTTGAGTATCGACTACGATGCAAAAACAAGTCAGGCTAAACAGTTTTTTGCAACCATACAAAACAAATTACATTGGGCAATACACCAACATACTGCTGCCGAACTGATTGCAGAAAGAGCCATTGCAACAACTAAAAATATGGGGTTGACCTCATGGGCAGGAGATAAAATTAGAAAAACAGATGTGGCAATTGCCAAAAATTACCTCAAAGAAGATGAATTAAGTCAACTGAATTTATTAGTGGAACAGTTTCTTGCTTTTGCCGAAAATCAGGCACGGCAGAAAAAAGTTATGTACATGAGCGATTGGATAAAGAAACTCAATGACATACTGACCATTAACGAAAATGAGATATTGGAACATGTAGGAAAAATATCGCACGAGCAGGCACTTCAACTGGCGGAAACAGCATATCAACAATACAATGCAGAGCGAATTAAAGAAGATGATTTAAAAGCAATGGAAGCATTGAACGAAGAGATAAAACAGATTAAACAAAAGTAAAACAGCAAAATATGAAAAAATTATTCACGTTGTGTAAAGAACTTTTTTGCACTATATTCCAACATTTTGCAGTCAGTGACTGCAAAATCATATATTGCTGGATTTCAAGACAATACAATTTTGCAGTCGCTGTCTGCAAAATTGAGTAACAACAAGACTAATAATGGCTAAGTAACGGCTTCACCAGATAGCTATCGGCTTAGAGTGAAACTGTCACCACAAATCTTTGCTAAATAAACTGAAATACAATGAAAACTGAAATCAACATCAATGATGCGTTATCGCAAGATAATCAACTATATAGTAAGGTAGCAGAATTGATAGAACTTGCTCGACAAAAAGTGGCAACTGTTGTGAATCTTACTATGGTGCATACTTATTTTGAAGTTGGACGGATGATTGTGGAAGACGAACAACAGGGCAAAGAACGTGCGGAGTACGGAAAAGCTTTGTTAAAAGATTTATCGGTTCGTTTAACTGAGAAGTTTGGGAAAGGTTTTTCTGTGGATAATTTAGAAAGAATGAAAAAATTTTATCTTGTTTATTCAATTTACGAGATACCTTCTAGTAAATTTAAAAGTGATGAAAATCAATCAACTTCAATTCGCCAGATATCGTCTAGCGAATTGGAAAACAATGAGCTCAACACAAATCAAATTTCCGCAACAGCGTTGCGGAAATTTGAAAGAACAGAAAATCAAACAGATATGCATCAAGATGCAATAATATCGGAATCGAGAATGCCCCGTTTTCAAATTTCATGGTCACATTATCTAGTACTCATGAAAATTGAAAATCAAAATGAGCGTAGCTTTTATGAAATTGAAAGTGCTGCCAACAACTGGAGTCTGACAAATTTGAAACGCCAATACCACTCAAGTTTATATGAACGATTGGCATTGAGTAGAAATAAAGAAGAAATAATGAAACTGGCCAGCGAAGGACAAACAATGGTAAAACCTGAAGACATTCTGAAAAATCCATTGTCGTTGGAGTTTTTAGGAATGGAAGAAAAAGTTGCGTATTCAGAATCCGATTTGGAACATGCCATTATATCCAAATTGCAAAGTTTTTTATTGGAAATGGGCAAAGGATTTTTGTTTGAAGCACGACAAAAACGGTTTACTTTTGATGAAAAACATTATTATGTCGATTTAGTTTTTTATAACAGGCTGCTTCAATGTTATGTGATTATTGACTTGAAAACTGAAGAATTATTGCATAAAGACCTCGGACAGATGCAGATGTATGTGAATTACTATGACCGAAACGTTAAGGTCGATTACGAGAAACCTAGCATTGGTATTTTGTTGTGCAAAAAAAAGAATGACGCTTTGGTAGAACTTACATTGCCCAAAGAAGCAAATATTTACGCTTCAGAGTACAGTCTTTATTTGCCAGATAAGCAATTGTTGCAACAAAAACTGAATGAATGGATGAAAGAATTTGAAGATTTAGAATAAAACAAAGAATAACTTATTGATTTACTAACTGAAATCCAATGAAAAAACTATTAACCACCCTATTTCTATTTCTAGCGATAATAAATCTTTCCGCCGAAATCTCGGTAAAATCCTTCCGCAAGCTCGAAAATGACCTTGATGCACGTGTAAATGCACCAATAAAGGATTTCAACGGTGATGTGAGTGCCATTATCAAAGTGGTAACTACCGAAACTGGATTTTCTTTCGATTGTGGTACAATTGGAGTTGTGAAAACGGTAAATAAACCTGCTGAAATATGGGTATATGTGCCGTATGGAGCAAAACGCATGACCATTACACACGGAAAATTAGGGTTATTGCGCGATTATATGATTCCCATGCCGATAGAAAAAGCAACAGTTTACGAAATGGTAATCACTACTGGAAAAATAATTACCACGGTGGAAGAAACCATTGAAAGCCAGTGGTTGGTAATAACGCCAGAGCCTAATGATGCAACGGTTTATTTAGACGAAGTGTTTGTAAAATCAGGTATGTACCAAGCCAAACTTAAACCAGGAAGTTATACCTACCGCATAGAAGCACCGCTTTATCATACCGAAGCTGGAAAAGTGGAAATTACGGATGCCAAAAAAGAGATTATAGCAAAACTAAAACCAGCTTTTGGTTACGTAAACGTGACCACCAGCCCCGAAAAGGATGCCAAAGTGATAATAGACGGCAAAACGCTGACAACCAACACACCCTGCAAAAGTGATGCCCTTGCCAGCGGTGAACATACCGTGCAGGTAATAAAAGAAATGTACCAACCCACGGCGCAAAAAGTAACGGTAACTGATGGGCAAACCACGCCAATAAACTTTACGATGCAACCCAACTTTGCTGAACTAACCATCACTGCACCAACCAATGCAATACTATACGTGAACAACGAAAAGAAAGCAACTGGAAACTGGAACGGACGACTGAATGCGGGAGTTTACAGCCTCGAAGCGCGCCTTGATAAACACCGCACCGCCAAACAAGACATAGAAGTAACAGCTGGCGATAAAAAAACGATAGACTTACAACCCACGCCCATTTATGGCTCACTGGATGTGGTTTCTACTCCCGCAGGAGCAAGTATTTCTATTAATGGAAAAGAGTATGGAACTACACCGAATACGGTGAGTAAGTTGTTGATTGGGGAGTATACGGTAGTGCTGAGTAAGGTGGGTTGTGCAGATGTTAAAAAACGGGTTGTTGTTGTTGAAAATATTAATGCAGAAATAAATGAAAAACTTTCTAATGGTTGGATAGGGGTTATTAATTCTCCTGTGATTGGAGCACCTGTCTATATTGATTCCATTCTTGTAGGAAAAATCCCATACCATGGAAACTTATCTTACGGGAAGCATATCATTCAGATTGAGAATACAAAAGGTAAAATATCTTTAGACCAAAATAGTCCAACAATACTTAATATCGTTTTTAAAGAAATATACACAAAGACTAGCAACACAAAATTAATGTATATAAATCAGAGTGGTAAGTATTTGTATTGTGGAAAGTATGAAGAAGACAGAGTAAAAAATGACGGTTTCCATCATGTGAGATTAAAAGATAAATGGGGTTGTACAGACGAAAATGGATTTGAAATACTGCCTTGTGAATATAATTCGATAGATGAATTTAGTGACGGAATGTCAATGGTTATTAATGTGGATAACAAAGTGGGTTTTATAAATAAAAGTGGTAAATTAATGATACCATTTATATATGATATTAATTATAGTGGTGAAGGTGGAGGATGGCGGTCATATGTATTTAAAAATGGATCAACTGAAGTTTTAAAAAATGGAAAATATGGAATCATAGATAAAAGTGGAAATGTTTTAAAAGACTTTATATATGATCAGTTTGATGAGTTTGCCCCAAATATATTTAGAGTGGAATTAAACAAAAAGTTTGGTCTAATTGATTCAAAAGGTCAAGAAATTGTTGGTTTTGATAAGTATGAATTCATAGGTGATTTGTATGAAAATAGAGCATGGGTTACAAATAATAACAAATACGGGTATATTGACGAATTAGGAAATTTAGTAATCCCAATTAAATACGAATCTGATGGTTCACAACCTGATTATTATGTGAGGTCATTGGACGGTAGATTTGGACAAACCGAATATGTTAAAGCAAAAAAAGATGGAAAATATGGTGTAATTGATAAAGATGATAAAGAAGTAATTCCATTTATTTATGATTATATAGATATTTCAGTACGTTCTGTTGGTCGAGATATATGGCCTAATCGAGCAAAAATTAAGGATGTAAGGTTTATAGTTCAACTCAAAGATAAAGAAGGTATTATAGATTCAAATGGCAAAATTATTGTCTCTATAATTTATGATCATATTGGTTCTTATGATAATATAAAAGGATATGATGCAGAATTAAATAAAGTATCGGGACGTATTGATGAAAACGGAAATTTCACACCAAAGAATTAAATGAGACATTAAAAATAATTAAATTCTTATGAAGCAGATTAAACAAAATATTGGATTGATTTTGACAGGAATCGCATTCATACTTTTAGTTACTTTGTCAATTCTTTCAGCATTAAAGATAATAAACGATAGTCTTTTGTTAGGACTAATCGGTTTAATGGCAACATTTTACTTTGGTTATCTTAAGAATAAAATAGAAGATGATAAAGTATTTAAAGAACTTTTTAATTCATTTAATGAGAAATATGATGGCAAAATTAATGACGTAATTAACGAACTTAAAACTACTAAGTCAGATAGACTACTAACGGTTATTGAAAAAAATCTAGTCATAGACTATTTTAATCTTTGTGCAGAAGAGTATTTATGGAGAACAAAGAAACGAATACCTGATGAAGTTTGGAATGCTTGGAAAGCTGGAATAGTGGAGAATTTGAAAATTCCACAAATAATGGAACTTTATACAAGTGAGATGGCAACAGAGAATGGTAGGGCTTCGTATTATGGACTGGATAAAGAATTAAAAAAACTAGTTCGCACATAAAATTATCATTAATTCAACAAAAAAAAACAAATAAACAAAAAACATGGAAACACAAAAAACGACTGAAATACTTACGACATTGCGTAAAAACTTACCAAAAAAAGAGGAAGTTAAAGTTAAAGAAATCTTCAAACATTATATTGGGAAATTTAAATGCAGATTAGGTATTCCTCATATAATAATCACTTGCCAAGAACTCAAAAATGTTTATAGATGTGAGCAATATATTTTTTTAAGGAAAACAGCCAATGTGAAAAAATCTCACTGTTTAACAAAGGAATTTTTAAGGAAGATGTATGTGTGAATTTCGATGAATTCATTGAACAAAGGATTTCGATTGCAAAAGAAAGTATTGAAATTGGACTCAATAGTTCAAATATATTAGAATGGGATGAAAATAATTCTGTAGATAGTTTGAGAAAGTTAATTGGTAATGAGAAGATTATGTTCCTCGAAATAAAGGATAAAACAATATCTCTAAATTTAAAAAATCAAATTTGTGCCGTATTAGAGTAAGCAATAATATTATAATCATACGCAATAGTTTTCAATAAACTCATCTTGGATTATTCAAGTATTTAAAATCCGACTGTTAAAGGTTAAAATTGAAAGTCAAAAGATAATGTTATAATAATATTAGGGGATGAATATAATATACTCCAAGTGAAGTTGTCAATAAGAGAAAGGTCACCAATCAAAGCCATAACAAGGAAGTCTAGAAATTTTTACCAACACAAAGAATAGCAATGAAAAAAACATTCATACTACTTTTACTTTTAGTAGCGATAACAAATCTATCCGCCGAAATCTCCGTAAAATCCTTCCGCAAGCTAGAGAATGACCTTGATGCACGAGTTACCGAACCGTTAAAAGACCAAAATGGTGATTTATGTGCCATTATTAAGCTGGTTACTACACAAAAAGGGTTCTATGATTTTGATTGTGGACAAATTGGAGTTATGAAAACCGTTCAGAAGACCGCCGAAGTATGGATTTATGTGCCTTATGGTGCTAAACGTATCACTATTAAACATCCACAATTGGGTGTTTTGCGCGATTACTTTTTCACAGAACCCATCGAAAAGGCAACTGTTTACGAAATGATACTAACGACTGGAAAAGTAATTACTACTGTTGATGAAACAATTGCAACTACGTTTTTGATTATTACCTCTACTCCTTCTGGTGCAGATGTGTTTATAAATGAACAGCATAAAGGGCAAACTCCTTTTCAAAAAGAAATGGCTGAAGGAGAATATACTTATCAAATTGCAAAGGATTTATATTATCCCTCAGCGGGGAAAATCAATCTGAATACCTCCAAAGATAAAGAATTAATCGATGTGCAATTAAAACCGAATTTTGGATTTGCACAAATTACTTCCAAACCTGAAGATGGGATGACAGTTACTTTAGATGGAAAGGTGCTGGAACAAACAACACCATTAAAAACCGACACACTTCGTTCTGGTAAACACTCTTTTTCAGTGAGTAAACTTTTATTTCATACGGAAACAAAAGAAATAAATATCACAGATAATCAGACAAATCCAGTTGAGTTTGTATTACTTCCTGCCTTTGGTAGTATTTATATCGACTCAAAACCTGAAAATGGTGCAACTATAAGCATTGACGGAAAAGTAACCAATCAAATGACCCCTTATAAAATTGAACGTATAGTATCAGGTGAACATACAATTACTTTAAGAAAAGAATGGTTTGAACCCAAAACAATAAAAGTCAAAATTGAAGATGGAGTTGATTTAAAACAAACTGTTGAGATGAAACCCAATTTTGGCTTGGTAAATTTAAACTCCGATAATGAAAGTGATTTGTTCATTGATAATCAACTCAAAGGGAAAGGAAAATGGGAAGGAAAATTAATAGCTGGTTTACATACTTTTGAAGCCAAAAAAGCAAAACATCATACTGCTATTCAAAAAATAGAAATTGAAGTAGAAGATACAAAACAAATTAACCTGAAACCTGAACCAATTGTAGGGAAATTAAAAATTGTAACCAATGCTATTGGTGCAACTGTCAAATTGAATGACAAAGATTATGGCACAACACCACTGGTAATAAATGATTTGTTTGCAGGCGATTATGAGTTGACAATTGAAAAGGAAAACTTTAGAAAGTTCCACAAAAACATAGTTATTGAGGAAGGAAAAACTACCGAAATTAGAGATTCATTAGCCACTGGCTTAAAGGTCAGTATTGAGAGTAACCCACTTGGAGCTCAATTATTTATTGATAACAAAGTCATTGGAAGAACACCAGTAACATTTATGTTGAATCTTGGTAATCATAAAGTGAAACTGATTAATGGAAAAAAAATTGTAGAAGAAGAAATCAATATCAGTGAAAGTGGGAATACAAGTTTTACTTATGATGTAAATGAAGTTGTACCTGTTATACTTAAAGGCTCTTTGGGTAACAACAAAGTAGAAATAGATGGGAAATATGCAGGTGAAATTCCGTTCTCAACCAAACTTAACATTGGAACTCATAATTTGAAAATTGAAAAAGGAAACGATGTGCTTGAAAAACAGATAAATGTAACAACTGATGGTAAGAATGAGTTTAGTATTCTATCCCGAGATTTTATTAAGAGCTTTTATAAAAAGCATTTTATATCCGTTTCGTATGCTTATCACCAAACCACTTTTGCCAATACTACTTTTTCCGAACGAATTGCTAATGGAAGTATAACAAATGATTATGGTCATGCAGCTGCTGTATCATACATTATGTATCCTTTGGAATTCAAAGTAACAGCATTTAGTTCAGGTTTCAAAGCGCACAGTTTAGCTCCGTTTAATGAAAATGCTGCAATAAAGCATCAAGGTATTGAAGTCAGTGTGAATTATGCACCTATAAATATTGGAACCAGTATTTTTCCATACATTGGAGCAGGGTATCAAATATCTCAACTTTATTCTGCTGCTGGTACTATGACCATTGATGGTTCAGCAAGTACCAATACTTCCATGCCTGTATTAAAGGGTGGGTTAAAGGTAAAACTTGGTCAACTATTTATATTTGGAGAATATAAGCAAACTTTTCCGCTGAATGGTTCAACCTATAATTCACAACAATTGAGCGGTGGAATTGGATGGGTGTTTTAACTGTAGCGAGTGAGGTTAAGTGAGTTTTTTCTCAAATTGAAACCCTCACTACTAGAAATACTAACTAAAATAATATATTAAACTTATGAACTACTCAAAATTCCTTACACTACTGATATTCATCATTTTTGTTCTCTCCTGCGAGAATAAAAACGAAGATATATTTAATGCCGTATTTGCCGAAGGTGAATTGGCGCAAGCCAGAATTATTTCAGTTAGCGATGTGCGCGATACTACCGCTATAGTAGTTTGTGCGCTAAGTAGCAAAGGCAAAGGTTATATCTCCGCAAGAGGAGTATGTTGGGCAACCACAACAAATCCAACCATAGAAAAACCACATACAGCCACCGTTGATACTGGTAATATAGCCATGAAGCTGACCAAATTAAACTTGGGAACCACCTATTATGTGCGACCATATATTACCAACAATGCTGGTACAAGTTATGGTACAGAGTATTATTTCTTAACCAAAAACACACCTACCATCACCACTTCTGCACCAACCAATCTGACAGCAATTTCGGCAACTATTACTGGAACAGTAACCAACGATGGCGGCGATTCCGTAACGGTACGTGGCGTATGCTGGGGTACAACCACTAAACCAACCATATCACTAACTACCAAAACTACAAATGGTGCAGGAAAAGGGACTTTCAACACCGAATTAACAGGCTTGACAATAGGCACAACCTACTTTGCACGAGCTTTTGCTTCTAATTTGTATGGCACATCATATAGTAATGAAATTACTTTTACAACTCAAAACTTACCGATATTAACTACCACTACAGTAACTAATATAACAACCGTAACTGCAACATCAGGCGGTACAATAACCAGTGACGGTGGAAGTACCGTCATTGCACGTGGAATCTGTTGGAGTACCACCCAAAACCCAACCACCGACTTAATAACAAAAACCATTGAAGGAATTGGTTTAGCAACATTTACAAGTTCAATGGTAAATCTGCAACTTGGAACTACCTATTATGTAAGAGCGTATGCCACAAATGCATTAGGGACAAGTTATGGAGCTCAACAGATATTTAAAACGAATTCTTATTCCACCATTACTACCAATGCTACATCCAATATCACCTCAAGTACTGCCTCATGTGGAGGAAATATTAGTTCTGATGGTGGCTCTAATGTTACATCTCGTGGTATATGCTGGAATACAAGTACTAACCCATCTATAAGTTTATCAACTAAAACAGTAGATGGCAGTGGAACTGGTTCTTTTACAAGTTCTATTACAGGCTTATTACCTGGTACAACCTATTATGCAAGAGCTTATGCCACCAATACGGCAGGAACAGAATATGGTTCAAATATTAGTTTTACAACATTAAGTGTTATTCCAACAGTAACGACTACTGCTATTTCGGGTATCACTACCACTTCGGCTATTTCGGGAGGAAGTGTAACCTATGACGGTGGAGCAATAGTAACAGCACGAGGAATTTGCTGGAGTACAAGTTCAACGCCAACAATAAGTAACAATAAAACTTCGGATGCGAATGGAACTGGAACTTTTGCAAGTTCAATAACAGGATTAGTAGCTAGTACTACTTATTATGTGAGGGCTTATGCAATCAATAGTGCTGGAATTGCTTACGGTTCACTGCTAAGTTTTACTACATCAGTAATTTCATTACCAACGCTTACTACAACAGACATATCTTCAATTACAAATACTACAGCATCAAGTGGAGGTGTAATAAATACTGATGGTGGAGCTATAGTAACTGCACGTGGTGTTTGTTGGAGTACAACTCCAAATCCAACGATTAGCAATAGTAAAACTTCCGACGGGGCTGGAAATGGAATTTTCACAAGTTCAATTACATTTTTGTCAGCAAATACAGTCTATTTTTTACGGGCCTATGCCACAAATACTATTGGAACTTCCTATGGTCCTCAACTTAGCTTTACAACTTCTTTAGCCTTAGCGCCTACAATCTCTACAGCAACTATATCTTCAATTAAAGCAACTACAGCAATAAGTGGTGGAACAATAAGCAGTGACGGTGGCTCAATAGTAACAGCAAAGGGTGTTTGTTGGAGTACAAGTTCAACTCCAACAATTACTGATAGTTCAACTTCAAATGGTAGTGGTGTTGCCTCATTTATAAGCTCATTAACAGGTTTATCAACCAATACTACTTATTATATAAGGGCATATGCAACAAATAGTATTGGTACTTCTTATGGAAATCAATTGATTTTCAAAACTATAATTTCTTATTCAATAGGTGCATCGTATCTTGGTGGCAAAATAGCTTACCTCGATGCCAGTGGTATACATGGTTTTGTTTGCGCACTAGCCAATCAAAGTACAGGTATAGCCTGGTGGAATGGTAATAACATAACTACTGGTGCTACCAATACAGTACTCGAAACAGCAGGAGTTTATGGTATAAGTAAATCTGGAGGACGTAAAAACACTGATGCAATCATAGCTACACAGGGTTCAGGTAACTATGCAGCTTCAATCTGTGCATCACTTACCACTGGTGATGCCAAAGCAGGAGAATGGTACTTACCATCGAAAGGTGAATTAAACCAAATATATATCAATAGGACAATTATAGGTGGTTTTACAATTTTCTCATATTGGAGTTCTAGCGAGAACGACAATAGTAGTGCATGGTGTCAACTTTTTTACGATAGCAGCCCGTATATCAACAATAAAACCATTTCAGATTTCTGCGTTCGTGCAATTCGAGCATTTTAGAAAATGAATTTATCATTAATTATTTATAAATATTAAACTTAGAAAAATGAAAAAACAACTTAACGACATCTTGTCAGAATTAAAAAAAACTACTTTTATAGGGGTAAAAGACTTTGTTATTGAAAATGGTAATGGAAAATTCAAATATCTTGACTGTGAATTTTTCATCAAAAAAAGTATTAGTAAAACAATAGAAAGTATTAATGGAACGCTTACACTTTATCAAAATACTCAATTAAGCTACCCACCCAATTCTCCAATACTAGAAGAGATAAAAGACTTTGAGTTAAAGGTAACCCAAAATGGCAAAATGTTAATTAAAAATTACTTGGACTTCAGTAATTTTTCATTTCTTGCACCAACACTTTACGAAGGAGAAATGGCTTTAACTTTTGATGATGTTTCGACAATGTATTTCAAACAACTTGACGAGAAAATTTCACAAGAGCAAATCAAATTATGGATTACAGAGTAAAATCAAAAATCAATTAGTTTTTATCAAACTAAATCAATGAAAAAAGACACAATGAAAATTCAATTATTTTACTTTGTAAAAAGATTTAATTTAAAGGAAGATAGGCAATTTTGGTTGAATTGTCACCCTAATGAAATGGAGAGTAAAAAGTATAATAAAATAGTTGAGTTACTAACAAGAGGAAATAAAAAAACTGATTTTAAAACAATTAGTAAGAAATATAAAGAACTTATTGCCAAATCTATAGACCGAAATGAAAAACAATATTCTAAACTTGGGTTAGATGGAGTTATTCCTGTTAAGACTTTAGAAAGTCATTTAAAATATATAATAGGAATTTTTGATTCTGAGAAAAAAAGGCAAGAAAACTTAGAGAAAAAATCTCTTCAAATTATTTCCCAGACAGGTATTGTAGTTTCTTTAATCAGTTTCTCTGTTGGAACTTTATATGATAAAATAGTACCACTTAATCCTATTGAATTCTATATGATTGTCAGTCTATATTGCTTAACATTAATGTCATTGTTTTTCTCGATAATGTATGCTATAAAATCATTGAATTTAAAACTTTACGCAAGACCATCTCATAAAATAATAGGAGATAAAATTTCATTAGATGAAAATAAATTCATCTGGCAAGAAATCTCAATACGGTATAACAATATTAATAACAATATCAATTTAAATGATGACAAGGCTGATAATATCTCTAAATCATTTAAATTCTTTTTTGCTTCTATTGGTCAGATTATCGTTTTTAGTATTGTGACTGGAACATTTTTATTATCAAATGAATTGAAAAAACAATCAAAGGATATACATGTTAGTAAAATTGAGATAGTAAATCAAATTGACACAAAAAAAATTATTCAAAGATTAGACACAATTCATAGAGACTTAGATTTGATTAAGCTCATTAAAAATGAAAAATAAAAGAATCCTATATTAAACAGAAAGTAAAATATAACAAAATGAATAGAAAATTTAAAATTAGTACAGAGCAGTTTAAAATAATTTACCCTACTAATATCAATCCATTGTCAGGCTCTACGTTTAAAATAAGATTATACAAATACATGTCTTTTAGTCGTATAATGGATGTATTGATAAATAAAGAACTTACATTTATTAATCCAAAACTTTGGAAAGATCCATTTGAAAAAATGTATTTAACTACTGATTACACAGAATTAGGTTTTAAACAACCCCAAATTTATTGTTTTTGTGTTACAACTGAACTAAAAAATGAGGAAGCTGCATGGAAAATATATTCCGTTAAAGATGAGCGGACTATGAGATGTAATATTGAGACAAAAGTGTTATTTGAGATATTATCTCAATTTGCCTCTGAGAATAATTTTGACATCTATTTTGGTAATGCAAATTATAAATATACGACAAAAGAAATTTCTAATATACAGTTTCCTGAAAGCAAATATCATAATACATATTTTAGTGATTTCTCAATTATAAAATATCTTAATGTTATGACAATAAAACGTCAAGCTTTTGAGTATGAAAATGAGTTAAGAATATTTATAGTGCCAAATGTAAATGAAAATCAATTTGAGGATATTATAAAAATTAAAGTTTCAGAAGATAAATTACTAAAACTATTTTCTGGTTTTACAATCCAACCATTTGACCCAGTAGTAGGTGAGAGCTCGTTAGCAAAGTTAGAAAGAATTAAGCAAGATTTCGAAAAAAAAGAAATTTCAAAAAGTATTAAATTATTATATGGTGATACAATAGTAAATACATCAACTTTATATCAAAACCGTGAACCAATTGAAAAAATATATCTTTCAAAACAATAATTTACAAAACCATTTGGGTTTATTGTGGCAAAATGATTCTTGAATGGTTCAAGTGAGTATTTTGAATACAGTATCAAATTTTTATTAAGTTAATGTGGAGGTCTAAACTGGCAAAAATACTTGAACATGAAAAGCAATAATTTGTAATTGAATTCACAAACTCATTTATTATAGTTATACAAGCAAAACACAATAAAGATAAAGATCAAAATGAAAAGTAAAACAAAAAAAAAGTATGATAAATCAATATATTAGTAATTCTCTTGTACATTGGACGGGTAGAGGAAAGACTGATAATGAATCGTTTGATAGATTAAAAAGCATTGTGACAAGTCAATTGCTTTATTTGTCTTATTGTCCGAATTATGCTAATAGTTCAATTAAAGATAAAAAAACATTGATGGTTTGTTTTACGGATTTGCCATTAAAGTACTGTGGTGATATTTGTTCAAATTTTGGAAAATTTGGAATTAGTTTTAGGAAACAAAAAATGATTGAATATGGAGCAAATCCCGTTTTATATACTACAGAAAGACACCTAAATAGAATTATAGAATTATACAAGTTAATAAAAAGACTGTTAAACGAAGAGGTAGATAGAGAGTGGAAAAGTGAAATGGAACGTTATCAGTTTACTACAGAGCAACTATTTTCCTTACATGAGATATTTGGTTTTACACAAGAATACTCTTATAAAGCCAATCATATTAATTACTACCAAAGAGAATGGAGACTCAATTTTGACACCTTACCATTTGAAAGTGGCAAAGGCCTCAATAAACCAGGTTATAGAGATATTAAAGGCATGGTTGATGGTAAATTTACAGGCGAAATGATGTTCGCAAAAGAGGATATTGATTGTATAATTGTTCCAAGGGCTTTTCTAAAAAAAACACAAAAACTAGCTGCCCAAATTTGTTGTAATATAAAAATTTATGAAGTAGCGGTTGAAGGAAAATGGTGGCGAAAGTACTTTTAAAAATTTATAAATCAATGAATAAAAATTATATCATCTAATTACATATTATGGAGTTCTGCAACCAAAACAAAAAACGAGGATTAATTGAAAAGTTAAATAATTAACATACTTAAATTTCAATCAAAATGAGAAGGCATTTAAAATTTTTATCCTTAGCGGTTGTTACCACTTTATTTTTATCCTATAGTGGAAATCTTCAGGAAGTAAAACTAATTCCTGTAAAATAGGGAGAAAAGCTTCGAAAGAGATATTTTCTGCGACTTTAATCAAAGAATTCAGTCCGCAATCAATGAAAGGTAACTATTTTGTATAATTAAGTCACTTCATTTTAGCAACAGTAAAGTTTTAACTACTAATATATTAATATTCAATTCAAATCATGTAATCCAATAAAAACAAAGAATTTATGAAAACGAAATTTTCACTCAGAATCAAATTTGCTGCTGCATTATTCGTATTAATAGTGCTTTCAGCTTGTACAAAGACTAAAGAAAATGCAAAACTTGAATCGGAACCGAGTACAGTAAGAATTGAGTATTCAAACTTGATAAATGGATATAAAGTGACAGCTATTTGGAAGCCTGTTTATGTAAAACATGGTTGTGCTTATGGAGCAGCTATTGTTGAATTTTATAATCCAAAAGATTCTGTCAAATTTGATGTGACCAATGGATATTTTGCTATTGACATTAAGAAACTTCCTTTTAGTTACGACAAGGATAGTTTGAAAGTTGTTAGATTCAATGAAACTAATATCACTTTGTTATACAAAGAAATGAATAATAAGACAAACGAAAATTTCGGAAATACTTGGGAACCATTCTTCTTTCAAGATGTAGATTTCGACAATGTGAAAGATTTAATAATGGAGGAATATGGTCAAGGACAAAGAGCTGGGGCTTGTTTCAGAGCCTACAAACTTGACGAGAAGGGGCAAAGGGAAGAACAAATTTTTAATATAACTTATGTCGAACCATTTTTTTCTTTAGATAATAATTCTAAAATAGACTATGCAAACAAACGTATAGAAATTGTCAGATGTTGTGGTAGCTGTGCGTATGAAACAAAAATCTATAGTATTGATGAAAAAGAGTCTTCCAGTTATGGAGGAAACAAATTCTTTTTAGAATTTATAAAACAAGAAAAGTACAATTCCGATGAGGGCAAATGTTATGAGGAAACTTATAGAATTATTGACGGCTCAAAAGTTTTTGAATCACAAAGAGAAATTGTAAACAACTAACGAATAACGAAAATGAAAAACTTAAAAACAATCGGAATAATCGGAATAATCCTATTCCTGTCAGTATCAATTTTTGCATTTCCAACTACTAAAAAGGGAAATGCACAACCTAAAAAACAAGTAACCACAAAGAAAACCACTTCGAGCAACACCGTTACAGATATTGACGGCAACGTGTATAAAACTGTAAAAATTGGCAATCAGGTGTGGATGGCAGAAAACCTAAAAGTAACCCATTATCAAAATGGTAATGTTATTGACAACGTAACCAGGAATGATGAATGGAAGAATTTATCTGCTGGTGCATGGTGCGATTATAATAATTCTTCTAGCAATGGCAATAATTACGGACACCTGTACAATTGGTATGCCGTAAGTGACAACCGCAACATTGCTCCAAAAGGCTGGCACGTACCCACTGATGAGGAATGGAAAATACTTACTAATTATTTGGGGGGCGAAAATGTAGCAGGTGGTAAACTTAAGCAAACGGGTATGAATAATTGGGCAAGTCCAAATGAAGGTGCCACCAACGAAACAGGCTTTTCTGCCCTTCCAGGTGGATATCTTGCCAAAGGTATGTTCAAATTTGTAGGGAACAACGGTCACTGGTGGAGTTCGAATGAGAGCTGTACGAGCAATGCTTGGATCCGGATCTTGTACTTCTTCAGCTGCGGTGTGGGCATGGGTATGAACTACGATACTGGCAAGACAGATGGTCTCTCGGTGAGGTGTATAAGGGATTACACCATGAATGTGCAGGAAAAAACTGATAATACCTCAACAGGAATTATTTCTGATATTGATGGTAATACTTATAAAACTGTAACTATTGGTACTCAAACTTGGATGGCAGAAAATATGAGAACTACGCGCTACCGAAATGGAGATGATATTATCAACGTAACCAGCAGTGATACATGGCCGAAATTAATAATTGGTGCTTGGTGCGATTACGACAACTTACCTGCCAATGGTTATAAATACGGACACCTTTATAATTGGTGTGCCGTAAGCGACAACCGTAATATTGCTCCGGTTGGCTGGCACGTACCCTCTGATGCCGAATGGACAACACTTATCAATTATCTGGGTGGCAAAGATGTGGCAGGTGGTAAACTTAAAGAAGCAGGTATGAAAAATTGGAAAAGACCAAATAAAGGTGCCACCAACGAAACTGGTTTTTCTGCCCTTCCGTGTGGTATCCGTGACTTCAATGGTAAATTATTCAGCTACGAAGGTGTATTCACTTACTGGTGGAGTTCGAGCGAGTGCTGCAGTGCAAGCGGTGCTATACACTGGAGTTTATCCTCCAGTTTTAGCTTCGTAGACAGTAACGGAACAAAAAAGATGGATGGTCTCTCAGTGCGTTGCATAAAAGATTAATTTATTCGATTTTAATTTTCATAGTGAAAGAAATCGATAGACCTACTTACCATTTTACGTATGCAATTGAATATGTTGCCTTATAAATCAACAAACAACAACAATAACTATCATGAAAAAAAATCTCACATTATTATTCACAACCCTATTTTCTTGCGCACTTTGGGCTCAAACTAACTAAAAGTACCAGGAAAATAATCATTATTCATAAAACGCATTCATTTATAATCATATTTCTTGTTTGATAATTAAAATTCATATATCTTTGTATGAATTATTTTTCACGAAACACATAAGAATATATGCAAATTTCACAGAAAATAAGTACTTTTCATGGACGAACTGCTCCAGAAACAGGTGTTTTGGTTGGTTATGGTGCATTAATAAGCAGCTATAATTTAGCTCTTCCTGTGCCCGAAAAGCTATGCTTGATTAGCGAAAAAAACAGAAAATACACTACGGCAGAATGGGAAGTATTTACACCACGGCATACACCTAAAGATACATTGTACGGACATCTTACTTTTGCTCTCAAATACGAAGGCGTAAACCTTTGTCTGCTAAAAAAGTTATTCCAAAAGGTTGAAAAAGTTGAGATTACCGAAATAGTAAAATCCGAACCAACAGGCAGTTATAGCCGTATGATTTGGTTTTTGTACGAATGGCTAATGGACGAACTGTTGGATATTCCAGATCTTAAAGTGGGTAATTTTGTGAATCTACTCAACGCTGAATTGCAATATACCGGACCTGAGATAATTTCCAAACGCCATCGTATCCGAAATAATCTACTTGGCACTCGGGATTTTTGCCCATTAATACGCAAAACTGCTAAACTCGAAGCAATTATTGCTAAGAATTTGTCGCAACAATGTGCTCAATCGCTTAACCAATTTCACAAAGATTTACTGATTAGAGCTTCAGCTTTTCTGCTACTTAAAGACTCTAAAGCTTCCTTTGCCATTGAGGGTGAAAAACCACTTCACTCTAGGGCTCAGCGTTGGGGAAAAGCAATTGGGCAAGCAGGCATGAACCAATTGTCAACTGACGAAATACTGCGCTTACAGCAAATAGTGATAGAAAATGCTCGCTTTATTGAAATGGGTTGGCGCAAAGAAGGAGGCTTTGTGGGTGAGCATGATAGATGGACCAATGAACCTATTCCTGACCATCTTTCCGCTAAGTGGCAAGATATTGACACACTGATGAATGGACTTATTGCCACCAACCAAAAATTAGAAACTTCGGAGCTTGACCCAGTGTTGGCTGCTGCTATTATTGCTTTTGGCTTTGTGTTTATACATCCTTTGGTGGATGGCAACGGAAGGCTGCATCGTTACTTGATTCATCACGTTTTGGCACGCATGAATTTTGCACAAAAGGGCATTGTATTTCCTGTATCGTCGGCCATATTGAACCGTATAGACGACTATCGGCTTGTATTGGAAGCCTATTCTGCACCATTACTCGAATGGATTGAGTGGAAAGTTACAGCAAAAAATAATGTGGATATAACCAACGAAACCATTGATTATTATAGATATTTTGATGCCACTCGTCAAGCAGAATTTCTTTACGAATGTGTGGAGCAAACCATTACGGAAATTATCCCACAAGAGGTAGATTACTTGCAAAAATACGATGCCATGAAACGTTTTTTGGACAATAGTTTTGAAATGCCCGATAAAACCGTTGCGCTACTCATTCACTTTTTGGAACAAAATAACGGGAAGCTATCCAAACGTGCCATCACGGGTGAATTTGAATCTTTGACAGAAAAGGAAATTGAAGAAATTGAAAATGAATACAACAGACTAAATTCTTAGTCATAGCGTCACTCCTAGCCCTAACTTAGAAGAAAACGCAATTGAATAGTTCGCATTATAAATCAATAACTATCATGAAAAAAAATCTCACATTATTACTCACAGTCCTATTTTCGTGTACACTTTCGGCACAAACAATCAGCGAGTACCAGAAAAAACAAAAAGCCGAAATGCAAAAGTTTCAACAAGCGAATGCTGAAGGTACTAACCAACTGCAAAAAGAATATGCCGACTTTGTGAGCAAACGTGATGCTGAATGGGCGGATTATTTGCGTAAAGAATGGGAGCAATTTAGTGTTTTTGCAGGGAAAGGAATGCCCTTGAAACCCAAACCAAGAACCATTCCTACTTATTTGCCACCAGTCAAACCGCTTGTTCCACAACCAAACGCACCTGCTATAAAACCTATAGTGGTTCAGCCTGTGGTAGTTGTGCCTAAACCTACTCCACCTCCAGTTGCACCAATTTGCAAGCCCGCAGAAGATGTAATAAATGGCAATACGGCCAACATTAATTTCTATGGTCGTAGCTTTTCATTTGTATATGATGCTGCTCTGGCAAAGTGTGCTTTATCAACAGTAAGCAAGGAGGGAATAACTGCATTTTGGGAAAGTACTAGTGCTTGCAATTATACACCAACAGTCGAAAAATTGCAAAATGCCAAGTTGGAAATGAAAATAAACGATTACGGTTATTTTCTGTTGACACAAAAATTAGCAAAAAATCTTTATCCTGAGAATGAAAATACCAGTCGTTTGCTAACATGGTTTTTGTTGGTGCGGTCTGGTTATGGAGTTCGTGTGGCTATTCAGCAAAATGAAGTGGTTTTACTCGTACCCTCCAACCAGCAAATCTATCAAAATAGCTTTCTAACTATCGGTGGCGTCAATTATTATATTTTCCCCAAAGGGCAGGGTGGCTCATTGTTTACCTACGATAAAGATTATGCATCCACGGCTCAGGGTGTGAATTTGAATTTCAGCAATTCCATTTACTTTGCTGGACGCAAAACTGAAAAATCACTTTCTTTCAATTTTGATAATAAGCCATATACTATTCATGTGGACTATGACCCCGATTTAATAGAATTTTTCAAATCGTACCCACAGGCTGAATTTAGTGTGTATTTTAATGCAGCCACTTCTGCACAGGCAAAACAATCATTGGTTTCAGCTTTAAAACCTTACACATCACAAATGGATGAATTGAAAGCGGTGAATTTTCTCCTCCATTTTGTACAAACAGCTTTTGAATATAAAACAGATAATGAGCAATTTGCCAGAGAAAAATACTTTTTTGCAGAAGAACTTTTCTATTATCCTTATTCCGATTGTGAAGACCGCTCGGTGCTTTTTTCGTATTTAGTACGTGAAATTATGGGGTTAAGTGTGATAGGATTGAACTACCCCAACCACATGGCTACAGCAGTGGCTTTTACTGCTAATGTGAATGGTGATTACATGATGTACAAAAACAAACGCTACGTGGTTTCTGACCCAACATATATAAATGCTAATGTGGGTATGTCCATGCCACAATTTAAAGGTGTGTCACCACTGGTTATTGATATTGACTGATAGAATAGATCAATCAATAATCTTAAAAAAACTATAAACACAAAAAAGCCACACCAACGGAGAATAAAATTCTCAAAGCGTTGATGTGGCTTTTAAAGATTTTCTTAATAGGCAGAGCGGTCACAGCACATTGGTTATTATATTTTTATGGACTAAAAAAAAGGGTTCTACACTCAACCGTTTGGGTTTTTAGTATCATAAACCTATAAAAATTAAACCACAATAGTCACATTAGAAGATATTTAAATTAAAGAAGATCAGAATAGCTAAATACCTTTCGGTATTATCATTATAAATGCTTTCAGCATTTATTCTATTGTGAACTATTGTGTCTACTGTGGTTGTATTTTTTTGTTACTGAAGTAAGGATTTAAAATATCAACCCACACGAATAGTGGTAGAACCAAAAAAAAAAGTCAAAAAAAATAAATTAGTTGAACTTTGATTACGCAATAACGCAAATCGGCTGAATCTCAGAAAAGAAATCCAGCCGATAAAAGGTATAAAAAATTAAAATCTATTCAAGAATCTCATTATCATGCATTTCTTTCATAAAAGTTACAAAATCGTTTTTACGTTCAGAATCCATCCATTCCAAACTTTTACGTGGGTGGGCGTTCAAAGCTCCCGAAATTAAATAAGGAATATGATAACCCCAGTCAATATCTTTTTGCATAGGATGTACGTGATCTTGAATAACTTGCAACAACGGCAACAAACGATATTTCGGATTTTTGAGGAATGCAATCAAAATCTCAATAGGACAATTACCAGCGCCACGTCCTAATCCCATCAGCGTTGCATCCAACATTGTACAACCTTCCATCAATGCTGTATATGTGTTAGACATAGCCATTTGCATATTGTTATGAGCATGAATACCAATCTCTTTACCAGGCAAAGCATTAGTATATTTGCGCACTAAATGTTGAATTGACTCCACATACATGCTACCAAAACTATCAACTGCATAAAATACTGGAACTCGAGATTTAGCAATATCTTTCAATGCTTCATCTAATTCCAACTCACCAACAGTTGACACTGCCATCATATTAATACACACTTCATAACCTTTGTCCATGCAGTGATGTGCCAAAGCAATTGCTTTATCCACTTGATGCACATAACATGCAACACGAATCATATCCAAAGCACTTTCGGAAGCTAAAGGAATATCATCCAAGTCAATACGACCTATATCAGCCATAGCTGAAAGTTTCAGATTAGTTTCGTTTTTACCTACAATACGTTCCAAGTCTTTTTGGTGACAGAATTTCCAAGGACCCATTTCTTTGCGGCTAAAAGCTTTTTCGCTGCTCAAGTAACCGATTTCCATATAATCGATACCGGCTTCGACACATGCATCATATACGCTTTTTACAAATGCGTCGCTGAATTGCCATTTATTCATCAAACCACCGTCACGAACGGTGCAATCCATTACTTTAATATCGTTTTTGTACATTTTTTTTTAGACGATAGCTAGCTGCTTCAAGATAACTACCTTTTTTTTATGTTATTATTGTTTTGTTATTTGATACCTAATATCCGTCAATCCATTAGCTGGTAGGATGTTGTCTTTTTTCGAGTATTTCCAATTCCTTTCCAATGTTATGATCAACTAAAAAACGATAGATTTGCTCGAAAGTATTTTTGTCGAGCCCATGATCTTCAGCCCATTTTCCTCGCTGTTCAATAACCTGATCTTTACGATCTTGTGCCACCACACTTTCTTTATCGGTTTTGAATTTCACTATTTCATTAACATATTGAAATCGAAGTGCAAAAAGGGATATTATTTCCCTATCAATAAAATCAATTTGAGTACGAATTTCCTCTTTATTTATACATTCAGAGGGAGATTTTGATATTTTCAAAATTGTGAACTTTTGTTGTTTGTAGATAAATCGCACAAAAATAGCTATTTCGTTTCAATTATTGAAATAAAATAGCTGTAATTGTTACAATTTATAATCTTTTTCCTTTTGTAAGTTAATTATTTAATCTCAATAAAGAAAATTGAGAACAAACTACCAATAAAAAAACCGAATGTTGACATTCGGTTTTTATTACTGGAAATTTGTTGATTATAGTAATTCTACGCTTCTTTTTACAAATTTAGCCAAAGCTTCCCCTTTAAGCATATTACTAGCCAAAAGTGCCAAATCAATAAGTTGACGAACTTGCTTGTTATCAGCTGCAAAGCTTTTCAAAATTGCCTTTTTATCATCCGAAAATTTGTCAATTTTCTTTTGCAAATCCTCTAATTCTGCTTTTTCGGCTGTTGGTATTTCTTCGTCTTTTTTATCCTTATGACTTGCTTTCAAAGCATTAAGTTTACTTTCTGTTTCATTTAGCTCTGTATTTATTGGCGCAATACTTAAGCCACAAGCAGCTTCTTCGTCTTGCAATAATTTTTCAACCAATGGATGAGCTGTATTTAATACCAAATTGTAGCTATCAGGCATTTCGCCGTAGAAACTCATCATTCCACCACCACCTTGTAATGCCGACATTTCTTTCATGCGGCGCATAAATTCGTTTTGAGTAACAAAAACTGGGTTTGTTGTTGGAGCCAACTGTTCAAAAGTAACAATAAAGTTAGTCTTTTCAATTGTTGGTATTTGCGATTCGAAAACCGATACCAATGCATTACGCTGATCGTTTGTCAATGTTACTTTGGCAGTATCATCTTTTTGAATAATTTTATCAATAACGTCACTATCAACACGAACGAAACGCGTTTTTTCAAATTTTTGTTCCAATTGACTTACAACGTGTACATCCAACTGTCCATTCATTAGCAACACATCATAGCCTTTATCTTTAGCGTGTTCAATGTAACTGTATTGTTCATCTACATTGTTGGTATATAGATAAATAACATCTCCATTTTTATCTTTCTGGTTTTCACCTACTAAAGTTTTATATTCTTCGAAAGTAAAATATTTACTATCAACATTTTTTAATAGTGCAAATTTCTCTCCACGTTCGTAGAATTTTTCATCACTAAGCATTCCATATTGGATGAATAATTTCAAATTATCCCATTTTTCCTCAAATTGTGAACGATCTGCTTTAAAAATTTCGTGTAAACGATCAGCTACTTTTTTAGTAATATGACTTGAAATTTTCTTTACATTGGAATCACTTTGCAAATAACTTCGTGAAACATTTAACGGAATATCAGGTGAATCAATCACACCATGTAGCAACGTTAAGTATTCTGGCACAATGTTTTCCACATGATCAGTAACATACACTTGATTGCAATACAATTGAATTTTATTGCGTTGCATATCAATATTATTCTTTATTTTGGGGAAATAAAGAATACCGGTTAAATTAAATGGATAATCTACATTTAGATGAATATGAAAAAGTGGATCTTCGCCCATTGGATTTAATTCGCGATAGAAGTTGCTATAATCTTCATCTGTCAAATCGGCAGGTTTGCGAGTCCAAGCAGGATTAGTATTATTAATGATATTATCATTTTCGGTTTCTACATTCTTACCATCTTTCCATTCTTTTTTCTTGCCAAAAGCAATTTCGATAGGCAAAAATTTGCAGTACTTACTCAACAATTCTTGCACTCTGCTTTCTTCTAAAAAGTCTTGATTTTCATCGTCAATATGTAAAACAATTTCAGTTCCACGATCTGCTTTAATGGTGTCTTCTAATTCAAATTCAGGACTACCATCGCATGACCAATGCTGTGCAACAGCATCTTCTTTATGCGATTGAGTAAAAATTTCTACTTGTTTTGACACCATAAACGATGAATAAAAACCTAGTCCAAAATGACCGATTATTGCTTGAGCATCGTTTTTATATTTTTCTAAGAATTCCTCAGCTCCTGAGAATGCAATTTGATTAATGTATTTATCAATTTCTTGAGCTGTCATACCAATACCACGGTCGGCAATGGTTAATGTGCCTGCTGTTTTATCGACATTTACACGAACTGTCAAATCGCCTAATTCGCCTTTGAATTCACCAACAGCAGCCAAAGTTTTCAGCTTTTGTGTGGCATCTACCGCGTTAGACACTAATTCGCGAAGAAAGATTTCGTGGTCGCTGTACAAAAATTTTTTGATAACGGGGAAGATATTATCACTCGTAACCCCAATGTTTCCTTTTGCCATTTCTTTAATTTGAAAATTTGTGAATTTGTATATTTGAGTTCACATTATTCAAAAAAAATGCCAACAATAAAATTGTGACAGAATGACAGATTAAGAATATTGGATTTACTGTAAAACAATATTTTTGAGAAAAATACTTTTTATGTTCTTAAGAGTTTAATACTAACATTGAGAAGTAAATTGATAAAGTTGCTAGTTTTAAATGTGTAGGAAAATGCTCGTTACTGAATATGCATTTATTGTTTAGTCTTTTTTTCCAACTTCAGTTTGTTGATATATTACATCTTTTAATTTGCAGGTACATTCGCATTTGCCGGATTCCAACAACCCACTTCTCTTAAGTAGATCAAATTCAAGTATAAAATTCTCAGAGAAAATTCCAGCATTAAGATTCTCTTCAATTTGCTGTTGAGTCCACCATTTTGTTTGATCTGAGGCTACATCTATTTTTGTGCAACTTACAAATAAAAATGCATAATGACTTTCATTCTTAATTTCGTTGACGTAGTTGGACAAAAATAGATACTTGAATTCTTTTATATTATACTGCTCATAAACAGCCCTTTCTATACATTTATCGATATTTTCGCCCATTCTCACATGGCTAGAAATTACGGTATCCCAAAGATTTGGAAATATCAAATCGTCAGACGGTCTTTTCTTTAACAGCACCATACTTTTATCAATTTCTAAAACGCGAGCTATTGGGTGCAGATATTTTTGTTCATCCAATAAACTTGTAAGATGCTGAATATTTCCGATAATTTTCCCCTGTTCTGAAACTATTGGCCACCACTCCTCTTGTACTAATTTAGCTCTAATCAACTGTACCCTAATTATTTCGTAACATACAAAAAATACAATCACTCCAATAAATATAGATTGCAAAAGTGGTATATATTGAATTGAATTTTCAAAAATAATGTTGTCAAATATCAAATATAGAACTACATACCCAAGTAAAATAATAAATAGAAACGAGAAACTTCGGTATAATTCGTTAAAATTATTCGACATTGGTATTACTTTGGGTATAAAACGCATAATAAGATTACGCATTTTTTTTTGCGTTGCAAAGTAAATAAGAAGAAAAAATATAACTACTAATTTTGTTTTAAGCAGAAAAAAGCATGTAGTAAGAGGAAATAATGACAATATACTTCCCAACAATCCAACACCCATAAACATAAATGCGAAAATGAGATGCCAATTAAAAGCCTCATTGCGTTTGTAAAAGATATACACTACCAGTGAAAGAGCAACTGGAAATGTAATTCTCCAGGCCAAGTTCATTCCATAAATATCATCTAATACTAAAAATAACAGTAAAGGTAATAAATGTAGAATTGGATCAAAAAAAGTCGCTCTAATTTGTGTTCTTAATTTCTTCATCGTAATTTATAAAATTCAATCATCATACTAACAACTTTTTAGCAGTATAGTTTGATTTAACGACAAAAAAAAATATCAACTCATTCAAACTACTATCAATTAACACTTAATAGCAGATTGAAATGAATGATATTTTGTCAGTAAAAATAGGATTTATAATAAAAAAAAATAGCCACAAAGATTTTTCATCAATGCAGCTATTAAAAATGCTTTTTGCCCGTATGAAATAATTATTCAAATGACATCATTCTACTCACATATTTACCTATTATATCGAATTCGAGATTAATAACAGTACCCACTTTTATTTGATGAAAATTTGTAAACTCGAAGGTATATGGTATTATTGCCACCTGAAAACTGCTATTTGTAGGATTGCAGACAGTTAAACTAACACCATTTACAGTTACAGAACCCTTATCAACGGTCAAATATCCTCGTTTAGCCATAATTTTATCAAATGGATATTCGAAAGTAAAATACCAACTTCCATCAGCCTCTTTCACTTCCGTACATACAGCGGTTTGGTCGACGTGACCTTGCACAATATGACCATCCAATCGGCCATTCATAAGCATGCTGCGCTCCAAATTCACTTTACTTCCAGGTACTAATAAACCAAGATTAGTACGATCGAGTGTCTCTTTTATTGCTGTAACAGTATATGTATCGGCAGTTTTGGAAACTACTGTCAGACATACACCATTGTGCGCCACACTTTGATCAATTTTTAATTCGTTTGTAAACGAACATGACATTGTTATATGCAGGTTTTCCTGCTCCTTAACAAGTGCAACCACTTGAGCTGCTTCTTCAATAATTCCTGAAAACATAATTTTAATTATTATACATATTTTACATTATTACTATCTTTCTACTACAATCTAATTGCCTCTATCTTGAAATACTTTTTACTCCTTTTACCAATTTGATTTTTTTGATAATTCCTTCTAATTCTTTAGTATCATTTACCATAATTGTAAGATTTCCTTGAAAAAGCCCAGCATTAGTATCGATTGATATTGAACGCAATGCAATATTTTTTTCTTTTGAAATCAACGAAGTAATATTTGTTACAATGGCAATATCATCGTGACCAATAATATGTAGCGTTATTGGATATTGTGAACCTACTGATTTTCCTGACCAGCGCGCTTTAACAATGCGGTATCCAAAACGTTCTATCATCTGAGGAGCATTTGGACAGTCGTCGCGGTGAATTTTAATACCTCCCACCACTGAAACAAAACCAAATACATCATCTCCGTAAATTGGATTACAACATTTGGCCAAACGAAAATCAACTCCCTTTAAATTTTCACCAATTACCAACACATCTTCTTTTCCTGTAGAGTCCAATGAATGTATTTCTTTGGAAAATGATTCGGCTTTACGTGTTTCAGGTTGATCGATAAAGGTTGGCTTATCTAAATCGACATAGGCATCACGAATCACAAGCAAATCTAATTTCTCATGCGCTATTTCTTGATAAAAATCGCTTACAGTTTTAAATCCTTTTTTCTTTGCTAGCCGTGATAATTTCCCTTCCTCTAAATCAATTTTCCAATTTTTGAAACGCCTTAATAATGTTTCGCGCCCCATTTCAGCATCCTTATATTCAACATCTTTAAGAGCTTGTCTGATTTTATTTTTGGCGCGCGAAGTGGTTGCTACATTCAACCACGAAGCATTTGGTTTTTGAGTCGGAGAAGTTAACACTTCTACTTGGTCACCATTATTTAAAACGTATTTGATAGGTAAATTCTTTCCATTTACCTTAGCTCCCACACATTTACAACCTAATCCGGTATGAATAGAAAATGCAAAATCCAATGCCGTAGCACCTTTTGGCAGTTTATGTAAATCGCCATTTGGTGTAAAAACAAAAACTTCTTTATCGTACAAATTCAATTTGAATTCGTCCATAAAATCAACAGCATTCATTTCTGGATTTTCGAGTATGTCGCGAATGTTTTTTAGCCATTCGTCCATGCCCGACTCACTTTTAATGCCTTTGTATTTCCAGTGTGCTGCCAATCCTTTTTCGGCCACCTCGTCCATGCGCACTGTTCGTATTTGAACCTCCACCCACTTGCCTTCGGGTCCCAATACAGTGGTATGCAAACTTTCGTAACCATTCGTTTTGGGTATCGAAAGCCAGTCACGTAGTCGTTTCGGGTTAGGTTGATACATATCGGCTACAATTGAATATGCCTGCCAACATGCCACCTTTTCTTTTTCGAGCGGAACATCAAATATTACACGAATGGCAAATAAATCGTAAATATTTTCAAACGGAGTATTTTGTTTTTTTATTTTTGAATAAATGGAATTTATCGATTTAGTTCGACCTTTTATTTCAAAATCAAAACCTAATTCATCTAATTTCAATTTTAACGGCGTTATAAATTCAGATATATATCTATCACGCGATTGCTTTGTTTCATTAATTTTTTTTGCAATTTCGCTATAAACTGCTCTATTAGTATGCTTTAGAGACAGGTCTTCGAGTTCTGTTTTGATAGCATACAATCCCATACGATGAGCTAATGGCGCATACAAAAATGAACTTTCACGTGCTATATTAGATCTGTTATCCACAGGGAAAGCATCTAAATTTCTCATCATTTGAAGATGTTCAGCTATAATAATCAAAATAACACGTACATCTTCTGCAAAAGTCAAAAACAACTTTCTAAAATTCTCAGTCTCAAGCGAAGTATTACGTTCATACAATTCGCTAACCCTCATCATTCCTTGAATAATTGAAGTTATTTGAATATTGAATTTTTTCTCAATTTCAACAGTTTCAAAAATTTTATTCTTCACCAATTCATGAAAAAGGAAACTTACTACAGCTGCTTTTCCTAAACCAATTTCGTTGAGAATAATTTCTACAATTCTTAATTTATCGACAATTGAGCGACCATAAACAGCTCCTTCTGCAGGAAACAGATTGGAATTACGTTTAAATATTGCTCTCAATTCATTTCTTTCAATAGCCGAAAATAAATTCGGATGCAAATTTAAAACCTTACGATATTCGGTCTTTATGGATGGTTTTTGTGGTGTTATCATATTTTTGAAATTTTGAAAAAATGAGAATAAACGCAGTATCTAATTAATTTTAAATCAACAAAAACATGCATGTATTTACATTTTTCAATTATAGTGCAAATATACGACACAAAATTCAAGTTATTTCCAAAAGTAAACAGAAAAAACAAGAAAATTACTGTAAGTAAAGTGGAGTATTGAATTTTCTTTTCTAAATTTGCAAACTGAAAATTTGTGAAGCTAGAATTTACTTTAGTTTTTTTTTAATATCAACGTTCAAAATAAAAATACTTCATTGCTAAAAATATGCAGCACAAGTTCCGATTGAGGTTTACAATTTACATCTACAAACAAACATAATCAGTTAAATTTCAATCATCTAACGAGCTTAAATCAAAGATTAACAATATCGTGATATTTATAATAGGATATTAAAAATCAGATATTATATATTTTTCAACAATTAGTTGCAAAAAACAAAATAACACTTTAACAAACAATATGGAAAATTTTCCACTGCAATCAAAAAATAATTTATATAATCTAGTAATTCGTTTTTCAAAGAATGGACTCTTATTGTCTATTTCGGATAACTCAAAAAATATAATATCTAAAAAGCAAATTTCAGCTGAGATATTTTCCATGAGCGAGCACCAAATTACCAATTTGATTAAAAACGATTATGACACTCAAGCCGAATTTAAAACTTTAGAACTAATTTGCGAATCGGACATATACACCTTTGTTCCAATGCCTTATTTCAATAATGAAGACGCAAATGATCTATTAAACTTTGATAGTAGATTAAAAAAAAGTGATGCAGTATTGATAAATAAACTACCTAACTGGGAAACTGTAAATGTATTTTCAATACCTAAAGTCCTAAATGACAGTTTAAAAAAAACTTTTCCCGATTTTCATATCATTCATCATTTAAGTATAATTCTTTCAAACATAAAATCCAAAAGTAGCGATACCGAAGTGTTTATTTGGACAAGGGAAAAGGTGATGGATGTCATTGTTTTAAAAGCGGGTAATATTCAGTTAATCAACAGCTTTGAATATCAAACCACAGAAGATTTCACATACTATGCTCTAAATATTTTTGAGCAATTGATGCTCGACACAGAAACTTGTAAAATCAGATTATACAATTCTGAGAATAAACCAGAACTCAAAAACAGCTTACAGAAATATATAAAAGATGTTTTGAGCTTTCAATAATATGTCATTTATCTTTATTAAAAAATACACTTTCACAAATAAAACAAAATGAGAATAATTAGCGGAAAATTTAAAGGGAGACGAATTAGTGCACCAACTAACATTACTGCTCGCCCTACAACCGATTTTGCCAAAGAAGGATTGTTTAATATTTTAAACAACATGATTGATTTTGAAGGCATTGACGTTCTCGATTTATTTGCTGGAACGGGTGGAATTGGTATCGAATTCGTATCACGCAATTGCAAAAGTGTTATAAGTATTGAGCAAAACGAACGTCAAAGCGCATTTATTCGTAAGATTTGTAACGAATTAAAAATAAATAATTTAACATTAATCAAAACAGATGTTTTCAAGTTTGTGGGCAGTTGTCACACCCAATTTGATATGATTTTTGCAGACCCACCCTATGAACTTGAAAAACTCGAAGAAATTCCAAATCTTATTTTCGATAAAAAACTACTCAAGTCCGATGGACTTTTTGTACTCGAACATTCGTCCAAGAATAACTTTTCATTACATCCAAACTTTGTATCACATCGAAACTACGGAAGCGTAAATTTCAGTTTTTTTGAAACAAATGAAAATAAGACAGGCAACGATTAAAATTATTTATTTTCTGAAATTTCCAGCGAAATAAACCATCAAAGCCAATACTCAGCTTTGATGGTTTTCAAATTTATAAAAGATGTAATTAAAAAAATGCATTACCATTGTGAAATTTTAAAATTAATCGTATATTTGCAAAAATAAATATTGTAAAGCTGGTCTGCGCAAGCCACAGGGCTGACCACCCAAAGTGACAAAAAGAATAAAAAGTGGAGTCCAGTTACCATTAAAAAACGGGGCGTTATCTGAAAAGCCAATAGAGTAAGAATAAAAAAAAATGAAAAAATAATGAAAAATCAAACTATTAAAATGTTATTGTTTGTAGCCGTAATAGCTACATTTTCAAGCTGCAGCACACTTAATCAAACTGTGAAAGAAACTAATGTTCGTGTTGAATTAAACAAGAACGACTTTACTTTATCTGGACAAGTATCGGCATCAGCTACAACAACTAGATATTTTGGAATTGATTTCGAACGCTTGTTTGTTCAAAAAACAGGAACTGTTGAAGGTGGTGCAGCAACAATTAGCTTAGCATCTGTACCTGTAGTAGGAAATATCGTCGCTGACCAAACAGCAAATTATGCGTTGTATGAATTGATGAATAAAAATTCAGGTTATGACGTAATTTTCTATCCTACTTACGAAACTAAAATTGTAAAACCAATTGGTTTGCCTATTTTCACAATCACAACTGTTAAAGCAACAGCTAGATTAGGTAAATTGAAATAATATAATTACCACTTATAACGCTGTGATAAGCTTAGGAGTTACTTAAGTTTTTTTCTACTCTTTTATGGAAAAAAAAAACAAAGCTCTAAGTTTGTCACAGCGTATTTTTTTTTGCTAAAATGTATTTTTTGACAATAAGATCATTTTAGAGACTACATTTTTTCAGAATTATTTCAAACAACTATTTTTTGAAAACACGAAGCAACTAAACTCCACAGGGCAATCTCTACTTTTTGTCCAATTGTCCAAAAACTCTTTTCAATAAAGCATTTACCCTAGCAATTGGATTGGTTCGAATAGATTTTTCCTCCTCAGCCACTTTCACAAATAAAGCATCAAGTGCTTTTTCGGTAACATAATTCTCAATATTCACACTTATAGGTCTTAGTCCTGCAACCATTCCCACAGGAGTTTTAGCTACCGAATTAAAGCCTGAGCTCAATGTATTCCAAGTGTCAGTTGTAGAAACATTTGCAACCAATGGTTTGCCCAAAGAAGCTTTTACTTTTGGTGCAAATGCAGCTTTTAATTGCGAGTAAGTGGTGCTGCGTAAATATTCTGTTGCAGCATTATTCTTGCCAAATAAGATTCCTACCGCATCAGAAATACTCATACTAGTTATAGCTGTCTTAAATATTGGAGCAGCTTCTTTTACAGCATCTTCAGCCGATCTATTAAGAGATATAATGGCTTTATCAACCAGTGCTTGTCCACCAGGAATTAATTTAGCATTATCAATAATGGATTTTGCTTCGGGTGGTAATAATAATTTTAAAGCAGCATCTTTATAAAAACCATCCTGAATTCCTAAATTTCCGACGGCCTTTTCAATACCAATATTCAATGAACTTTTAAGCCCGGAAATATTTTCCGCATTACTTACTGGCAATCCAGTACTTGAAGTGTTTAACGTATTTGCAACTTGTAATAATTCAGCACAAGATGTAAATAAAAAACTCAATACAATAACAAATACTACTTTTTTCATTTTACTTATTTTAGACTGTAATTTAATATTGGCTCACAAAAGTATGATTTAATTGGGAATAATCAACATCTGAGATTTTCTTTTCCGAACATTTTTTTTAGTCAAACGTTTATAGTTGATATAATTCAATTACAATAAATTCAAAATTAAAACAATAACAAATATGAGTAAAATTGAAAAAATTGTTGCCCGCGAGATACTTGATTCGCGTGGTAACCCAACAGTAGAAGTTGATGTGTTTTTGGAATCGGGAGTAATGGCCCGTGCCGCAGTTCCTTCGGGGGCTTCTACTGGTGAAAATGAAGCAATTGAACTGCGCGACGGCGACAAAAAACGTTATTTAGGCAAAGGAGTACTAAAAGCTGTAGCCAATGTAAATAATGTACTTGCACCAGCATTGATAGGTATTAGCGCGTTACAACAACGTGCAATTGACAAACTTATGATTGAATTGGATGGCACAAAAACCAAATCGAATTTAGGTGCAAATGCCATTTTGGGTGTTTCTCTAGCCGTAGCAAAAGCAGCTGCTGCATATCTTGACATGCCGCTTTATCGTTATATTGGGGGCACCAATGCATTTGTATTGCCAGTGCCAATGATGAACATAATTAATGGTGGTTCACATTCCGACGCACCCATTGCATTTCAGGAATTTATGATTAGACCAATCGGTGCTAAATCATTCAGCGAAGGTTTACGCATGGGAGCTGAAGTATTCCATTCTTTGAAAAAAGTACTTCACGACAGAAATCTAAGTACAGCTGTGGGCGACGAAGGTGGTTTTGCTCCAGCTTTAAATGGAACAGAAGATGCATTGGAATCAATTATAGTAGCCATCGAAAAAGCTGGTTATAAGGCAGGTAGCGATGTTACAATTGGATTGGATTGCGCGGCTTCAGAATTTTTCAAAGATGGCATTTACGATTATTCCAAATTTGAAGGGGCAAATGGTGCAAAACGTAACTCAGCTCAGCAAGTTGACTTTTTGGCAGAATTGGCAGCTAAATATCCAATTGATTCGATTGAAGATGGCATGAACGAAAACGATTGGGATGGTTGGAAATTACTGACAGAGAAACTCGGAAAAAAAATTCAACTTGTTGGTGATGACTTATTTGTAACCAATGTTGATTATTTGAAAAAAGGTATTGATATGGGTTGTGCCAATTCTATCTTAATAAAAGTAAATCAAATTGGCACATTATCGGAAACACTTGATGCTATAGAAATGGCACACCGTGCTGGTTACACTTCGGTAACTTCACACCGCTCGGGCGAAACTGAAGATGCTACTATTGCCGATATTGCAGTAGCTACAAACTCAGGACAAATAAAGACAGGTTCATTAAGTAGGTCAGATCGTATGGCAAAATACAATCAATTACTCCGAATTGAAGAAGAATTGGGCGATTTGGCAGTGTATGGTTTTAAAAAATAAGACTAACAAATCAGCAAACATTTACTAAAATTAAGCCATCTGACAAAACAGGTGGCTTTTTTATTGCGTTTTTTTGCAAATAAATCCGTTGCCGTTAATACGCGTTAAGAGCCAAAATCTAGTCGTTAATTAATTTCAAATTTGCCACTTTCAAAGAAATATTGGAACAAGATTTGATTATTTTCGCATTGAAATTTTCAATCAAAAATATTGATTAATCTATTTAAATATTTATTATTATCAACTCTAAATTATCAAAAAAAAAATGAAAATGATGAATGTATCAAAAAGAATGAAAATGCTTGGCTTTTTTGGGTTAGTAGTATTAGTAAGTGTGGCAACAAATTTAACCACAAATTTATTAACCAAGCCCAACGGTAAAGAAGAACAATTAGGATCGCAAATTCCCGCCAATTATGCAAAATTTGCAAGTGCAACAAAAGCCATGGAAACTGATTTTACAGTAGCAGCTGAACTTTCGGTTCATGCAGTGGTTCACGTAAAAGTAAAAACCCCAATAGCTCAGCAACAGCAATTTGGAGGTTTTCCAAACGATCAAATTTTTGAGTATTTTTTTGGTCCACAGCAAAGACAGCAACAGCAACCTAGAGAAACCCCAATGCAAGAAGGAGCTGGTTCGGGAGTAATTATTAGTGCTGACGGTTATATTGTCACCAATAATCATGTGGTAGAAAAGTCATCAGAAATTGAAGTAACTTTAAATGACAAACGTACATTCAAAGCCAAGTTGATTGGCAATGACCCAAACACAGATATTGCGTTGATAAAAATTGAAGCTGAAAATTTGCCAGTAATTGTTTTTGGTAATTCCGATGACCTGAAAGTGGGTGAATGGGTGCTGGCTGTTGGCAATCCGTTTAATCTAACATCTACAGTTACAGCAGGTATTGTTAGTGCCAAAGCCAGAAATATAGGTATAATAAATTCGCAAATGAAAATTGAATCGTTTATTCAAACTGATGCCGCAGTAAATCCGGGAAATAGTGGTGGTGCATTGGTGAATACACATGGCGAGTTGGTTGGCATCAACACTGCCATTGCGTCACAAACAGGAACTTACTCTGGTTATTCATTTGCAATACCAGTGAGCATTGTTCAAAAAGCTGTTGCCGATATAAAACAATTTGGTGTTGTTCAACGAGCAGTTTTAGGTGTCGAAATTAGCGATATTAATGACAAATTGGCAAAAGAAAAGAACCTAAAAACATTGGAAGGCGCTTATGTTGGAAAAGTTGTAGACAATAGCGCTGCCAAAGCAGCAGGTGTAAAAGAAGGAGATATCATAACAAATGTGAATGGTGTAGCTGTGAAATCGGTAGCTGAATTGCAAGAACAAGTTGGTAGGTATCGTCCATCTGACAAAATTACAATTGATGTATTGCGCGAAAAATCGGTATTAAAATTAAAAGTAGAACTTAAAAATCGCCAAGGTACAACTGGAGTTGTTTCGGCACAAACTAGTGATGAAGTTCTGGGCGCTACGTTCAAAGAAATGTCTGATAAAACTCGTCAGCAATTAAATTTAGAATATGGTATTGAAATAAAATCACTTTCGAAGGGTAAATTTGCCGATGCTGGAATTAAACCCGGGTTTATTATCCTTAAGATAAACAATCAGCCTGTTAGAAGTTCCGAGGATGTACAAACTGCCTACGATGCAGCTATAAATAATGGTTCTCAAGAAAAAGTACTCTTTATAGCAGGTGCATATCCTAATGGTAAAGTGATTTATTATGCTGTAAATTTGGCTGAATAAATTTGGGGAAACACTTTGATAATAAAAAAAACCGCCAGCAAATTAATAATTTCAGACGGTTTTTTTTTGCATATTAACAGAATTGCCCTTCTTCAAAAAAAACAGTGCAAATAAGTTTCCATTACTTGCACTGTTTAACTTTAGCTAAAGCGAAAAATCATTCTGGTTTTTGTTCTGGCTTTTGACTAGGTTTTTGCTCCGACTGTCTTTGAGCTGCTCTAAGTTCTTGTAATTTTTTAAATTTCTCATCCCCAATAACAGCTTTTAATTCAGCACCTTGTGCTTTTGAAAACTCTTTCATTTTAGTTCTAAAATCTGGGCTTTCTTTGTCATTGTCAGTCATAAATTTCTTCCTTTCAACATCTTGTTTTTCCATTAATGTTTTCACACTAGCTTTTACTTCATCTGTCAAACCTAAATCTGTAGCCATTTTCGCTACACGTTCTTCGATAGTAGGTCCTTTTCCTCTTTTTTCGGCTGGTTTATCTTGAGCATTAGTTGCTAAAGCAAACACGAATAACGCTGAGAACAATACAATTGCATACTTTTTCATAAATGTAATTTTTAAAATTGTTGGATAATATTTTAAATTGAACTTATTTGACTGCATTATTTTGAAATAGTTTAATGAGCAATGTCAGCTTATATTTTCTTTTAGCTGTTGATCTGATTTGTTTCAGCAAAAAGTGATTTCCAATCAAAACATAGTCAGATAAATCATTCATTTAACAACAACGTGATTTAAAGAGTATTTGTGTTATCAATGCAGAATATATCAAAACAGAGTCAAATTTTGGAAATTTGCAACATGAATAAATCGCAAAATAAATCTAATCGAGTTATTGCCTCAACACGAAAAATCAGAAGGCTTATTTAGCATTAAAAATACAAATATGATTTTGTCCTTAGGTGTAAAATCAACTGTAAATTTTTCTATAATGATAAATTGAAGGCCAAAAATGTTGAAGTTTATCGAATAATTGACACATTAAATCTGAGAATATATTTAAAAATATTTAACGACATCAATTTATCAAGTCATAATTAATGGAGGTTTAATGAAAAAATATGTGATATTATGCATTAACTAATCAAAACGAAATAATTGGTTTCATCTAAAATTTAATATTAGGCATGCGTACATTAATTGAATAAAAAGTACCCCAAAATTACATACTTCTAATCAAAAAAAAATAATATTCATCAATCAACAAATTATTTCTAAAATAAACACCTGAATAACAAGCAACTAGTAACATTACACATATAACCATAAGTCATTTTACAATAACAAAATATATAATCAAAAAATATCATATCAGAAATCAAAAGTATAAAAAAAATGAATTTTACATTTTAAAATATCGTTGTCAGAAAATAATAATTAACAACTATCATTCAATACAATCATAACTAAGAGAACTAAAATAAAGAATTACCAAAAATTTCAAAAATTTGAGCATGATAGTTTTTAAAATTAAATTACTACATTTGCATCAAATATCACAATTGTGGTATTTACATTCAATTTTAAAAACTAAACATTATTAAAAAATGGAAGAATTAGTAAACAAAATCAAAGCCGAATTCGAAGCATTTGCAACTGATGCAAATTTGCAAATCGTTAAATCCAACAAAGCTGCTGGTACCCGTGCACGCAAAAGTTCACTGGATTTAGAAAAATTATTAAAAGAATTCAGAAAAGTATCAGTAGAAGAATCAAAAAAATAATATTTTTTCTTCTCAACGAACAAAGCTTTCCTCTTAACGAGGAGAGCTTTTTCAGTATTTACCAAAACTCAGCAGCTTAGACTTTTAAACAAACTATAAATACAAAAACAACATATACTGCTGTTTATTAACTTCTTAAATCAAATATAATATAAATTATAGGGCAAATCATTATATATTATGACTTATTGAGTCCCAACAATCATCATAAACGAAAAAACAAGAATATTCATAAAAAGTAATTATCTTTGCAATTAATATGGATTTATTTGAATAAAAAGCAATAATATGAATGAAAATGAGTTTAACATATCAATACAAATTTGCAAAAAGAATTTTGAATTCATTGACAGATAGAATACTGTTCTTAATCTGTAAAAACACAACTAAATATTTTTCAAACTATTAACAGCAAATGCTTTAACCATTTACGAAAAACAAAATTCTTTCTTATGCGGCAAATACAGATATCATTTTTCATACTTCTACTTGTTGTATTATTTCAGGCTTGCAGTGTTAAAAATAGCATCAAAAAAGCAGATAAACGATTTGAAATAGGTGAATATTATGATGCTGGCAATTTATACAAAAATATCTTTCCAAGAATTAGTTTTAAAAACAAACCATTACGGGCACAAATAGCTTTTCGTCAAGCCGAGTGCTATCGACTTAGTAATCAGAATCGTGCTGAGCAATCATACAATAATTCAATCAGAAATTTATATCCAGATTCAATTGTTTACCTACGCTATGCTCAAACTTTGCAGCAAAACGGGAAATATGCAGAAGCTGCAAAGAATTACTCCATTTATTTACAAAAGGATTCAACAAATATAATAGCAAAAAACGGAATTTTATCGGCAAAAATGGTAGCTGAATGGAAAAAAACACCTAGCCGTTATATAGTGAAACGCTCCAAAGAATTTAATGCAGCACGGTCTTCTAGCTTTTGTCCAGCATTTTTGGGAACAAGCTACGATTTTTTAATATTCACTTCTTCACGACAGACGAATAAAAAAGTTGTGCAAAAAAACAATTCAATTTTAGGACAACCTAACAATAATTTATTTTCGAGCAGAAAAAATGCTACTGGTAAATGGGAGAGTCCAACATTGGTAGAAGGTGATGTAAATACTGTGAAAGATGAGGGTGTTTGTTCGTTGACTGAAGATGGAAAAATAATGTATTTTACTATAGCTCAAAATGCAGAAAACTCAAAAAAAGGCACCGAAATACTCTCTTCAAATAGAGCTGGTGGTACTTGGAGTCAACCACAGATATTAAAAATATTTGCCGACAGTTCAATCTCTGTTGCACATCCTGCAATTTCGGCCGATGGTTCAACATTTTATTTTGTCTCAGACTCAAAAAAAGGACTTGGTGGCAAAGATATTTGGAGGGGGAAATTAGAAAGTGGAGAGTGCAAGTTCATAGAAAATCTGGGGAGTCAAATTAACACTCCAGGCGATGAAATGTTTCCTACAGTTCGCGCCGATGGCACATTATATTTTTCATCCAATGGACAACCTGGCTTTGGTGGACTTGATATATTTAAAGCAACACCTAAAAAAGATGGAACATGGACTGTAGAAAACATGGGCAACACGATAAACTCAAATGCTGATGATTTTGGAATTACTTTTGCTGGAAAAAGTGAGAATGGATATTTTTCGTCAAACAGAAATGAACCAAAAGGATATGACGCAATTTGGAGTTTCGAGCTACCTGAATTGGTATACGTTTTAGATGGAAAAATCGTAGATGAAAAAGGCAACGCAATTCCAGATGCTAATGTTCGTTTGATTTCAAATACTGGTTTAAACATCAAAGCACAAGCCAAAAAGGATGGAACTTATCGCATCAAATTAGATAAAGATTTGGATTGTGTTATGATGGCTTCGGCTAGAGGCTATTTGAATCAAAAAAACAGTTTCACTACAAGGGGACTTAATGGTAGTAAAGCTTTTGTAATTGATTTTAATCTTTCAAGTATCTCCAAACCCGTGCAAATGGACGATATATTCTACGAATTTGGAAAATGGGAATTAACGTCAGCATCAGAAACTGGCCTGCAATCATTAGTAAAATTGCTGAACGACAATCCAAATATTACAATTGAAATTAGTTCTAACACCGACTGTATAGGTAACAGCGCGTCAAATAAAACACTTTCAGAGAAACGCGCCAAATCGGTAATAGATTATTTAATTTCCAAAGGAATAGTTGCTGAAAGGCTTTCTGCCAAAGGAAATGGTGAAGATAAACCCGTGGTAGCTGATGCAATAACAGTTCAAAAATATAGTTTCTTAAAAGATGGAGATATTTTGGACGAATTATTTGTGCAAAAACTCACCTCCGATCAGCAAGATAAAGTGAATCAACTGAATCGGCGAACAGAATTCAAAGTACTAAAAACAACTTACAAATTATATTAAACTATCATTTTAGTGATTAGTGAAGAAAAAACAAAATGAAACAATATAAAGATTTACTTGAGCGAATATTAACCGAAGGTGTTCAGAAAGAAGATAGGACAGGAACTGGTACCATAAGTATTTTTGGACATCAGATGCGTTTTAATTTAGAAAATGGATTTCCATGTTTAACAACCAAAAAGTTGCATTTAAAATCGATTATTCATGAACTGCTTTGGTTTTTGAATGGCGACACTAATGTCAAATACCTGAATGAAAATGGTGTTAGAATATGGAATGAATGGGCAGACGAAAATGGCGATTTAGGACATATATATGGTTATCAATGGCGCTCTTGGCCAAATTATAATGGCGGACATATTGATCAAATCACAGATGTGGTAAATACCATAATCAATAATCCTGACTCACGTCGAATAATTGTAAGTGCCTGGAATGTAGCTGATATTCCAAACATGAATCTACCACCATGCCATGCATTTTTCCAATTTTATGTGGCTGACGGACGATTAAGTTTGCAACTATACCAACGAAGTGCAGATGTTTTTTTGGGTGTACCTTTTAATATAGCTTCTTATGCATTATTGCTTCAGATGATGGCACAAGTTACAGGTCTCAAAGCTGGTGATTTTGTTCATACTTTGGGTGATGCTCATATTTATACCAACCACTTAGAACAAGTTAAACTTCAACTTTCGCGTGAAGTTAGACCGCTCCCTTCAATGTTAATTAATCCAAACGTAAATGATATTTTCTCTTTTAATTTTACTGATTTCGAACTTGTAAATTACGACCCTCATCCTCATATTAAGGGTATTGTGGCTATTTAAAACACAAATATCATTACATTTCATAGAAATTGATGCATATAATTTATATGTAATAAATGGATAATCGAATTCGATTATCCATTTTATTTTGTATTTTTGTCGTTCCGTCCGAAAGAAAAATTTGAATTTATTCAAATAAAAATAACATTTACAAGACTCAAATTCTATTATCAACAAATGGTTAAAGCGATATAAATCAGTACAGTAGTCATTCACATATTTGTTAACATTTTGTATTATGTCAAAAATTTCAATTATTGCCGCAGTTTCCGATAATTATGCAATTGGTAACTTAAATAAACTTCCTTGGCATTTGCCTGCAGACTTAAAAAGGTTTCGACAACTTACTACCAACCACACAGTTGTAATGGGAAAACGCACGTTCGAAAGTTTACCCAATGGACCACTTCCAAATCGCAAAAACATTGTTTTGACATCAATCATGTCGGAAGGTGTAAATGAAGGATATTTCGAAGCTGACTCACTAGATGATGTATTTTACCTATGCGAAAAGGAAGAACAAGTATTTATCATTGGTGGAACCTCTATTTATAAACAAACATTAGACAGAGTTAATTCAATGTATATTACATGGGTTCATGGAACTTTCAACGCGGACACATTTTTCCCTGAAATTAATTTTGATGAATGGAAAGAAGTCAGTAGAGAAGACTTTGAAGCAGATGAAAAAAATCCATATCCATATTCTTTTTCAACATACGAGCGAAAATAAGCTATTTCATTCAAATTGTGAAGTTTTCTCAATTATAGATGTTTATAGTTTGGACTCATTAAAAAGCGATTTCATAATTAAAAAATTATTTTGCACTAATCATTCGCTTTTTTATGACATATTGCTTATCTTTGCTTCGAAATTTAAAACAATTACTAGAAACACATAAAAACGATTACAATGAGTTATCTTTTTAAACCAAAAAATTACAAACCTCTTCTTAGTTTGCAGCAAACTGAAGTTGGGATTACAAAAATCAAAGAATTCTTTCAGTCAAATCTTTCATCCGAATTACGCTTACGCAGAGTAACTGCACCACTTTTTGTTCTTCGTGGCACAGGAATTAACGACGATTTAAATGGCACAGAACGTGCAGTAAACTTTCCTATAAAAGACATGAACGATGCACGTGCAGAAGTGGTTCATTCATTGGCAAAATGGAAACGCCTAACATTAGCAGCTTATAGAGTTGAACATGGTTATGGAATTTATACAGACATGAACGCTATTCGTGCAGATGAAGAATTAGGAAATTTGCACTCATTATATGTCGACCAATGGGATTGGGAGCGAGTAATGTCTGCGGAAGAACGAAATATTGAATTTTTAAAAACTATTGTTCGTGGCATTTACGAAAGTTTTTTGGGAACAGAATTTCTTGTATCAGAAACATTTCCAGATATTAAACCATGTTTGCCTCCCGAAATTACTTTTATACACGCCGAAGAACTTCGTCAGATGTATCCAAATTTAACTTCAAAACAACGAGAAAATGAATTTACAAAAATTCATAAAGCTGTTTTTGTAATAGGAATTGGTGGTCCACTTGGCGATGGTCAAAAACATGATGGACGCGCACCTGATTATGACGATTGGACAACAATTGCAGAAAATGGTTTAGCTGGTCTTAATGGCGATATTCTTTTGTGGAATCCTGTTTTGGAAATTGCATTCGAAGTATCTTCAATGGGAATTCGTGTTGACAAAACAGCACTTTTACGTCAGTTAGAAATGGAAGGCAAGTTGGAACGCACAGAAATGTATTTTCACAAACGACTGATTGAAGGCACCTTACCACTCTCTATTGGCGGTGGCATAGGTCAATCACGCTTATGCATGTTCTTCTTAAGAAAAGCTCATATTGGTGAAATTCAGTCGAGCATTTGGCCAGAACAAATGTATAAGGACTGTGAAAAATTGAACATCATTTTGATGTAAAATTTCAAATTATATAATAAAATCCTGGAAGTCGATATTAATATCAGATTTTCAGGATTTTATATTTTTATAAATCATACCTATTTAAAATTTCGTTATATATTGCATCGTTTCAAATCAAGTAATTATCCAAAAAGATATACATTTTACATGTATCAATCAAACATTTTGAGAAAACTTTTAACTAAGAATTCAATTATGTTTTTTTTGCTTTCAGCATGTTTCTTTATTGGCAATTAATGCGTAAATTTGCACGCAATATTTTCACATAGCGAATATTATAGTCAATGGGTGTTGATTAATTGCTAATCAGTTTATTCCACATATAAATCGAAACAAAAAAATAAAAAATCTATGTCATTTATTGCTGAAAGAGTTCAAATCGAAGGTTTAACGTTTGATGATGTTTTACTAGTTCCTGCCTATTCAGATGTATTACCACGTAATGTGGATCTAACCACGCGCTTTTCGCGTCATATTGAATTAAAAATTCCTATTGTTTCGGCTGCAATGGATACTGTTACCGAAGCAAAAATGGCAATCGCTATAGCTCGCGAAGGTGGAATTGGTGTGATACATAAAAACATGCCAATAGCTGATCAAGCTAAACAAGTAGAAATAGTTAAACGTGCCGAAAACGGGATGATTTCAAATCCAGTAACAATACGCAAAGGTGCAAATGTTGGAGAAGCACTGGCTTTAATGGCTGAATATAAAATTGGTGGTATTCCTGTAGTTGATGAAGAAGGCTATTTGGTAGGAATTGTTACCAATCGCGACTTGCGTTTTCAACGTAATATGTCAACCCAGATTGATGATGTAATGACCAAAGAAAATTTGATTACTACCTCACGTTCAACCGATTTGGAAGCTGCAGCTGACATTTTGCAACAATATAAAATTGAAAAGCTACCAGTTGTTGACGAAAACAACAAATTGGTAGGATTACTTACATACAAAGATATTACCAAAGCCAAAGACAAACCAATGGCAAGCAAGGATGCTCAAGGGCGTTTACGTGTTGCAGCAGGTGTAGGTGTCACTGCCGATGTTTTCGAAAGAGTTGAAGCTTTGGTACATGCTGGTGTTGATGCAATTGTTATTGACACAGCACATGGACATTCAGAAGGGGTAATAGTAGCATTGAAAGAAGCAAAACAACGTTATCCTCAAATTGATTTTGTTGTAGGTAACATTGCAACAGGTGAAGCAGCTTTAGATTTAGTAGCTGCTGGTGCAGATGCTGTGAAAGTTGGAATTGGTCCTGGTTCTATTTGCACTACGCGTGTAATAGCTGGAGTAGGAATGCCTCAATTATCCGCTATTTATGAAGTTGCAAAAGCATTAAAAGGTACTGGAGTTCCAGTAATTGCAGATGGTGGAATTCGATACTCAGGTGATATAGTAAAAGGTCTAGCTGCTGGTGCATATACAATTATGGCTGGTTCACTTTTTGCTGGAGTAGAAGAATCTCCTGGCGAAACAATAATTTTCAACGGTCGTAAGTTTAAATCGTATCGTGGAATGGGCTCACTTGAAGCAATGGAAAAAGGGTCTAAAGATCGTTATTTCCAAGATGGTGAAGCTGACATGAAAAAGTTAGTTCCCGAAGGTATTTCTGCTCGTGTTCCATTTAAAGGCTCGCTTTTTGAAGTAGTTTATCAAATGATTGGTGGACTTCGCGCAGGTATGGGTTATTGTGGTGCACACACAATCAACGAATTGCACACAGCTAAATTTACACGAATTACAAATGCGGGAGTTGCCGAAAGTCATCCACACGATGTATCAATAACTAGCGAAGCTCCAAATTATAGTAGAGGAGAATAAAAAAGCATGTTTCTTTTTATGTCATGGTCAACATTTGAAACTGCGACCTAAACCTCATTTGAAGTCGCGGTTTCGATTTAGAATTAAATTTTTGGAGTTTTTTATTGTATTAATAATTTTTATCACGGCATTTTTGCAACAAAATTGTAAAATCACCGTTAAAGTTTAATGTAATAGATATATAGTTTTAACATTTCTAATTTATTAATTTTTTTACTGAATTTATTCATCACTCAAAAACTTTATGAAATCACCAGTAATTACATTATTAGCATTACTTGCTTTATCGAGCAGTTCATTTGCGCAAGCAGATCCAGTATTAATGACCATAAACGGGAAACCAGTTATGAAGTCGGAATTTGAATATATTTATAACAAAAACAACACAAACAATTCACTGGACAAAAAAACACTTGATGAATATGTGGATTTGTTTATAAATTTCAAATTGAAAGTGGAAGAAGCCAAGACACAAGGTATTGACACCACGAAATCATTTACTACTGAACTCAGCGGCTATCGTTCTCAACTAACAAAACCATATTTAACAGACTCGAAGGTAGATGAAGAATTGCTTTTAGAAGCGTACAATCGTTCGAAAGAAGATGTGGATGTGAGTCATATTCTTGTTCGAATTCCACAAAATGCAACACCAGCTGATACATTGAAGGCTTGGAACGACATTAATAATATTGGAAAACGATTATTGAAAGAAGATTTTAACAAGGTAGCAAAAGCATCATCCGAAGATCAATCGGCTGAACAAAATAGTGGTCGACTAGGTTTTATTTCTGCATTTAGAACTGTATATCCATTTGAAACAATGGCATACAATACACCTGTAGGTGCAATTTCAAAACCTGTACGCTCATCATTTGGCTATCACATTCTTAAAATTCACGCTCACCGTCCATCTTTGGGTGAAGTATTGGTATCGCACATAATGAAGTTTACAACACAGGGCGATGAAGAAATGAACAAAAAAGCAAAAATTAGTATCGATTCAATTTACAAATGTGTAAAAGCAGGCGGCGATTTCGGGAAATTGGCAACAGAACTTTCGCAAGACAAAGGTTCGGCTGTAAAAAATGGTGAACTCCCTTGGTTTGGAACTGGTCGCATGGTACCTGAATTTGAAACTGCTGCATTTGAACTTAAGAATATTGGAGATGTCTCAGAACCTATTAAATCTGCTTATGGATGGCATATTATTAAATTAATTGATAAAAAAGGGCTTGCTTCATTTGATGAATTAAAAGCTGAGTTAGAAAGAAAAGTGAAACGCGATGAACGTGCAAACAAAGGACAAGATGCTTTTTTAAATAAACTTAGAGCTGATTACAATTATCAAGTAATACAACCAAATGTCACTGAGTTTTATTGCTTACTTGCAGTAAAACCTGCACTCGATTCAACTTATTTTGCAAAAATTAGTTCATTAAACAAACCACTTTTTAGTTTTGCAAATAAAAAATATACACAAGCTGAATTTGCTGATTTTTTGAAAAAGAACAATAACACTGACAAGAGTATTGCTTCAGAGATGATTGACCAAAAATTAAATGCATTTGTAAACAAAGAATTATTATCATTCGAGGATAGTCAATTAGAAAGCAAACACGATGATTTCAAGTTCCTTATGCAAGAATACCACGATGGAATTTTGTTATTTGAAGTAAGTAACAAAGAAGTTTGGGAAAAAGCATCCAAAGATACTGATGGGCTTGAGAAATATTTCAAAGGTCATCAAGAAGTGTACCGATGGGAAAAACCTCACTACAAAGGAAGAGTTATATATTGTAAAAACAAGGCAACATTCAAGTTGGCAAAATCTCTTGTAAAAAAGTCTCCAAACGATTCTATAGATAAATACTTACGTACTCGTCTTAATGACAGTGTTCAATATGTAAAAATTGACAAGGGTTTATATGTTCAAGGCGAAAATAAAGTAATTGATAATATGGCATTTAAAACAAAAGAAAAATATGTTCCTGCAACAGATTATCCTTTTGTATTTATCTCTGGTAAAATGCTAAAAAATACACCTGAAGACTATACTGATGTTCGTGGTTTAGTTACTGCCGATTATCAAGAGTTTTTAGAAAAAGACTGGATTAAAACACTTAGAGCCAAATATCCAGTTGTTGTCAAACAAGATGTATTGAAAACAGTCAAGAAAAACTAATAAACAAAAGCGCAAAAATAAAAGTCAAATATTGTACATTTATTTTTGCGCTTATATTTTCAAAATCATATTTTTGAATACATCGAATAGATGATTAAAACAACACAATTTCTTTCATTAATTATTGCCTTGGTAGGTTTTGTGTCGTGCACTCCCAAAACTCCAAAGGATTCTCGAACAGCATTGCTCGAAGTAGAAGGAAAATTTTTATATCTTGATGATGTTCAACAAATTATACCTCCCAATGCAAGTGATTCTGACAGTACTGAAATAGCTCAAAGTTTTATAAGAAAATGGACTACTGATGTACTTATGTATGAAAATGCAAAGCGAAACGTTACCAATAAAGCAGAAATTGAAGAAATGGTTGAAAGTTATCGAAAATCAATTACCATTCATCAATACCAACAAAAAATGATTGAACAAAGACTTCCAAAAGAACCTTCGGAAGATGAGTTGAATGATTTTTACACACAATACAGCGAACAACTATTACTCAAAGAAAATATTATTAAAGGTTTATTGTTGATAGTGCCTGCAAAAGCAACAAATATGGGCAATGTGAGAAGTTGGGTTCAATCAAGCAACGAAAAGGCTTTGCAAAACATTGAAAAATATAGTATTCAAAATGCTATTAGTTACGATTACTTTGGAAATAGATGGATTCCATTTTCAGAAATACTAAAGAAAATGCCTTTACAAGTTGAAGATCCATCAAATTTTGTTTCTTCTAATCGTTTTGTAGAAACATCAGATAGTACTCAACATTATTTTTTACGAATAACTAGTTATCGAAATATTGGTCAAGTAGAACCTTTAGAATTGGCCAAAGACAAAATTTCCAATATATTGCTAAATAAGAAAAAAGCCGATTTCATTCAAAAGTTTGAAACTGAACTCTACAACGATGCAGTAAAAAACGAAGATGTGAGTTTTTTTAAAAGATAGTTTTCCTATAATAAATTTTGCATCAATAAATTTCAATTAAATACATTCAATCATTTATGAAAAAAATAATTCTATATTTTTTCTTTTTAGTATGCATAACTCCTATAGATATGCTAGCACAAAAAAATATAATTGACGAAGTAATTTGGGTAGTGGGCGATGAATCCATACTTAAATCAGAAGTTGAACAAGAACGAATAAGAGCTCAATACGAAGGAACACAAATACAGGGTGATCCATATTGTGTAATTCCAGAACAAATGGCCATTCAAAAACTTTTCTTGCATCAAGCTGGTCTTGACAGTATAGTTGTGAATGAATCATCTGTAGCAAGTGAGGTTGACCGCCGTATAAACTACTATATTTCTCAAATTGGTTCGAAAGAAAAAATGGAAGAGTATTTTAAGAAAAACACCGTCGATCTTAGAGAGTTTCTTCACGATATGTACCGTGATCAACAAACAATACAGCAAATGAAACAAAAGTTAGTTGGAGATATAAAATCTACTCCAGCAGATATTCGTCGCTATTTTGTCAATTTACCTCCAGATAGTATTCCTACAGTACCGGCACAAGTTGAACTTCAAATTATAAGCTTTGAGCCTCCAGTTTCGGTAGATGAAACCAATAGAATAAAAGAAAGATTACGCGATTTTACTGAAAGGATTAACAATAACTCTGGCGATTTTTCTGTTTTAGCACGCCTTTATTCCGAGGATACTGAAAGTGCAAAACGTGGTGGCGAACTTGGATTTATGGGACGTGGTCAACTTGTGCCAGAATTTTCTGCAGCTGCTTTTAACTTGCTTGATACAAAAAAAGTATCGCGTATTGTTCAAACAGAATTTGGATTTCATATTATTCAATTAATTGAAAAACGAGGAGATAGAATAAACTGTCGACATATTTTATTAAAACCCAAAGTGTCATTAGTTGAAAAAAACAAGGCAGTAACTAACTTAGACTCAATTTCAAACCAAATTAGAGGAAATAAAATTACATTTGAACAAGCTGTTTTAAATTTCTCGCAAGACAAAAATACTGCTATGAATGCAGGATTAATGTTAAACGAAAAAAGTGGCACTTCAAAATTTGAATTTCAAGATTTACCACCAGAAATCGGGAAAGTTGTTTATGGAATGAATGTTAGTGAAATATCAAAACCATTCACTATGATAAATCAATCATCAGGAAAAGAAGTAGTTGCTGTAGTAAAAGTAAAATCAAAAGTTGAAAGCCACCAAGCAAATCTTACTGATGATTACCAAATGCTAAAAGCTATTTTTGAGAACAAAAACAAAGAAAAATTTATAAACGATTGGATTATCAAAAAACAAAAAGAAACTTATATTAGCATTGATCCAGCTTGGAGAAAATGTAAATTTCAATATTCAGGTTGGATTAAAGATTAATTAGCTCAGAGACTTAAAAAAAGCTATAATCGTTAGAAATTAAAATGTTATACAATATACAAAAGAATTTTCCTTTTCGAGGAATAAAAACGAACAAGCACATCGTATTATTTGGTGTGCTCTGTTTGTTTTTTGCTGTTATTAGTGCACAAATAATTCACCCCCGACAATTACGAAATGAGGTATTAAGGAGCCAACTAGGATCTAACAAAGCCATTGTTAAAAGCAAGAAGAATAAAGTAATAAAAGTACAAAAACCAAGTGTTTTGCTCGCGCCGCCAATTAATTTTTCTGCAAATAAAAAAGGCACTTTAGTATACCTCGAAAATTCTGAAACTTTATCATGTGACCAACTTTTAAGACCCGATGTGCAAGTTCTAAAAGGAAGCGTGCGTTTTCGTCACGATAATGCATTGTTATACTGTGACAGTGCCTATTTTTACGAAGGAGCCAATTCTCTCGATGCCTTTGGTAATGTGCGAATTGTACAGGGTGATACGCTTTTTGTATATGGCGATATACTTTATTACGATGGCAATATAAAATTAGCTCGTATGCGCCATAATGTAAAAATGGAGAATCGTAAAACCACACTTTTCACTGATAGTTTGAATTACGATAGATTAGGAAATGTAGCTTACTATTACACTGGAGGTAAAATTGTTGATCCATTGAATACGCTTACTTCTATTTGGGGACAGTATTCACCAACAACAAATGAAGCATTATTCAAGACTAAAGTTCATTTGGTAAATAAAAATTTCGTTTTAGACTCTGACACTCTGAAATACAATACGAAAACAAGCGTTGCAAATATTGTAGGACCTACCCATATATTATATAACAAAGAAACAAACATTTATACAAATAGAGGTTGGTACAATACTGCAACAGAGCTTATGATGCTTTTAGATAGATCATTGATTAAAGAGAAAGATGGTAAAACATTAGTGGGAGATACACTTTTCTATGATAAAAAGCAAAAATACGGTGAAGGTTTTAACCATGTAGTTCTGAATGACACAATTCAAAAATCTACTTTAATAGGCAACTATCTTTATTACCACGAAACAAAACAAATTGGCTTGGCTGCCGATTCTGCAATTCTTGTTGATTGGTCAAGCAAAGATACATTGTATGTTCATGCCGATACATTGCGCACCTCCAAAGATTCAATTTACGATGTGATGCGAGGATTTTACAATGTACGTTTTTATCGCAATGATGCTCAAGGATTGTGCGACTCTTTGTCATATTCTGGGCGCGACTCAGTAATGAATATGCTTGGCGAACCGGTGCTTTGGGCTGAGAAAAATCAACTCTCAGGGGAAATTATACAAGCATTTACAAAAAAACAAAAATTAGAACGTGTGCATATTCAAAAATCTGCTATGACAGTTCAACAACAAGACTCTATTCATTTCAACCAACTTTCAGGCAAGGAAATAATTGCTTACATGGATAGTGGACAATTGAAAAAAGTAGACGTAAACGGTAATGCTGAAACTATTTACTATCCGATGGATGATAAAGATTCAACACTTGTAGGACTCAATAAAACCCAAAGTAGCTTTGTGAAAATGTTTATCAAAAACAAAAAGGTAGAACGCATAGTAATGACTTCTGCCTCAACTGGTAATATGTATCCGCTTGGACAACTCACAGGTTCGGATATGTTCTTAAAAAACTTTTTTTGGATTGATAATCAGCGTCCAAAGAAAAAAGAAGATGTGTTATTGACTTTTACAAAAGGTAAAAGACTTAAACAAGGTGAGGGTTTATTTAAAGTTGAGCCAGTAATTGCAAAAACTCCCGTTAAGAAAAAGAAAAAATAGAAACTAGAATAAATAATTTCTATGTAACTTTTAAAATTTAGAAAGGCAACATTCAACCCTAGAAATACAAAAACTAAAGTTCAAACTGAATATACTAATTTTCTGATTAAACTTTAAAGTTGTCTGGTATCTCAACAAACTCCAATCTAAATTCATTTCCATCAAAAACTCCATAAGAAAAAATACTTACAAAGTCACCTAAAATTACAACACGTTTTTGGTTTTTCAATTGTAAATCAAGCGCTATATGTCTATGTCCAAAAATCAGAAAATCAACATCGTTTGATTCTAGATATTTTTTTGCAAAAACAACTAGATTTTCATTCTCTTCGCCTCGAAATTTATTTTCGATATGTTTAATTTTTTCTCGGTTACTTTTCGACCAACTATAGCCAAAACCCTGCCCTACTCTAGCTGGAATAAGACTAAAAAGCATTTGAATAAATGGACTATGGAAGATTTTACGAAGAACCTGGAAACCTCGCTTTTCGGCATAAAGTCCATCACCATGTGCCAAGAAAAAACGTTTATTACCAATTTCAATAGTTATGGGCTGTTTATGAACAATTAACCCCACTTCTTTTTCGAGATATCCAAATGTCCAAATATCATGATTACCAGTAAAGAAATGAATTTCAATACCAGCATCTACCAGCTCAGCTAATTTTCCTAAAAATCGAACAAAACCTTTGGGAACTACAGTGCTATACTCGAACCAAAAATCGAACATATCACCAAGTAAATAAATGACTTTTGCATCTTTCTTTACTTCATCTAACCAATTTACAAGCATCTTTTCGTGTAATCGAGGCTCCTTTACGAGTAATGAACCCAGATGTGCATCTGATAGAAAATATATCATTTTTATTTAATTAATTGACTAACTGATAACTAAAGAAATCCCAATTCTAATTGAGCTTCTTCGCTCATCATGTCTTTATCCCATGCTGGTTCAAAAACTATATTTACTTCTACAGATTTAACTCCATCTACACTACCAACTTTCATGCGTACATCTTCAACTATAAAATCTACTGCAGGACAGTTTGGTGCAGTAAGAGTCATATCAATATTAAGTTGACCGTCACTTGCCAAATCAATTTTATAAATCAATCCAAGGTCGTAAATATTCACTGGGATTTCGGGGTCAAACACTGTTTTAAGCATTCGTACAATATTTTCTTCTATTTCTAAAAACTCATTCATAAAATTTAAAAATTTAATTCATCAATAATACTCAAAACGCATCAAACACAAAAAATGTTTTGATTTTAACTCCTATCTTTATGTCTTATGTACAAAAAAGTGTTATTATATCAACTCAATGCGATTAACTCTTCTAGCTGTGGATGTGCAGCAGCAAGTTTTCCATTAATTACCACCACTGTATCAACTTTTGCTTTTAAACAAATTTTGTTATCATTTTTGCGAAAAATTGCTTGATGAAACACATATTTCACACCTTCTTTAGTGATATAAAGCTTTGAAATAAAAGTATCACCTGAACGAAGCGGTGTTTTGAATGCCATTTCAATACGTGCCACCACAGCGTCTACACCCTGCTGGTGTAATAAATCAAAACTCACATTATTATCCAACAAATACTCGTGACGAGTATGTTCCAAATAATTTTGATACACAGAGTTATTGACTATCCCCTGCAAATCGCACTCATAGTCACGCACTTTAAATTCTAATTCGTAAATATACATATTTATTATCTCTACCTCTATCATTCGACAGAGCAATTAATTAATGTTCAACTTAATTTCAATAAAAAGTCAAACTACATATTTGATTCTTTTATTAATTTTCTGGTTCAGCACTCAATTGTGTGAGTTCTATATGAAATAATCCTTAAATTCATAATAAACAAAAACCACACTAGGCACATAAGGTACAATAGAAAAAAGATAGATTCTAATAAAAGAACACAATAGATAAATACCTTTCGGTATTATCTGATTCATTATAAATGCTGAAAGCATTTATTCTATTGTGAACTAATGTGCCTAGTGTGGTTAAATTTATTTCAATATAAATAGTCTTATAAGGTTTAAAAATATCAACCCGCACCAAAAGTGCTAGAACCAATTTTCTATTTTAAGTCTTAAATCATACACCTGAATTTCAGTTATATATTTTAAAATTATCTCTTACGTATTAAAGTCAAACCATCACGCAAAGGTAATAATACTTTTTCGACACGAGAATCAGTAGCCACGAAATCATTAAAACGCATAATTTCTATCGTTTGTTTATCATTTGATTCAATTTCGCTTATTACTTTTCCATCCCAAAGTGTATTGTCAGCTAATATAAAACCCCCAACACGAAGTTTTAATAAAACTGCTTCATAGTAATCTAAATACTGACGTTTATCTGCATCAATAAATACCAAATCAAACGTATAATCTAATTTGGCAATTTCACTTAAAGCATCACCAATATGCAGATGTATTTTATGACCGTGAGGTGAACCTGCAAAATTTTCAAGAATAAAATCTTCTAATTCATCATCACATTCAACGGTATGCAATTCAGCTCCTTCAGACAAACCTTCGGCTAAACAAAGAGCAGAATAACCGGTAAAAGTGCCTAATTCTAATACATATTTAGGTTGTATCATCTGGCAAAACATCGATAAAACTCTACCTTGAAAATGACCCGAAAGCATGCGTGGGTTTAACATACGTAAATGTGTCTTACGATTAATTTTTGCCAGGTATTCAGGTTCACTCTCTGAATGTGCAAGTATATATTGTTCAATCATTTGTTAAACTATAAATAAATTAAAAATCTAATACTTCAAAGTTATTACAATTCTGCATAAAAAAAAATGACTATCGGCTTTTGCACCCAATAAAATTAATTTAACTCAAATATAGCTTTGAACAAGCTTTTGATAATTAAATCATCACAATTTATTTGAATATTTATATTAATAAATATACGTTATCATTACTTATTTAACAGAATAGAACGCTGATTTTCGCTGATGTAGCGGATTTAAAAACGGAT
>CAIWCC010000211.1 GCA_903911085.1 uncultured Bacteroidales bacterium | reverse complement strand
CTTTGTATCTGTTTGTAATTAAATACCTTCATTTGTGTAATGTTTGTGTAATGTATCAACATACAAACGATTCAAATTAATAATTTAAGTAATTCAATATCAGTGTATAATATAAGTAAATATAAAATTAAATATACTTTCCCTTTAGGGGTTAGGGGTTGTTTTGTAATTACGCTGCAAAGATAAAACATTATTTTCATATTACAATAGTATCACCAATATATTATTTTAGTATCACTGAGAAATATTTATTATCTTTGCACAATAATTTTCTTCAGAAATTCAAATAATGCTGATAATATGATATTTAAAGAGGATATTTCGCCTGAATTTGCCAATGAACTGTTTGATGATGAGCATAAAGTACTAAAATTTATTGCTGATATAAAATGGGAGAATGGTTTTGAATGTCGAAACTGCGGAAATAAAAACTTTTGTGATGGGAAAACTCCTTCATCAAGACGTTGTACTCGTTGTAAAAAAGTTGAATCGGCCACCGCGCACACTTTGTTTCATAATTTGAAATTTCCAATAAATAAGGCATTCTTTATTGCCTACAATGTTTGTGTATTAGGCAATGATATTTCATCAATTAATTATTCTGATAAATTGGAATTAAATCAAATGACTTGTTGGAAATTCAAAAAGAGAATTCAAAAATGTATAATTAAGACTGCCAATCATGATAATATTGCCATTCAGTCAATTTTAATGAGTGATTATAAATAATTAAACACTGCCTAATTATATGATTTACAATCAATGGTATGTGATTCTCGAATCGCGCGAAGTGAAAGCCAAAAAGCCGCTAAAGGTTACTCGTTTGAATGAAACTATGGTACTTTGGCGAAACAAGACTGGCAAAGTCTGCTGCATTGCCGACCGTTGTTGTCATCGTGGTGCATCCCTTTCGTGTGGACGATTGGTTGATGGTAAAGTTGAATGTCCTTTTCATGGTTTTCTATTTGATGATGAAGGTAAAGTGAAACTTATTCCAGCAAATGGAAAAAATGCAAATATCCCTGAATCACAACAAGTTAATTCTTATATTACTTATGAAAATTATGGTTTAATTTGGATTTGGTACGGCGACAATGACAAAAAAACTGACGAACCATTTTTTTTCAAAGAGTTGGCTAATATGAGTTATTCTACTTTTATAGACCCTTGGCATGCTCATTATTCTCGTTGTATCGAAAATCAACTTGATGTAGTTCATCTTCCTTTTGTACATAAAACTACCATTGGTGCTGGAAACAAAACATTGGTAAATGGGCCTGTAGTTGTTCGAAATGGTGAAATGATAACTTTTTATGTCGATAATATAATGGATGACGGAGAAACTGTTCCTTTGAAACCAGCTGAGATTCCAAATTACGAAAAACTGTTTCACCTACAATTTCATTATCCAAATATATGGCAGAATTTCATTTCTGATAAGATGCGAATTTTTGCAGCATTTGTACCTGTCGACAATGAACATACATTAATATATTTACGTAATTATCAGAATTTCATTACAATACCAATTGTAAAACATATAGTAAATTACCTGATTAAATTGTCAAATATAGTTATTATTCGGCAAGATAAACGAGTGGTTGAAACACAATTGCCACTAAAATCGGATGTAAAAATGGATGAAAGACTCATAATGGGTGATAAACCGATAATTGAATATAGAAAACATAGAGAAGCATTAACGAAAAGTGAGGTTCATGATATATTAGACTTTATATAGATTAAATTGCTACGCAATTAAAAATAAGAAGCTTAACACAAAGTGCACATATACCACATAGATTAGCTACGCTGACCGTTGGTTCACTAAGTTTAATTTTAAATCAAATATAGACCACTCAATATAAAACATAAATGTTTTATAGAGAAACAATTGCAATAAAAAAACATTTATGTTTTTCCTTAGTGTTCTTTTTTCAGCTAATATTTTTAGTGTATCTCAGTGCACTTAGTATCTTAGTGGTGAATCTTAATTCTTTGTTTTTTAGTAAAATAATCATTTAATCAATATAAACTCTATTATAAAAAAAAGCCATTTTTAAAATGGCTTTTTTAACAACAAAGGTAAACAGATAAATTTCAAAGTTAAAGGTATTTATTTATATATCAATAGATTGAATACGTGTTTTTTTTGAATCATTTTTTTTCGTCAGTGTAAAAGTTTCCAATAATGTCTTCATTCGATCTTATTTTTCGACTATAATTTACCCTTGCTTCATTTTCTTTTACAAACATCTCTTTCATATCATCTTCATTTTTGTTGAAATTCATAATATTTGTGATAGATATTGACGTTGCAAATTTCTCAACATCATGGTCTGCACCTATATAAGTAAAAGTCCAATTTTTTTGTGATAAATCCTCAACCATTTTTTTAATAGTCTTTCCAGTGTATTCTTTCGATGAATTTTCTTCACCGTCTGTCAGTATTGTTACTAAAACATTATAATTGGTTTTATTCATTAGTTCTTTTTTCAATTTGGCAAAACTAAATCCCATAGCGTCATAAAGCGGTGTCGAAGCGTCAGGTTGATACTTTTTATGGTCAATAAGTTCAAGTTTTTCAATAGGCATATTAAAGTGTAATTCATTAATTCCTAATCCATTGAATGTGTAAAAAGAAATAATATGCATTTGCTCAGGATACTGCATCGCAATTCCTTTTACAGTTTGTACTATTTCGTTAAATCCTTGTATAATTGCATTTTTTATCGATTCCATAGAACCGCTTTCGTCCAAGAGAATCAAGTTGTGTACTTCGTGTTTGGTTTTCATAATCGTATTTGTTTTAGTGTAGATAATAAATAAAATTTCCTAGGATGGTCACAATCTTGGTAAACGTTATTAACTCTTTCTTTTTAACAACCAGTGATATACATATCCTCTTTGCGCATCGCCAATAATATAAGCAGTAACAAAATTCCAACCTTCAATATGCATCAGGTTTAATACATCAATCATGGAGTTAAATTTGATAGCTTTGCCATCTTCGCCTTTTAATCTTGAATCTTTTGGATTGAAAATGCTGCCAGAATCCTGACCGTAGTCAATTCTGATAGTCAATTTGCTGGATAGGAAACCTTGGGTTCCAACAATTTCGCAGTAAGCCGCTTTTACATTTAGGGAGTCAATTGTAATTTGGCTGAATGATGATAATGAGGTAATTACAAATAATGAGAGGAATAATAATTTTTTCATACCAATACTTTTTTTGATGAATTATAGGGTGGTTTAATAATTCTGCAAAGTAACGGCACTGAAGTGACAACTTATGACAATATATATTTATTGTGAATTTTTGTGATATGTTCAACAATGTATTTTTCAAATTCGGGAGAGTCAATAATTTCAATATCATCCAATAAGCCCATAACAAATCGACCAACGCCATCGTACGAACAAACATCTGCATCGAGCAACCATTCATTGTCCGATAATTTTTGGATGAATTTTGAAGCAAGTGGAAATTCTTCTAAAAGTAAATTGGCCGAACGAAGTCCAAGTTTCAATTTAATATGCATCAAATCAAAACTATTCATCCGAAAAATATCGATGTATCCCGATTTGTGACTATCTTCGAATTTCCAATTTTCGGGCAAAACTTCCACTGAATCAATGCGAGAAACTTTGAAGAGTTTGTTCGTTTTTTCTTCGGGACAAAAACACCACACCTGAACATAATTTGTTGTAAATGAATATGCTTCTACATAACGATCGCGGATATCGTTGCCATGTGCCGAGGAGTAATTGCGAAGTATTACATTACATTTGCATTCTATTGCTTCAACCAACTGTTGTACATTTTTGCCATTTTTGCCGCTGACAATAGTTTCAGCCAATATCTTGTAGTTATAAACTGAATAAAGTTTCTTTTTAAGGTTTTGTTTCAGCAAATTGTTCTCATCGATATTTTCAATTGCAGATTTGAGAATAAAAGCTTCTTCTTCAGTGAAGTGGATTAATTCACTTATATCTTTAAAATATGGAGAAGATTTATCGAGCATTATATAGTTATCGGTTTTCTTAATCACAAAACCAGCTTCGCGAAAGGTGTCAACATACCGATACACAGAACGTTGCGAAATACAAAGTTTAGCAGCGATTTCATCTATTGTCAATGAATTGTTGGCTGTAAGCATTTTCATTAAACGTAATAATCTTTCAATTTTAGGCTGATCCATAAGTTAATGATTAAATGTAATGATTATGTTCTAAATTATTATCAATATGCAATTTACGCAGATAAATTTTTGTGAATCCAAACACCTGCGTTTCTCAATTATTCTAATTCAAGGAACTGGATCATATCCACTTCCTCCCCACGGGTGACAACTTGCTATCCGTTTTATTGATAAATAAATACCTTTAATAATACCATGTTTTTTTACTGCTTCAATGCTGTATTGCGAACAAGTTGGTGTGTATCTACATCGAGGAGGGAAAAGAGGCGAAATGCTATATTTGTAAAAATAAATAGGAAGTAGTACTATAAATTGAAGAATTTTATTCATGATAATCAGCATTATACGTAAACAAAAAAGAGTAATTTATCTATTTATCAAAAAGTAAAATTTGGTTGAAATCTATAAATCGATACCAATTTATTTTTCTGCAATTAATTCAATTATTTTATTTAACGCCACTTTCATTTTTTTTTCTATCGAAATGAAATCCAATTCGTCATTTGAAATATAATTGAAAGCTATATGAATTTGAATTTGCTTTTCTTCAATTTTTTCGACCAGACAATGCTTATTCAATCTATAAGCTTCACGCATAAGTCGTTTCAAACGATTTCGGTTAACTGCATGTTTGAAGCGTTTTTTTGGAACACTAACCATTACGCTCACTGGTTCCTTCAATTTAGAGCTTGTATCTATCAAAAACACAACACGCATTGGGTAAGCTATAAATGCTTGACCCTGATTAAAAAGTCGAGCAATACGTATTTCGCCACATAAATGTTCTGATTTTGGAAAGGAATTTAGTTTGTTCATGGTTTATAGAAAAATGGTTCTACACTCAATTTTGTGGGTTCTATTTGAAACATATATTAAAATATAAATAAAAACCACACTAGGCACAATAGAAAAAAGATAGAATCTAAAAAAAGAACACAATAGGTAAATACCTTTCGGTATTTTGTGATTCATTATAAATGCTTTCAGCATTTATTCTATTGTGAACTACTGTGTCTAGTGTGGTTATTTTTTTTTTGTATATGTAATCTTATATGGTTTAAAAATATCAACCCACACGAAAAGTGGAAGAACCGAAAAAATAAATCCCAAAAGTACTGAAAAAATTCATACTTTTGGGATTTTAGAACTGATATTTGAAGAAATTATTTTCTAGTCTTTTTAAGATTTTCTTTTAAGAAATTGTCCAACGCCATTGTCATTGAAGGCATACCTGGAAGTGGACATTCAAGATCTAAACGCAAATTGGCATCTCTTACCGCTTGTGCAGTAGTTGCACCATAACATCCAATCTGAATATCACCTTGAACAAAATTTGGAAAGTTTTTCTGTAGTGAAGCAATTCCAATTGGGCTAAAGAATAACAGCATATCATAGTCGAATTCTTCGCTAGGATCAAAATCGTTGCTAACAGTCTTATACATAACCGCTTTTGTGATCTCATTTTTAGATTTCTCTAACAATGCTGCAGTCTCATCATTCTGAACATCAGATGTAATAAATAAATATTTTTCCTCTGGGTGTTTATTTATAATAGTGATCAATTCAGAAAACTTTCCATTGGCACCATAAAACACTTTGCGCTTGCGATAATGAATATAACGTTGCAAATATACCGCAACCGATTCAGTAACACAAAAATACTTCATTGTTTCGGGAATTGTTATGCGCAATTCTTCACACAAACGAAAGAAATGATCGATACCATGTCTTGCATTAAAAATAATAGCTGAGTAGTCGAGTATTGATATTCGCTGAGTTCTAAAATCTTTAGCACCTATCGGTTCAACTTTAATAAATGGACGGAAAACAATCTTTACACCGTACTTTTCGCTAATATCGAAGTAAGGTGACTTTTCCGTGGTCGGTTGTGGCTGCGAAACAAGTATATTCCTAATTTTCAAAGTCATAATAACTGTTTAATATATAACACTTTACATTATGTATCTATACACCCAATACAATGCAACAAGGGGTAAAAATTCGAGGGTACAAAGGTACAAAAATATGTAAAAGGATGATGCCTTTTTATGAAAAAAAATCTGAAATAATTTTATAGTTACTATAACACAGGTACTTACGCTTAAAAATAAGCTAATATTTTCAATAATTTGGACATATTTTAAAGGAATATATAGCTGAAAAATTAGTATTGGAAATAAAACAATGCTAAAAAAGGTCACTATATTAAAATAACTCTCTTTTCCTATTTTCAACGAACCAATATCCAAAAACACAAATCCCAATACGTTAAACGCTACTAGTTTAAATCCAAAGAAAACTGTTGTGGCTAAAAGAAACAGTAAGAATTTATGAAAGGAAAAATCAACAACAGGAAGTTTAAAATATGAGAATGCGTAAAGACTAAATACTCCGATGGAAAAAATGATTGAAAAGAATCGAAACTGAAAGTCATTAATTGTAGACTTGGTAAACATGCTTGTTCGCTCTTTTACTTGAAAAAAGGTTTTAATTGTTTCAAATAACATGTCCTTTGAACTTGAAATGGCGATAACAATTAAAATAAACAAAACTATCACAGTTCCAAAAACCCAGTCTTCTGTTTGAGGCATCGACGGAAGCGGTATTCCTTTAAAACCTTCAGGAATATGAACAATCGATTTGAGTGAATCAATAAGGTGAATTGAATCAAGTTTTGCTAACGAATCTATACGGAAAATTGAATCGGAAGCTAAAACTGAGGTGCTATCATGTATTATTTTTGCTGTATCTTGCTGTATCATAATATGATTTTAAAGTGCTGCAAAGGTACGTGCGTTTTTGTCCCAGCTTACAGAATTACGGATGGCTGATAAAACGTCCTCTGGACTATTTACCACCTCCCACATTTTTCGGTGCTCTGGCCTCATAAAATTTTCGTCTACAGCTTTATCGAGCATCTTTATTAAATCATCAAAATAACCTTCAAGATTTACAATTACTATTGGTTTAGTGAAAATTCCTAGTCGTTTCCATGTTATTACTTCTAGCAATTCTTCCAATGTGCCACATCCACCCGGCAAAGCAACTACAGCATCGGCCATCATTGCCATTTTTTCTTTGCGTTCGTGCATGGTTTCTACCAATAACAATTCTGTTAAGTTAGTGTGATTCCACTCAACCTCGCACATAAAACGAGGTATTACGCCAGTAATCATACTACCATTTTCTAAAGTGCTATCGGCCAATTGACCCATAAGTCCCATTGAACCACCGCCATATACTATTGATAATTTTTCATTTGCAAAGATTTTTGCCAACCGAGCAGTTGCTTCAAAATAACTTTGTTTTACTTGCGAACTAGACGCACAATAGACACAAATGGTATGCATTAATTAAATTTTGAAGGATTATTGGATATTTGAAAAATGTATGCAAAAATACAATTTTCTTTCCGTATTTTTGACCTTCAATTAAAAATCGGAATAAAATGATATTGGTTACAGGAGCAACGGGATTGGTGGGTGGAAATTTAATTTGGTATTTATTGCAAGATAATGAGCGTATTACTGCTACTAGGAGGGATAGTACAAATATTGCGTCATTGTATAGAATATTAAGTTTTTACACTTCTACGCCCGATATTTATTTAGCGCGAATAATATGGAAAACGGCTGATGTGCTCAATGAACAGTCGATTTGCGACGCAATGAGTGGTATTTCAATTGTATATCATTGCGCTGCAATAGTTTCGCTCGGCAAAGATGCTGGCATAATGTCCGATACCAACGTTATTGGAACTCGTAATATTGTAAATGCTGCTTTAAAAGTAAATGTAAAAAAATTATGCTTTGTCAGTTCTATAGCAGCTTGTGGTAGAAGTGTAAATGGCGAAAAAATTGATGAAAATACTACCTGGATTGACAGCCCAATGCGCTCTGCCTATTCTCGAAGCAAGTATTATTCCGAACAAGAAGTTTGGAAAGGCATCAAACAAGGACTTAATGCAGTAATTGTAAATCCTGGTGTAATACTTGGCATTTCGGGCAACGATAATGGTAGTGCTCAATTATTTAACCAAGTGCGCAAAGGATTAATGTTTTATATCAATGGTGGCACTGCATATATCGATATTAAAGATGTTGTAGAAATAATGATAGGACTTACCAATTCAGATATTTCGGCGGAAAAGTATGTATTAGTGGGCGAGAACTGTTCCAACCATGAGGTGCTTAGTTGGATTGCCGATGGTTTTGGAAAAAGACGTCCTTTCATTCATATTAGTAGATGGACTTTGTTGTGTATTGGAACTTTGTCCGAATGGTTGGCTAAACTACTTCATTTCAAACCATTAATTGACAAGTCAACTGCACGTTCGGCTACTCATCGTGAGTATTACTCAAACTCTAAAATTCAAAAAGTTTTAAATCACAAATTTACCCCAATTAAAGAATCAATAAAGAAAGTGTGTGATTTTCAGTTGAATAATTAAATAATGGAACAGTGATAAATTTATACATTGTATTATTGTTGTCCGATAAACTTTTAATTTTCATCTGAAAAACCGCTTCCAATAATGCTTTGAGATAATTACGCCCCGATGGGGCTTAGATTTTGTTTTTGCATATTTTCTACCATAATTTCGTCCCGAT
>CAIWCC010000210.1 GCA_903911085.1 uncultured Bacteroidales bacterium | reverse complement strand
TTACCATATTTTAAATTCCAAAATTGGTTTAAACTCGAAAAATTATCACATACAATTTAAATCTATCAAATCTATTGCATAATCAGTTTGAGTTACCTAAAATTGCAATAAGAATTAAAACTTTGATTAATAGTGAAGCGGAGTAATCCAATAATTTAAGCTTCAATGCCTGAATTTCAGATATGAATTCATAAACTCCCAATATTTTTTGTACCTTTGCACTCCGAAAAAAACAGTAAACATTTTTTCATTTTCAAACTTTTCTACTCTTAAATGAGATAAACTCTTCAAACATTTATATTTATGGCTCTTCAATGTGGTATTGTTGGTTTACCCAATGTTGGAAAATCTACATTATTCAACTGTCTTTCAAATGCAAAAGCTCAGGCTGCAAACTTTCCATTCTGTACTATAGAGCCCAATGTTGGCGTTATTACTGTTCCTGATGACCGCTTGAACAAATTGTCGGAACTAATACATCCTCAACGCATTGTACCCACTACTGTAGAAATAGTAGACATTGCTGGATTGGTTAAAGGTGCCAGTAAAGGCGAAGGATTAGGCAATAAATTTTTAGCAAATATTCGTGAAACTGATGCAATTTTACATGTATTGCGTTGTTTCGACGATGAAAATATCACTCATGTTGATGGAAGCATAAATCCTGTACGCGACAAGGAAATTATTGATACAGAACTGCAATTGAAAGACTTAGAAACTGTTGAAAGTCGAATTAACAAAGTTCAAAAACAAGCACAAACTGGCGGCGATAAACAAGCCAAAGCAACCTATGATATTTACGTACAGTATAGAGATGCACTACTGCAAGGAAAATCGGCACGTACAGTAAAACTTGACCCTTTAGACAAAAAGCTAGTAAAAGATTTATATTTACTTACAGACAAGCCAGTTATGTACGTTTGCAATGTTGACGAAGCTTCGGCCGTAAACGGAAATGCTTATGTTGAAGCTCTTCGTCAATCAATAATTGAGGAGGATGCCGAAATTCTAATTGTGGCTGCGGCTACCGAAGCAGATATTTCAGAATTGGAAACCTACGAAGAACGTCAAATGTTTTTAGAAGAAGTGGGCTTAAAAGAATCTGGAGTAGCTCGATTGATACGTGCTGCATATCATTTGCTCGATTTACAGACTTATTTCACTGCTGGCGTACAAGAAGTTAGAGCTTGGACTTTTGAAAGAAACTGGAAAGCACCACAATGCGCAGGAGTGATTCACACCGATTTCGAGAAAGGATTTATTCGTGCCGAAGTGATTAAGTATTCCGATTTCACAACTTTAGGATCAGAATCGGCGTGTAAAGACGCTGGAAAAATGAATGTTGAAGGCAAAGAATACATAGTACAAGACGGTGATATAATGCACTTTAGATTTAATGTATAGGATATTATCATCCTATACATTTTTTATCGACTTAAATGCATTACCCAATTGAGAAATAATATCACTCGCAATTAACGATTCTTCGGATTGTAATTCTAATGCTAGATTTCCTGCTCTTCCGTGTAAAAAAACACCTATTTTAGCAGTATCTTCCGAAGAATAACCCTGAGCCATTAAACTTACAAGTATACCTGTAAGCACATCTCCAGAACCTGCTGTTGCCATGCCTGAATTGCCTGTACTATTGAAAAAACAGGTGCCATCGGGCATTGCAATTAGTGTGTAAGCTCCTTTTAAAATAATAATCACACTCATTTTATGGGCTGCCTCAAGGGCTTTTTTCATACGTTGGTATGTCGAATCACATTTCCCGAACATTCTTTCAAATTCTTTTGGATGAGGCGTTAATATACTTTTTTGAGGAATTAATTGTAAAAGTTCTTTTTTTCTGGAAATGATATTTAATGCATCTGCATCCAAAACACATGATTTTTCGAGTGTTTTAAGTATTGATTCCAACATAAATTCAGTATCGGGCATCATACCAATTCCAGGCCCTAAGGCAATGTGGTCAAACAAATTGGATTCAAATACATTTGTAATGTAATCTTCCGATTCATCTGTTGAAAAAATGGCTTCTGGTAATGCTGTTTGCACGATATTTCTATTGGCAGAGCAGCTATGAACTGTTACTAAACCGGCTCCACTTCGCAAAGCCGCTTTTGCCGACAAAATAGATGCACCCGCCATTCCCCGGCTTCCAGCCACAATAAATGCATGACCAAAAGTGCCTTTGTGTCCAAATTTTGAACGGTTTTTAATCAACAACTTAATGTCTTTTTCTTCCAAAAAATATGTTTCACTTGGCGTATCTTCGATAGCTTGAGGATGTAAGCCAATGTCGAGAACTTTCCATTCACCAACACAAATTGAATTTTCGACAAATAAGAACGCAAGTTTGGGGAATTGTAAACTAAGTGTCAAATGCGCTTCGACTATCATTGAGCTGTTCACAAAATTGTTTTCTTCGCCATTCAATCCCGAAGGAATATCAATGGCTACAACCTCACAACCAGCATTATTTATCCAATTTACACAATCCAAATAAATTCCCGTTAATGGACGACTTAATCCAGAACCGAAAAGTCCATCTATAATAATTGAATTGTTTTTAATTTTTGGTGCACAAAACTCTTTTGTCAACTCAACAAAACAGTCTGGAAATTTTTCAATCAACCTTCCGCGATTTATTAAGCAATCGGCAGAAAGTTTTCCTTCATGAACCAAAAAAGCTTTTACATCCAAACCTCTTAATTTCAGCAATCTAGCCATTGCCAAAGCATCACCGCCATTATTTCCAGGACCAGCAAAAACACAAATTAAACTCCTGTCAACACCTAACTTAAGAAATTCAGTGCAAAGTGCATTTGCGGCACGCTCCATTAAGTCAATAGAGCTAATCGGCTCATTTGCAATTGTCAATTGATCAAGTTGGCGAACTTGTGAAGTACTGAAAATTTTCATTTTACAAATAAATGAAGTGAATTTAATATATATTCCATCGCGTATTGCGCCAATTCTTTTTTTGATCTTCTTTCAGAAACGTCCACGCTACAATGCGACTCGTTTTCGTCCCCTGCCCCATTGGAATAGTTTTTACCTCGGTAGCACTTACGTTTTCGAGAGCTTCGTAAACACCTTTCAAGTGCGACTGTTTAGAAATCAACGTTGTAAACCAATAACAGTTGGACGAAAATTGTTTACTTTGACGAATCATACTCCTAACAAAACGCTCCTCACCACCAGCACACCACAATTCATTGCTTTTACCACCAAAGTTTAATACCGGTGTGGTTACTTTTTTGTGATTTAGACTACTCAGTTTTCGAAGTGTTCCTTCTTGCGCTTCCTCCAACGACGAGTGGTAAGGCGGATTGCAAATTGTAATATCAATTGGCTCATTACGCTCCATTATTCCATGAAAAATATCATTTACATTTTCTTGAAATCGAAGTTCAATACTATGATTTAGATTGACATTATTATTAATGATTTTGCGAGCCGATTCAATTGCTGTAGCTTCAGTTTCGGAACCAATAAACGACCAACCATATTCTTTGTTACCAATAATCGGAAAAACGCAACTTGCTCCTACCCCAATATCCATACATTTAATTTTGAATCCTTTAGGAATAATTCCTTCATTAGAAGCACATAATAAATCGGCAACATGATGTATATAATCGGCTCTACCTGGAATTGGCGGACACAGAAACCCTGCTGGAATATCCCAATAACCGATAGAATAATAATGCTTTAAAAGCGATTTATTCAACCATTTTACAGCTTTGGGATTAGCAAAATCGATAGATTCATTACCGTACTCGTTTAACTTTACATATTTAGCCAACTCAGGACATGTTCCAATCAATTGTTTAAAATCATAAAGTTCCCGATGTTTATTTCGTGGATGTAGAATAGTTTTTTCGGAAATTAATTCTTTTTTGTTGTCGCTCATTATATTGGAATTATGAAAATTAAAAAAATTGCGTGTAAAGTTAATGATATTTAATTGATTATGAGTTGTTTTAATAAAACAATTGACAAAAACAGCTAATTATTTTTTTCCTTTATGCCGTAACTTTTATCAATTTTCAGAAATGGAATTACTGCTAAAGTAGGTATTGCACAAATCATTACCCAGATAAAAAAATGATTGTAACCAAGTAATTCTTGCAACCAACCAGCCACCATACCAGGCAACATCATACCCATTGCCATAAATCCAGTACAAATTGCATAATGTGCCGTTTTATGCTCTCCATTAGCAAAATATATCATAAACAACATATAAGCAGTGAATCCGAAGCCATAACCAAACTGTTCGATAGCAACTGCAATATTTATGAAAATCAGGCTTTCGGGCAGAAACCACGACAAATAAAGAAAAGCCAAATGTGGTAGTGTAATGCAAAGCGTCATAGGCCAAATCCAGAATTTCAGTCCTTTTCGTGAAGCAGCAATACCACCTACAATGCCACCTAATGTCAACGAAATCACCCCAACAGTTCCATACACCAAACCCACTTGGCCTGTAGTTAATCCTAAACCACCAACTTCACGAACATCCAGCAAAAAAGGTGAAGCCATTTTTACCAACATTGCTTCTCCCAATCGGTAAAGTAACATAAAAGTAATAGCAAGTCCGACTCCTGGTTTTTGAAAAAATGTAGCAAAAGTATTTCCAAATTCACTAAAAATATCCTTTGCAGAATGAGTAGCAGTGGCAAAATCGGAAGAAGGACGCGGAAGTACAAAGCGATGATAAACGAAAAACAATGTAAAAAATCCAGCCAGAATAAAAAAGGTAATACTCCAAGCCAAGCGTATATTTCCCGAAATGCCTTTAAACTCACTTTTCACTTCATCTTTTAATTTATAATCCAGTTGCACAACCATATAAGCAGGTTTCTGCCAGTTATCAGAAGTAAAAACAAATCGCTCACCGGCAGCCAATAAAATACTTTTATCGCCTTTGGCAAAACTTGAATTCATAACCACTGTCTCGCCAACTTTAGGTTGCTTGGTAAGCCTAACTGCTACAATTGCAGCATTTCCTACATTTCCATTGGCATTAGCGGTTTCAGTACGCTTTTGTCCAAAATTATGCTTAATAAAATTCCCCAATGGAACAGAAACATTTATCGACCACCACGAATTATTTTCACTCTTGGCTTGGTTTGTTGTTTTTTCCTCGTTTACAAATCCATTCTTCTGGTTTTGCTCCAACACAAAAGTTTTAATTTTGCTTAATGAGTCTGGTGTTATATTATTAGTATTCAGCACCAATTTTGACGGAAATGCCACAAAAGTCATTTTATCTGTTTGTGGAACTGAAAACTTTTGTTCTTGTAAAAGTACTTCTGTTTGAACTGTTTTCGACGATTGTACTGTGAATTGCATAGGCTCCAAACCTGTGAAACTTTCGAGTGAACCAGCAATGATAATCAACAATCCTTGACCAGTAATCATTGCTAAACGGTAAAATGTACTTCTAATACCGACAAAAAATGACTGTTCGGAACTGTCTAATGCCAACATATAAAATCCATCGGCAGCAATATCATGCGTAGCCGAACTGAAAGCAATTAACCATAAAACGGCCAAAGTAGCTTGAAAGAAAAATGGCATAGGAATTAAAAAAGCCACACCCGCCAAGCCTGCTCCAATAAGCAATTGCATAGTTACAATCCACCAGCGCTTTGTTTTAAGCAAATCGATAAACGGACTCCAAAAAGGTTTTATTACCCACGGCAAATATAACCAACTTGTATATAGCGCTATATCTGTATTTGAGATGCCAAGGCGCTTGTACATAATTACAGCTACAGACATTGCTACAACATAAGGTAGTCCCTGTGCAAAATAAAGTGTAGGAATCCATGCCCATGGAGTAGTTTTCTTGGAATTATTACTTTTCATATTTACAATTTAAATTCATCAATAATGTAATATATTTTTAATATTCAATCTTAAAATAAGTCATTCATAGTCAATTCATTTTGAACCAAGCCCATTGAATACTCGTTTTGCTTTATGCCATAAGTTGTAATCATAGTTAGAAAAACAGCTTTTCGAGTTTTAGTTTCACTTTTGAAAGTCCCAATTTTATTGCGTAAATTCTCAGCATACGATTTATTTATTGTAAATTCATTGATGGAATATTTCATTTCACAAAGACTGATTACCTGATCATTACGATCAATCAGCAAGTCAATTTGTACATTAGTTTCGGTATCCTTGCTTCGCCATGACGCAGAATTAGTTTTAATTCCCGAAATACCAAGTTTGACTTTAATTTCATTTATGTGCGCCATGCATACCTGTTCGAATGCAAATCCGCTCCAAGCTCTGTGGTTTGGACTATCAATGCTATTCATCCAATAATTTTCATCGTTAATTTTATATCCATTTATAAAATGAAAATAAAACATTGAATAAAAATCAGTTAATTGATATTGGCTATCTCTTTTTTTCTTACCAATAGGAGTATATCGCTTTATAAAACCGCTACTTTCAAGTTCTTCAATTTTCTTTGTTGTGCCACCACCATTTGGTATTTTGGAATAAGCAATCAGTTCTTTACGTGTAAATCCTTCTGTCTTTTGACTCAAAGTTTCAATGATTTTAACGTGATTTTCAGAATGTCGAAACAAAGACGCATACAAATTGTCAAACTCATTTCTAAGCATACCATTTTGAGAAAAAAAGAGCAAATCAATATTCTGAGCTAAACTAAGTTCTGGCTTCAACAGACTCAGATAATAAGGTATCCCACCCATTATCATGTAGCATTCTATTATTTGGTGACGGTTCCAAAGAATATTTTTTTTACGCAAATACTGTTCACATTCGTTCAAAGTGAAAGCAGAAAGTTTAATTTTAGAAGTTAAACGGTTATGTAAACCCCCTTTGTTATTTATCAACTTATTGGTAATCCATGAAGTAGCCGAACCACACACAATCAGAAAAATATCCTTACGTGCCGATGCCCAACTATTCCAAAAATGCTCTAGCGCGCTTATAAAATCTGATTTGGGGGTATCCATCCACGGCAATTCGTCCAAAAAAACAATCTTTTTATGTTTCTTGCTCTTTTCGAGCATAACAATTAGATGTTGAAAAGCATCAAACCAAGACTTTGGTTTGGGAATCGTCTTTTTAAAGTGTTTTTGAAAAGCCGCATGAAAATTTGATAATTGCTGAGTTGTTGTAGAATTAGCTAATCCTGTAAGCTGAAAATCGAAAGTATTTTTAAAATATTCACGAATCAAAAATGTCTTTCCAATACGTCGCCGACCATAAATAACCACAAACTCCGAATTATCAATATTTACCAGCGAAGTTAGTATTTTACTTTCCTTTTCTCTTCCAACAAGTTGAGCCATTTTGTATATGTTTATAATGCGCTGCAAATATATATAAAATACAACATATAGCGCGCTATAATCATAATATAATATCTAATTTAATCATTTTTATTGAACTATAGTGCGCTATATCTCAATAGTAATTAATAGATATAGCGCGCTATAATTAATATATCAAGAGATTTAATACATATATCTACTTGCTATTCAATCACTTACAGTTGCATTAATCAAAGTAATAATTTCAAAAACAATGAATTCAAATAGAAAGCAATTAAACAAAACTTATAAGAAAAACAAAACTTTGATGAACCTATAATGCGCTATATATAAAATATAATATGAGATATAGCGCGCTATAATAATATGCAAACTCTACATATTTCAATATACTTATTTATCAAACAGCTACTTAAGCCATTTACAACAACAAATACACTTCACTAGCAATAGCCTATAAATAGAATATAATGAAAGAATATTTGAAAGAAGAACTGAATTTAGGAGAGCATTATAATGCGCTATATCTACAAAATTAAACGAGATATAGCGCGCTATAATAATTGACAGTCTAACAATACAAGACTTATGATATTGACATACAAATATTTGCAAAAATTAATCACAACAATGCAATACTAACCATGTATATTAATATCAATGAAAGCGAAGAGTATGCTAAAGATAAACAGCATTTTGCACTAAAGTATAATGCGCTATAAGTACAATATAAATAGAGATATAGCGCGTTATAGGCATAAATAAAAATAGAATTAAGCAGCTAGTAGCCAATATAACAAACACATATCAATACATTTTTTGAAGTTGAGCTCCTTTAAAGTAATGCAATAATATTTCATTATATTTATAGCCCTTTTCGCCCATAACAGCAGCGCCAATTTGGCAAAGCCCCACTCCATGACCCCAACCGGCACCAATTAATGTAAAGTGCTGAGGAATATTGTTGATAATTTCTGATTTATCAACAACAAATGCAGAACTGTAAAGATGTGAATTAGAAAGCCATTTACGTATTTCAAGTTCTTTACCTACCGTAATTGTTTGTTTTGTACCTACAATTTTCAGTTCAATTAACCTAGCCGATTCACCTCTCAGAACGGGTATCAAATCAATAATTTCACCAAAATCAATCCCTGAACGTCGTGCAAGCAATTCTGAAATTTCGGCTTGAGTGTATTCGATTTTCCAACGATAAAAATCGGTTGTTTCTTGGTCGTAGTTATTTAATACTTGTGATAATATTTGCTTATCGGTGGTATTACAAAATGCCTCTGGCGACTGCCTAATCCATTGCTGCGCATTTTCCTCTTGAGTTAAATTGAGCGCTAAAACCTGAATACCTGGGTGATTATCAATGACAGGTGTAAGGTAAGGATAATGTTCCACTGCCCAACAATTTTCAAAAGTTTCGGAAACGCCACCACATGATTTCGAATATCTAGCATCGCAAATCTTATCATTGTACATCAACATTTCACCACGGGTGGCTTTGATAGCAGTTGCAACCGCAACCGTGCTAGCACGTGTAATGCCTTGATAACGTTGACAATGATCATCGGCACAAACATCAAAATGAGTGTGGGCATCGCGCTCGTACCATTTAATGTGTTTCAGATTTCGTGTTCCGTGTTCCGTGTTCCGTGTTTTGGGTTTCGGGTTCAGTGTTTCGGGTTCAGTGTTCCGTGTTTCGGGTTCAGTGTTCCTTGTTTCGGGTTTCGCATCAAGTAACTTGTAACTTGTAACTTGTAACATGCGACTTTGTTTTTGGCTCTTTAATCTTGGCACTTGCAACGGACATAATAACCAACTTCTGGAAATAACGGCATGGGCTTTCAATAATTCGGGAGAAGCTGTGGCACTCATTTCGCTCGAAATAACACTTGTAAGATAATCTTCAACTTTTATACGATTGATTGCAGTTAATGCTTCATTTTCCACTATAATTTTTAGAGAACCATTAAAACGCTGATTTTCTTTTCGTTCCCAATGAAAATTGATACCAATCACCACATCTATCAAATCAAAAGACGCATTATCGAGTACGGGCTCAACCACAACTTCGGTGGTATATTCACCATCAAACAGAATTTTATCATTCTCAAAAACAGCTAATTGACTACCGGAATAACACTTTCCGTTCGACGACACAAAATTTCCATTTAAAACAAATTCTATTTTTTCGGCTGATAAAATGCCGACATTTATTGTTGGTTCTGTTTTCATTTTCTTAAAAAAACGTTCAAATATACAATGAGCTTTGTTCAAAAATACTAATTATATCTTCTTTTGTAATTCGCTCAAAATGACTTTCGACTGCGGTAATAAATATCCCACACATTTCTACTGTAGCTGGACTCACCATCAATTGTTTATCTTCTTCGAGTGCGGTATATTGCCACGGACGAAAATTAGCACGCGGCAATATGAAAGTGAACCATTTTCCATTTTCGAATGAACATGCAATATTCATCATTGGTTCAGACTTATTGTCTTTTTGCAATTTTTTATAAAGACTTTCAAAGGCTTGCTCGCCAGCGTAAACAGTGGTAGACTCTATACAAAAAACGGTTCTCAGATAATTTTTCAGGCTGAATAATTCGAAGTTCTCACCTTTTTGGATTAAATCGGCATGATTAATTTTCATCCGTTTATAATCATTAATTAATGGCAGAAAATTTTTAGTGCCAGCTTGAAAATGAAGATGGTCAGGGGCTGAAGCGCCACATTTTGGTCCGTTATAAAAAACCACATAATTTTCTAAAACCTCAGCAAGTTCAACTAAATCGACAAAATACTTAGCTATCTGCTGATCAATATGTTTAATGTATGGAATAGTGAAATGCTCAGGAAAAATTGGGAATGGATTGACCAGAAGCGTATAATTACCTAATTGTATTCCATTTTGTTCCTTCGGTCTGTTATCAACACACAGAAAACATTTGCGTTCTGAAATTGTTTTGGCATCAACCTTTGCCCCTGTTGACACTATACGTGCTGAGTTAAATTGAACCAAAACATCAAAATCATCGAATGAAAAAGTTTTTGTTCGCACAGATTTCAGTCCGTTAAAATTTGTGCGAGCTAGTTCCCAATTGGTAAGTTGCTCGTGAAATAGATTTTTTACACTATCGCTAAACGAAATGGTTGGTGCGATATCTAGGTTTGAATTGTTTTTCATATTTACTTTTAGTTGAAGAACAAATGTATTACTCACTTATTCTTCCATCTAATTTTGACTGAATAATATTTCCTTTTTTTGTTTCGGCTTTTATAAAATCCAATAAAACACTGCGAATTTTGATTCCTGTATTCACCCGTTTTACATACATTGCCAATTGAACCATTTTGTCATTTCCTCCAGCCAAATAATCGTTTGTAGCAATGCTGTAGAGCTTTGAAGAATCAATAGGTCTGTTATCAATGTATATATTACCTGCTTTATTTTTGCTAATTTTCATGCGTAACCCCGAAACTCCTTCGCCACCCATACTTGCAAAATAATTCAATAGAGCAAGTAATTTATCACCTTTGAGCCACACTATTACCAGTTCATTCTCGAAAGGCATTAATTCAAAAACTTTACGTACCGTAATGTTTCCAGCCGGAATTTCTGTTCGCAAACCGCCCAAATTCACAATTGCAATATCGACATTTCCTTTGCAATAATTGGTTGCGGCCTGACGATACACATCAGCACAGAAATTTGACAAAAGACTTTCGGGTGCGTGACCTTTCATCGTTTGGGCAGCAACACCAATAACTTCGCTCATTTCAGCATCAATTTTCTGCTTAAATGGCTGCAAATAGGCATTGTATTCCTTATTGGCAATTAAATCTGCATTTTTATCAATCGCAATTTTGGTTGATGTTGCATTTGTAATAGTCCAAGATTTATGGCTGCACGAAACATTTATTATTACAAAAATGCAAACTATAAGTTGTTTTAGATTCATTTGAAACTTTATAAGAATAAAAAATGGATTCTGAAAAGGATGACGAAAGTAATGAAAATAAATTAAACAAAGAAGTATGTTGATTTAAAAATACAAAAAAGCATTTATATGATTGATTTCGACAATTATTAATACCACAAATCAGGTATTAAAATGCCCAATCTATGGTATTGTATCCAATTTATTAAATGGGGAACTTTGCAAAACTTTTTAAACACAAAAAAAGCCGAGAAAATGAAGAAAGAATATGAAAATTCTGTATAATAAATTAATAAATATAATTATTCTGCAGTCTTGAGATTTACAAACCAAATATCTATCTGAATTTCAGGCACTAAAAAAGATTTTAAGATTTCAAATTATGCATAACACTCAAAATTAAGTTTAAAAATGTATTGAATACAAATTTATTCACTATTTTTGCCATTGAATAATGTATAAATATAAATATTTTATGTCTTTATACGTAGTTTATTAGGACCAAATTGGGTTAAAAAATGATTTATTTAGTTCATTATCAAAAAAATTATATTGAATTTTCTTGAACTAAAAATCAACATTTTTGTTTTATATTTTGTTAGTATTTTAATTTACATTAACTCATTTTGAACTGAACATCAATAATATTTCAAAAAGAAACAACATACAAAATATATCTCATTGCTTATGTTTTACAATTTAATTATAAGAAAGTATGAAAAGAAATTTTACTTTATTAAGTGTATTTTTTGCAATTGCATTATTTACACAGTCTCAAAATGCCACATTTAACGGGTCGATGAGTGGTGGTGGTGCTACAGGATCTGACCGAGCGGCAGATGTTGTTACCGATTTAAGTGGTAATGTCTTTACTGCAAATACGTTTTTATTGCAAGCCACATTTAATGGTGTTACATTTAATGGGGCGGCCAAAGGAAGTGGTGCAAGTTACGATAACAATTTATTGGTAACAAAATTGAATGCTTCAAAAGTAACTCTATGGAGCATTTATTCCAGTGACGGTGCTGTAAATCCTACTGGATTGGCAACCACTGCCAATGGAGATTTGATTATAACTGGTAATGTACGCGCAGTGTTGAATATAGCTGGTCAAACTACCACAGCCAATATTATTGATGCGGCTGGTACTATCACTACTTTTAGTGGTTTAGGAAGTGCAACGGCAAATGTTCAGTCTTTTGTAGCTAAATTCAACTCTAATGGTTTGATTCAGTGGGTAAAAGAATTCAATTCCAATGCAGCAAAATCGTTCTCAGTTTTGACTGATGCGTTGGTAGTGGACGATGTAAATGATATTTATTTAACAGGAAATTTCACATCAAATGTTATTTTTCCAGGTGCAGGTCAGGTAACATTAACTACAGCCAATACTACCAAATCGGCTTTTATTGTAAAACTTGATGGAACAACGGGCGATATGATTTGGCACAAGGAATCGACAGGAAATATTTTATCCGAAATTATTCCAGCTTTGACTTTTGGCGATGATGGATATATTTATGCTGCTGGCGATTTTCAGAACAATGCAACTCCAACAACACCAACTCAATCGATTACTATTGGAGGAAAAACTTTTACTCCTAGCGTTGGCGCCGATTTGACACTTATTAAATTGGCTAAAGATGGTACTATTGAGTATATCCAACAACGCCCAAGCATATATGTATCAGCTATTAAAAGTGTAAGAACTAAAGATATTGTAGTTAAAAACGGAAAAGTATTTGTGTCTGGTTCATTTAACGGTAATGTAGGTGGTATACAATTTTCGGATGGAGCATTAACTTGCACTTCGGCATCTCTTAACGGTTTTATTGCAGCATTTAACAGCACTGATGGTACAGATGTTTGGCACAAAGCTATTCTCTCGCCTTCGATAGTTGAAGTAAATGCTTTGACAATAGGGAATGATGGCAATTTATTTGGTTTTGGTTATCATTATAATAAATTGAGTTCTAATCCTGCAGGAGATGTTGATTTTGGTAACGGCAAATTATTGACCGACGCCACAAATGCCTCTGGAGATATATTTTTAGCATCATTTCTTCCTACAACTGGCGTTACTCAGGAAGTTCATTTAGTGTGTAAAGGTACTGGTTCTGAAACTGGAAATAGTATTTGTAGCTTTGGTGATAAACTTTATATGGTTGGTAGCTTTAATTCGGGCACTTTAACTTTTGAGAATTCATCTACTACAGCACCAGTTGCAGCTAATTTTGATTTCTATTTAGTTGATTATAAAGTTGTAAATCCTATAGATGGTTTTTCAACTACAGAAACTTCGTTAGCTCCTTATGCGTTTTTGGATAATAAAAACAGTTTGGTAATTATCAAAAATTCAGAATATCTTTCTTCAGTAAAATTATTTGATATTACAGGTAGAAGCATTAAAACACTATCAAACAATACATTGTCTTTGAATATTGATACAAGAGGAATGTTATCGGGTGTTTATTTGTTGCAAATGACAGGTAAAAATGGAAATACAACAACTCAACGTATTCTAATAAAATAACAATTCGTCAACATTAAATTGCAAACAATTCACTGTTCAGTTGCCAATGCAATTGGATAGTGAATGTTTCCATTTATATAATTCGCAGAATAACAAGACTTTATAATTACTTTTGTTTAAACCCTCACCCTCTATATTCATTTTTAATAAAAAATCAAAATGAAAAAAACTTTTACAATAATTTGTTTGATATTGGCAATATCATTTTTTACACATTCTCAAAACGCTGCTTTTGGTTGGGCAATAAGTGGTGGTGGAGACAATGGTGCAGATTATCCACTCGATGTTATCACAGATAACTCCCGAAATATATTTACTGTTTGTACATTTTCAAAAACAGCTTCCTTTAATGGAATTACTCTTATTGGTTCCGAAAAAGGAAGTGGATCAAACTATGATAATAATTTATGGATTAGCAAAATAAGTCCTGATAAAACAAACCTTTGGCATATTTATTCTAATATTGGAGTTGTAAAACCAACTGCCATAACTACAACGCCAGCGGGCGATTTGATTTTAACGGGAACAATTCGTGCCATAAATGGTGCAACTACCGCCAATGCAAGTATAATTGATGCTGCAGGAACAGTTACGACTTTTACTGGATTATATAAATATGATTCAGATGCACAGGCATTTGTAGCAAAATTTAATTCAAATGGCGTACTACAATGGGCAAAGGAATTTAATTCAGGTAAACAAAAACTAAAAGGCGGAGTTGCCACCAATTCAGTTGCAAGTGATGCTGCTGGCAATGTGTATGTTACTGGTAGTTTTCCACAAATGCTTGTACTACCAGGAAGTACCGACTCAATTGCATCTACCAATGTTGGAAGTACTTCTTCTAAAGCTTCGTTTATAACAAAACTCAATACAGCAACTGGGGATGTTGTTTGGAACAAAACCTCTTCGGGTGGAATTCTGTCAGAGGTTATAAATGCCATTACGTTTGGCGATGATGGCTTTTTATATGCTGCAGGAACATTCAGAAATGCAGCGACTCCAGTACTTGTAACTATTGGTAATAAGAGTTTTACGCCAAGCAGTGGTTATGATTTGATGCTAATGAAGTTAGACACTGATGGAAACATATCTTATATTCAAAACCGTACAAGTGTAAGTGAAACTCGAGTAAAAGATATTATTGTAAAAAATGGAATTATTTGTTTAGCAGCTTCTATAAAAGGTGATAATGTTGGAGTTACGTTTTCGGATGGCCAATGTATTACTACACTGACAACGTTTAATGCACTTATAGCAGCTTTTGATACTTCGAATGGGAGCGATAAATGGCACAAAACTGTTTTAGCTCCAGGTATATCTGAAACATTAGGGCTTACTTTTGGAATTGATAATCGATTGTACACTTATGGATATCATTCTAATAAATTAGGAACTAGTCCTGCAGCCGATGTTATTTTTGGAGATGGTTTTACTTTAGCTCCCCTAAGTTATGTTAGTGGTTATGATGCTTTTTTAGCATCTTATGATGTAACTAACGGAGCAACAAAGGAAGTACATTTAGTGGCCAGTGGAACTGATATGGAAATGGGAATTAGTATATGCGCTTCGGGTGAAAAACTATATTTATTAGGTGAATATAAATCGGCACCATCAACTTTTGAAGGAGGTTCAACTATCTCAACATCGGGTGGCTTCGATTTCTTTTTGGCAAATTATGTTGTTACAGATAAAACATCTGGAAACTTATCACCGTCAAATTCGAATGATTTATATGGATATTCCGATAATATAAACAAGCAGATTATTGTAAAAAATAGGGCAAGAAAATTAATTTTCTTAGAATTGTTTGATGTGACAGGAAAATGCCTTATAAAGGAGTCAACAAAAAATGAAAGAATTAATCTCAGCACAAAACAGATTAGCTCAGGTATTTACATTTTAAAAGTAACTTCTAACGGCATATTGTCAAACACACAACGAGTATTTGTGAAATAGATGACAAAAAAAGTAATAGGAACACAATAATGTTTAATTTTAATCGGGGCTAGCCCCGCGCCCCACTCACTTTTTTTTCTTGACAAAAAAAAGTAAGCAAAAAAAGTCAAGACTACGCCCAACTCACTCGAAAAATCAGTCGTTCGTAGGCTGAAAACTTTTAAACTCGCACCAACGAAATACGTTGGTACTCAAACAAAAAAGATTTCCACGCCAACTTCACTCCATTTTTCGGCTCATTGGACGAGGTCACTCAAAATGCAAAAGCACAGAATTGAGAATGAGTTTTAAGTTATTAGAACTTTCCGATAAATTATTTATTGCTGTTGAAATATAAATGAAACTCTTTTACAAACATATCATCACATTTTTGCTGTTCATAACTAGCTTTGTGTCAGCACAAAACTATGTGGTGATGGGTGTGGTAAAAGATCAACAAACACATTTGGGTGTGGAAATGGCAAACGTTGGTATCGTTGAGTTGGCACAAGGAGCAATTACTGACGAAAAAGGGTTTTTCGATATAAAAAATATTCGAAAAGGAACTTATCATTTCCGAGTAACTTATTTGGGCTACGAAACGGTTGACACATTGGTACAAATTAGCAAATCAATAAATTTAAGTTTCTATCTTACAAAAACGTCTTTGCAACTGAAAGAAGTGAATATTATGGCACGTGAAAAGAAACAATCTGCCACCACTTCGAGCATAAAACTGGCTGCAATTGAGCATCTTCAACCATCGAGCCTGACAGATATTTTACAACTTTTGCCAGGCGGATTATTGTCCGATTCGAAGTTAAACGTTGCAAATCAAGTATCGATGCGACAAGCCGGAAGCGACGTAAATACTGCAATGGGTACAGCAATAGTAGTTGACGGTGTGCCCATGTCGAACGATGTAAATATGCAATCGTTTTATGGAAGCAACAATGCGGCCGACGTAAGTACTGCCAAAAGCACAGTTAATAGTGGCGTGGATTTACGGCAACTATCAACCGACCATATCAATGAGGTTGAGGTAATTAGAGGAATTCCTTCTGTAAAATTTGGCGATTTGACAAGTGGAGCAATTATTGTAAAATCGAAAAAAGGAGAAACACCACTCACACTTCGTATTAAATCGGATCCGTTGAATAAACTGGTTTATGTAGGCAAAGGATATCGACTGCCTAAGGACGCTGGAACGATTAATTTTGGAATAGATTATACCAAATTTGTTGCCGATCAACGCAGTCCTTTCGACCAATATGAGCGCATAACATCCAACTTGAGTTACGAAAAACTCATAAAAAAAGTGTTTCTTTCCACTACTCAAATGGCATTTACGGGAACGATTGACAAACAGATTTCCGACCCTGACATTATGAACAAAGAAGATAGTTACAAATCTGATTACAAGAGTTTTAAATTAAGCAATTCGGGTTCGTGGAATATCAACAAAGGTATGTTCTATAAATTAGAATATACTTTATCGGCCAATTTTGCACAAGATGTGATGGATAGAACAAAAACAGTTACTCTAAATTCGCCAATGGGAATTTCGTTAAGTGAAACTGAAGGCGAATCGCTTGGTTTGTATTTGCCAGCAGAATATTTATCAACTTATCAAGTGAATGGTAAACCATTTAATTTTTACTCGCAAATAACAACATATTTACATCCGCATATTGGCAAAACGTTTAACAATGTATTGCTTGGAGCAGAATTTCGTTTGGATAAGAATTTTGGCGATGGAAGTTTGTACGATTTAACTCGTCCGCCATTTCCTACACAAAGCTCTTCCAGCCGTCCACGTGCACCAAAAGATATTCCAGCATTAGAAAAAATGACTGTTTTTGCCGAAGATAATTTTACTGCAAAAATTGGTGAAAGCAAATTAGGAATAACAGCTGGTTTACGTGGCACAAGTTTAAGTAATTTATCGCCACAAAGTGCAATGTACAATAAATTTTATATTGAACCACGGTTAAATGTAAATTTTCAATTGCCTGATTTTAAAATATTTGAATCAAAATTTGAGCTTGGATTAAAAGCTGGAATTGGTGACCAAATGAAATTTCCGACCACCATGCAGCTTTATCCCGAAAAAGCATATTACGATATTTCGGAACTGAATTATTACTCTACAGCAAATGTTGACAATCGGTTGGTTTACTTATTGACATCAATAAAAAATAGAACAAATAATGATTTGACGCCAGCACGAAATCGCAAATACGAAGTTGGATTTGACGTAAATTTTAAAGGTATATCATTGAATGTTACAGCATTTCACGAAAACGAGAACAATGGATTTGAGCAACAATCGCTTTATTTTGCGCAGGATTATCTTTTATTCAACACAAATTCATTCACTGGAACAGGAAAACCAACATTAGCAGATTTTACGTATGAACAGAAAAAAATGTTTCTTTCCTATTCATTTACAACAAATGCAGCCAAAATAATCAAAAAAGGAATTGAATACCAGCTTTCTACAAAAAAAATAAAGGCAATTAATACCGAAATTGTTCTTAATGGAGCATGGTTTCAGACGCAATACGATATCAGCCAGCCGCGTTACAAATACACAAGTATAGTTGTTGCAGGCGATTATTATCATTACGTAGGTGTTTTTAATGCTGGGAACGATAGCAAAGTGCAAGAGCAATTTAACACAACGCTGTTTTTGAATACACATTTTTCAAAACAAAGATTGATGTTTTCTACTTCAATTCAAACCGTATGGTACACTTCGTACCAAATGTTGCAGTATAGCGGGTTTCCCGATTCATATATAGATTTGAATGGCAATACATTACCGTTTACAGATACAGAAAAACAAGATCCGGAATTCAAATCATTAATAGAAACATTTTCAGCTGCTTATTTCGATCAAGAACGCTCACCAATAGCCATTGGAGTAAATTTAAAAGTAACAAAGGAAATTGGAAATAACATGAAACTGTCGTTTTTTGTAAATCGATTGTTGGATTACAATCCACAATATACGTCACGATTTGGAGTTACATCGCAAAAATTTGTAACACCATTTATGGGCGCGGAAATTCAGATAAAATTGTAAAAAAACACCATTATTTTTTTTTAAATAAAATATATTATGAAAAAACATAGTTTTATCAAAATAATATCACTCACATTAATAGTCTCACTAGCATTTAGTTGCAAGCTTCAAGAAGTGCCATTCTCCAATATTTTGATTGGCATTTCATTGCCCAGCGATGCGGTTTCTGCCGGTAAAGATGGTTACGTAATTACTCTTACAAATATTGCAACAGGTAGAACTCAAATTGACACAACAGATGCCACAGGACAAATTAATTTAACTGCCGAAGAAGGCGTTTATAATTTGGAAGTAACCGGGCAAAAAACTTTAACAACCACAGTGACAAGTGGTTCAACTCAACAAACTTACACACAGCAAGTTGAGATTAGAGGTTTACTCGAAAAATCACTTGTTACTGGTCAACAAGTGGAATTAAATGTTGAATTGCAAATTGCACAAAAAGGTAACGGTTTTGTAATTCAGGAAGTTTACTACACTGGAAGCAACACACCTGCAAACGGAAATTATTATCAGGACCAATACATTGAAATTTACAACAATTCCGATTCTGTTCTTTATGCCGATGGACTTTCGGTTGCTGAGTCGAACCACCTGAATACAAGTGCAATAAGTGAGTATGGAAATTATCCAAACGATTTGATAGTGGGAGCAATTTATACCATTCCTGGCGATGGCAAAACCTATCCTGTACAACCTGGCAAAAGTGTAGTTATTGCATCTTTGGGCATAAATCACAAAACAGCAAATGCTAATTCACCGGTTGATTTGGAAAAAGCCGATTTTGAATGGTACGATGCTGGAAAAGATGTTGATGTACCAGAAGTGCCCAATATGATTCGAAATTTTTGCTATTCAAATACTATATGGGTATTACATACAAGAGGTGCACACGCTTATGCAATTTTCAAAGCACCAGGTAATTATACCGATTTTATAACGCAAAATACAGTGAGTGTTTTAACTGCCTCGGGAAGTTCGGTTCCGCGTGTTAAAATACCAAGTTCTTTGATATTAGACGCAGTAGATTTAGGACTTGGAGGAATAATTGGTTCAAAATCATTGTCATCGGCAATTGATGTTAGTTTTTCGTATTGCGATGCTTCATACAATGGAAAAAGTGTACGACGAAAAGTGCTTAAATGGGAAAACGGGAGGGCTATTTTGCAGGACACCAATAATTCGGCAAAAGATTTTATTCCAAATGCAACACCAAAACCTTGGGAAGTGGAATAATTGATAATTAATAATTAAAAATTAATAATTAAGAGAGTGAGAGTTATACTTCAAATATTGTTTTTACTGATTTCATCAACTATTTTTGCAGGTAATGTTGTTGATTCTGTGCGTATTGAATCTGCACTTTATGAATCGCCATGGAGAAGTTACACCAACTCATTTGAATATAATCCGGCAGCAACATTTTCTGTTCCTGTGAAATATTTCAGTAATTTGGGTGCAACATACTCAAGCTCAAAAGCCGATAATGGATTACATTTGGTGCAAGAAGGTGATGGTGCATCTGCTTTCAAACTTCATTCAGAAAGTTTTCAGGTGGACAAAAAATACCGTTTTTTTGGTAAAGCTTATTTTTTGACCGATCAAAAAAACAATGTTGGTTGGCGCGACGTGGAAGATTATGAATTATTGTCGCCCTATTTGGTGGCCGATTCAATAGGTGGAACATACAAACGTGAGTCGTACTTTTTGAGCGGTGGCGCCACAGTTCGTTTACGCCATATCGAATGGGGTATTCGTGCGGCATACCAAGGCGGAGTTTCGTACAGGCAAGTTGACCCTCGCCCACGTAATACAGTTTCGGTAATTCATATCAATCCGGGTGTAAATTATAGCAATGGAAAATGGAATATTGGTTGGTTTGGAGATTATGAGCGTTACCGACAAAATGTTGATATTCAAGTAGAAAAGGAAGGTCGTAAAATATATTTTTATTTTATGCAAGGTTTTGGAATTTACAATCGACAATTCTCTGGTTTAGACGATACTTTTAGCCGAATTTACAAAGGAAATAAATTTACAACAGGTTTTAATATCAATTTTGGCGATAAAATTCAATCGACTGATGCATTGATTTCGGTAAGTCAAAATAGAATAGACGGCACAGAAAATAGCAACAGAACACCATATCAAATTACTCATAATCAAATCACTGCACAATTATCACATGAACAAAAATTGTTCAAGCAAACATTGTTTCTAAAAGGATTATATAATTTTCGTCAAACCATTGGAAATGAGACACAATACACGCCAGTTACATTGAGTCCCGGAATCTTGGAGTGGCAGTTTGCAAGTAAAAGCGACCGCTACCAACAATTAAATCACAATGCGCAATTTTCGGCATTGTTGGCAAATAAAAATCTTTCACGTTTTTCGGTTTGGGAACAATTAAGTATTGATTGGCAAAATTCAAAACAGAATTATTATTATCCTTATTATCATCAATTTATTCAAAACATTTCGGGTGCGGGAGTTGTTGGAATAAATTATCCACTAAGAAAATGTACGTTGGTGGGAAGTGTAAAGGCTGGTTACAAAAAGAATTTATCGTCGTCGCTTTTTCAAGCCGAAAATAACGAAATTACTGATAGATTGATAATACCTGACTACGATTTTATGCATTCTGACATTTCCTTTTATCAATTAAATATGAAGTTTCGATTTCCAATTTCAAAGGCTTTATTAGGCAATATTTCTGTTGATGGAGGATTGCAAAATGCGGAAACTAAAAAAGCATGGTCAACAAATGTTTGTTTTTCTCTTAATTTTTAAATGATTTTTACACTAAAATAAATTTATAATAATGAAGCAATTAAAATGTATTTCGCTATTATTGATAGTTTTATCATGCTTTGCAACTGTAAAAGCAGATGAAGGAATGTGGACAATTTCCAACTTGAATACCGCTTTGGTGCAGAAAATGAAAAACAGTGGTTTACAACTATCGGCAGATCAAATTTACAACGAAAACAAGCCCAGCACAAAAGATGCAATAATGATGTTCGACAATGGCTGTTCAGGCGAATTGGTTTCAGCCAATGGTTTACTATTTACCAATCATCATTGCGGACGCGATAAAATTCAACAAGTTAGCAGCGATGCTCATAATTATATTCGAGATGGATTTTGGGCGAATTCACGCAACGAAGAAATATCAATCAAAGGATTGAATGTTAAGTTTTTGATAAAATCCATTGAAGTAACAGACAAAGCTAATGAGTTACTTAAAAAACATGGAATTCGCAAAGTAATGGGCGAAATTGAAAAGGAATACAACGATTCCACACAAGGATATGTTGCTAGCATGGACGGTTTTAGTACTGGTCAGTACTTTGTTTCAATTTATCAGGTTTTTAACGACGTGCGCTTAGTAGGCGTTCCTCCCGAAAGTATTGGAAATTTTGGTGGCGAAACAGATAATTTTGAATGGCCACGACAATCGGCCGATTTTGCAATTTTTAGAGTGTACGCCAATGCTAATAACATGCCAACAACTGCCTACAAAGCTGATAACAAGCCATTTGTACCAAAAACATTTTTGCCAATTTCAATTTCGGGCATAAAAGACAATGATTTTGCCATGACAATTGGATTTCCTTGGATGACACAACGATACATTAGTTCTTATGATTTGAAAGAAGAATTGGATGTAAAAAATCGTGCAACTATCATTACCAAAGGCAAATACATTGATGTACTCAAACGAGAATTGGACAATGATGAAAGCGTAAGATTAAAATATTCAAGTAAAAATTTTTCGGCCGGAAATAGTTATAAACTGGCATTAGGCACTGTAAAATTAGTAAATTTAAGTGCAGCTATGGGAAACAAAGAAAAAGCCGAAGCCGAATTTCAAAATTGGACAAAAGCTGATACTGCACGCCTAAGAAAGTATGGCAAGTGTTTAGCTGCCCTCAAAGCAAATCACGACGAACAATGCAATCCTAAATATGCACATGCCATTATTTCGGGAGCACTGTTCGACGATGGTAGTTTATTGGGAATCCGTGCCAGAAACATTGTAGAATTATTAGAGAAAAATAATCAAGAAAAACTTCCAAAAGCCTTAGACACTTATCAGAAATGGTATACATCATTTTCAAAAAGTTATGATTACCAAACTGATAAAGTAATTGTAAAAGCGATGATTAAATTAGTAAAAAATGAATTAAAACCAGAATACTTACCCGATTTTTACAGCATTATCGAAAAAGAATATCAAGGAAATATTGATAACTACGTAAACGATTTATACAGCAAGTCATTTTTGGCATCGGCTGCTGGAGTTGAAACGTATCTAAAAAAGCCAGATTTATCAATAAAAAATGACCCATTGTTTATTTTTGGAATTTCGGTTTATGAAAAATTAATAGCTTTGAAAAAACTAACTTCCGACCCTGGCGTAGAAATTAGAGCTGGTAAAAAACTTTACGAAAAAGCGGTTTTAGAAAAAGATGCTGGTTTACTGAAATACCCCGAAGCTAACTTCACTATGCGCTTAACTTATGGAAAAGTCACTGGCGCTTCGCCTCGCGATGGGCTGGCTTACAAAAGTCAAACAACATTGAAAGGAGTGATTGAGAAGGAAGATACGACAAATTACGAATTTCTTGTTTCGCCAAAACTCAAGGACTTATATGCAAAAAAGGACTTTGGTCGCTATGGTGAAAAAGGACAAATGTTTACTTGCTTTTTGACAAATACTGACATTACCGGTGGCAATTCGGGAAGTCCGGTGATTAATGGAAAAGGCGAATTGATTGGCATAGCATTTGACGGAAACTGGGAATCGCTAGCAAGTAGCATTATTTACGAACCAGAAAAAAACCGTGCTGTAAACGTAGATATTCGCTACGTTTTATTTGTTATTGACAAATTTGCGGGTGCCAAAAATATATTGAAAGAACTGACTATTAAATAATTATTTTCAAAAAACAACTTTTAAAAATTAGAAAAAATGAAAAAACAACTAACAGCGTTGCTCATAATTTTTGCGGCAACAAATTTCTTATCGCAAGCCAATGCAGCTGCACCTAACAGTAATTCAAAGGTTTATAGTGTAGCCGAAATTATCGAAAAAGCTCCAACTTTGGTTGGACAAACTGTACAAGTAAAAGGTTTGGTATCGCATATTTGCGAAAAATCAGGTCGTAAATTATTTCTAGCAGTACCGGACAATTCAAAAACATTCCGTTTTAATGCAGGCGACAAAATTACAGTTTTTGATGAAAATGCGGTGGACAGCACTGTTATTGCCACTGGTGTAATAACTGAAACACGCATAACACTCGAAGATTTGAACAAACAAGAAGTAGCTGCAATTGCCGCTGCCGAAAAAGTTGCAAAAGCAAAAAAACCAGCTGACCATTGTACATCCGAAGCAAAAGCCAATGGTGAAAACACTGCTGCAACTCCACTACAACGTATTCAAACACAGAAAGAAACTATAAAAAAACAAGTTGCTGAAGGTAAAAACAATTATTTGTCATTTTACGCTGCCAACAGTTGCAACGAGTATAAAATAGTTAAGAAGTAAACTGTGAAATAGCTTTTTTTACTCCCTCATTTCGACAAATGTCGGAATGAGGGAATTTTGACTGTACACAAAATTAAAAATATAATTTATTGGCATTTTTTTCGTTTTTGTAAGGGCGCAGAATTTTTCCAGTAAGTCATTTGAAATACTAATCATTTCAAAAAAATAACAATATGAAATCAATCAAATTCATAATAGTATTTAGCTTTGGCATTTTATTTTCTGGTGTTGCTCAACAATATAACCTAAACGATAAACTTGGTGCCGACAAAAGCATTAAAGTAGGAGTTTTACCAAATGGTTTAACTTATTATATTCGCAAAAACAATTTGCCCAAAGACCGTGTAGAAATGCGTTTAGCAATAAATGCAGGCTCAATTTTGGAAGATGATGACCAACGAGGTTTGGCACATTTTGTTGAGCACATGGCTTTTAATGGAACAAAGCATTTCGATAAAAATGAATTGATTAGTTATTTGCAATCGGTAGGAATAAAATTTGGAAAAGACTTGAACGCTTACACCAGTTTTAACGAAACTGTTTATCGCCTTTTAGTGCCAACAGACAAAGATACTGTTGTGGATAAAGCGTTTTTGGTGCTCGAAGACTGGGCGCATAACATTACTTTCGATGACAAAGAAATAGAAAAAGAACGCGGTGTGATTACCGAAGAATGGCGGATTGGACGAGGTGCCAACCAACGATTACAAGATAAATATTATCCGGTTATATTCCACAATTCGCAATATGCACAACGTTTGCCAATTGGAAAAAAGGAAGTTATAGATAATTTCAAACCCGAAACTTTACGCCGTTTTTATAAAGATTGGTATCGCCCTGATTTGATGGCAGTTATTGTTGTTGGCGATATTGATGTAGACAAATACGAGCAAAAAATTAAGGATCATTTCAATGCCATTCCTACCCGAACTACTGAACGTCCGCGTCCAATTTTTGATGTGCCGAATCATGCATCTACCTTATTTTCAATTAGTACAGACAAGGAAGCCACACAAACACAGATAATGTTTTATTCAAAAACTAGCCATAAAGATGAAACTACATTGGCTGATTATCGCGGTTTTCTTATTGAGCAAATTTACCATTTAATACTAAATGAACGTTTTGGAGAGTTGGGGCGCAGTGCAAATCCACCATATATTTCGGCAAAATCCACCTATCAAACCATTGCACGCAACAAAGATGCATTTGGCGTATCGGCACGAGTAAGTCAGGATGGAGTTGAAAAGGGTTTAAAAGCCATTTTGGAAGAAGTGGAACGAGTAAAAAGATTTGGATTCACAGCCTCAGAATTGGAACGTGCAAAAAAGGGCACTTTGATGAAATATGAGCGCATTTACAAAGGACGAGAGAAATCAGAATCGGACGGATATGCTTCTGAGTTGGTGCGAAATTTCTTAGCCAAAGAACCAATTCCGGGTGTTCCTTTCGAATATGAATTTGCCCAAAATCAAATACCATCAATTAGTTTACAGGAGTTGAATGATTTTGACAATGAATTTCTAACTGATTCAAATAGAGTAATTGTTGTTACAGGACCCGAAAAAGAAGGCGTGCAAATGCCAACCGAAGCCGCATTGTTTGCTATAGTAAATCAAGTGCCAAAAACAGAATTAGTTGCTATTGCTGACAAAACTGTTGCTTTTGAATGGGCAGGACAAAAACCTACTGCTGGAACCATTGTTAAAGAAGAAAAAGATGCTTCGTTGAACCTTACAACTTTGACTTTGTCGAATGGTGCTAAAGTGCTATTAAAACCCACTGATTTCAAAAATGAGGAAATAAATTTGATAGCTTACAGCAAAGGTGGGCATAGTTTGTGTGCCGATTCCGATTTTTATTCAGCATTATATGCATCAACTTTGGTAACCGAAAGTGGTATTGCTAATTTGTCGAAAAGTGATAAGTCGAAAGCATTTGTTGGCAGAGAAGTTTCAGTTTCGCCTTTCCTAAATGCTACAAGCGAAGGACTTAGCGGAAAAACCAATCCGAAGGATTTAGAAACATTTCTTCAACTAACGAATCTATATTTTACACAAGCCAGAATTGATAGTAGCGCATTTAAAACATTTATTACCAAAACAAAATCGAGTTTATCAACATTGCAACTCAATCCGCAAAAGTATTTTGAAGACCAAGTATCACGCACTTTATCAAATAATCACCCTCGTGGTGGAGGTTTTCCCACACCCGCCGATTTGGATAAGGTAAACATAAAACGCTCGCTCGACATTTTTCACGAAAGATTTGCTAATGCGGGTGATTTCAATTTCGTTTTGGTTGGTTCATTCGATATTGCTAAAATTAAGCCACTTATCGAAACTTACATTGCCAGTTTGCCTGCCACTTCGGCACGTGAGAAATGCAAGGATTTAGGCATTCGACCTCCAAAAGGGAAAGTTGAAAAAGTGATTTATAAAGGAACCGACCAAAAAAGCAGCGTAAATCTAACTTTCACCAATTCCATAAAGTTTACTTCTAAAGATGAATATCTCCTCAAATCGCTGAATGATGTGTTGACAATCAAGTTTATGGAAAATTTACGTGAGAAGAAAAGTGGTGTTTATGGCGTTCGTTCAGGTGGTAGATTTGTTCATTTTCCTTATGAAAATTATGTTGAACAAATAACTTTTCAGTGTGCTCCCGAAAACGTTGAAACGCTTATAGCAGCAGCTTTAGACGAAATTGAAAAGGTGAAAAATAACGGAGTTGAAGAAAAAGATTTGAACAAAGTAAAATTGGCACAAAAGAATGAACTTGAAATGAACTTGAAAACTAATGCTTATTGGATTAATGAACTGACAGTAAATTTAATAAATGGAGTTAAAACGAGTGAAGGCAAAGATGAAGCAGAACAAATAAATCAACTCTCGTCAAAAGATTTGCAACAATTTGCCAAGAAAATATTCGGCGCAAACTATTGTCGTTTCGAGCTATATCCAGAAAATAAAAAGTAACAAATAAAAAAACAAGAATTAAAAAAATGAAGTTTAAAAGTATTTTAATTGCATTGGTGTTTATTTCCATTGCTGTTTGTGGACAAGAAAGTGAAGAAAGGGAGGCCAAAGAAAAAAGAAGACCACCTGTTTTTAGAGAAGTTTCGAACAAGGATGTAGTTGTAAGCGTTTTTCCCGACGCCGTAAAAGTTGAGAAAGTAAATGATTATTGGTATAGCATATTAAAGGCAGATAATTCATGTATAGGTTTTGCAATGTCAAGCATGCCTTATTGTCTTGATGTAAAGGGTTATAACAACACTACACCTGTAATGATTATTACCGACAAAAGTTGGCTAATAAAAAAAGTGGCAATATTATCCAATTGGGAAACATTAAGTTATGTGCGAAGACTCGACAAGAAAGGTTTTTTTAACCTATGGGTTGGCAAAACACTCAAAGAGGCGATTGGTATAAAACCTGATGGTTACACTGGTGCAACTCTAACAGCAATAGCAGTAAGTAAAAATGTGGATTTTCTATTGAAAAAAGGATCAAAAAAGCTACCCAAAAGTACAAACTAAATAAATATATTTGCCTGTTATTATGCATTTTAAACACAATTCAACCTGTCAATTTTTGGCAGGTTGTTTTTTTTATAAAAAAAATATGCTTTTCTTGAAATCAAATAAATGTCAGATATTATAAATTTAATTTGAAATGCTCAGAAATAGTCTCAAAAAATATTTTGAATCGTTGATAGATTTTTTCTGTTAATATACGTCAACTTCAAAATTATAATTTCAAATTGATGCATTATCATATTATGGTAAACTCAAACCATACTACACATTATTAAACATTTGACAAATAACAACATAATCAATCAAAAAATATTTAAATAATTAAATGTGACTTTTTTTTTATATATTTGCACTTTATAATAATAAAGTTTAATACATGGTCAAATATCACAAATCAATATTGCTATACATATTTTTGTTTTATGCAATTACGCTTTGTGCCGATGATTCGTTGCAAAGTCTGTATAAAGCTAACTTTCGGGCATTAAAAACAAAAGACACCGCAGCTATTGTAAAGAGCTATAAGTATTTAGGCAACTACCTTGACGAACTGAATGAGACAGAAAAATGTCAACAAGCTTTTGCAAAAGGCCTATTATTAGCTCAAAAAGCAAATTTGCAAAACGACATTGGTATAATTAACAATCTTTTAGGAAACATTGCTAGTGTAAACGGCAACAGAGTTGCTGCACTTTCACATTATCACAAGGCGCTAAAAGCATTTGCCACAACAAAAAACTTGGATAAAGTGGCAATGGCGTTGATGAACATTGGCACTGAGTACGAAAGCATGGGCAATTATAAAACTGCTATTGCTTACGAACTCAAAGCATTGAAAAACAAAGAAGCTTCGGGCGAAATAAAGAATTTGGCATATTATTATCAGCATGTTGGTCAGTTATTTAAAGAAACCGACCTGAAAAAATGGAAGTATTATGTGGATAAAGCTTATGCCATAACACTCCAAAGCGACAATGCAAGCGTACCCACCAAAGCTGCCATTTTCAATGATTTAGGTGGAATTGCCGAAGATTTGAAAAACAACAATGAAGCCTATCAATGGTACGATTCGATGTATGTTTTGTCCAAAGCCAATGAGTATGATAACGGGATGGCAACCGCACTCTCCAACCGAAGTTTGCTGCTACAATCGGACAAAAGATACGAGGAAGCATTGAAAAATGTCCTCGAAGCATTGGCAATTGCCAAAGAATCGGAACGGTCTTATGCCATAATAACCGATAATATACATGCCAGTAGCATATTGTTGGATATGAACCGTGCTGCCGAAGCCAAAAAGTATGCTTTGGACGCACTCAAAATTGCCCTTGAAAAGAAAACATATCCAGAGCAAGAGGCTGATGCACACAGGATTTTAGCAAAAATAAATGCAAAGTTGGGCGATTGGAAAAATGCTTATTTCCATACACAGAATTATCGCGAAGGACTTGATTCTATCAGAAATACAGAAGTACAGAAGTCAGTGCAGGATTTAGAATTAAAATATCAAACTTCCGAAAAAGAAAAGGAAATTGCACGGCTGGACAGTGAAAACAAATTGAATAATTTACAACTCCAACGTGCTCAAATTCTGATAGTTTCAATTGTGATTGTCGTATTTTTAATTGGTTTGTTGGCTTTTGTGTTGTATCGTCGCAAACAGCTTAAATTTGATAAACAGCAAGCAGAATTAAAGCAGAAATTATTGCGGTCGCAAATGAATCCGCATTTCATGTTCAATACATTAAATGCTATCAATCAATATATTCAGACCAATAAAGGACATGAAGCATCTGATTATTTGGCTCAGTATTCGAGGTTAATGCGGCAGATTCTCGAAAATTCGGCTGTAGAATTTGTTTCGCTCGAAACCGAATTGGAATTTCTGCACAACTATTTGGCAATGCAACAGTTACGTTTCGATAAATCATTTGAATATACAATAGAAGTTGCTGATAACATAAACCCTGAATCTTATGAAATTCCACCAATGATAGCTCAACCGTTTATTGAAAATGCTATTGAACATGGAGTTAGAGGCATTAATGATGGGCAAATAAATATCATTTTTAGCTCAAAAAATAAGAAACTTACCTTGCAAATCTCAGATAATGGAAAAGGTTTTTCATCAACTTCAAACAATATAAAACATAAATCTTTTGCTCTCGACATTACACGCGAGCGGCTCAATATTACAGGAAATAACACCGAGAAATTAGAGATTTCAAGTCCCAATCCTCAAACTGGAAAAGGAACTTTGGTTTATATTGAAGTGCCATTTAAAAGATATGAAGAATAAAAATTAATCAAAGTAATGACTCTTACATCCCCTTTTGGGGGCAAGAAGGCTTCTATTTATGAAACTTTTAATCGTTGACGACGAACTGTCGCCCCGTGAGCAAAGTAAGCGACTGCTAGCCGAGTTCTTTCCTGAAATAACGCTTTGTGCCGAAGCCGAGAGTGTAGAAACCGCATTCGAAGCCATTCTGGTGCATCAACCCGATGTGGTGTTGCTCGATGTGGATTTGCCCGATGGAACTGCTTTTGACCTTCTGAAACGGTTTCCGCAAATCAATTTCAATATCATTTTTATTACCGCCTACGAGCAATATGCGCTGCAAGCCATAAAATTTAGCGCACTCGACTTTCTATTAAAGCCTTATACATCAGGGGAATTTTCTGATGCAATCAGAAAAGCCATCAAAAAAACAGAGCAAAACGACCTTCAACTCCGTTATTCGGCTCTATTTCAAAATATCCAAAATCAGCATCAACCATCAAAAATTGTGTTGCGCACTGCCGATTCCATTCACGTTATTCAGCTCGATGATATTATTCGTCTCGAGGCCGATGGAGCTTATACTTCATTCTTTTTTAGCAATAAAAAAACAATAGTTGTATCCAAAAATTTGAAAGAATACGATACATTATTTCAAAATAATCACTTTATTCGTTGCCATCAATCACACCTTGTCAATACGAAGCACATAGTCTGTTTTCACAAAGCGGATGGTGGTGCACTTGGACTTTCCGACCAGACTCGTGTGCCAGTAGCTACTCGTTTTCGTGAAAAAGTCATGGTCATGTTGGAACAGATATAAAGAAAATATCAACGAAAATATACATTTCTCCAACAAATATATAAGTATAAATAAATTGAAGATTAAGTGCTGTAAATTTGTACTACACTTAACTCCCAATTTGAAAGATGAACATTAAACAAATTATCAATATCAATGCTAAAACGTGTAAACTACTTTTGGAAACTGACGAAGCCATTGTTACTGCCAATAGCGACGAAATTTACATAGTGGAAATACTGGAAATCAATAAATTTGTATTGTACACAAAAACTAAAAAATACATGATACAATACTTAAACGATGAATATCAAGAGTTTATATTGAAAGTCGGTTTTATTCAAATTCATAAAAACTTTGCAATAAATCCTGACAAAATAAGTGCTTTTAAAATATCAACAATGGAAGTGGAGATTGAGAATCAGCAAATTATATCCGTAAACCAAAAATACAAGAAGAATCTGCTGAATTATCTTAATTCTTTAAATCAAAACATATTATCAACCTAAAAAAACAAACGCCATGTTACAAAACTACAAACATCGACTTTATGTATTCAAAGTCAGCAAATTAAGAATAGCTATTTTTATCATTTCGTCTATTAGCTTTGCTGTTAGCAACGCACAAACCACAGTAACTACTGCTGGTGGTAACTCTACAGGAACGCAAGGATCAGTAAGTTACAGTATTGGTCAAACCGTTTACACAACCACCACGGCATCAAACGGTTCGGTGGCACAAGGCGTTCAGCAACCATTCGAAATCACAGTTATTTCCGGTATCGATGAGGCAAAAAGCATAAGTCTTAACTGGTCTACGCACCCAAACCCGGTAGCAGACAATTTGCGATTGAAACTTGGCGATTTAAGTGAATTGTACTTCGATAATTTATATTATCAACTTATCGACATTTCGGGCAAAATGCTGGTAAATAAACAAATAACTGGTGCGGAAGCAACTATCTCGATGCAAGCTTTGGTGGCGGGAAACTACTTTCTGAAAGTTTTTAGCAAACCCAAAAACGGAAAAACCACCAAAGGTTTAGAACTGAAAACATTTAAAATTATAAAGAAATAACAAAACTATAAAAATAAGGAATCATGAAAACAAGAAACTTCAAATTTAGTCTATTGCTAGTCATAGCAGTAGTATTTACAACGTTTAGCACAAGTGTTTTTGGGCAAGTTCCCGAAAAAATGAGTTATCAAGCAGTGGTGCGCAATGCCAGTAACGAATTGATTGTGAATAAGCAGATTGGTGTATTTTTGGCCATACAGAAAACCACAGGTGGCAGTTTACCAATGACTTATTATCAAGAAAAACATGTGGCAAGCACCAATGCCAACGGCCTTTTGACACTTGAACTTGGTGGCGGAACACCATCATATCCCTATCATGCATTGAGTTTTTCGCAAATCCCTTGGGGCGAAGGTTCATTTTATGTAAAAATAATGATTGATCCTGCTGGAGGAACTAATTATACCATTAATACCGAAAGTCAATTGCTCAGCGTGCCGTATGCGATGTATGCAAAAAATGCTGGTAATACAACTTCGGAATCCTCAATTCCTAATGGTACAAAGAATGGAGATATGTTATACTGGAACGGAAAAAATTGGATTATTATAGCACCATCTTCCGATGGTAAAGTACTCACTCTTAAGGGTGGAGTGCCGACGTGGATAGACAATGAAACTGCAATAGCTTTACCAACAGTAAATACATTAATACCATCAATTATTACTGATTACTCGGCTATTTGCGAAGGTTATGTAGGTTCGGATGGTGGCGGTCCAGTTGTCGAAAGGGGTATATGTTATGGAGCGTCACCAAATTTATCTATAGTTAACAGTAAAATTGTTTGTGGCAATGGGTTAGGTAGTTACAACGCAATTATTACAAAATTAGTAATGGGGTCAACCTACTATATAAGAGCTTATGCGACAAATAGCGTAGGTACTGTGTATGGAGATGAAGTTGCTTTTACTACTAAAAATACCGTTACCGATATTGACGGCAATACTTATGCTACCGTTACTATCGGCACACAAACTTGGATGGTAGATAACCTAAGAACAACCCGTTATTGCAACGGAGATACTATAGCAAACATTACTGAGAATGGAGAATGGGTATCAGCAACTACTGGAGCGCAATGTAATTATCAAAATAATTTAAAAAACGATACAAAATATGGCAAGCTATATAATTGGTATGCTGTAGTTGATTCTCGAAAATTAGCTCCCGCAGGCTGGCATGTACCTTCCAATGATGAGTGGACTGAGTTACTAGATTATGTTGCTAATCATTTGGGTACTTCACCAAACGTAGCTAAAGCGCTGGCTGCTAAAACGGATTGGTTTGCAACATCGACTAACTACACAGATGCAGTAGGCGACGATTTAACCAAAAATAACAGTAGTGGTTTCAGTGGTTTGCCCAGTGGCCATCGCACCGATACTGGGAATTTCTTCTACCTTGAAAAAGGTGGTAATTGGTGGAGTACTAGTACTACTTCCAACGATTATATCAACGCATATTATATGGGCTTATTATTCGATACCAATTTCCATTTATTAAGCTCTCAACCTAAGCGGAAAGGTTATTCTGTACGTTGCATTCGGGATAATTGATTTATTTGGAGCTCGCTTTCCTTCGACCTTATAAATCCCAGCTTTCCTCTGATTTACACTCCAAAAGAATTGGAAAGTAAATCAGAGGATTAATCCTACTAAATATAAAAGTGAAAAATAAATGAACTATCATTTAAAAACCTTTAATCGCATTATTCCTACTCATAATGAGTAATATAGCCACTCTTTACAGCATTACTGTAAATAGCAGTTACATCAGGTACAATTAACGAGATTCGTATCAAAAAATTGTAATTGCAATTTAATCAAAGCTAATAACAGGTTTCAGTTCAAACAAAGTATATAATCATATTAAAAATCTCTAAGACCATGAAAAGAAACATTACTCATATAGGTAAAAGCTCCGTAAAAGTCTTTTTAGTAGCTCTTTTCTCGTTTTCAGCATTCGTATTAAAGGCCGAAAGTGAGCCGAATAGCACCTATCAAACTTCTGATACATTACAATTAGCTGTGTTAAATTCGGGCACGGTTGATAATTCAGCAGATAAAATAGATTGGTGGATTTTGCCTCAAAGCAATGGAGTGTTTAAAGTGCGCTTTAAAACTGACCAAAAAGTTACTTTCACGCTTTATGGCAACAGCCCAACCAAATCAATCACATCTTTTACTTTGTCGAATGTGCTGGATACCACGTTTACATTTCCTTATACTGGAGTTCAATACATTAAGGTGAGTGGGGCTACAGCTTTGGCAACTTATTTGCTAACAGTTACTTATGTTGAGGGGTTAATTATGCCCGATGATGCAGAGCCAAACAACGATACTATCAGTTCGATACCACTTGAGTTTGGCGTTTTTAAAGAGGGAAATCTTGGTTATATAAACTCCACTTACGATGTTATTGATTATTATTCGGTTACTTTGCCCGAAGACGGATACGTTAAACTTCCTGTGATATTCAACGATTTTACAGTTAATAATCTGTTTTTAAGTGGCTTTACCAATGCTTGTCACAAGGGGAAATATCATTTTCCAGTTTTGAGTCCTAGTGGTTTTGAGAGATGCCATTACAAAATAAAAGCCGAATTTGAGCCCATCAATTATTATGCAAACGACATTGAGCCCAACGACGAAATAGTGCAGGCAAAGTCTGTTGATATTAGAAATGATATTACAGGCAAAGTAGGTTTGATGATAAACGCAAAAAAAATGGATGGGCAAGATTTATATACTTTTACGCTTGCAAAAGACACCAGCTTGAACTTGAGGTTTTTGAAAGATAAATTTATAGATGGAGCATTGATTTTATACCTTGAAAATAGCCTTAATTATATTTTCCCCGATAAAAATGGCGTTATAAAAGGGGTTTTTAAAAGTGGTAAGTATTACATGAAAGTGTTTAGTCCTACAAATATAGGAGGCTCATATTGCATTAGTATAAAAGATCCAGAAAAAATACCTATTGCTGATTTTGATTATCAAGTGGTTGGGAAAGATGTTTATTTTAACGAGAAAGTTGATTTACCATGCAATTTTCTGTGGGATTTCGGCGATGGCACAACTTCAACATTAGCCAATCCAGTACACAGATTTTCTGATTATACATACTCCAATGTTGTTTTTACGGCTTGGAATAATACTGGAAAACATTTAGTAAAAAAACAAGTGTTAAGCAATGGCATATCTGATTTCAATCCCTATAAGTCTGGAAATAAAGGATATGTAACAATGAAAATAGACGGTAGAGGTTTTACACAAAATTCGGTTGTGAAACTTACAGCGACAGGGAAAAATGACATTGTCGCCGATTCGGTTAAATTAAATGACGATGCATCACTTTATTGCCGATTCGACTTGCATGATAAAACGCCGGGGCAATATACAGTCACCGTCAACACGGTTGGCATTAAATATGTATCGAGCAAATACTTTGTAATTGAGCAAGGTGGCGCACCCAAAATTGATGTTTCTATTGTTGGACGTGATGTTATTCGCAAAGGAACTAAAACAAAGTATACTTTGTTTCTTAAAAATTCAGGGAATGTTGATGCTTTAGGAATACCATTATTCATTGCCATTTCAGAAGATGCCGAAATTGAATTTACTGACTTGAAAATTACACTTAGTAAATATGCCAAAGATAGAGGTATCAAGTTCGACACCGTTCCTGTATTTGTTAAAACCAAAAGAGTTTTGGGCGAAAATTTTAATGCCAAAGTGTATGCTTTCTATATTCATAACCTTCCGGCAGGCAAAGTAATCAACAGACGGATTGATATTCAGTCAGATAACAATGTAAAAATATTGGTTTGGACTAATAAACCTTATTTTGGTTCGCCAATGCGAGGCGAAGTTGCCGATTGTATGTTGGATGCAACAGCCGAAGCAATGACCGACCAGCTTATTGGCTTAATCCCTGGCGTGTCGTGCGCAAAATCAATATACGAAAATGTGGTAGAGCCTGTATTTGCGGATGAGGAATCGGCAGAGGAAAGTACGGTAGGAAGTATGATTTGGGATTATGCCACTATGGCTTGGGATTGTACTACATCGTTTTTTACACCTGCAAAAGCGCTTGACTTTGCAGTATCTTTGGTAACAACCATTGTGGATGTGAGTGGTTTTTCCGATACTATGCAAGATTGTTACAATCCCGAAGGTAAAAATGGCAATTCGATAAACGCTGTTTCATCATTGGATCCTAACGAGAAAAATGGACCGCATGGATATGGTTTAGAAAACTGCATTAATAAAACCGAAAACTTACCGTACGTTATTAATTTTGAAAACAAATCGACCGCTACAGCACCAGCTCAGGATGTATTTATAACTGATACACTTGATACAGCTGTTTACGATGTAGAAAAATTCAGTTTTACATCATTTGGATTTGCAGATACCACTGTTTACTTTAATGGATTTAACCAAAACATAATACGCGATGTGGATTTAAGACCCAAAAAGAACTTGATAGTTCGATTAACAGCACAATTCAATAAAGAAAATGGGATAGCCAACTGGTCATTCCGCTCTTTCGACCCCGAAACAATGGACTTGCCTGAAGACCCATATGCCGGTTTTCTTCCGCCAAACAATGCAAATCACGACGGCGAGGGTTTTGTTAGTTTTAATGTTGCCCTTAATAAAAGTGTAATAGATGGAACTGTTGTAAAAAACAAAGCCGCTATCATTTTTGATAAAAACAGTCCGATAATTACCAATGAGTACGCCAACCGACTCGATTTCAGTTCTCCAGACAGTAAATTAACATCGGTGAAAGATACTCAACCCAACAATTACCGACTCGAATTTTCAGGGAACGACCAAGGCTCTGGCATACAGCATTATAAAGTGTATTGCTCGGTAAACGACAGCGCATATAAATTGCTTAAAACTACTTCTACACCAATCGAAAAATTTACTGTTGAAAAAGGGAAGACCATTAAATTATATTCATTGGCAGTTGACAGTCTTGGATATGTGGAAACAAAAACTGCAATACCCGACCTGACATTGTCGTACCTAACAGCGCTTGATAAAAATAGTTTAACCGCTGATTTTAAAGCTTTTCCGCAGCCAGTTAATGATGTATTGAACATTTCTTCCAATAATTCTGTAGTAGGAAATACAATTGTTGAAATATATGATTTAACAGGCAATTGCTTGATTGAACAAAAGAATATGAATATGAATTATGGAAATAATTTGAAAATTAATGTTTCGAGTTTAAAATCAGGGCTTTACATTCTCGTATTGAGTCATAATTCAGAAGTTAAACACTTATCATTTATTAAGCAATAAAGAAAAATAACAAACATAAACAATTATAATTCAAAAAAAAATGAAAACAAAAATAATTATATTTCTATCCCTATTTTTTACGGTCAGCCTATTGGCACAGCAACAAGGGAAATACTATTTTACAAAATCGGGGCACATAGAATATACACTCGGCGGTAATACTACAGGCACAAAGTCGGTTTGGTTTGATAACTACGGAATGTTGATGTATACGCTCACCGAAAGCACAACCACAGTTAAGATAATGGGATTCAGCAATAAAACCAGCGAGAAAAAACTAGAGATTCGAAAAGGGAATCAAATATGGTTAGCAAATTTGCTTGATAATACTGGCTCTCAAATGAGCATTGAAGCTCAAACCGAGATAGGAAAAGAAATAACTTCGGGACAATCTGATGCTCAACTTCACGCAAAGGAACGTAAAATAATTACCGATATAGGTGGCGAAATTGAAGGTTACGAAAACTTTTTGGGTCGAAATTGCCTAAAATTCACTTTAGGCTCCAATAAGTTTCTACAGTTTAAAGGCATTCCATTGAAGTCGTTTACTACGTTGATTGGAATTACTTATACCGAAACGGCTACTTCGTTCGACACAAACGCAGCAGTGCCCGCCACCAAATTTGAATTGCCGAAAAATATCAAATTCCAACAAATGGGAGAAGCATTGGACGCACTTCCAAACGAAACAAATTAAACAATCAACAAAGATATTTTATCAACCTAAAAAAATAAACGCCATGTTACAAAACTACAAACATCGACTTTATGTGTTCAAAGTCAGTAAATTGAGAACTGCTCTTCTTTTCATTTTGTCTATTTGCTTTGCTGTTAGCAATGCACAAACCACAATAACTGCTGCTGGTGGTAACTCTACAGGAACACAAGGTTCTGTGAGTTACAGCATTGGTCAAACCGTTTACACCACCACCACGGCATCAAGCGGTTCGGTGGCACAAGGCGTTCAGCAACCATTCGAAATCTCAGTTATTTCCGGTATCGATGAGGCAAAAAGCATAAGTCTTAACTGGACTACACACCCAAACCCGGTAGTTGACAATTTGCGATTGACACTTGGCGATTTAAGTGAATTGTACCTCGATAATTTATATTATCAACTTTTCGACATTTCGGGCAAAATGCTGGTAAATAAACAAATAATTGGTACGGAAACTACCATTTCGATGCAAGCTTTGGTGGCTGGAAACTACTTTCTGAAAGTTATTAGCAAACCCAAAAACGGAAAATCCACCAAAGGTTTAGAAATGAAAACATTCAAAATAATAAAGAAATAACAAACTAATAAACAAGAAATCATGAAAACAAGAAACTTCAAATTTAGTCTATTGCTAATCATAGCGGTAGTATTTTCATCATTTAGCACAAGTGTTTTTGGGCAAGTTCCCGAAAAAATGAGTTATCAAGCTGTGGTGCGCAATGCTAGTAACGAATTGATTGTGAACAAGCAAATTGGTGTATTTGTGGCCATACAGAAAACTACAAGTGGCAGTTTGCCAATGACTTATTATCAAGAAAAACATGTGGCAAGCACCAATGCCAACGGACTTTTAACCCTCGAACTTGGGGGCGGAACTCCATCTTATCCCTATCATGCATTGAGTTTTTCGCAAATTCCTTGGGGCGAAGGTTCGTTTTATGTAAAAATAATGATTGACCCTATAGGAGGAACAAATTATACTATTACCACCGAAAGTCAACTACTCAGCGTGCCGTATGCGATGTATGCAAAAAAGGCTGGCGAAAGTGCGACTACCTCTGTTATCGGTGAAATAAAATATTGGAATGGAACGGCTTGGATTACCGTACCTCCAACGCTGGATGGTAATGTACTAACTCTTGAAGGTGGTGTACCAGTGTGGAAAAACCATAAAACAACAATAACTTTACCAACTGTAAATACAATATCACCGTCGAATATTACTGGTAGTTCCGCAACTTGCGACGGTTATGTGGCATCGGATGGTGGCGGAGAGGTTATTGAAAGAGGTATTTGTTATGGAACATCTTCAAATCCAACCGTACTTGGAAGTAAAGTAATTTGTGGCAGTAGAATGGGTAGTTTTACTGCAATTATTACAGGATTAGAAGCTGGAACTACTTATTATGCTAAATCCTATGCAACAAATAGTATTGGCACTGTGTATGGAAATGAAGAGATTTTTATAACAATTTCTAATCTTAAAATTGGTGATAGTTATCAAGGTGGTATTATTTGTTATATATTTGAATCTGGGGATCCTCGCTATATTACTGGCGAAATACATGGTTTGATAGCAGCACCATACGACCAGAGCAATGCTATTGCATGGTTTGGTGGTGGTGGTGGAGATGCAATGGCTGGAGAAACGTCAACTGTAATAGGGTCAGGAAGTTCAAATACCTATTTGATTGTTAGCAGACAAGGATCGGAGGGAAGGAGCTACGCAGCTAAATTATGTTCTGATTTGGTTTTAGGTGGTTATAGCGACTGGTATTTACCAAGCAAAGATGAATTAAACCTTTTATACGAATTATGTAGATCTCAGATTGGTGGTTTTTCTCCATCAGATTATTGGAGTTCCAGTGCAGACGATGGGCATAAGGCTTGGGTACAATATTTTGTGAATGGCGTACAAATGCCTACAACTATGAACTACGAATACAACAGTGTTCGTGCCATTCGTTCCTTCTAAATCCCACATTCCCTCTGATTTGCTTTCCAAAGTATTTGAATGTAAATCAGAGTATTAATTAAAATAAATGCTAATTTATAAAAATATAATCATTATGATTTTATATTTTTCTTTTTTCAAGAATTAACTCAACTTTCAAAAAAATAATTTTCAATTAAAATAACTCTCAAATAAAAACAACACACAATGAAAAACAATTTATTAAAACTCGTCCTTCTTTCTATAATTCTTGGATTTTCATCGGTAAAATCTTTTGCACTTGAATACATAATTAGTTTTGCTTCCGATGATTTACTTATTGAAATTGACAGCGTAAAAGTTACAAACCTATCGAAAAGCACAACTGTGACTGTGCCTAAAGCATATAGTTTGAAGTTGTCAGATGTTGGAACTGGATTAAATAATCTGAATAGTTACCAGAACAGTATTTTTGTATATTCCAATCAATCAACTTCACAAATTACTGCTAAAATCATTGCTCCATATACTGGAAAAGCGTTAATTGCTATTTATAGTATAGATGGAAAAAAACAGACTGAAATAAACAGCAATTTACAAGTAGGAGAAAATACGTATCAAATTTCAGTACCAGTTGGCTCTTATATCCTCAAAGTTTATGGAAACGAATATTCTCTGCAAACAAAATTTGTGAATCTGAAAGAACACGTTAATTACACTAAAATTGAAGATATCGCAACAGCGATTTCACAAGACACAAAAACTTCACAAAAAGCGAAAACGGCCCTGTATACTTCAATGTACTTCGAAAACGGCGACCAACTTCAATATCAGGTGTTTTCGGGAATTAGTAGTGTAATTTCTTATGACACTCCTACTATAAGCAACAATTATCTTATCCATGTTATTGTCTGTATTGATGGCAGTGGAAACGGATATCCAACCGTATCAATAAATGGAAAAAAATGGATGGCCGAAAACCTGAGAACAACCCGATATAGCGACATCAAAAGAACCAATATTATGACAAATCCAGACTCTATTTTTGGCGATATACAATGGCGTGAAACAAGTATTCCTGCATATTGCTACTACAATAACGATCCAACAACTGCTAAAAAATACGGCATATTGTATAACCAACTGGCTATTTATTCCATAGTATTGGACTCCACAAAAAATATCTGTCCAAAAGGATATCGTATACCTACTATGCAAGAATGGAATCAATTGAGTGCTTATTTGAATGGAAGTGCAAAATCCATAGCAAGTAAAACTGGTTGGGGATTTTCTCTTACTTATGGCCATGTAGGCAATAACGTCAATTCGAATAATAGTACTGGATTTTCAGCATATCCTTCTGGATGGAGACAAGGTGCTTACGGTAATTTTGAACCAGAAGGGACTGTTGCTTACTTTTGGACACCCTTTTCTGCAATATATACAAGTGCAGCCATTTACTATAACAAAATGGGCATTTATTCCGAATCACATTTACCGCAAGCAGGACTGCCTTGTAGATGTGTAAAAGATTAGATGCATGTAGACATTAAACGTCAATTTAAACTTACACTTGCAAAATTATAAAGTACTAAAAAACTTCACCTTATCTTTGCATTTATGTATTTATAAAGTAAACTCCCAATCTTTATTTCAAGCGAAATTAATGGTTGGGAGTAATTTTTAAAGTCCAAAAATCACATGTTTTTACAACTCTAAAACATCTATTTATCATAATCTTTTTAAAATTTCATAGCCTTGCTCCCACTCTCCGTATCCCGAAAGAATATTAATATGTCCAGCTTCGCCAACATTTATAAATTCACTACCCCAATTTTGTGCATAAAGTTCCGATTTTTCAATCGTTGCCCATGGATCATTTGTACTTGCTATAAGCGTTGTAGGGAATAAAATCCTTTGATTTGGAGCTTCTGTAAAAAGATGTTCACCAATTTTCTGCTTAACAACCTCAGTATCTGGTGGCGCTACAAGTAACGCCGCCTTTATTTTTCTATTATAGCGCTTCACCCATTCAGCCACAGTTAAACAACCTAAGCTATGGGCTACAAGTACAACTGTTTGTGGATCAAAGTCTGCAATGGCTCTATCAACATTTTCTACCCATTCTGTCATGTCAGGATTATTCCAATCTTTTTGATAAATGCGATGAAAATTGCTTTCTTTATTTTCTATCCAACTTTGCCAATGTTCAGGTCCTGAACCTTGATAACCAGGTATGATAAAATAGTGATTCATAAGCTTAAAATTGAAATTTATACTGATCTTCGTCTGATTATTTCGACGATACAAAATTCCTATTTTTTTGGAAGTAATACAATCGCACGTTTATGGTAAATATATACCTCGTTTGTGGTAGATAAAACACACATAAAAATTAATTATTTCAAATGTTCAATACAATTGGTTATACTACTCCATTTTTCGGCTCACCAGTCGATGTCAGTACTGTGCGAGGTTCGAACAGATTAGTAACAATCATATCCTCAGCAATATAAAATTTGATATTCTTTTTTTAATGTACTAAGGCTTTTTTATTCTAATTTATTACACAAACATTTCTCACTAGTCAACAAAAGAATTCTTAATAAACATCCAATTGTAATCGTTTGTCTTTCTCCAACTTAGCAATATATTCTTTAGCTTCATCAGCTGTCAAAAAACCATGAGTTTCAACAATTTTAATTAATGCATTTTGAACCTGACGAGCCATATTTTTCATATCGCCACAGATGTAAAAGTGAGCACCTTCTTCGAGCCATTTAAAAACTTCGGCCGATTTTTCGAGTAATCTGTCCTGAACATACACTTTATTTTCGCCATCGCGCGAGAATGCCACATCCATATTTGTCAAAGCACCAGATTTTAAGAAACTCTGCCATTCGGCTTGATACAAGAACTCGGTTTCAAAATTTCTATTTCCAAAAAAGAGCCAACTTTTGCCACGCTTTGTATTTAACTCACGATGTTGAATAAAAGCACGATATGGCGCAATTCCTGTGCCTGCTCCCACCATTATTATCGGCGTTTCATCATTTTTAGGCAATCTGAACTCTGGATTTGACTCAATAAATATTGGCACTTTTTCATCCTCCACCTCCACTTCCGACAGAAAAGTTGAACAAGTTCCACGCTTTTCACGTCCTGCATTTTCGTAGTTTACTACACCAACAGTAAGGTGCAATTCTCCAGGATATGCTTTGGGACTTGACGAAATGGAATAATAACGCGCTTGCAATGGGCGAAGTAGTTTGATAAAATCATCGGCGGATATTTTGGTTGGATAATCCTGAAACAAATCCACAATATCCCGTCCTTCAAGGTATTGCTTAAATTTATCTGATTCACTAACAAGCTTTTGAAGTTGCTCATTTGGTGCAAATTGTAAAAAGCGCGTTATTACATCAATTGTAATTTTCGACAATTCAACATCTCTGTTAAGCGCATCGTATAGCTGTTTGGTTTGCCCATTTACAGTTACAGTTTCGTCAGCATTCAATCCAGTTATGGCTAGAACTTCGTTAATTAATTCAACAGAATTAACAGGCAAAACTCCTGCAGCATCGCCTGGTTCATATTCCAATCCTACAGCATTTTCAGTATTTAATTCAATGTGCAAAGTTTGTCGTTTAGAACCTTTGCCATGAAGTAGTATTTTCTCAAAAACTGGTGCCGAAAATGGATTCTTTTTAGAATATCCAATAACATTTTCCTTTTTCCCCTTTTGATTGGGCAGAATCATCCGAAACTTTGGAGACTCTTTTTGAGCCACAATTTCCTTATTTGCAAAAGCAGGAAGTGTTGTTTCTAACCAGCTCGCAGCCGTTTTTTCAAAATCCACATCGCATGCAATACGTGCCACCAAACGTTTAGCACCAAGAATTTCCAATTGTTCATCGAAATCTTTAGCTGTTTTGCAAAATTGAAAATAACACGAATCACCCAGTCCAAGAACTGCGAATGAAAGCCCTTCAAGATTTGGCGCTCGCTTGCTATAAATGAATTCGTGCAGCTCGCGCGCAGCAAAAGGCGGTTCACCATCGCCATGGGTGGACACGATAACAAGCAGATTTTTTTCCAACTGTAAATCACGTACTTTATAATCGGCCATGCTTTTTAAAATTGCATTAAAACCAAGGCCTTTAGCCATTTCCAAAGCTCTTTTTGCCAATCCTTCACCATTGCCAGTGCGAGAGCCATATAAAATTGTCAAAATGTTTTGGGAATCGTTTTCAGAGCTTGAACTCTCAGTTTCGGTAATTTCTGACGAAATATTCTGAGCCGACAAACCAGCCAAATAACCTGTTACCCATGTCAATTGCTCCTTATTGAGCGAGCGGATTAGTTGGGTAAAAAGTTCAAATTGCTGAGGCGACAAGGGAGATATATTTGTATTCATTTAAATTATAGTTAATTAAATTGGTTTTTCTGACCTTCTTTTGATTTTTCAAAATTAGGCTAATCATAGAACGTATACCAGACCATTATGGTGATAATTTTTTTCCTAAAGATGGTCTAAAAAACCATTATAATGCTAATTTTATGACACTTAACTACTTTGAATTTATTTTTATTCTGTAATTATTACATTTTATTAAATATTCAAGAATAAAAAAAGACTATTATTGTAAAGTTTGTTTATTTGAAATGTGAGTTACAGAGTCATAATTCCGTCATCCAGATTATCTTTTGTGAAGTCCACACTCTTATTGTTCGGGGTTTTCACACCACCAACGGCCAGTTCGAACTTCTTCGCCCAAATTGATGGCACGTGTACAAGGCTGACAACCAATGCTTGGGAATCCCCTATCATGAAGTTTATTGTATGGAACTGCATTGGTTTTGATATAATCCCACACCTGCTGTTCGGTGAAATTAATGAGCGGATTAAGTTTTATCAATCTGTTGGCTTCGTCCCATTCTACCATTTGAACATTTTGCCGAGTTACAGATTGTTCGCGGCGCAAACCACAAATCCAAACATCCAACCCTCGGAAAGCTCGATTTAGTGGTTCCAATTTACGAACTTTACAACACAGTTTTAGTTGCTCAATACCTGCATAAAACAAGTTGATTCCTTCGGTTTTTACTATTTTTTCAACTTCCTTATAATCTGGAAAAAGGACTTCCAATTTAATATCATAAAGCAAATTTGTTTTATCAATTAAACTGCATGTTTCAGTAAAAAGCCGCCCAGTATCAAGCGTAAAAATGCAAGTATCTTTATTTATTTTCACTATCAAATTGGTCAAAACCTGATCCTGAATACTTAAACTCGATGAAAGTCCAATTTTGCCATTATATTCTGTTAGAAAATAAGTCAGCACTTCTTGTGGTGATTTTCCTAAAAATTGGGCATGGAGAGCCTCTAAACCTTGAAGAAGTAGTAAGTTTGTATCGTTTTGTATTTCTTTTTCTGTGTCTATATTCAAAGCCCTGGGTAGTGTTGGTTAATATGAAGGATTCTCTACTACCATTATGTATGAAAGTTACATATAACAAATTTTAATATTCCAATGATATTATCTCATTTTCAGGGCTTCATTCCAAAATGAAACCCTGTTTGCGTTTATACATATCATACATGCTAAACATAGAATATACAAATAAGCAATCTTTGGTAAAATGTAATGAAAAACGTACTATTGTAAACGACAGTATATCAACAATATAAAAAACATATTAGGCAACTTCCCTGACAACTTGCACAAGTGTTTTTTGGAACAAAAGTACTTTTGCAGAGTCAGATCAACGATGAAGGCGATGTTGCTATTCGGGTTCAGGTGACGACAAAATATTATGTCAGTAAGTAGGAACCCAATAGTGGGTGAAATGCGAAAATCGTTTGCTAACGTCAACACTTATGTCCACAAGGGGCAAAACGTGGTTAGCGCAAAGGCGTTCAATCGTAAAGATAAGAACACCGATGCACAAAAAGCCCAGCGGGCAAGTTTTAAACTTATTAGTGATGCTTGGGCGTGGCCAGGTTGTTTTGCCGAAGGTGGGTTATTGAATTTGCCTCAGTCACAGTCGCCTCACAATGTTTTTATGTCTCTGAATCTTTCGGGTGCCATTAATAACTCGGGTGAGATGCCAGTGATTGATTATCCGAAGTTGCAAATTACCCGTGGGTCATTAACGCCTGTGGAAGTAATTAGCACCTCGGTGGATGCTTCGGTGTTGACTGTGAATTACCATTCGCAAGTGGATTATCCACAGGTAGATGCCACAGATGTAGTTACAGTACTGGTAAAAACCCTGCGTGGCGCGGTTTATTTCAATCGTCAAGCAAGAGGTGAAGCTTTTGAAGGCAAAATTCTTGTTCAAATGCGGAATGTGGTGCTAGCAGACATTGAATGTGTGTATTTATTTGTAATCACTGCCGACGGAAAAAAGGCTTCAAACTCTGTTTATGTGGAGGTAAATTCGTAGTCTTTCATGTTGTTACTTTAGAGACGGGGTACGCCTCGTCTCTAATGTTTTAATAATGAATTTGATTATAATTTTATAAAATAACTTTCTATTGAAATAAAATTGTATTTTTGCACTCTATATTGAATTTAATAAGGTTTATTTTAAATATAAACAATTTCATATCGTTGTTTTCACAATAATCAATTATTCACTCACAACTTAAAAAAAAATGAATTACAAGCATTTCATTTATTTATCGCTATCGTTTCTACTTCTTTTTTGTAGTTGTAATCAAAAATCCGAAAAGGAAGCTGGTAAGAAATCATCATCAGAACAACCCGAAGTAAAGGTAATACCTACAGATACTTTGGCGTATCAGAAAAAAATTATGGCCATTGCAAATGGTGATACAACAGGTTTATGGCCAGTTAAATCTCAGCCATACCCATTGAATGGTGCCATTTTGCCTTTCAAAAGAATAGTTGCATACTATGGAAATCTCTATTCTAAAAAAATGGGAATATTGGGTGAATATCCTCCTAAAGAAGTGTGGCGAAGATTGAATGCTGAAGTTAAAGCATGGGAAAAAGCAGATTCTGCAACGCCTGTACAGCCAGCTATTCATTATATTGCTGTGGTGGCACAAGGTAGTCCTATGAAAGATGGCAAATATTGTACACGAATGCCTCAAGTTCAAATAGATTCGGCTATTGCGATAGCAAAAATGGGAAATGCAATTGTGTTTTTAGACATACAAGTGTCTAAGAGCAATGTGCAACATGAAGTGCCGTTACTCGAAAAATACCTCAAAATGCCTCAAGTTCATTTAGGAATAGATCCAGAATTCTCGATGAAAGATGGCAGTATACCTGGACGAAAAATTGGCACAATGAATGAAACTGATATTAATTTTTGCTCTGAATATTTGGCTGGATTAGTAAAAAAATACAACCTTACACCCAAAATTCTAATAGTACACCGTTTCACGCAAGGGATGGTTAGAAACCACGAAAAAATAATTCTACGTCCAGAAGTACAGATTGTTATGAATATGGATGGTTGGGGCGAGCCAATTCTCAAACGCAGTACATATAAACTTTACATATATAAAGAACCAGTACAATTTACAGGCTTTAAACTGTTTTACAAAAATGACTTAAAAAAAGCACCAAATGTATTGATGACACCTGCGGATTTATTAAAATTAAAACCGCAACCAATTTATATTCAATATCAATAATAAGATTTTTAGCTGTTGCAATAATAAATTCAAAATAAAATAAAAGTCTTCGATTTTTTCGGAGACTTTTTTTTATTCAAAAATTAGTTGTAACGAATCAAAACATTTTAATTCATGATTTTTTTTGTACTTTTGCCAAACAAATAAATTAAGAAGATAATTACGAATGAATAATATCCGCAATTTCTGCATTATTGCACATATCGATCATGGAAAAAGTACTTTAGCCGATCGACTTTTAGAATATACCAACACCGTAGCCGGAAAAGAAATGCAAGCGCAAGTGCTTGATAATATGGATTTAGAACGTGAACGTGGCATTACGATTAAAAGTCATGCCATTCAGATGAATTATAAATTAAACGGCGAGGAATATGTTTTTAATTTAATTGATACTCCTGGGCATGTCGATTTTTCGTACGAAGTGTCGCGTTCAATAGCTGCTTGTGAAGGAGCGTTGTTAATTGTTGATGCTACACAAGGTATTCAGGCTCAAACAATTTCGAATTTGTATATGGCATTGGAACATGATTTGGAAATTATCCCGATTATGAATAAAATGGACATGGACAATGCTATGCCTGATGAGGTAGAAGATCAAATTGTGGAGTTGCTTGGATGTAAACACGAGGAAATTTTACGTGCAAGCGGCAAGACGGGATTGGGTGTTAACGATATTTTGGAAGCCATAGTTAGCCGAGTGCCAGCTCCAAAAGGTGATCCTGAAGCTCCATTACAATGTTTGATTTTCGATTCAGTATTTAATTCATTTCGTGGTATAATTGCTTATTTTAAAATTGAAAATGGTACCATCAATAAAGGTGATTTGGTAAAATTTGTCAATACCGAAAAGGTGTATACTGCCGAAGAAATTGGAATACTAAAACTCGAAATGTCGCCTACAAAATCGCTTAGTGCTGGGAATGTAGGTTATATTATATCTGGAATAAAAACTTCGAAAGAAGTTAAGGTGGGTGATACCATCACTCACGTAAAACGCCCTTGCGAATCGCATATCGACGGGTTTCAAGAAGTAAAACCTATGGTTTTTGCCGGAGTTTATCCTATTGATACCGAGGATTTTGAAGACCTGCGTTCTTCAATAGAAAAGCTGCAATTGAATGATGCATCGCTTACTTTTGAAGCCGAATCGTCGGTGGCATTGGGCTTTGGGTTCCGTTGCGGTTTTTTGGGAATGTTGCACATGGAAATTATTCAGGAACGCCTCGACCGAGAATTTGACATGAATGTAATTACCACCGTGCCCAACGTGTCGTACAAAGTAATTACAAATAAAGGCGATTTAATTGAAGTACACAATCCGTCGGGACTACCCGATATTATGGCTATCGACCGCATTGAAGAGCCATATATTCGAGCTTCAATAATTACTCGTACCGATTATATTGGTCAAATAATGACACTTTGCCTTGGTAAAAGAGGTGAATTGGTAAAGCAAAATTATATTTCGGGCAACCGTATGGAATTGATTTACGATTTGCCACTTGGGGAAATTGTTTTTGATTTTTACGACCGATTGAAAAGTATATCAAAGGGTTATGCTTCATTCGATTACCACATGAATGGTTTCCGCCCGTCAAAATTAATTCGTTTAGATATTTTACTCAATGGCGAACCTGTGGATGCGCTTTCGTGTCTAATTCACGTCGATAATGCTGTAACTTTAGGCAAACGAATGTGCGAAAAATTAAAAGAATTGATACCTCGCCAGCAATTCGATATTGCCATTCAAGCTGCTATAGGTGCCAAAATTATTTCGCGCGAAACCATAAAGGCTGTTCGTAAGGATGTTACTGCCAAATGTTATGGTGGTGATATTAGTCGTAAGCGCAAATTGCTGGAAAAGCAAAAGAAGGGAAAAAAGAAGATGAAACAGATTGGTAATGTGGAAGTTCCGCAAAAAGCATTTTTGGAAGTGTTGAAACTGGATTAAAAAAATGTCTGTTTGAGTCGATAGATTTTATAAAGCAATTGAAATCACTTTTATATGAGTAGAATTAAAATTTCAAATTTCGGACCAATCAAAAAGGGTTTCTCTAATAATGATGGTTGGATGGATATACCTAAGATTACTTTATTTATTGGTAATCAGGGTAGTGGAAAAAGTACAATTGCAAAATTAATTTCAACGCTCACTTGGATAGAAAAAGCCTTAGTACGAGGTGATTTTCAAGAAAAAGATTTGACAATTTATAATAGATTTAAGAAATATTGTGCATATCAAAATATTGGAAATTATTTTCAAGAAAAAACCTGTATTGAATATAAAGGTGTAGCATACAATATCTTTTACAAAGATGGTAACACTAAAGTTGAAAAAAATAGTTATTCTAAATTTCTATTTCCAAAAATTATGTATGTGCCAGCAGACAGGAATTTTCTAAGTTCTGTTGATAGACCTTCATTACTAAAAAGACTTCCCAGCACATTGTATACTTTTTTGGATGAACTTGAAGCTGCAAAACAGGAAATAAAAGGAAGTTTGATTTTGCCAATTGGTGATGTTCGATTTGAGTATTCAAAACAAAATAAGATTTCTTATATTGTTGGCAATGATTATAAAATTAGACTTTCAGAATCGTCGAGCGGTTTTCAATCGTTTGTTCCGTTGTATTTAGTTTCTAAATATTTGTCTGAATTTTTGAACAAGGAACATGATGCATCGATAAAGCAAAACAGTGTGGAGGAGTCTAAAAGAATTACCAAAGAACTCGAAAAAATACTTTCAAATCCGCATTTAACTGAGGAGTTGAAAAATGCTGCTATAGAATTACTTTCATCGAAAAACAAATATGCAAGTTTTATTAATATTGTAGAAGAGCCCGAACAAAATCTGTTTCCAAGCTCCCAGAGAAATATACTCAATAGCTTGTTGGAATTTGCAAACAATAGTGATGGTAATAAGCTGATTATGACAACACATAGTCCTTATATTATTAATTATTTAAGTGTTTCTATTCAAGGATTTTGTTTAAAAGAAAAAAAACTTACAGATGAATTATTAGGAAAGTTAAATAGAGTAGTCCCTGTTAAATCAATTGTAAATCCATTAGATATTGTTGTTTATCAATTAAATGAAGCCGATGGTACTATACAAAAGCTTCCACAATTCGAAGGTATACCATCTGACAAAAACTATCTGAATAGCTCACTAATGGAAGCAAATCAATTATTTGATTCTCTTCTTGAAATTGAAGAGGAAATATGAAAGTAAATTTTTATGATGAAGCATTTCAGACAAAAACTACTGAAAATAAATTTGGGTTAATAGATGATGAGAATAATACAGCGGCATATATAAATGTCATTGAACCAAGTAAATGGAACGCTATAGTTATAAATTCTTTTTCTAAAGAAATTACTCATACAGCAATCGATAATTGTATTGAACTTAGACGCGAAAATGGTGAGATGGATAATAGATGTGATTCAATGCTTACTTATGATGATAATATCGTCTTTGCTGAATTAAAGAATAAAGGTGCAGAGTGGATTACAGAGGGCATAAAACAAATTGAGATTACGATTAATCATTTTAGTCAAAACCATGATTTGTTGGCAATTAAACATAAACGGGCTTTTGTAGCAAATAGACGACACCCCAATTTTCATGTTATTGAGAATGAAACAGCTAAAAAATTTTGGGAGAATTATCGTGTTCGATTAAATGTAGATTCAGAAATTAATATAAAGTAACGGATAAACGAACTATTACAATATTGAAATAGTAGAATTGTTTACTCCTTTTTAGCTTTCGTCTTTTTATTGCTAAATAATAGATTTTTGTTCTTCAATGTGATATGAAAAGGATTATAATTGCTATTTCATTCATTCTATTTATAGTTAAATTGGACGCTCAATTTATAGGACATAGTGGTGTCTATTATTTGGGATCGGCTGATGTGGCAATAGCAGCAAGTAAATATACAAATCCTTGTATTTCTGGTGTGGTTTGTCGTTTTAAGTGGGAGGCATTGGAAAACACACCGAACGTCTATGATTGGAGTTTTATTGATGGCGAAATTCTAAAAGCAAAGAATGCCAAAAAGAAAATCTCATTACAACCATTAGGAGTTCCTTCTTGGATGAAAACTATTCCAAATGTAGAAACATATTATTATATTGATAAAAATACCTTTCATAGTACTTATGGGCAGATTGTTAGCGATGTGATTCCTTGGGGTAATGTTTATCTCGATAGATTAAAATTGTTTATTCAACAATTGGCAAATAAATATGCTAATGACACAACAGTAAGTTATGTTAATGCCATTGGAGGTAATATTTCTAGAGGTTTGCCCGATTCTGTGCTGACAGATACAATTTTGAAAACTAAAACTGCATTTTGGAAAAAATACAATTACAGTGCCGAAACCGTGGCTAGTAAAATGTATCCAATTATTGACTTTTATATGTCAAAATTTCCCAAGACGCCTCTTTGGTGTTCTGTCGATTATGTTTTGTTTGAAATGAAAGCCTCTGGTCATGCTCCGAATTACTTAGCTACACTTTATACCAATTATGGTATTACGAATTACCCCGACCGTTTTGGTCTGTTTCGCGAAGATATTGCGGGTTGTACTTTAATTCCGCCACAAACAGGAAATCAGTGGTTTATTATGAAAAATAATCCAACTCGCACTGGTGCACAAATGCTTTGGTCGGTACAAGATGGACCTGATAGGATGAATAAATGTGGAATCACACCAAATACAAAGCAACAAGTGCTTGATTCTGCTGTAAACAAAGGTTTGGATTTTGGAATGCGCTATTTGGAAATTTATGGGGCAGATATTGACGATATAAGTTTAAGTGACAATATTCGATTGGCAAATTTGAAATTGATTGCAAAAGGAAAGGAACATGGCTCTACAAGAGTTGAAACAATTCAAAAAAAGATTGTGAATGTTTTTCCAAATCCTGCAAATAATTTTTTTACAGTTCAAATGCCTAATACCAAATTTGGTATTGTCATTTCAGATATTTCGGGTAGAACTGTACTTAAACTAAAGAATATTGATGACAAAGTCGATATTTCATGTTTGAATTTTCCTAATGGTTTCTATATCATAAGTATAGAAGCAAAAGATAAGACAACTTATCATAGTGCAATTTTAAAAAAGGCAAATTTTTAATTGATAGCACTTTGGAAAAATGTGGCTCTTTGTGAAAAAAAGTAATTCCTACAGTTCATTATTATTGCAAATTAAAAAATTATTAATAGATTTGTGAAATAATTCGAAAATAAAATATATACCAACTATCAAAAACACACCTTTATGAAAGTAACAAAAGCCGTTATTACAGCTGCTGGTCCCGACCAGAGAAATCTTCCGTTGCAAACATTGATTGACAGAGATGGAAATCGAAAAACCGTTTTGCAAATACTTGTCGAAGAGGTGTTAGAGGCTGGTGTAGAGGAGATTGCTGTGGTACTACATCCCGATGATGTGACTGCATACCGCGAAGCTTGCACGCCGTTTCTAAGTCAAATTAGTTTTATTACTCAAAATACTCCTTCTGGATACGGACAAGCCATGCTTTGTGCTGCCGAATTTGTGGGCAATGATTTTTTCTTACATTTGGTTGGCGATCATTTATACGTAAGTCGTTCACAAATGAGATGTGCAAAGCATTTAATAGCTATAGCTGAGCTCAATAACTGTTCAGTTTCGGCTGTTCAGCCTACACGCGAGGCATTAATACCACATTTCGGAGTAATTGGAGCTAGTCGTATTCATGGTAGCAACGAATTATACAAAGTGGAAAAAGTAATTGAAAAACCTACTCCAACGGTTGCAGAGCAGCAACTATTTGTATCGGGGCTTAGGGCAGGTCATTATTTGTGTTTTTTTGGTATGCATGTTTTGTCGCCAACAATAATGAAAATACTAGCTCAATTGCAAACTGAAAACCCCACTAAGAAACTCGATTTGAGCAGTTCATTGAACGAATTGACTGTAAAAGAGCACTATTTAGCTTTAGAAATTAGCGATTGGCGTTTTGATATGGGAGCAAAATATGGTTTACTAAAAGCTCAATTATCATTGGCTTTGGCTGGTAAAGATAGAGATAGGCTAATGGCTGAACTTCTCGAATTTTTTGTGACAAAAGATATACATTCCATTGGTCGATAAATAGCTAAATCATAATGAGTAAACTTATAGAAATCATCATTTCTGAAAATCCAGAAGTGAAAAATATCTCTTTGGAGCAGGTTTGTCTTCATGCCTCATTGGAAGACCTTTTGGCTGAATGTGCCAGTTTAGAAACGTTCAGACACGATAATAGCAATTTGTATCATCGTGTACGAGCGTTATTTTTTTTGTATGCAATACACCGTTTTTATATTCCGTTTCGCGACGGAGTGAGCAGCGAAGGTATAATTCCATACGAGGCTTATGAGCACATGCTCAATCGAAGATTTGAAGAAGCCATCGATTTATTTCTTAAAGTTCAAGCACAAAAAGGTGCAAACGAAGGTATTTCGAGTGGCTTGGCCGATGCTTATCATCAGCAAGCTTTTCAATCGTTGGCTAATCAAGTTAAGCGCAGTGTGCGCTCCACTCCTGGCAATCAGTGGATGTTCAGAACCGGACACCCCGATGATCATCCCTTGAAATTTAGAAAAGAATTGTTGATAAAAGATACTCAAACAGGCATGTATCCTTTGTTGCATGAATGTACACCTGTGCGTATGGATTTGACACACAGTGGTTGGAGCGATATTTTCTTTTTAGGAATGGATTTTCCTGAAGGTGCAAAAGTCTTGAATATATCTGTCGATTTGTGTGTGCGTGATGCCAAGCAAGATGCACCTAAACCGCCTATTGATACTTATTTACGGGTCATTGATGAGCCTGTTTTACGATTAACAAGTATCGATTTGGGTACAACTGCTTCTATTTCTAAATTGTCGGAAGTATTTGATTTTGCCAAAGATTATCTTGGATTAATTAAGGCGGCAGTAATTGCTTCGGGAATTGTGCCTCCTGGAATGGAGGGCGCAGATTTACCATTGTCGCAATTGTTGGAACGACTTGTTGGCGAAGGCAGAGGTATTGAATTGGTAAGCCAGGTTAATAATATCCCAAAGGGCTCTCGATTGGCAGTTTCTACCAATTTATTGGCATCACTTATTTCATTGTGTATGCGTGCTACTGGTCAAACCGAAAAAATAGTTGGTGCATTGCAAGAAGATGAACGCAGATTGGTGGCTGCAAAAGCTATTTTGGGCGAATGGATAGGTGGATCGGGTGGCGGTTGGCAAGATTCTGGTGGAGTGTGGCCAGGTATGAAGTTGATTAAAGGCGTTGAAGCAACTCTTAAAGATCCAGAATTTGGTGTAAGTAAAGGACGATTGTTGCCAAAACATACAGTGTTGGAACGCGACCTTGTAAGTGCTGAAACGCGACAAAAATTGCAAGATAGTTTGGTAATTGTGCATGGCGGAATGGCGCAAGATGTAGGTCCAATTTTAGAAATGGTTACTGAAAAATACCTACTTCGCTCCGAAAAAGAATGGGAAGCTCGGCAAAAAGCGATTCTTTTTTTCGAAGAAGTGGTGACTAAATTAAAAGCTGGCGATGTAAAAGAGATTGGACAGTTTACGCAACAAAACTTTGAAGGACCTATTCAAACAATCATTCCTTGGTCGGCAAATTATTATACCGAATTATTGATTCAAACTGTAACCAAAGAATTTGGTGACAAGTTTTGGGGATTTTGGATGATGGGTGGCATGTCGGGTGGCGGCATGGGATTTATTTTTGACCCAAATGTGAAAGCTATAGCACAAAAAAGATTGGGCGAAATAATGTTGGAAGCAAAAAAACGTTTGATTCACGCTGTGCCATTTGCAATGGAGCCTGTGGTTTATGATTTCAAAATCAATGAAAACGGAACTTTTGCTCAATTTAAAAATGGTGAAGATGCAATTTTACCTGTTGGTTATTATACACTTATTACGCCTACATTGCTGAAACGTGATTTGCATACTCTTACAAAATGTCAGCACAAAGAATTAGAATTGCTAGGTAACGCCAACAAAACCAATCCTCAATTTGGCAATTTTGTTTCCAATTTGTTTGAGCGAATGATGCCACAAAGCGAAAACACTTCGGCCAATTTAGCCGTTTTGATGCGATTACTTACTCAGCATGGTTTCGACGTTATTCAACATAGTCAAATAAAATCGGATTTAAAAGCTGGTCGTATTGGTTTGGTTCAGAATAGATTGCCAGCCAATTCAAAGATTGAAGATGTATCTGCTTCTGAAGTTTTTGACACGCGTACCGAAAATTTGAAAGCTTATGCAACCATTGGTGAGCAAGCTTTGAAAAATGGAGAATTAGCCATAGTTTCGCTAGCAGGAGGTGCAGGCACACGATGGACAAAGGGTTCGGGCGTAGTGAAATCGCTCAACCCATTTGCAAAATTTGCAGGCAAGCATCGCAATTTCGTGGAAGTACATTTAGCGAAAAGTAGACTGACTATGCAACAATGTGGAACTAATTTGCCACATATTTTCACAACAAGTTATTCTACTCATGAAGCGATAGAGCAGTACTTGCAATCTGTTGATAATTACAGCTATCCAGGCAGTTTGATTTTATCGCCAGGACGTGCAATTGGACTTCGATTAATTCCTACTGAACGTGATTTGCGCTTTCTTTGGGAAGAAACTGCTCGACAAGTTCTCGACGAGCAATCTCAGAAAATGCAAGAAAGTTTACATCAAGCATTGATTAATTGGGCAAAAGCAAATGGCGAAGGTGAAGATTATACCGACAATTTACCCAATCAATGTATTCATCCAGTGGGTCATTGGTACGAAGTTCCAAATTTATTTTTGAATGGAAAATTACTTGAATTAATTACTGAAAATCCTAATTTAAAACATCTTTTTATTCACAATATTGACACTTTGGGTGCCAATGCCGATCCAGCTTTCTTTGGGTACCATATAGCCAAAGGCAGTGCGCTCACTGTGGAGGTGATTTCCAGAAAATTGGACGACAGAGGCGGCGGTTTGGCAAATGTAAACGGTTCTTTGCGATTGGTTGAAGGTTTGGCATTGCCCGACGAAAAGATAGAATTTGACTTGTCATATTATAATTCAAACTCATTTTGGGTTGATATTGACCAATTACTAAAAGCATTTAAACTACTACGTTCCGATTTGTCGGACATGGAAAAAGTAAAAAATGCAGTTTGGCAAATGTCGCGTCGAATGCCTACTTATGTTACTATCAAAGATGTGAAAAAACGTTGGGGAAAAGGGCAGGAAGATGTTTTTCCAATTACTCAATTTGAAAAGCTGTGGGGCGATATGACTGCTTTACCTGAGCTAGGATGCAGCTACATGGTAGTGCCTCGTATGCGTGGACAGCAACTCAAAGAAGTGTCGCAACTTGATGGATGGTTGCGTGATGGAAGTGCCGATTATATAGATACTCTATGTAGTTGGGAAGATTGATGTTGATATATTATTGTGTGTTTTGTTAATGCAGTAATGAATATAGATTTGGAAACGAGTGTTTTAGATTTGTTTTGATAGTGAATTCAATTATTTATAAATGATTGATTCATTTCATTTCCAAATTAACTTTACAATAAACATATATTTCCAAATTTGTAAATTTTACCATTTATATATGAATTGATTGTTAAATATATTTACATTATGACCACAATTTTATTAGCCATTTTTGGTATAGGTTATGCAGGTATTGCTTTCGAAAATAATTTAAAGATTAATAAAACTGCTATTGCATTACTCACTGGCGTTTTATGTTGGGTGGCATTTATGTATTTTGCCGCCGATAAGTCGTTTGTAAATCTAAAATTACTCGAACATTTGGGTGATATTTCCAGCATTCTTTTCTTTTTGATGGGAGCCATGACCATAATCGAACTTATTGATGCTCATAATGGTTTTGAAATTATTACCGATTTTATTACGCAAACCAATAAGCGAACTTTAATTTGGATCATTGGTTTTATCACCTTTTTTTTGTCAGCAATACTCGATAATTTGACAACAACTATTGTTATGGTGGCATTGCTCCGAAAGTTAATTAAAAATCATGACGATAGATTACTTTTTGTGGGTATTGTAATCATTGCTGCCAATGCTGGAGGGGCTTGGACGCCTATTGGCGATGTAACTACTACAATGCTATGGATTGGTGGACAAATTTCTACTGCCAATATTATGATGAAGCTTTTTTTGCCGAGTATGGCTTGCTTAATTGTTCCACTGGCAGCTGTTTCATTTCAGCTCCACGGTAAAGTAGAACGAATTCACAAAATTGAAATGACCAAAGGTAATTTGGTTACAAAAACACAACAGAAAATAATTTTATGTTTAGGATTACTAGTTTTAATTCTTGTACCAGTTTTTAAAACATATACTTTACTTCCACCATTTATGGGTATGCTATTGGGTCTGGGATTATTGTGGGTTCTTACTGAACTAATGCACAAGTCCGAAGTTCATGTAGAAAAGCAACATCTCACTTTGGTACATGCTCTACAGCGAATTGATATATCAACAATTCTTTTTTTCTTGGGCATATTAATGGCAATTGCGGCTTTAGAAACCTCAGGAATTCTGACAATTGTAGCATTATGGTTGACAAAAGTTGTGGGTAATTTGAGCGTAATTGTTATGACTATCGGTTTATCATCGGCAATAATTGACAATGTGCCATTGGTAGCAGCCACGCAGGGTATGTATAGTCTTTCACAATATCCGATGGACGATTTTATTTGGGAATTTTTGGCTTATTGTGCAGGTACTGGTGGAAGTATTTTAATCATCGGTTCGGCTGCTGGAGTTGCTGCCATGGGAATGGAAAAAATTGATTTTTTCTGGTATGTAAAAAAAATAAGTTGGTTGGCACTTCTGGGCTATTTAGCGGGCGCTGGAATTTATCTAATTCAAGAAAGATTTTTTAATTTATAACAATTACAAATATAAAGTCATTGCAAAAGTTATTTTTGTCTTATTTTTCCCTTTTTTATTAAAAAAAATATTTGAAAAGCAAATAATATTTGTACTTTTGCCTTCTAAATTTTAATAATCTATCACCCAAAATATAAAGTTATGCCAGAGTTAATTGGACATATTTCACAAATCATAGGTCCTGTTGTGGATGTTTTTTTTGATTTAAAAGAAAATAATGAAAGTCAGTTGCCCGCCATTCATGACGCATTAAGTATTGATCGTGGAAATGGTCGCAAACTCATTGTAGAAGTGCAGCAACATATTGGTGAAAACACTGTACGCACAGTGGCAATGGATTCAACCGATGGACTTCAGCGTGGATTAAAAGCAGTAGCAATGGGTGAACCTATTACAATGCCAGTTGGCGACCAAGTAAAAGGTCGTTTGATGAATGTAATTGGCGAATCTATTGACGGTATGAAACCTTTAAACAAAGAAGGTGCATATCCAATTCATAGACAGCCACCAAAATTTGAAGATTTGACAGTAAGTGAAAGTGTACTATTTACTGGTATTAAAGTAATTGATTTGCTTGAACCATATTCAAAAGGCGGTAAAATTGGATTGTTTGGTGGTGCTGGGGTAGGTAAAACCGTGTTAATCATGGAACTTATCAATAATATCGCCAAAGGACATGATGGATTTTCAGTATTTGCAGGCGTGGGTGAACGTACGCGTGAAGGTAATGATTTGCTTCGCGAAATGATTGATTCTGGAGTTATTCGTTATGGCGAGGAATTCAAGAAAAGCATGGATGCCGGTGACTGGGATTTATCAAAAATTGATTATTCTGAGGTTGAGAAATCGCAAGCCACACTTGTTTTTGGACAAATGAATGAACCTCCTGGAGCACGTTCTTCAGTTGCATTATCGGGTTTAACGGTTGCCGAATCGTTTCGTGATGCTGATGGTGGTGGACGTGACATTTTATTTTTTATCGATAATATTTTCCGTTTTACGCAAGCTGGTTCCGAAGTTTCGGCTCTTCTTGGGCGTATGCCTTCGGCTGTTGGTTATCAGCCTACTTTGGCTACCGAAATGGGAACCATGCAAGAACGTATTACTTCAACCAAAAACGGTTCTATCACCTCGGTACAAGCGGTTTATGTACCAGCCGATGACTTAACTGACCCTGCTCCTGCAACAACTTTTTCGCACTTGGACGCCACTACGGTTTTAAGTCGTAAAATTACAGAGTTGGGAATTTTTCCTGCTGTTGATCCACTTGAATCTACTTCGCGAATTCTCAATCCTTTAATTGTAGGTCAAGAACATTATGATACTGCCGAGCGTGTAAAACAAATTTTGCAACGTAACAAAGAATTACAAGATATTATTTCAATACTTGGTATGGAAGAACTTTCAGACGAGGATAAGATTACAGTTACTCGTGCTCGAAAAGTTCAACGTTTCCTTTCTCAACCAATGTATATGGCATCGCAATTTACAGGACTTCCTGGAGTTATGGTGCCAATTGAAGAAACAATTCGTGGTTTCAAAATGATTCTCGATGGAGAATTGGACGAAATGCCCGAAATGGCTTTCCTAAGTGTAGGCACTATCGATGATGCCATTGCCAAAGGAAATAAACTGATTGCACAGTCGAAAAGATAAATTCTACAAAATTTTCTAATACTTAAAATTAAAATTTAATAATTTAGAAAGACCTAAAAAAACTATAGAACTATGAAAACGACAAAAAAAGAGCTTAAAAGTGAACAAATAAAAGCAAGCGAGCAAACAGAAACGCCCAAAAGAATATCAAAATTATGGGAAGCATCAATGAAATATCAAGGAACTGGCAGAATTATTGACATGAGAGCAGTAATGAGATAATTATGAGATATTTAATTGATACAAATGTTTTTATATTCCTGTTAATTGACAATCAATTAATTGATAAAAACGTAAAGGCTATATTCTCTGATTACGACAATATTATTTATACAAGTTCATCAAGTATATATGAAATAATACATTTATTTCAAAACGGACGTATCGCTACAAAAATCAAATCTGCCAAAGAATTACTCGAAACTATTGAAAATGAATTTAATATCCAGATAATCCATTCGAAAAATGAGTATTTCGAAACATTTTCAAAACTTCCTACGGTTCGTAATCACAATGACCCTGTGGATAGAATTATTATTGCGCAAGCAATAACCGAGAAACTTCCGCTTATAAGTTCGGATAGTAAATTTAAAGAGTACAAAGACCTGAATTTTATTTATAATGCGAATTAAGGGTAGAACCCAATTAAAAAATATGCTGATTAACAGCAAAATAACACTTAAAATATTTTGATATATCAGTAAATATCAGTAACTTAGAAGAATATTTACCACAATTTATTCTAAATTATGACTTCT
>CAIWCC010000209.1 GCA_903911085.1 uncultured Bacteroidales bacterium | reverse complement strand
CACAACATAGGCTAGTACACATAGCGGGGATTCCGAAAACCGCAGCGGCATTTCTCGCTTGCTTACTCGTCCCTCGCGGGACATGACGCTGCACACGAAATCCCGCTACGTTTTCTAGCCTCAGAGCGTTAGCACCAAGCAAACAAAAAAGAACATATTACAATGCATCAAACAACAATTGTAAATATTCAAACAAAAGTGAACTGGTAAATATATAAAATTAAGAGACATTTTGTTAAATTTAACTTATAAAAAGAATAACAAAATGGTAGTAAAAAAGAAAAGTTCAGAAAGCGTAATCAAAGACATTAAACGAGAAACACGAAGATTGTTTAATGCCGAAGAAAAAATCAGAATCGTTATTGAAGGCATGCGTGGTGAAGATACTATAGCTGCAATATGTCGGAAATACGGTATTAACGATAGTTTATACTATAAATGGAGCAAAGATTTTCTTGAAGCTGGCAAAAAGCGTTTAAATGGCGATACTGACAGAAGTGCCAATACTGCAGAGGTTGACCATTTAAAACGAGAAAATGATAATCTCAAAAAAGCATTAGCAGATTTGTATTTGCATAATGAATTATTAAAAAAAAGTGTGACTGGCTTGGAGTAGAATCAAAACACAAGAAATTTATGAGAATCAGTCAATTAGAAAAATATGAGATTATACAACTTGTAGAACAAAGTTCAACAAGTGTAAATAAAACGCTCAAAGAACTGGGCGTTCATAAACCAACCTTTTACAATTGGTATAATGCTTATTTAGAGCGAGGTTATGATGCTTTAGCCCCAAAACAAAGAGCAAAAAAGCAATACTGGAATCAAATACCAGAAAAAGAACGGCAACGTGTTATTGAATTAGCACTCGAAAAACCTGAAAAAGCATCACGAGAAATAGCTTGTTTGTATGTAGATACTTATAAACGTTTCATATCTGAGAGCTCGGTTTATCGAATACTTAAAGCTCAAGGATTAATACAAACGCCAGCGTTTGACCTTATTCGAGCAGCAGATGAATTTAAAGATAAAACTGTACGCCCCAATGAAATGTGGCAAACTGATTTCACGTATTTTAAAATTCCTGGTTGGGGTTGGTATTATTTATCAACTGTACTTGATGATTATAGCAGATTTATTGTGCATTGGAAGCTTTGTAATACTATGAAATCAGAAGATGCAGCTCAAACCATCGAAGAAGCACTAATGAAGTCAAATCTTCATAAAAATCAAATGCCAAAGTTATTGAGTGATAATGGGAGTAGTTACATAGCTAAAGACTTTAATACATACATTGCTGACCAAAACATGAAATTAATACATGGTAGACCATTACATCCGCAAACACAAGGAAAAATTGAACGCTATCATCGGTCAATGAAAAATGTAATAAAACTTGATGTGTATTATAGCCCAATGGAATTAGAACATGCAATGAAACAGTTTGTTGCGTATTATAATTTTGAGCGATATCACGAATCATTACAAAATGTTACTCCAGCACAGATGTATTTTGGTAGAGCTGCTCGTATTATTGCACAACGTCAAAAAATCAAACAAAAAACTATACTTGAAAGAAAACGTAAGTATTATAGCTTGCAGGGAGTTAGTAAAATTTATTCTGATACATTTTTGGGTCATTCAAAACCCAAAAAAATGTTAATCGGAAATAAATTTTACGGTATAAACATGAAAAATAGAAATAAAAATTTAATTTTGAATTAATGAATGAGTGTCTCTTATTTTTTAACTATAAAAGTTCAAATTGTTTTGAATACATACACCCAATGGAATTAGAACATGCAATGAAACAGTTTGTTGCGTATTATAATTTTGAGCGATATCACGAATCATTACAAAATGTTACTCCAGCACAGATGTATTTTGGTAGAGCTGCTCGTATTATT
>CAIWCC010000208.1 GCA_903911085.1 uncultured Bacteroidales bacterium | reverse complement strand
GATTTTTCGAGCGAAGTGGGCGCAGTCAAACACTACATTTCCTTTTTTCCCTCTCCTGAAGGAGAGGGTGCCGTAGGCGGGTGAGGTGTTTTTTTGCTTACTTTTTTGCGTCAAGGCAAAAAAGTGAGTGGGGCGCGGGGCTAGCCCCGATTAAAAAAGTAAATTAATTTGTCCCATTTACTTACAAATATTATAAACAAGCATAATAGCAGCATGTAAATTTCAAATTTTGTAGAAATGAACTAAATTTTAAAATAATGACACGTAAATTTGATTTTTTAGTCATCGGCAGTGGTATTGCGGGTATTAGTTTCGCACTCAAAGCCGCAAAATATGGCAAAGTAGCTTTGTTATGTAAAACCACGCTTATCGATTCTAATACATCTTATGCTCAAGGTGGTATTGCGTCGGTAACTTATGCCCCCGATACTTTTGAAAAGCACATTAGCGATACGCTCATTTCTGGAGATGGACATTGCGATTTGTCGGTTGTGGAAAAAGTGGTTCATGAAGCACCTTCTCAGATTGAAGAATTATTAAATTGGGGCGTTGCTTTCGACAAAAATGAAAAAGGACTTTTCGATTTGCATCGCGAAGGAGGACACTCAGAACATCGCATACTTCACCATAAAGACAATACAGGATTTGAAATTCAGGAAAGCTTAATACGTCAAGTAAAAACACATCCTGATATTGAAGTATTTGAACATTATTTTGCTATTGAAATTCTTACACAACATCATTGTGGACAAATAGTTACCCATCATACACCCAATATTGAGTGTTATGGTGCTTATGTTTTAGATTTGAATTCCAATAATATACATACATTTCTTGCTAAAATAACATTGCTTGCTACTGGTGGCATTGGAAGCGTTTATTCTACCACCACCAATCCCGAAATTGCTACAGGCGATGGTATAGCTATGGTGCATCGTGCACGTGGAGCTATAAAGGATATGGAGTTTGTTCAGTTTCACCCTACTGCATTGTATCATCCGGGTGAGCGACCAACATTTTTAATTACCGAAGCTATACGTGGTTATGGCGCTGTGTTGCGCACACAAGATGGCAAAGAATTTATGCATAAATATGATGAGCGAGGTTCGTTGGCTCCACGAGATATTGTTGCTAGGGCAATCGATAATGAGATGAAAATGCGCGGTCACGACTATGTGTATTTGGATGTTACACGCATGGATGCTAAAGAAACAAAAAAACACTTTCCCAATATTTACAAAAAATGTTTGGAATTGGGCATTGATATCACAAAAGATTACATTCCTGTGTCGCCTACTCAGCATTATTTGTGTGGTGGCATAGTTGTTGATAAGAATGCTAAGTCGTCAATCAATAGACTATATGCAGCTGGCGAATGTTCGTGTACGGGTTTGCATGGAGCTAACCGATTGGCATCAAACTCATTGATAGAAGCCATTGTTTATGCTAATGCTGCTGTAGAAGATGCTGCAAAAAGAATTGACAAACTGTCATTCAACGATTGTATTCCTGACTGGAATGACGAAGGTACTTCACTAACAGAGGAAATGGTGCTTATTACTCAAAGCTTTAAAGAAGTGGAGCAAATAATGAGTTCGTATGTTGGAATTGTACGGTCAAATCTCAGGCTTATACGTGCATTGCACCGACTTGAAATATTATATCGGGAAACCGAAAACTTATTTGATAAATCAGTTGTCTCAAATGAAATCTGTGAATTGAGAAATGTAATAAGTGTCGCCTATTTGATTATTAAACAGGCTATTGCACGCAAAGAAAGTAGAGGCTTACATTATACTGTTGATTATCCAGAGCGTATGAAAAATGAAGTTCGAAAATGACATTTGATTTTTTAATTTAAATCAACGTGAAATTATTAATTTACGATAATTTGTTAAACTATATTGGTTGCAAATTGTTTACCATTGTGTTCTTTAATTGCAAAGTGCCAATTTTATAATTGTCAAATTCGCTAATTATTGTTATTATGAAACAAATATATACTATTTTATTATTTTTAATTGTCTTATTTTCGTTGAGTGCCCAAAACTCATCGAAAACAGACTCACGACCTCAAAATCAAAATGTAGTACTCAAAATTGATGGAGCAAGTGGTTGGTCAAAAGCCGATAATGATAGTCCAGCAGCACAAGGAACGCCGATAGTAAGTAATGAAAATGTAACTTTTAGTTCAAATTCTGAGGGCATTTTTATAACAGTGAATGCTGGAACAAATAAAATTAAACTATTTGCACTTACTGGTCAACTGTTGTTAAATGGAGATTTATCGCAAGGACGATTTTTTATTCCTACTCGTAAGGGCATTTATTTTTTGAGAATAAATAATAAGAGCTATAAGGTGATATGTAAGTAGAATTGATAATTGATAATTGACAATTGATAATTGATAGTTGACAATTGATAATAAAGAATTAAGAGTTAAAATATTAAACAAACAAAAATGATTAAACACATTGTTTTTTTCGGATTGGCAGATGCTGCCGAGGGAAAATCGAAAGCTGAAAATGCACTGATTATTAAATCGGAATTGGAAAACCTAATTCACCTAATTCCACAAATTAAAAAGATTGAAGTTGGTATCAACCTTCCAAATGCTCCAAAAACCAATTACGACATTGCTTTATACTCCGAATTTGAGACTATGGAAGATGTTGATATTTACCAAGAACATCCAGAGCATAAACGCGTTGCAGGATATATTGGCAAAGTGAGAACTACTCGTGCAGCAGTAGATTATGAAGTCTAGCTTTTCTAAAAAACTTACTTTGTTTAATCCCTTCCTATAACAATTACAGTTAATATTATTTGTAATTCTTTGTTATAAATGAAGTCAATGTCGTTGTAATTTTTGTTTTACACAAAATAATGGTAATTTTGTAACGTTTTTGTTAATTATGCAAGAATGTTGAGCTTCTTTTGTCAAATAGTTTGGTGAAAAAAGTTTTTTTATCAAATTTGAATTAAATGATCAAACATTATATTTCTTTCTCTTTTTTGCTTTTTTTTGTATTGCCATTAATGGCATTACCTACCGACACAATTTATACAGTGTATAAAAATGGTGAATTTACAACTTATTGTCAACAAAGAGTTAAGGCAAATAATCAAGTAGTTTCGGATGTGAGCGATTATTTAGTAAATGATTTTCAAACTACTCCAGGGCATCTCTTTACATGGGCACTTAAAGACTTAGGTTTGCAAAGTAAAGGAAACGAATTGATAATAATTTTAAAATCATCAAAATTCGACGAAAATACAGGAATTACGCGCGGTACTTTCGATATTGAAATACCTAACGTGACTAGATTCAATAATGTCAAAGTTGATGTTAAAGTTGCAAAAACAAAGTACAATAATGGAGTTACAAAAGTAAATGCTGATATTAAATATTCTACATTGCTATTGGATAAGGCTGTAGCTACATTTACAACTATTCCACTGCGAAAAAATGAACAGATATTTACCACATTAGTAAAAATTAAATTTGGCTGGTTTTTTAATTTATTTATCACTCAAAACCGTTATAAAAGCATAGTTGAATGGAGAATAAAAAAATTTACAGATAATATGCATTATGAAAATGAAATAAGACAGAAAAGCTTAGAATAAATTTTTGATTAAGATTATTTCTGTAAATTCAAAATACAATTATTCAAATTCAATTCACAATGAGTGACCGTATCATTATATTCTTATTATTTGTTACGTCCTTTCTGCCCGTTTTTGCTAATTCATCTGATTCATTATCCACTATTTATAACAATGGTAGCTTTGTTACTTACTATCAATTAAAGGTAAATGCGTCGGATAGTATTTGCAAATCAGTTGCAAATGATTTTGAATATCAATTGCACTCCGATTTAGAAACTCTTTTTGGGTGGGCGCTCAAAGGTTTGAACTTGCGAAATGAGAAAAATGATTTGATGGTTTTTTATTTGAAATCAACTTCTTATAATAAGTCAACAGGTGTAATTCGAACAGTTGGTGATGTTATTGTTCCAAAAATCATAACTTTTCCGAATATAATTTTGGATAGCAAAATTGTTAGAAAAAACTTCAATAATAAGAAAAGTGTTGCTTATTTTGATTTGCTTTATTCTGATGGTTTTTTGAAGAAAATGTATGGAAAGTTAACATTAACTCCGTGTAAAAATTCTGGAACATGGTTTGTTTTTGAAACACATACAAAATTTGGTTGGTTTTTTAATGCATTTATTACTCAATCCAGATTTAAAAAAATAATGGAGTGGCGATTGAGGCGATTTGTATATAATATTAAAGAAGAGGCCGAAAGACGCGAAAAACATAATACTAATCTGAAATAAAAATAATCATATTTGAAAGAAATATGATTTTGAAAATATATATTTATTAATATTGAAAAAAAGTAACTACAACAATTAATCTATTGACATTTAGAGGTTACAACAACAAGAAATGGCTGAAAAAACATTATTAGAAAAGTTAGAAGGATTACAGCATAAGTTCGAAGAAATTTCGACTCTTATTACAGATCCTGCCGTGATTGGCGACATGAAACGGTATGTGAAACTTAATAAAGAATACCGCGAATTGGAACGCATCATGGAAGCACAGCTTGCATATAAAACTGCGTTGACGCATCTAGCTGAAGCAAAGGAGATTTGGGACAATGAAAATGACCCGGAAATGCGCGAAATGGCAAAAAGCGAGATAGATGAAATTGAACCACAAATTCCAGTAATGGAAGAAAATATTAAATTGCTACTTATTCCTGCTGATCCCGAAGACAATAAAAATGCAATTGTTGAAATTCGTGGTGGCACAGGTGGAGATGAAGCTGCCATTTTTGCTGGCGATCTTTTTCGGATGTACTTAAAATATTGCGAAACAAAGGGTTGGAAAATTGAAATTACAAATACCAGCGAAGGTACTTCAGGCGGTTTTAAAGAAGTTATTTTTACCGTTTCGGGCGAAAATGTGTATGGAACATTGAAATACGAGTCGGGAGTGCATCGTGTGCAACGTGTGCCGCAAACCGAAACTCAGGGTCGTGTACATACATCTGCTTCAACTGTGGCGGTACTTCCCGAAATGGAAGAGTTTGATTACGAACTGAAAGAATCGGATGTTCGCGTGGATACATTTTGTTCGTCTGGTGCTGGTGGACAGTCTGTTAATACTACATATTCGGCCATTCGATTGGTGCATATTCCTACTGGAACCACAGTGCAATGTCAGGATGAAAAATCGCAACATAAAAACAAAGCTAAAGCAATGAACGAGCTACGTTCACGTTTGTATGCTGTTGAACATCAGAAATATTTGGACGAAATTGGCTCAAAACGTAAAACCATGGTTTCTACTGGCGACCGTTCGGCAAAAATACGTACATATAATTATCCTCAAGGACGAATTACCGATCATCGTATAAACTTTACAATTTATAATCTTTCTGCTTTTATGAGTGGTGATATTCAAGGTGTTATTGATCAATTAATTGTAGCCGAAAACTCCGAAAGATTGAAAGAAAGTGAATTGTAAAATTTTTTGGCGTCGTAATAATAATTGCTATTTGGCTGCAAAATTTCAGTTCTGTATTAGAATATAATAAAAGACATTAGAACAAAGAACAAAGAGCAAAGACAAGACGTAGTTTATCAATACTTTACCAAATTCAAAGTAGGTTATAAATGACGTTTATTATAGTAAATAGTAAATGACAAAATTGTAAATAATACTTATGAAACCTGTTTTTGAAAAATGCTTATTTTGGGATGTTAATATTGATAAACTTGATATTGATAAAAAAGCTGATTTTGTTATTGCAAGGGTTTTTGAACGTGGTGATGTGGAAGATATTAGAAAGTGTAGAAGGTATTATGGTGATGAGAAAATATCTAAGGTTTTATTGAATGTTAAATATCTGCCTGAATGTACTATGTATTTTGCAGCTGCCATTATCAATAGAGAAATAACTGAATTTAGATGTTACAAACTCAGACAATTGAACCCGGAACTTTATCCGTATTAAACAAATTGATGGAAATTGAAGATCTCAGTCAATTTAGTTTGGTTGGTGGAACTGCTCTTTCGTTAAAGTATGGACATCGTTTATCTATTGATTTAGATTTATTTTCAGTTGAAAATTTTGAAAGTGAGCCAATAATCAAATCACTTGAAAACATTTTTGGAGATAGTTTTGTGTATCGTGGTAATTTTGCAAAATGGGAAATTTTTTGTCAAATTGAAAATATTAAAGTCGATATAGTTCATTATCCACACGCAATTATTCAACCAATAGAAACAGACACTGGCATAAGATTATATCATGATAAGGATTTGATTGCCATGAAGATTCAAGCAATTCTGGGAAGAGGTGTGAAAAAAGATTTCTGGGACATTGCTGAATTAATGGATTATTATTCTTTACAAGAAATGATGGACTGTCACAAAGCCAAATTTCCATATCAAATGTTGGGTATCTCAATTCCTTATGCATTGACATATTTTGCAGATGCAGACGAAAGTGATGACCCAGAAACAATAAAGCCAATTACTTGGAAACAAGTTAAAGCAAAAATAAGTAAATGTGTTAGCACATTTCTCTATTAAAATGACCAAATTGTAAATATTCATATGACAAAACAAGAATTATTTGAGAACATAAAACGCAAGAAATCATTTCTTTGCGTTGGATTAGACACTGATGTAAATAAAATTCCAGAACATTTGTTCGACGAATCGGATGATGCCATTTTTGCTTTTAATAAAGCAATAATTGACGCTACAGCGGATCTTTGCGTGGCTTATAAACCCAACTTGGCTTTTTACGAAAGTCTTGGTCTTGAAGGCTGGGAAGTACTTGAACGCACTGTCGATTATATCCGTGAAAACTATCCCGACCAATTTATTATTGCTGATGCTAAACGTGGTGATATTGGAAATACCTCGGCAATGTACGCTCGTACCTTTTTTGGCAATATGGAGTTCGATTCGGTTACAGTGGCACCATATATGGGCGAAGATTCGGTTACTCCATTTCTTACTTATGAAGGAAAATGGGTTACTCTGCTAGCATTAACGTCGAACAAAGGAGCATTCGATTTTCAGTTTATGCGCGATGTGGAAGGTGAATTTTTATTCCAGAAAGTGCTTAAAACCTCACTTAAATGGGGTAACGACGAGAATATGATGTTTGTAGTAGGTGCAACTAAAGCCGAAATGTTGACCGATATTCGTGCCATTGTACCTGACCATTTTCTGTTAGTGCCTGGAGTGGGTGCACAAGGTGGAAGTTTGCAGGATGTGGCTAAATATGGTCTTAATAGTTCGTGCGGATTATTGGTTAACTCATCGCGACAAATAATTTATGCTGCAAATGATAAAACTTTTGCAATTGCTGCGCGCCAAGAAGCTCAAAATGTTCAAGCGGAAATGGAACAAATTCTATCTACAGCTGAATTGATTTGAAAAAAATAAAATAATTTCAGAAAAATAGCTTTTCATCTAGCAAGGTGAAAAGCTTTTTTATCTGAAAATTTTAACTGATTATTGTCATTACATTTTTTAATGTTGAGTTGATAAAGTAATACTTAAAAAATAGAGAGTAAACTCAATTTTTTAATATAATTTCTATTGCCAAATTTAATTTGGGATTAATCCAAGATTAAAAATTATATAAGTTCTGCATTTATTCACATATTCCGAACTTTTTTAATTCAAATAAGTATAATTTTTGAATGAATATTTGATATATAAACCTACAATACTTAATAATCTAAAATCAGGTTAATAGATATTAAATCAGTGATTTAACCTCTCAATTTGAAGTATATTTGCACAACAAAAAAATAAAATTTCAAACAAATAAAATATATGATTCAATCTGTTGATATTAGGGAACTTAATGAACGTATCGAGCGTCAAAGCTCTTTTGTAGATGCGTTAACCATGGGAATGGATAAAGTTATTATCGGTCAAAAACATCTGGTAGAGTCTTTGTTAATCGGTTTACTTTCCGACGGGCATATTTTGCTTGAAGGTGTTCCCGGTTTGGCAAAAACATTAGCAATTAAAACGCTTTCCGATTTGATTAAAGGCGATTTTAGTAGAATCCAATTTACTCCCGATTTATTACCAGCCGATGTGGTTGGTACAATGATTTACAGTCAAAAACGCGAAGAGTTCAGCATCAAAAAAGGACCTATTTTTGCAAATTTGGTATTGGCTGATGAGATTAACCGTGCGCCAGCAAAGGTACAAAGTGCTTTGCTTGAGGCCATGCAAGAACGTCAGGTTACAATTGGTGAAAATACTTACAAATTGGATGAGCCTTTTTTGGTAATGGCAACCCAAAACCCAATTGAACAAGAAGGAACTTATCCACTTCCTGAAGCGCAAGTTGACCGTTTTATGTTGAAAGTAATTATCAACTATCCAAAGAAAGAAGAGGAAAAATTGATTATTCGTCAAAATTTGCTAAAAGAAAAACCAGTTGTTCTTCCAATTCTTACTCCCAAAGATATTATTGAAGCGCGTGATATAGTTCGACAAGTTTATATCGACGAAAAAATCGAACGATACATTGTTGATATTGTATTTGCAACTCGTTTTCCACAAGATTACGGCTTGGATTCTCTAAAAGATATGATTTCATTTGGTGCTTCACCACGTGCGTCTATCAATTTAGCTTTAGCAGCTCGTGCTTATGCTTTTATCAAACGTAGAGGTTATGTAATTCCCGAAGATATTCGTGCTGTATGTTATGATGTGCTTCGCCATCGTATTGGTTTGAGTTACGAAGCTGAAGCTAATAATATGACTACAGAAGAAATAATTACTGAAATATTAAATACAGTTGAGGTGCCATAATCAATTAATAATTGATAATTAATAATTAATAATTACAATTAAAACAGTAGTTGTGGAAACAAGTGAATTACTAAAGAAAGTACGAAAAATTGAGATAAAGACACGTGGTTTGTCTAAGAATATTTTTGCTGGCGAATATCATTCTGCTTTCAAAGGCCGAGGTATGACCTTTGCTGAAGTGCGTGAATATCAATATGGTGACGATATTCGTTCAATTGATTGGAATGTAACGGCACGTTTTGGACACCCATACATCAAGGTTTTTGAAGAAGAACGTGAAATGACTGTTGTGCTTTTGATTGACGTATCGGGCAGTCGGGAATTTGGAACTGTAACAAACTTAAAAAAGGATATTTTTACAGAACTTGCAGCTACATTGGCTTTTTCAACTATTCAAAATAATGATAAGATTGGCGTTATTTTCTTTTCGGATAAAATTGAAAAGTTTATTCCCCCCAAAAAAGGCAAAAAGCACGTTTTACAAATTATTAGAGAATTAATTGATTTCCAGCCAGTAAGTTCAAAAACTGACATAGCTGGTGCATTAAGATATTTTACTAATGCTATCAAAAAGAGTTCTACAGCATTTGTTATCTCCGATTTTATTGATAATAATTTTGAAAAAGATTTGACAATAGCTAATAGAAAGCATGATATTGTTGCTCTACAAGTGTATGATATTCGAGAAACTGAGCTTCCTAACGTCGGTTTGGTAAAACTTAAGGATGCTGAAACTGGAAATCGTATATGGGTTGATACTTCCGATAAACGAATTCGCACGTCATATAAACATGCTTGGGGGCAATCGCAGTTGGCATTGCAGAAAATATTTACAAAATCGGGAGTCGATTCAGTATCGATGAGTACTTCCGATGATTACGTTCGTTCTCTAATGAAATTATTTAAAATGAGAGCCTGATGATAATTTTATTATCGACAATTAATAATTCATTTTTTGCAATTAGATAATTGAAGTTTTGTATGAGAAAAACCCTATTGTTGAATTTCCTTTTATTAAGTGCTGTTGCATTTTCTAGTGCATTTGCTCAAAAGGTTACTGTAAATGCAAAGCTTGATTCAACCATTTTGATGATTGGAGATCAAGCACATTTAACTTTTGAAGTATCGCAGCTTCCAAATCAAAAAGTAAGTATGCCAATTTTTTCAGATTCAATTCCTGGTGGACTTGAGTTGGTTGAAAAACTTAAAGCAGACACTTTAAAATCAGATAATGGACATTTAGTTGTAAAACAATCATACGTTGTTACCGCTTTTGTTGATACTTTATTGTACATTCCACCATTTCCATTTATTAATAATGGAGATACTACTTGGTCGAAATCTCTTTCGTTAAAAGTTGTTCAGCCTTTTAAAATTGATACAGCTTCCAATCAAATTGCAGATATTAAGCCTGTTATGGATCCAAAGTTTGATTGGATGTATGTAGTTAAAATACTACTTATTTTACTGGCTTTGCATGGTTTGATTGTGTTAATTCTATTCTTGTATCGAAAATACTTTAAGAAAGCAGTTGTTTTAGATCTTAAAAGTCAAGAATTGTTATTACCAGCTCATGTTGTGGCGTTAAATTATTTGGATAAAATCAAGCAAGAAAAAAGTTGGCAACAGGGTAGAGACAAGGAATATCATACTGAACTTACAGAAGTGTTAAGAACTTATATTGAACGAATGTTTGATATAAATAGTATGGAAATGACTTCAGAGGAGATTTTGGAACACCTTCAAACTTTAAAAAAAGAAAATAAGGCGGCATATATATCTTTAGGTCAAATTTTAAAGTTAGCCGATTTGGTTAAATTTGCAAAGTGGGATGCTACAGTTGATGAGCATGAAATGAGTTTATCCAATGCTTATCTTTTTGTTAATCAAACAAAGATTGAAGAAACTATTCCGTCAGCTGAATTAAAAGGTGAAGAAATTATTGAAAATAAGTAGGAACCTTACAATTCCGAATTATTATAACTATTAAATAACGACGATGACTTTTCATAATCCAGAATATCTGTTTTTGCTTTTGTTGCTTATTCCTATTGTATTTTGGTACATTAAGGAAATGCACAAATCAGATGCGAGCCTACAAATTTCGTCTCTTCATAGTTTGTTGAAGTTTCCAAAAAGTAAGAAAATTAAGTTTCGACATGTTCCATTTGTTTTTCGAGTTTTAGCTATCTCGTTCATAATTATTGCATTATCGCGCCCTCAAGCTTCGAATAGTTGGCGTACGCAAAATACCGAGGGTATTGATATTATGATGGCTATAGATATTTCGGGAACAATGTTGGCCGAAGATTTAAAACCTAATAGACTAGAGGCGTCAAAGGACGTAGCTTCTGAATTTATTTTGTCGCGTCCCAACGACAATATTGGTTTAGTTGTTTTTGCAGGTGAGAGTTTTACGCAATGTCCTTTGACTATTGACCATGCAGTGTTGATAAATCTTTTCAAAGGTGTCAATTATGGAATGATTGAGGATGGAACTGCCATTGGCTTGGGATTAGCAAATGCTGTTAATAGAATAAAAGATAGCAAGGCAAAATCAAAGGTTATTATTTTGTTGACTGATGGGTCTAACAATAGAGGCGATATTGCCCCAATAACTGCGGCTGAAATTGCTAAAACTTTTGGTGTTAGAATTTATTCCATTGGGGTGGGTTCGCATGGAGTTGTAAATATACCAGTACCAACACCTATGGGTGTTCAATATCAACAAATGCAATCGGAGTTTGACGAAAAATCGCTTCGAGAAATTGCAGGTATGACTGGTGGTAAATACTTTAGAGCTACAGATAATTCAAAGCTTAGACAGATTTACCAAGAAATTGACCAATTAGAGAAAACAAAAATTAGCGTTCAGGAATTTAGCAAAAAAGATGAACAATTTTATTTATTTGCTCTTTTAGCATTTATTTTTCTTTTGTCAGAAGTTCTTTTACGAAACACTTTACTTCGAAAAATTCCATAATCATTAAAATATTGATTAATAATACAGTATCGTTATTATTTTAGTTTAAATAATTGTCTTTTAGCAGTTAAAGTTATCCAAACTTTTCAAATATCTATATATTAATATGTTTAGATTTGCACATCCAGAATACTTAATTTTATTTTTAATAATACCTGTGTTGTTAGGAATATTCATATATACAGGCATAATTAAAAGGCGTAAAATTCAGCAATTTGGTAATCCAGAATTATTAGCACAATTGATGCCAAATGTTTCAAAAATAAGGCCTAAAGTAAAGTTTTATTTTCAACTTACTGCAATTGCTTTGCTTATTGTTGTTTTGGCGCAACCTCAATTTGGAACCAAAGTTGAAAAAGAAATGCGACAAGGCATTGAAGTGATGATTGCTTTAGATGTTTCAAACTCAATGTTAGCACAAGATTTGCAACCAAGTAGACTTGAGAAAGCTAAACAAGTTTTGTCCAAATTGGTTGATGGAATGTCAAATGATAAAATTGGTTTAATTGTTTTTGCAGGTGATGCTTATACACAATTGCCTATCACTGTTGATTACGTGTCTGCTAAAATGTTTTTTTCATCAATTTCGCCTAATTTGGTACCACGTCAAGGTACAGCAATTGGAAGTGCAATAGATTTAGCTATAAAATCATTTGGTACAAAAGATAAAGCTGGCAGAGCAATAATAGTTATTACCGACGGCGAGAATCATGAAGATGATGCTGTTGGTGCCGCAAAATTAGCTGCCGAAAATGATATTGCTGTGCATGTTATTGGTATGGGGAAACCCGATGGAGCACCAATTCCAGTGCCAGGAACAATGAGTTTTTGGAAAGATAAAGATGGAAATGTTGTGGTTTCTAAATTGAACGAAGAGATGTGTAAAAGCATTTCTTCGGCAGGAAAAGGCTTATATGTTAGAGCTGATAACAGTAACAGTGCATTTCGAGTAATAAACAATGAATTGGATAAATTAGCTAAATCCGACATTAAAGCAAGTGTTTTTTCGGATTATAATGATCAGTTCCAGTCATTTGCAATGTTGGCATTATTGATTTTGATTATTGATTTCTTTGTGTTTGAACGACGCAATAAAATATTAAGCAGATTTAAAATTTTCGATTTGAAAGATAAGGTCATTAAATAATGACAAATTACAATTTACAAATTATTCTATAAATGAAAAAAATCGGATATATACTAATTCTTTGTTTGATTACCAACGCATTGAATGCACAAAAAGAAAGTGCAGATGTGAATGCAGGTAATAAATTATATAAATCGAAAAAATATACAGATGCTGAAATAGCCTATCGTAAAGGACTTTTAAAGAATCAAAAGTCGTTTGAGGCCAATTATAATTTGGGTAATGCATTATTCAAACAAAAAAAATACCCAGAAGCTTTAGAGCAATACAAAAATTCATTGGCTCTGCAACCTACTGATAAAGATAAAATTGCCGCAGCATTTCACAATACAGGTAATGCTTTGTTTGCTGATAAAAAATACGATGAAAGTATTAAAGCATACAAAATGGCACTCAAAAATAAGCCAAAAGACGATGAAACTAGGTACAATTTGGCTTATGCGCAAGCAATGCTAAAAAAACAACAACAAGAAAAAAATAAGGATAAGAAAGATCAGAAAAAAGATCAAAAGAAAGACGATAAACAAAAACAAGATCAAAAGCAAGATCAGAAACAAGATCAAAAGCCTAAGGATCAACAACAAAAGCAACAACAGCAACAACCTCAAATGTCAAAGCAAAATGCACAACAAATACTTGATGCATTGATGCAAGATGAAAAAAATACGCAAGAAAAAGCCAAAAAACAACAAGCTAGAGGGGTGAAAAAAGCTGAAAAAGACTGGTAAATTAATTGAAGAATAATAATTGACTCAATTAGTGATTATAGATTTTTATAAGAACACAAATTAAATATGAAACGTAAAATAATATTATTATCGCTTTTATTGTTAAGTATATATGTGGTGCGTGCTGATGAACCTGTGCGATTTACAGCTTCGGCTCCTTCAACTGTTATTTTGGATAAACCTTTTCAGCTTGCATATTCAGTAAATAGTTCTGCAAAAGATTTGCGAGTACCTGAAATCAACAACTTTGATGTACTAGCTGGTCCTTTTGAGTCGCATAGTTCAAGTTTTCAGATAATCAATGGCAAGCAAACATCATCTGTTTCTGTTACTTATACTTACACTCTTCAAGCACAGAAAACTGGTACTTTTACAATTGGTTCAGCAAGCATCATAGTCAATAATCAAAAATTGAATTCTAATGGATTATCCATTAAAGTATTGCCTGCTGATGCAAGTTCTAATAGTCGTCAACAAGGCGGACAATCAGGCTCAGCGGGCAGTTCTCAATCAGTTTCTAACGAGAATATTTTCATAAAAACCAATATCTCCAAAACTAATGTTTACGAGCAGGAAGCCATTTTAGTCACCTATAAACTTTATACTTTGGCTGATGTAGTTCAGTGTGTAAATAAAAAGATGCCTGATTTTAATGGCTTTATGAAGCAAGATATTGAACAAACCCAAAACAAACAATTTTCATTTGAAAACTTTAATGGTAGAAATTACGGAACTGTTGTTCTGTATCAAGTTCTACTTTATCCACAGCGTTCGGGTGTTATTTCTATTGAAAAAGCTGAATTTGAAGCAATAATTAGAGTTCAAAACAGAGCTGCAACCCGAAGTATTTTCGATGATTTTTTCGATTCATATAGTAATGTTTCAAAAAACATTGTTGCCCCAGCAACAAAAATTTCTGTAAGTAGCTTACCTATTAATAAACCGAGTTCTTTTTCGGGAACAGTAGGTCGATTTGATATAAATTCTTCTATATCAGCAGCTCAAATAAGAGCGAATGAGGCTGTTACTCTCACAGTAAATATTTCGGGTGCTGGTAACATGAAGCTAATTAAAAATCCAATTATTAAATTCCCAGATGGTTTTGAACTCTATGACCCTAAAGTTAATAATAAATTCAAAACAACAACTTCTGGAGTTTCGGGAACTAAAACAATCGAATATCTCTTTATTCCACGTCATTCAGGTAATTTTGACGTGCCTTCTGCCGAATTTTCATATTTTGATACAGAATCAAAAACATATAAAGTGTTGCGAACACCAACATATAAACTTGAAGTGCTGAAAGGGGTTGGAGGTGAAACACCAACGGTAGTAGGATATATTGAAAAAGAAGATGTGAAGCAATTAGCCAAAGACATTCGTTACATTCAAACAGAAAAGTTTAAATTGTATAAAAACGAGCAATCAATATTTGGTACCATTACATGTTGGTTAATGTATTTAATACCACTTTTAATTTCAATTATTCTATTTATATTATTCCGCAATAAAGCAAAGGAAAATGCAGATATTGATTTGGTGAAAAATAAAAAGGCCAACAAAGTAGCTCAAAAACGATTAAAATTAGCTCAAAAACTATTAAAGGAGGGCAACAAAGATAAATTTTATGAAGAAGTTCTTAAAGCTGTTTGGTCATATCTTGCCGATAAATTGTCTATTCCCAATGCTGAGCTTACTAAGGAACGCATAGATTCAGAGCTATTTACTAGAAAAATTGATACAGAAGTAATCAATCAATTTGTACAGATTTTGAACACTTGTGAATTTGCAAGATATGCTCCAAATTCAGGTCAGCAAGAAATGGGTAATTTATATACTGAAACAATTGAAGCTATCAGCAAGCTCGAAGGATTAGTTAAATAGTTAGCTGTGTTAACTTATTATTCAATAAAAAATATATGAAACGAATAGTTCAGATTTTATTATTTATATTTGGTATTTGTATAAATACTTTTGCACAAACAGGTGCGTTAAACCAAGCAAATGATTTATATGTTAAGGGTGAGTATGCGGATGCAGCACAAGTATATGAAAAAATTTTAATCAATGAAGGTGTTGCGCCAGAATTGTATTACAACTTAGGTAATGCTTATTTTAAAACCAATGAAATAGGACGCTCAATTTTGAATTATGAACGTGCTTTACGTCTTTCTCCAATGTTTGATGATGCAAGTTTTAATTTAGAACTTGCTCGTTTAAAGGTTGTTGATAATATTATTCAAACTCCGACCTTTTTCTTGATACGTTGGATTGAGAATTTGATTAAAATATTGACTTCAAATCAGTGGTTGTATTTAAGTGCAATAGTATTTGTTATGTGTTTGATATTTTCATTTGTATTTATTTTTGGGAACTCCAGAAGTATTAGAAAAATATCATTTTATGTTGGTTCTGTTTTTCTTGGTATAAGCTTACTTTCTTTGGTTTTCTCAGGAGTTCGCCTAAACCAATTGAATAATCAGAACGAGGCTATCATTATGAGTGGAATTATTACCGTCAAAAGTTCTCCAGATCAAAGTGGTACAGATTTATTTCAACTTCATGAAGGTACCAAAGTAAGTATTAAAAGTACATTAGGAAATTGGACAGAAATTAAAGTGGGAAATGGAAGTATTGGCTGGGTTGAAAAAAGAAGTATTGAAAAAATTTGAGTTGAATCGTAGGTAAGTATATTTTTTTGCCTAAATGATTTAAAAGTAGTTATTTGACTTATTAGAAACAATAAAACATAAAACAATGAATTTAATTGAATTACTTAATATTTGGGATACAAATTTATTCTTGTTGATAAACGGATTTCACAATCCGTTTTTTGATGGTGTAATGTTTGCTATTAGCGAAAAAATAACTTGGATTCCTCTTTATTTGTCTGTACTATATATTGTTATTAAGCGGTGGAATAGAGACTCTGTTTGGGTAATTATTGCGTTGATACTTTGCATAGTCATTGCCGATCAAGTTTCATCTGGATTGATTAAACACTTAGTTGAGCGACCCCGACCATCACATGTTGAAAGCTTATCTGGCTTGATACATTTAGTTAATGATTATCGTGGTGGTAATTATGGATTTGTTTCTTCACATGCTGCCAATTCATTTGGTTTTGCATTGTTAAGTTCCTTGTTGTTTCGACGGAATAAGTATACAATTGCAATATTTATTTGGGCATTGCTCAATTCTTATTCACGAATTTATTTAGGTGTACATTATCCATTTGATATCTTGGGAGGTGCTATTGTAGGTGTTTTGGCCGCTATTATCTGTTTTCAAACTTTAAAAAGAATGCGACCATCATTATTTTATCCCCATAATAATTATTCTACAATAGACAATCCGAAAACAATTATTCCTGTTTATGCATTGGGTATTACACTCTTAGGAATAATTATTTACAGCATTGTTGTATTTTGATATTAGTTGTGGTGGAACTTAATTGTTCGATTATCTACAATTTTTTAATGAATTTACTGAAAGCGCTGAAAATCAGTAAAAGAATTAATTCACCTTTTTTATTAATCCCATACCAATTTGAATTGCTTTTTCGTTCATAGGTATTAAATGATGGTGACGATCGGGAAGTGATTTTTTTAATCCTTTTAGAACATTCTCAACTAAAACTATTGGGCGAACTTTGAGTAAACCGCCCAAAATTATCATGTTCATTGTTTTTGATTCATTGTTGGCATAAGCATATTCGGTAGCGTCTATACGGTAAATGTTTATGTCGGTGCGTGTTGGAAATTTTTTAAACCCATTTCCATCAAATATAAGTGTACCACCTGGTTTTACTGCATTTTCAAATCTTTCAAGTGATGGTTGGTTTAGTACAATGGCAGTGTCGAAAGTACTAAGTACAGGAGAACTAATCCGTTCATCGCTCAAAATGACTGTTACATTGGCAGTACCACCGCGTTGTTCTGGACCATAAGACGGAATCCAACTTACTTCTTTTCCTTGCATTAAACCTGAGTAAGCCAATATTTTCCCCATCGACAAAACTCCTTGTCCGCCAAAGCCTGCAATTATTATTTCTTCTTTCATTCTTAAATAGAAAATTGTAAATGAATAATTTTTAATATTTAGATGTCTTTTAAATCGCCAAGTGGATATGCCGGAAACATGTTTTCTACCATCCAATCATTTGATTGAGAAGGTGAAAGTTTCCAACCTGAATTGCAAGTAGAAACTATTTCAACCACTGATGTTCCTTTGTTCGACATTGAATTTTCAAAAGCTTTTCTGATGGCTTTTTTTGCTTTTCGAACAGTTGCCACGGTATGTACACTTTGGCGTGTTACATAACAAGTTCCATCCAATTGAGCCAAAAGTTTAGTTATATCCAACGGATGACCATTCAATGGCACAGTTCTTCCATTGGGCGATGTGGATGATTTCATGCCATTTAGAGTAGTTGGTGCCATTTGTCCGCCTGTCATGCCATAAATACCATTATTGATAAAAATAATCGTGATATTTTCACCTCTATTTGCAGTGTGAATGGTTTCTGCAGTTCCAATTGCAGCCAAATCGCCATCGCCTTGATAGGTAAACACCAATCGGTCGGGTAGGAGGCGTTTTATTCCAGTGGCTACTGCTGGCGCACGCCCATGAGATGCCTGTTGCCAATCAATATCAAGGTATTTATAGGCAAATACAGAACAACCAACTGGAGCAATACCAATTGTTTTGTCTTGCATATCCATTTCTTCAATAATTTCAGCAATAAGTTTATGAACTACCCCATGACTACAACCAGGGCAATAATGCATTGGCACATCGTTCAAAATTTTTGGTTGATCATAAACCAAATTTGCGGGGTTAATTATATCGTTTGTTGTCATAAAATTCAATTAATGTTATTTTGACTTCAATTATTATTCAAAAGTAGAAATAATAACTTTACTTTTTAATACCTCCAAAACTTCATCTGCAGATGGTACAATACCACCCATGCGTCCATAAAATTCAACTTTGACTGCACCATTCACAGCAAGTCTTACATCCTCAACCATTTGACCTGCATTCATTTCTACTGTAAGTATTCCCTTTGTTTGACGACCATATTCGCCGATTGCTTTTGTTGGGAATGGAAAAAGTGTTATGGGACGTAGTAAACCGACTTTAATTCCATCGGCTCTTGCCATCTCTACTGTTTTTTGACATACTCGTGCGCATGTTCCAAATGCAACAATAAGATAATTGGCATCTTGGCAGGAAAACTCTTCATATAAAACTTCGTTTTTTTCGATTTCGCGATAACGAGTTTGTAATCTCATGTTTAACTTTTCCATATCTTCCGAAAGGAGTGCCAGTGATGTAATATAATTTGGTTTGCGATTAGCGGTTTTACCGAGTGTGGCCCAAGGACAAATTTCAATAATCTGCTCTTCGGTCATGCGTGGTTGATAAGGTGGTAAAATAACTTTCTCCATCATTTGACCTATTACACCATCTGCCAAAACCATTGTTGGAGTGCGGTATTTGAATGCCAAATCAAAAGCTAAAACTGTATGGTCGGCCATTTCTTGAACTGAAGCTGGAGCCAATGTAATCATTTTGTAATCGCCATGTCCACCACCTTTTACAGTTTGAAAATAATCGGCTTGACTAGGTTGAATAGTACCTAAACCTGGTCCGCCTCGCATTACGTTTACTATTACACATGGTAATTCGGCACCAGCCAGATATGATATGCCTTCTTGCATCAAACTTACGCCTGGGCTTGAGGAACTTGTCATCGACTTTTTTCCACATCCTGCAGCACCATAAACCATATTGATAGATGCTATTTCACTTTCAGCTTGTAATACTACCATTCCAGTTGTATTCCAAGGTTCAAGCTCCATAAGGGTTTCCATTATTTCAGATTGTGGAGTAATTGGATAGCCAAAATAACCGTCGCAACCGCATCTTATTGCGGCGTGAGCTATGGCTTCATTACCCTTCATGAGTCTTACCTCTTCATTATGTTGTTTTTTTGAATCGTTCATGATGAAATCTGTCTAAATTGTTTAAAGTTTGACTCTATAAACTGTAATACATGCGTCAGGACAAACATAAGCACAAGCCGAACAACCTACACAATCATCGGAATTTGCCATGTAAGAATAATTGTAACCTTTAGAATTTGCCTCATTGTTTAATGCTAAAACTTTTGAAGGACAAGCTACTACACATAAATTACAGCCTTTGCAACGTTCAACGTTGATTACAACTGCACCTCTTAATTTTGCCATTATTCATTTTTTAAAATTGCAGCGCAAATGTAACAAAAAATGCGCATAGATAAATTATATAATTGCCATTTTTTGTTTTTTTTGTAGTTGTATTTTTAATCGATTTTATACGTAGTTTTATTTATATCTGAGTGTATTTTAAGTGTAATTGATTTTATGAATTTCATATCTGCTCAATTATCAATGAATTAATGGCTTTATAAGCTGTTATGGAGATTAATTCAGATAATTCTTTAAGAATTGCAACTATTATTCTCAACCTTTGTCATAAAATGGATATTAATTACTATTTTTGCAACCAAAATATTGAAAATGTTAAGTAGATACCTAATTAAAATATCAATTTGATTTTATTGAAGATTTTGGGTACATACTTTTCAGATTTTTAGTATGTGATTTTTTTTTGTAATCTTATCCATTATATTTAATTATTTTAAATCATTTTTTTATAAAAGTAGAATATGTTAAAAGATTTGTTTATTAGAAAAACTCTTGCTGAACTTGAAGAGCAAGCTGATAGTAACCACAATGCTTTAAAACGTCATTTGAGTGCGTTGAATCTTACCTTGTTGGGTATTGGTTGTGTTATTGGTGCAGGAATATTTGTGCTAACAGGCTCTGCTGCTGCTCTATATGCAGGACCAGGTGTGGCTATTTCTTTTGTGATTTCAGCTTTTGGCTGTTTGTTGGCAGGGCTTTGTTATGCCGAGTTTGCCTCTATGATACCTGTTTCGGGAAGTGCCTACACTTATGGATATGCCACTATGGGCGAGTTTATAGCTTGGATTATTGGTTGGGATTTAATTCTCGAATATCTTTTTGGTGCTGCCACAGTTGCTGTAGGTTGGTCGGGATATGTAACAAGTTTTTTAGCCGATTTTGGTATTGTATTACCGGCTTCTATATGCCAAAGTCCATTCATTTTTGATGCTAATGGTTGGAGTTTAACAGGCTCAATTATTAATTTTCCGGCAATTTTTATTGTTGCGTTAATGTCAACTTTATTAGTTGTTGGTATTAAAGAATCGGCTAAATTCAACAATATCATTGTGTTAGTTAAAGTTACAGTCATATTGTTATTCATTGGTTTTGGTATTTCGCATATCGATGTTGCCAATTGGACTCCATTTATTCCTGCTCAAACTGCCGACGGTCAATTTGGTTGGTGGGGAGTTCTAACAGGTTCTGCGGTAGTGTTTTTTGCTTATGTAGGTTTCGATGCTGTGTCTACTACTTCGCAAGAAGCTATCAATCCAAAACGTGATGTGCCTATTGGGATTTTAGGTTCTTTGCTAATTTGTACCATTCTTTATATTGGGGTTAGTTTGGTGCTCACTGGTATGGTGAATTATAAAGAATTGAATGTACCTGCTCCAATCGCATTGGCAATTAATAGTGCTGGCGAAAGTTTAATGTGGTTGCGACCAATTATTAAAATTGGGGCAATAGCTGGATTAAGTTCTGTGGTTTTAGTTTTGTTGTTAGGTCAATCGCGTGTGTTTTTTACTATGGCAAGTGATGGTTTATTGTGGAAAAGTTTTGCCAAAACTCATTCGAAATTCAAAACACCTCATATTACTACTATTGTTACAGGATGTTTTGCTGCTTTCTTTGCAGGTTTATTTCCAATAGGTTTGTTGGGTGAGCTTGTTTCTATTGGTACTTTATTAGCGTTTGTAATTGTTTCGATAGGAATAATAATTCTACGTAAATCTGAACCCGATGCAATACGTGGATTCAAAACACCATGGGTGCCGTTGGTACCAATTTTAGGTGCATTTGTTTGTTTATTTATTATGTCATCATTGCCTTTCGACACCTGGCTTCGTTTGATTTTGTGGATGTTAATTGGCTTTGTAATATATTTTTCTTATGGTCGTAAACATAGTCATGCTCGTCAAAGAAGGCGCGATAGAGATCAAAAGTAAATTAGGCGTTTATAAATGAAAAACTCCTCAAGTCATTTCGATTTGAGGAGTTTTCTTTAATATTCCTATAGGTTGTTTCCTTTTTATAACTGAATTGATATAAATAATACTTCAAATTATTTTCTTGAAAAAATCATCAGCTAACAGATTGGTTTGTTAAATATAAATCAATCAAAGTTAGAGCAGCCATTGCTTCCACAATTGGCACAGCGCGAGGTAGTACACAAGGGTCGTGGCGTCCACGAGCTTCCAATTCTACTTCATTAGCATTAATATCAACTGTTTCTTGCTTTTTTGAAATAGTTGCAACAGGTTTAAATAAAACTCTGAAGTAAATGTCTTGTCCGTTGCTAATACCGCCCTGAATGCCACCTGAATTATTTGTTTTAGTAGTGATTTGATTGCCGTTTTTGATAAAAGAGTCGTTCATTTCCGAACCTTTGAGACTTACGCCTTCAAATCCTCTTCCATAATCAAAACCGTGAGTTGCGTTGATACTCAACATAGAATTTGCTAAACGAGCTTGTAATTTATCAAAAATTGGTTCACCCCATCCAATTGGCACACCCTTAATTATACAAGATATAATACCTCCAATCGAATCACCTTCGCTTTTTAATTGTTTAATATAGGCAATCATTTTTTCGGCAATTTCAGTTTCAGGACAGCGAACAACATTGCTTTCTATTAATGATAGATTTGTGGAGTCAAAAGGTTGTGTCATAGCAATATGTCCTACTTGTGAGGTAAATGCTGTAATTTCTACTCCAAGTTTTTTTAATGCAAGTTTTGCTATTGCACCAGCTACCACACGCGAAGCAGTTTCGCGAGCAGAACTGCGTCCACCACCTCTATGATCGCGAATTCCGTATTTTTGTTGGTAGGTATAGTCAGCATGTGAGGGTCGGTACACTTCTTTCAGATGATCGTAATCGGTACTATGCTGGTTTTCGTTCCAAATTACAAAAGCAATAGGAGTTCCAGTGGTTTTGCCTTCAAAAATTCCCGAAAGAAAATCTACTTTGTCACCTTCCTTTCGTGGTGTAGAAATGTCAGATTGTCCAGGACGTCGACGATCTAATTCATTTTGAATATAATTTATATCCATTTCTATTCCTGATGGACACCCATCTACAATGCCACCAATACCGCGTCCGTGCGATTCTCCAAAAGAGGTGAAAGTGAACAATTTTCCAATTGTGTTCGACATATTTTATATTTTACTGAATTGCAATTAATTACTAATTTATTTTAAATTAGAACTTGGTTAATTGAACGATGACGAAAGTTATGTTGTTGAACCAATTCTAATTGTTGTTATTACTATTTGAAGTACAAAGTTAGTTGAAAAAATCAAATTCTCAATTATAATAATCAAATACAATTTTTTTTATCAAAATTCTATGATTACATTTGGCAAAATTTGTAGGTTAAAAATAAATAAAACAGCCAATTGCTTTTAATGCAATTGGCTGTAAATTTTGACCTTAATGAATTTTGCTTGTTACCAATTATAAGTAATTTGTTTTGTCAATCCATTTATTGTGCTTGTAGCTATGTTATCCTCTGTTCCATCACCAAAATCAACTACTTGTGTTCCTTTAGGAGTTATGATAGAAATTACCCCACTAACAAAGTATTTATAGCCATTCTTAGTAATCAGTGGTTGTTCATTATCAATTATTGTACTATAAGTTTCTCCTTTAGTATTTACGCCTGAAGTTGAGCCAGTTAAAGAGAATTTATCATCCGACCAATCATACTCAGTTCCATTATTATCAATCCAAGTGCGAGTACGATTCAAGTGACGGTTGCTTGTTTTTTTATCTGGAAACAATAAGGTATCTTTAGATTCTATGTTAAGTGTTCCTTTTACAACAACTGTAATAGTTCTATAACCTTTAACAGAGATGTCATTTACGAAAAGATTAGAAAATTCATATGTTTTTTTCGTAGAACTATATTTTGTCAAATATATTTGTCCTTTTATAATTCTTCCAAGTCTATCAGTAAAGTTATCGCCAAAATCAATTAGTATTATTTGAGGATAAACATTTTTTTCAGTCAAAACTGTAATAATTGGGTAAGGATTAACCATTGCAACTGATTTTTGTAGGCCACTTACTTGTTGAACACTTGCTTCATAAGCAGTTACGAACTCTTCAGCAATTGTAATTGTTTGGTCGCTATAACTAGGCGATTCGTTAACAACCGATTCGAAATAAGACGCATCTGGCGCAGATATTTCTACCGACGTACATGCAACAAACGTTGAAATGCTGAAAGAAATGGCAGCAATTGCAAATAAATTTACTTTCTTCATGATTTTTGTTTTAAAAGTTTTTTAGAATAATTTTATGTAAAATAATTATCAAATAGTATGCCAAGTGTACAATGAGATAATAATCAGTTGATTATTGGTTTTTGTCAAAATTACAACTCTTCGAAAACAAAGATTGCTGTTCGAAAATAACGGTAGTTTTCCATTTTTTGAGTCTGATAATTTATACTCGAATTCTATAAAAGATTTTCTGTTTGATATTTTGGGCGATTTAATTAATGAAACATATTTTCTAATAACTCAGAGTTAGTTTGGTTCTACATTTCAAAAAAAATCAAATGCAAAATTAGTAAAATAAATTCAAACTATTTCAGATGAAAATCTAAAAACAATATTGTATCTTTGAGCCCAATAATTGTAATATCTCAATAACGATATTTTATAAATTTAAATTATCAATAACTTATGAGTCAACAACGTATTTTGGTAGTCGACGACGAAGAAGATTTGTGTGAAATTCTTCAATTCAACCTTGAAACTGAGGGTTATTTAGTAGATGTAGCATATTCTGCCGAAGATGCAATGAAAAATGATTTAACGGTTTATAATTTGCTTTTGCTTGACGTAATGATGGGTGAGATGTCAGGTTTTAAAATGGCTCGGGCTGTACGAGAAAATGCCAAGACTGTACATATTCCTATTATTTTTCTTACCGCCAAGGACTCAGAAACCGATCGTTTAACAGGCTTTAATATTGGTGCCGATGATTATATTTCTAAACCATTTTCAATAAGAGAAGTTTTGGCAAGAGTGAAAGCTGTTATGCGACGAATGGATGCACAAAAAAAAGTATCTAAAATAGAAGTTGTTAGCTATGGAACACTAGAAATGCAGTTGGATTTCAAAAAAGTAATGCTTGATGGCAAAGAAATACCATTTACCAAAAAGGAATATGAAATTCTAAGACTTTTTCTAGAAAATAAAAATCGTGTTTTTTCGCGTGATGAAATGTTAACTCGTGTTTGGACCGATGAAGTTATTGTTTTGGATCGAACTATAGATGTGAATATTACAAGATTGCGAAAAAAAATTGGTGTGTATGGAAAAAATATCGTTACACGTTTAGGATACGGATATTGTTTCGAAGAATAAAAGTTGTTTGGATTGCATTTTTGATAATTAAATCTGACAATTGATAAATATACTCAAATTATGACACTTAACAGACGACTTTTTCTTTATTTTTTCAGCATTTTCTTTTTGATGCTGGCAATTATTTCATTTTTTCAATATAAGCGCGAAAAGGATATTAGAACAGAGCAGCTTGACCAACAACTGACAATTTACAATTTTACTATTCACAAATATATCGAAGAAAAAGAATTGAATTGGGAAAATTTGGAAGATTATGTACGACTTTTTCCAGACACTTCTTTGCGCGTTACGGTTATTGATACACTTGGTGTGGTTCTTTTCGATTCGTCTGTAAAAAAAGGAACTCAATTGGGAAATCATCTCCATAGACCCGAGATAAAAATGGCTTTGACATCTATAAATGGAAAAGCCATTCGACATTCTTTTTCTACTGGAATAAATTATTATTACTTAGCGCATCGCTTTCCCGATGTATTTGTTCGTAGTGCTTTGCCATATAATGTCAGTTTGGCTAATATGCTAAAAGCCAATACTTTTTTCTTGTATTTTATGGGCTTTGTGTTGCTTTTTGCTGTACTTGCACTTTTTTTTATTGCTCGTAATTTTAGTAAATCAATAGATCGTTTGCGCATTTTTACCAAAAAGGCTGAAAAAGGTGAAATTCCTGATACCGATATTGTTTTTCCAAAAGATGAATTGGGAGAGATTAGTAAAAATATTGTTCACCTATACAAATTGCTTTTGCTTACCAAAGATGAAGTAAACAAAGAACGTGAAAAGTTGATTACTCACCTTCAGATTTCACAAGAAGGATTGGCCTTTTTTTCGTCAGAAAAGAAAGAAATTCTTTCCAATTCTCATTTTATTCAGTATACCAACATTCTGTCCGATCAACAATATGAAAGTTCTAATCAAATTTTTTCACTTCCTGAATTAGCCGAAATTAACCAATTTATCGATCATAGTTTATTATATAATCAAATGAACAGAAAACGTTTGATTATTGAAAAAAGTGGTCATATTTTTGCTTTACAATGTGTCGTTTTTCAGGATAGCACCTTCGAAATTTCAATCGTAGATATTTCTATTCAAGAACGAGAAAATGAACTTAAACGTCAATTGACACAAAATATATCGCACGAGCTTAAAACGCCAGTTAGTAGCATTTTGGGTTATATGGAAAGCATACTAAATAATCCTGATTTAGATGAAAAACGACAACGTTTTTTTATTGAACGCTCATTTCATCAAGCCCAGCGATTGAGTTCATTGTTGCAGGATATTACTATGCTCAATAAAATGGATGAAGCCAAAAGATTGTTTGAGAAAGAAAGTTGCAATTTGTCAGAAGTGATAAGTAATGTGTTGAATGATTTGGAATTACAGATAGAACAGAAGGAATGTAATGTGATATTGAAAGTAGAACCCAATATGCAATTACAAGGAAATCGCTCATTGATTTATTCAATCTTTAGAAATTTATTGGATAATTCAATTGCTTATGGTGGCGAGAAATTAACTATAGAGATTAATTGCTTTAGAGAAGATGATCATTTTTATTATATGTCGTTTTCAGATAATGGAATTGGAGTGGCCGAGGAGCATTTGAATAGATTATTTGAGCGTTTTTATCGAGTAGATAAAGGTAGAAGTAGAAAGGTGGGTGGTACAGGGCTTGGATTGGCTATTGTAAAAAATGCAGTGTTGAACCATGGAGGTAATATCTCTGCAAAAAATATTCCGTCAGGAGGTCTTAGTTTTATTTTCTCGCTAAGGAAAGATTGATAAATACTGTGCTAATAATACAAAAAAACTCAATAACTGATTTTCAGTATATTGAGTTTTTTTTTGTGATCCGGAAGAGATTCGAACTCTTGACCCACGCCTTAGAAGGGCGTTGCTCTATCCAGCTGAGCTACCAGACCAAACACACTGCTTTATTTCTAAAACGGTGCAAAAGTACTTTTTTTTTCCTAAATATGCAACACTTTTATTGAAAAATGGAAAAATAGAGCAATTATCTCCCAAAAAAATGCTAATTTTGCAAGCTAAAATAAGAATAAACAAATTTAACATTATTCAAGCAATGAAGGTATTAAAATTCGGCGGAACATCCGTAGGTTCAGTCAATGGCATTCTGAGTGTAAAAAAAATAGTAGAAGTTCAAAATGAGCCAGTTATTGTAGTTGTTTCAGCTCTTTCGGGAATTACCGATGAGCTCTACAAAGTTTCTAATCTTGCATGCGAAGGTGATATGACCTATCTCACGCTATTAGAACAAATGGTTACGCGTCACACAGAAGTTATTGAAAGCGTAATTCCTGAGAATAAAAAAGCTGATGTGTTGAGTCAAGTACACACACAATTTACCGATTTATCAAATCTTTTTCGTGGAGTTTATCTTATCAAAGATATTTCTACTAAAATAATTGACACTATTGTTAGTTATGGAGAGGCAATTTCATCAATTATTGTTGCTAACGCAATAAATAATGCTGCACATTTTGATGCTCGTACTTTTATCAAAACAGAAAATCAGTTTAATAAACATATTGTTGACTTTGAAAAGACAAATGCTTTAATTTGTGAAAAGTTTAAAGATGCACCGCAAATTTGTGTTTGTGGTGGATTTATTTCTACCGATACTCAAACAAATTATATTACAAATCTTGGTCGAGGTGGTTCTGATTATACTGCTGCAATTATTGCCGCTGCTTTACATGCATCTATGCTCGAAATATGGAGCGATGTAGATGGATTTATGACTGCCGATCCACGTATAATTAATAATGCTTATGTGATTGAAAAGCTGAGCTTTATTGAAGCAATGGAGCTTTGTAACTTTGGCGCAAAAGTTATTTATCCACCCACAATTTTCCCTGTGTTTCACAAAAATATTCCTGTAAAAATTAAGAATACTTTCAATCCAGAAGCAGAAGGTACCTATATTTCGCGTGAAAAAACAGGCGAAGGTGGAAAAGCAATCAAAGGTATTTCATCAATTAATGACACTTCGCTAATTACCGTTCAAGGGCTTGGTATGGTTGGTGTTATTGGTGTTAATCACCGCATTTTTAGAGTGTTGGCCAAAAATGGCATAAGTGTGTTTTTAGTATCACAAGCTTCGTCAGAAAATACAACATCAATAGGTGTGCGTAACGCGGACAGCAAATTGGCGGTTGAAGCATTGCGCAAAGAATTTGCTTACGAAATTGCCCAAGGAGAAATTAATGACATTTTTTCGGAAGACGATTTGGCAACTGTTGCAATTGTAGGTGATAATATGAAGCGAACACCGGGTATTGCTGGAAAACTATTCGGAACACTTGGTCGCAATGGCATTAATGTAATTGCCTGTGCTCAAGGTGCTTCCGAAACAAATATATCTTTTGTAACTGATCGCAAATCTCTTCGTAAAGCATTGAATGTAATTCATGATTCATTCTTTTTGTCAGAGTATCAAGTGCTTAATATATTTTTAGTAGGCATTGGTACTGTTGGTGGAAGTTTGTTGGATCAAATAAAAAAACAACAGCCAAAGTTGATGGTTCAGAATGGACTTAAATTAAATGTTGTAGGTATCGCTTCTGAATTTAAAATGTTATTTGCACGAGATGGAATTAATTTAGAAAACTATCTCGAAGTAATGGAAGCAGAGGGCGTGGACGTTTCTCCAGAATTGATTTGCAACGAAATACTTACTATGAATATCTTCAATTCTGTGTTCGTAGATTGTACTGCTAGTCCACAAATAGCTGATTTGTATGATGTACTAATGCAAAATAATATTTCTGTGGTAGCTGCCAATAAAATTGCTGCATCATCGTCGTACGAAAATTATGCAAATTTAAAGGAAACTGCACGACGAAAAGGTGTTAAATATCTGTTCGAGACTAATGTTGGTGCTGGATTGCCAATTATCAACACCATGAATAGTTTAACAAATAGTGGTGACCATATACAAAAGATGCAAGCAGTTCTTTCGGGAACACTTAATTTTATTTTCAATACTATTAGTACTGAAATACCTTTAAGTAAAGCAATTTTAATGGCAAAAGAAGCTCGGTTTGCTGAACCCGATCCTCGAATTGATTTAAGTGGAAAAGATGTGATTCGCAAATTGGTGATATTAGCACGTGAAGCTGGTTATAAAGTTGAGCAAGAAGATGTTGTAAAAAACTTATTTGTTCCAGATAAATATTTTGCGGGTAGTTTAGATGATTTTTGGAATACTGTTTCTGAGCTTGATGCTGAGTTTGAACAAAAACGATTGGCGTTAGCCGCACAAGGTAAACGATGGAGATTTGTGGCAACAATGGAAAACGGAAACTGTAATGTGGGACTACATGAAGTTGATAGTTTGCATCCATTTTATGATTTGCAAGGTAGTAACAATATAATACTTATCACAACTGAACGTTATAATGAATATCCAATGATGATTAAAGGATATGGAGCTGGTGCAAGTGTAACGGCCGCTGGTGTATTCTCGGATATTATTAGCATTGCAAATATAAGATAATTTTAAAAACACCATATTTCCAATGAATTGGGGAATGATTAAAAATCTGATTTTCATTGTATTTGTTATTTGTTGTGCATTTTCATGCTCGAAGCCAGCACCACAATTGCCATCCAATAAAGGAAGTAATGTGGATGAAAATACTGCTAAATTGCTTGAATTCAACAAAGAATTAGCGTTAAAAGAAGATAGTGCACTCCAATTGTATGTGGAAAAACAAAACGGTTTTGCTAAAAATAAAATTGGTTTTTGGTATAAAATTATTCATTCTACCCAAGGAAGTTTTTATAAACAGAATGACTATTGCAGTTTTGAGTATAAAATGTTAATGATAAATGGCAAATTGCTACAAAGTAAACAGCAGAAAATTGTAATTGGAAAAAAAGAAGTTGTAACGGGTTTGGAGGAAGCCATAAAAATGATGCATAAAGGCGAAAGTGGTATTTTTATTATTCCATGGTATTTAGCTTATGGAATGGATGGAAACAAGCCACTAATACCACCTTATACTTCTCTGATTTTTCAGGTTCGTTTGTTTTAAAGCTGTTTTTTAAAATTATTAATAGCTGATGGTTTTCATTATAATTACATTTTCTTGAATATTAATATCATTACTTTCAATTAAAATAATTAATTAAATAACTAGATATAAATTTATTGTTATGAAAAGAATTCTTTTTTTAGTTTCGCTTACTTTAATCGCTCTTTATAGTTTCACTTCTTGTAACGATACTACTTATGCTCAGGAGCTTAAAGCTGAACAGCAATTGATTAGTGATTTTATTGACAGAAATAATATTGAAGTTTTAAGTGATTTTCCTACTGATAGTGTTTTTGGCGAAAACCAATACGTAAAAACATCAACAGGTTTGTATTTTCATTTATCAAAAAAGGGAACTGGCGATGCTATATTAGCAGAGTCAAACACCGTTGTTCCACGATATAAAGAATATAAGTTGACATTAGGTGCAGATACTATAAGTAAATGGACAACTGTTGATTATCCTTATCCAACCGATTTTATTTATGGTAATGGTTCTTCTTGTGCTGCATTTCAAGAAGCAGCTTCGTATATGAAACGCAATGATTCGGAAGCTAAAATTATTGTACCTTCCAAAATCGGCTTTGAAGCCAATTGGACACCTGCAACACCTGTTGGATATATTGTTAAAATCAGAATAAAAAAATAGTTGATGACTGATTTGTTAAATAATAGTTTAATTGACAGAGTTGTGTTTAATTGTATAGATATTAACTGTTTAAACTATTCAAACTCTTCAAACCTTTCAAACTCTTCAAACATTAAAACTTAATAACTTTTCAAAAAAAATGACTCTAATTAAATCAATTTCGGGCATACGAGGCACAATTGGTGGACCTGTAGGTGATGGATTAAATCCTTTAGATATAGTGAGATTTACAGCAGCTTATGCCAAACAAATTAAAGAAAATAAAAACGTTGATTCAAATAAAATTGTTGTAGGTCGTGATGCTCGTATTTCTGGTGAAATGGTTAATCAGCTAGTGATAGGCACTTTATTAGGTATGGGCTTCGATGTTGTAAATATTGGGCTTGCCACTACACCAACTACCGAATTGGCTGTTACAATGGGAAATGCTGCGGGTGGTATTATTCTCACTGCTAGCCATAATCCAAAACAATGGAATGCGTTAAAACTGTTGAATGAGAGAGGTGAATTTCTAAATGCAATTGAAGGCGAAAATGTGTTGAAAATTGCAGCTGAAGAGAGTTTTACATTTGCGGGTGTTGACGAACTGGGTAAACTAACTGAAGATTTTTCGTATACTCAAAAACACATAGATAGTGTTTTGGCACTAAAATTAGTTGATGTTGAGGCTATAAAAGCTGCCAATTTTAGTGTTGCTATCGATTGTGTAAACTCGGTGGGTGGCATTGTGTTACCAGAATTATTGAACGCATTGGGGGTGACTAAAATCGAGAAATTATTCTGTGAACCTAATGGTAATTTTCAACACAATCCAGAACCACTACCCGAAAATTTGACTGATATATCTGATCTGTTGAAAGATGGAAAAGCTGATGTTGGTTTTGTGGTTGATCCAGATGTCGACCGTCTGGCTATAATCTGCGAAGATGGAAGTATGTTCGGCGAAGAATATACTTTGGTTTCTATTGCCGATTATGTACTTCAACATACTCCTGGAAATACAGTGTCTAATCTTAGTTCTACAAGAGCTTTACGCGATGTAACTAATAAATATGGTGGAAAATATACCGCTGCGGCAGTTGGTGAAGTAAACGTAGTAACTGCAATGAAAGCTACCAATGCAGTGATAGGCGGCGAGGGAAATGGTGGTGTAATATATCCTGCCAGTCATTATGGTCGCGATTCTTTGGTTGGTATTGCATTGTTTTTGACGTTAATGGCTAAATCCAAATTAAAAGTTTCAGCCCTTAGAAAAACATATCCAGAATATTTTATTTCTAAAAATAAAATTCAATTAACACCAGCTATTGATGTTGATAATATCCTTTCAGTAATCAAAACTTCATATAAACAATACGAAGTAAATGATATTGATGGGGTAAAAATTGATTTTCCAACAGGGTGGGTACATTTACGCAAATCAAATACTGAACCAATCATTCGTATTTATTCCGAAGCTGGAACGCCCGAACAAGCAGACGCATTTGCACAAGCAATAATTGTTGAAATTAAACGTATTGCAAATATTTAATTATAATATAATTAAAGACATTAGAACAAAGAGCAAAGACAAGACGTAGTTTATCAATACTTTACCAATTTCAAAGTGTAGGTTATAACTGACGTTTATTTTATACTTTAAAAAAAGAGCTTATTCTGAAACAGAATAAGCTCTTTTTATGTGTTTTGAAAAAAGGGTTTAAAATTTGAAGATAGGGCTAAAACCTAATCCAATTGAACCATTTTTGGCCATTTTCTCCTTTTTGAATGGGTTAAAACCCAACCCAATTGATTCATTTTTGGATAAATCCAATTGTTTGCCAATTGTTTTGAATGGGCTAAAGCCCAATCCTATTGAACATTTGCATCTTCGTATCAATTTTTTTTTATAATGAATTGGTTTTGAACAATGCCTAATCTATTTTTCATCATTTCAATCTTTGCACGCTGCCAATCAATTGCCTCCAGCTTCAGCTGGAGGCAAAAAAGAGCAGATGTCTTCGGCTTTAGCCAAAATTGATAAAAGAGTTTCGGCTAAAGCCAATTGTTTTCCTTTAATCAAAGAATGGGCTGAAGCCCAATCCTATTGAACCTTTGCATCTTCGTATCAATCAATTTTATTGATAAAAGATCAATCTTAACCCGATTTATTCTCTTCATCTTCAAATTTTTGAAAACCATGTCTTCTTATCAATTCATCAATTTCATCTTCAAAAGAATGTGTGCCGTGATGGATTTCTTGATTTTTGATGTAATTACGAACTGTTTCAATCATTGATTCTGAAACCGAAACGCCCCAATATTCATCTTGCCATTCAAATTTCTCTTTTGTAAGTCCTTCTTTATTAATCCAATGGGATGATTCTCCTTTTATCAATTGCATTATTTTAGAAATAGTTTGATCTACACCTAATGAAACCAAACAATGACAATGTTGTGAATAACCATTTACAAAATCGACAAAAATGTCTTTTTTCTTTGCGTTTTCCTTTATATGAAACCAAACTTTGTCACGTATTGCTTTTGTTTCAAGAGATTCTACTCTGTTTTTTGTGCACCATACAAAATGGACGTAAATTTTTATGAATGGCATAATTTTTTTGTTTATTGATTTGATTTATAATGTTTTTGACTAAAGCCAAATTGTTATCCTATTGCTTTGAATGGGTTCCCGTCATACGGGATAAATAATACCCAATCCTATTGATTAATTTTTGGATAAATCCAATGCCATTTTCTCCTATTAAAATGGGCTAAAGCCCAATCCTATTGAACCTTTGCATCTTCGTATCAATTTTTTTAATATGAATTGGTTTTGAATAATGCCCAATCAATTTTCCTCATTTCAATCTTTGCACGCTGCCAATCAATTGCCTCCAGCTTTAGCTGGAGGTAAATGGAGAATAGGTCTTCGGCTTTAGCCAAAAATATAATAATCTTTTTGGCTAAAGCCAATTGTTTTCCTCTTTTCAATGAATGGGCTAAAGCCCAATCCTATTGATGCCAAGTTTATTTTCGCATCAATCATATTTACAATGAATTGGTTTTGAATAATGCCCAATCAATTTTCATCATTTCAATCTTTGCACGCTGCCAATCAATAGACTACAGCTTTAGCTATGGGGTAGGTAATCATATTTTCGAAAAAAAACTATTACAAGTGCAACAGCATTTAAGTTTAATTGCATACACACCATAGACGTGGTGGTAGCAATTAAACTTAAATGCTGTTGCACAATATATTGGCACAGGCCTCTTCTCAATTCTTTATTGTTTTAGAATTTTAAAGGTTTTTACTCCATTTGAATTTAGCAATCGTAGTATGTATTGTCCGCGTTGCAATGAACCTAGTGAAACTGAATTTTCAGAATTGATTTGTTTCTCAATCAATACACGACCACTTAAATCAATAACGCTTATTCGGGTGTCAATATCCAATCCTTGTATTGTTAAGTTGTCAATTACTGGATTTGGATAAATCCGAATAGTTGCAACATCCAACAATGATGGAACAGCAGTTACAAATTCTACCATATTTATAAAATCTTTCCATTGTGTTGCTGCTTGGTATGCAGTTTTTGCCCCTGTTGGTACATAAAGCGTACAAGTGGTTTTATTTACACTGGTAAATACAGAACTTGATGCTGTTAAATCTACTGGAGTAGAACTATAAGTATAGATTGATTTTAATGAAGTACAATAATAAAATGCACCACTTCCTATAGTTGTAACTGATGATGGAATATTCACGCTAGTTAAACTACTATTATAATAAAAAGCATTGTTTCCTATTGAAGTAACTGAATTTGGAATAGTCACGTTAGTTAAACCATTACAATAATAAAAAGCATTGTTTCCTATTGAAGTAACTGAATTTGGAATAGTCACGTTAGTTAAACCATTACAATAATAAAAAGCATTGTTTCCAATAGAGTTAGTCGATAGTGGCAAAGTTACAGAAACTAAGCCTGTTTTACCCGAACTTAAATTGTTAAATGCATATACTGGTATTTCATTTTCATAATATGCTGTATTACTATTTGTACCATTAGTTCCTTCAAAACCTGTATAGGCTACAATAGAAGCGTTGCTTAAATCGACCTTTGCCAATGCAGGCATTTTATCGCGCATGGTTTTAAAGTCGCGCGCATCTATACTCCCATAAATTACGAGGTCAGAGATTCCATTTAGTTGAGTGGCTGATAGAACTGTTGCCAAATTGCCAGCTGTTACATTTAATGTTTTTAGTGTTCCTGCTTGCAAAATAGTAATAGTTTGCGAAATTCCAGTAGTTGTAATAGTGATAGTTCCTATTCTTGATAATTCTGAAAGATTTGCTTGAGCAGAAATTGTAAGAGTATTATTTCCTGTTCCTGAACTTGGACTAACCGAAAGCCACGATTGGTCAGAACTTGTAGCCCAAGCTACATTTGCAGTAATCCCAACATTTGAACCTCCACCGTTGGCTGACATTCTTAAACTGTTTACACCCATCACCAACCCAGAAGTAAGTTCTACAATATTCGTAAAGCTTTTCCAGAAATCGGCAGCTGTATAAAGTGTTCTTGTACTATAAGGTACATTCAAAATACAAGTTGCAAAGTTAATTCCAGTAAAAGTGCTGGAGAGTACCATTATTGGTTTACTATTCATATTAAATGATGTCAATCCAGTACAATTGTAAAAAGCAGAATTTCCAATACTAGTAACTGCCGATGGAATAGTCACGCTAGCTAAACCAGTACAATTATAAAAAGCAGAACTTCCAATAGTAGTTACTGTTGATGGAATAGTCACGCTAGTTAAACCTATACAATAAGAAAAAACATTATTTCCAATTGTTGTAACTGTTGATGGAATATACACGCTAGTTAAACCACTACAATAAGAAAATGCATTAGCTCCAAAAGTTGTAACAGAAGTTGGAATAGTCACGCTTGTTAGACCTGTACAATAATAAAAAGCAGATTCACCAATAGTTGTAACAGTAGTTGGAATACTATAGCTGTTACTTACTTTACCAATCGGATATTGAATGATAATAGTTTGAGTTTTATCAAATAACACCCCATCTAAGCTTGAATAATTCAAATTGCTACTTTCTACATTTAATGTAGTGAGCTTATTACAAGTTGCGAAAGCACGATTACCTATCGTTTTTACTGTAGCAGGTATAATAATGGTAGTTAAATTTGAGCAGCCTTGAAATGCAAAATTTCCAATTGATGTTACAGAATTAGGAATAGTCATACTAGTTAATCCTCTACAATTATTAAATGCGTAATTCCCAATGGAAGTTGTTGATAAAGGCATAATTACCGAAACTAAATTTATTTTATTTGTACTATAATAAAATGCATTTAAAGGTACTTCATTGTTAGGATATTCTGTACTAGTAGTACCATAAGTTCCTTCTGTGCCAGTGTATGCTAAAATTGTAGCGTTGCTTAAATCTACACTTGCCAACACCGGCATATTATCGCGCATGGTTTTAAAGTCACGCGCATCTATACTACCAGAAATTGCTAGGTCTGATATTCCATTAAGTTGACTAGCAGATAGGACAGATGACAAATTGCCTGCTGTAACATTGATTGTTTTTGGTGTTCCAGCCTGAAAAACAATAATAGTTTGTGACACAACTCCATTAGCGGCAACGGTAATTGTTCCTGTTCTCGAAATTTCAGATAGATTGGCTTGAGCAGATATTGTAAGTGTATTATTTCCAGTTCCCGAACTTGGGCTAACCGAAAGCCACGATTGGTCAGAACTTGTAGCCCATGTTAAGTTTGCTGTAATCCCAACATTTAAACTTTCACCGTTGGCTGACATTTTTAAACTGTTTACATCCACCACAAAACCTGAAGTGGGTTCTACGATATTTGTAAAGTTTTTCCAGTAATCGGCAGCAGTATATAGTGTCTTAGTAATATAAGGTACATTCAAAATACATGTAGCAGTGTTAACTCCAATAAAAGTATTGGGGGTAACAACTATAGGTTTACTATTCATATTAAAGGATTTCAACCCAGTACAATTGTAAAAAGCATAATTTCCAATAGTAGTGACGGATGCTGGAATAGTCACACTTGTTAAAGCACTACAATAATAAAAAGTATAATCTCCAATGCTTGCAACCGATGATGGAATACTTACGTTAGTTAAACCTCTGCAATAATAAAACGCAAAATTTCCAATAGAAGTAGTAGATGTTGGTATTATCATGCTTGTTAACCCAGTACAATTATTAAAAGCATAAATTCCAATAGAAGTAACAGATGTTGGGATTGTCACACTTGTTAAAGCACTACAATAATAAAAACTATAATCTCCAATAGAAGTAACGGTTGATGGAATACTATAACTATTGCCTGCTTTGCCATTTGGATATTGAATGATAGTAGTCTGAGTTTTATCAAATAATACTCCATCTAAGCTTGAATAATTCAAATTGCCACTTTCCACATTTATTGCACTGAGCTTAGAACAATAAGACATGGCACGAACTCCTATCATTTTTACAGAAGCTGGTATAGCAATATCAGTTAAGCTTGTACAATTAGTAAATGCATTGTTTCCAATCGTTGTAACTGAATTAGGTATTGAAAAGCTTGTTAAACCACTACAATTATAAAAAGTATTGTCACCGATAGATTTAACAAATAAGGGAAGAGTCAACTTGATTAAACTTGTTTTTGCAACACCAGTACTTGAATTGTAAAACGCAAAAGCTGGTATTTCATTTTCAGGATATACAGTACTGCTTGTACTATTAGTGCCTGCAGTGCCTGTATATGCTACAATATTAACTTTACTCAAATCGAGTACTGCCAATAGAGGCATATTGTCGCGCATGGTTTTAAAATCGCGGGCATCAATACTTCCAGAAAGGATAAGATGTTTTATTGTTGATCGCTCAGTAGTTGTTAATGCAGTGTATAAGCCACCAGCAGTAACTGCAATTGTTTTAGGTGCTTCGTCTTGTTTTACTACTATGGTTTGCCAAGCCAATCCTGATGCCGAAACAGTAATATTTGCAGTCCGTGATATGTTTAATGGATTGGCATGTAAATTTAATATTAGTGTATTGTTACCATTTCCTGAACCTGGACTTACTGCGAGCCACGATTGGTCGGAACTGGCTGTCCATGCTACATTAGCAGTTATTCCTACAGTTGTATTTCCAGAGATACCTCCCATGTTTACATTATATGTATCAAGTAAAAATCCAGAAGTTGGTTCTACAATATTCGTAAAACTCTTCCAGTAATTGGCTGCCGCATAAAGTGTTTTAGTGCTATAAGGTACATTTAAGGTACAAGTAGAGGCTGATACTCCCGCAAACGTAGTAGAGCTTATAGTTAAAGGCTTGCTGTTCATGTAAATGCTAGTTAAACCAGCACAATAATAAAAAGCATAGTTACCAATAGTTGTAACTGATGATGGAATAATCACACTAGTTAAACCACTACAATAGTAAAAAGCATAATCTCCAATAGAAGTAACCGATGATGGAATAGTCATACTAGTTAAACCACTACAAGATCTAAAAGCATAACTTCCAATAATTGAAACAGATGATGGAATAGTCACGCCAGTTAAACTACTACATGAATAAAAAGCATAACTACCAATAGATGTAACAGTGGTTGGAATACTATAACTGATCCCTACTTTACCATTTGGATATTGCATGATTGCAGTTTGTGTTTTATCAAATAATACTCCATCTAAGCTAGAATAATTCAAATTGTCACTTTCCACATTTATTGCAGTGAGCTTACCGCAATTAGCCAAAGCACGAGATCCTATCGTTTTTACACTTGCTGGTATAGTAATATTAGTTATACTTGAGCAATTTTCAAATGCAGAACCTCCAATTGTAGTAACCGATGATGGAATATTAATGCTATTTAAACCGACACAATTAGAAAAAGCAGCACTTCCAATAGTAGTAACTGTTGATGGAATGGTTATACTAGTTAAATTAATACACAATTGAAAAGTAAAATCTCCAATAGATGTAACAGTTGAAGGAATAGTTACGCTTGATAAACCACTACAATTAGAAAAAGTATAAGTTCCAATAGATGTAACAGAAGATGGAATAGTTACGCTCGTTAAACTACTACAGTTTGAAAAAGCATATGTTCCAATAGATGTAACAGTAGTTGGAATACTATAATTGCTGGCTACTTTGCCAATAGGACATTGAATGAGTGTAGTTTGTGTTTTATCAAAAAATACTCCATCTAAGCTTGAATAATTCAAATTGTCACTTTCTACATTTATTGCTTTGAGGCTGAAACAATTAATAAAGACATTTGCTCCTACAGTTTTTACACTTGATGGTATAGATATAGTAGTTAAATTTGAACAGTTTTGAAAAGCATTATTTCCAATTGATGTAACTGTACTGGGAATAGTAAGACTTGTTAACCCATTACAATAATAAAATGCGGAATTGGCAATAGAATTAATTGATAAAGGCAAAGTCAAAGAAACCAAACTTACTCTACCAATACCTGAGTTGCTAAATGCATAAGTTGGTATTTCATTGGCAAGATATGTATAACTACTTGTAGTATATGTACCTGCTGTGCCTGTATATGCTACAATATTAACTCCACTTAAATCGACACTAGCCAATAGAGGCATATTGTCGCGCATGGTTTTAAAATCACGCGCATCTATACTACCAGTAAGAGTTAGATTTTTTGTTGTAGACAGCTCAGTACTTGTTAACACAGTGGATAAACCTCCAGCAGTAACTGCAACAATTTTAGGTCCTTCGTCTTGTTTAACAGTGATGGTTTGCCAAGCCAATCCTGAGGCCGAAACAGTAATATTTGCAGTACGCGATGTATTTGATGGATTGACTTGAGCAGTTAATGTAAGTGTATTGTTACCACTACCCGAAGTAGGACTAACTACAAGCCACGATTGGTTGGAACTGGCTGTCCATTTTACATTAGCAGAAATAGCTATCGTTGCACTTCCAGTATTGCCTATCATGTTCACTTTATATGAATCCAGTGAAAAACCAGAACTAGGTTCTACAATATTCGTAAAACTTTTCCAATAATCGGCTGCTGCAAATAGGGTTTTAGTACTATAAGGAACGTTTAAAGTGCAATTAGTGGTTGATACCCCCGAAAAAGTAGCGGATTTTATAGCTAAAGGCAAATTGTTCATATAAATACTAGTTAAACCAGTGCAATAGTAAAATGCATAATCTCCAATATATGTAACCGACGATGGTATGTTGACGCTAGTTAAGCCACTACAAGACATAAAAGCATTAACACCAATAGTATTTATAGATAAAGGCAGAACTATAGTTGTTAAACTTGATTTACCCATACTAGTACTTGAATTGTAAAACGCATAAGCAGGTAACTCATTGTCAGGATATACAGTGCTACTTGTACTATTAGTTCCTTCTGTACCTGTATATGCTACGATATTTACCCCATTTAAATTAATACTTGCCAAGAGCGGCATATTATCGCGCATGGTTTTAAAATCGCGTGCATCAATGCTACCCGTTACAGTGAGGTTGGTAACAGTGGCAGCATACGCACTTGTCATGGAAGCTAATGTACCTGGTATAGTTACTGCCAAGGTTTTGGTTACTTGTGCCGAAACATTAAATGTTGTTAGCACCACAATAATAAGAGATAAAAGCTTTTTCATTGTAATAATTGTTTTTAGAGAAAATGAATAATTATTTGTTTGGTTTTTATTTATTTTTTTTAATCCCAAAAACCCAGATCTCACCCTAACCCTCTCCTACTGGAGAGGGAGGAAGAGGGGCTTAAGACAGAGTTTGTTATGTTAGTATTTTTATTTTAATGTTTTGTTTTCTGCTAAAGCAAATTGATTTCCTTATTTTAGGAATGGGCTGAAGCCCAATACTATTGAATATTTGCATTTTCGCACCAATCATTTTTTTTTATTTGAATTGGTTTCAACAAAGCCCAATCCAATTTCTCCATTTTAATTTTTTCTGCCAATCAATAGACCATAGCTTCAGCTGTGGGTGATTAAAAGGATAATTTGTCCCTAACCATTTTTGAAAATGGATTAAAAGTAATAACAACGAATTTTTGATGGTATATATATTAAGGATATGTAATATCGTATTACAAAACAGCAGCGAGATTGCTGTTGAAGGGATGCAACTTTGGCATCGAAGGTAAGAGTTTGTAAACATAAAACAGACAGATGGTTATAGTTATTTTTTCGGCAAAACAGGATACAAAGCCATTCTAGGTTATTTAGTAATGACTAATATTAATGACTGCAAATATATCGATAATTTTTATAATAACAAACATAAATGACATTTCAATAAAAAATAACTTTCCTTTAGTTGTAATGTTCTGATTGATTGTGTGGTTAAATGTTTTTTTTGTTGCATTTTTTGAATAGGCTGTAGCTAAATTCTATTGAACCAAATTGATTTCATTTAAGTCATTGTATTTTATTGTGCTCTGTTTCTTTAGTTATATCTTCTCATAGTCAGTACACTACAATCAATTTCCTCATGAGCCCAGTATTCCGATTTGTCGGAAGCTGGAGGCAAGAGGCAGTCAGTAGAAAATTCAGCTTCCTGCATTTGACGGCACATCATAGATAAAAACCCAATTTGATATTAGACTTTATATAGATTAGTATACTATGTGATTTAAAATAAAAGATTTACCACTAAGTCACTAAGGTCACAAAGTTACACTAAGGTTCTTTTAATCATTTATTATGAGAACACTAAGATAAAACATAAATGTTTTATAATAAAACGACTATTCTAAAAAAACATTTATGTTTTTTCCTTAGTGTTCTTAATTTGTAAATATATTCTTAGTGTAACTTAGTGTAATATGTCTAACTTAATGTCCAATCTTAAATCTCTGTTTTTGAGAGCTATAAACTTTTAATCTATATAAACTCTATTGTAATCACACGTCAAATGAATTATTTTTTTGTACAACATAAACATTTTTATAAGTCCTCAATAATATTTTTAAAAAACTTCAAGATGATTTGCTTTTAAGATGTATATTATTTATAAAATATGATGTATATTTGTAGACTTAAAAGATGTACATCTAATATATTGAAAGATGTACATCTATTGCATAGAAAGATGTACATCTATTACGTAAAAAGATGTACATCTATTTGTTAATTGTTCAATATGATTTTCAAATCAATACAAGTGTTTTTTAAACAAAATAAAGTAAACATTATGGCAATAAAATATGAGGTTAAAACAAAGCGAAGTGGAGTGGGGGCGAAGGAGCTGAAAAACTATGCTATTCCTGTTCGTTCGGGCGAAATAAGTACAGTACAACTAGCTGAAGAATTGTCGGAACGATGCACATTGACCGAAACAGATATTCGTGCAACGTTGATTGGTTTATCGAAAATGATTGAGGAGTATCTCCACAAGGGCTACAGCGTATGGTTGGATGATTTGGGTCGATTTACACTTTCTGCTACCAGCGAAGGTTATGAGAATGCCGGGGATTGTACTCCAAGTAAGGTGAAGGCTAAAAAAATCTGTTTTATGGCCGACAAAAGGTTGAAAGAGAACCTAAAGAAGGTAACTTTTGAAAGAAAATAAATGATTCTACTACTTTTCGAGTGGGTTGATATTTTTAAAACTTTTAAAGACTACTTATAAAGAAAAAAATGAACCACACTAGGTACATTAGTTCATAGTAGAATAAATGCTGAAAGCATTTATAATGAATCACATAATACCGAAAGGAATTTGTCTATTGTGTTCTTTTTTTAGATCCTATCTATTTCTAATGTGCCTAGTGTGGTTTTTGTTTATTTTGAATTTAAGACTTATTTCAAAAAGAACCCACACAATTGAGTTTAGAACCAAATAAAAAATTCAAAATTATATATTTGTATTCAATAATTCAATGTCTTATAACTCTTAATAAAATATTAAATTTTAATTCTTTTCAATAATATTGAATTAGAAAATAATGTTGATTTTATCTAAATAGAGTGTTTTGACTAACCTACAACCGACTGTTTCTTCCTTAATTGAGGAGTCGAATCAAGTTTTATTTCTTCGGTTGTTGATTGTATTTGTTTTTTCCAATCTATTATAGATAGACCTGAATTAGCAAAAATACTGCGTTTCATTGAATTTACTGAACCAAAACCACAGTTTTCAGCGAGTTTTTCGTTTGATAAATCGGGGTTTTGTACATATACTCGTTTCAATTCTTCCAGTCTAAACGTATTTACAAATGAACAGAAGTTTTGGTTGTATTCTTGATTAATTAATGAAGAAATATATGATCTGTTTGTGCCTACAATTGCCACTATTTCAAGAATGTTCAATTGACTTTTTAGATATATCTTTTGGCATTCAAAAAGTTCAAGTATTTGATTCATTACTTTAGATTCCGATGAATTAAGCTCACCTTCTTGCTTATTTTCTGTTTCTGGCTCAATTTCTAAATCGAAAGTTGGATTAATTGCTTTTTGGCTAACACCCATATATCCAATAATGTAGAGCATAGAAGTAAAAACAGTCCATCCTAAGTAAATGACTACATCTTGCGAAATAAGGAACTGTCGACCTAAGGCAGTGAATGTAAATGCTGCAATACTCATGAAAATGATAGAATAGTTGAGCATTTTTGCATTATTATAACGTCCATCTTGAATATCGGAGTAAAACTGCTCGGCTTTATCACCATATTTCTTGATTAACAAATAGTTTCCAGTAACCGAAAGTAAAACCTGAGCAAGATAGGTTACACGTATTATTATTCGCATAAAACTTAAAAACTTAATATGCGGTGAGTCTGGAAAAGCATTTCCGTCATAAAGCCATGCTCTAAATTCATTGGTAGGCGTAAAAAGTACGCCAATTCCATAAACAATAAATATAAGAGTAGGCAATGCCAAAAATCGGAAATGAGCACGTAATGAGAATTTTTCGTCAACAGTTAATAATCGAAAGTAAATGTAATATATAGGGAAAACAAGTAATGATGCATATTGTAAAATTACATCAAAATAGGGGTAAATGTCGGGAAGTGGAGCGAAATATAAAAAATGAGCAATGTAAATTATAAGTGGAAAAAGCATAAAGCGTCCCAAAAATCTCCGTGGGGTACTGTATTTTTTGTTATTACCAGCAAGTGTAATTGACCAAAATAAAGTAACAAAAATTGGTGAAAGCAGCAGTATTATTTTAATCATATAGGTTGAATATTTTTTACAAAGATAGAATATAATTTTTATATAAAATGTTCTAAAAACAATTATTTTGACCGAAACAAACCCCAGCTGTGTTAATAATTTACGTTTTGGATAGTTTTTCATACGTTTTGTACAAAACTTTTTACCTTTTGGCAATTGTTTTTACGTTTTGGACGGTTATATAATTTTTTATGTAGTAATTTTGCAAGTAAAATAATCGCTGAAATATTGATTATTTCTGTAGTATTATTTAATTCAATTCGTTTGTTAGAACGATTATAGAAAATAAATAATTAACAATATAATATCTGTTGCGAATCTATCTGTTTTTTTAATTTTGTTTTGTGAATCAAAACCTACATAAGCACTAAACTTATGTAGGATTTGATTTCAAAAATTGATAACATTTTTTTAATAGAATAAAATAGAATCAGTGTCAACACCTAAATTGAGCATTTACACATAAAATTAAATTACGATTTTAATTATAAAACGAACTATGAAATCAACCGTTTATCAAACAATTAATAATTCTTCAATAAGCATACATCCAAACCCTACTTCCGAATACTTTCAAGTTAATGGTATCGAGGGAACTGCAATGGTTACAGTAAGTGACTTAAATTGTGTTGTTTCCATAAAGAAACAAATTACCGATGGAGAAAGTATATCATTGAGCCTACTTCGTAAGGGCGTTTATATTGCTAAAATAATTACGTCAAACTATATAGTTGAGAAGAAATTGATTAAAATATAATTTTTCAATTTTTTCAAATTTCATACCTTCAAATTCAATATATTCTTAAAAGAAATTCGAAATCATCATTCAACATGTGTTCTTGAAGTTTTGATTAATATGTTATCCTATACACTTATTCTAAAAATTGTTGTCGACTAGATAATCGAATATCTTCGAGTATTTATTAACTTTCAAAGTTTTCGGTTAGAATGTAACTTCGGGCTGACCACCCAATATGACAAACATAGCTTTATTCACAAATGAAGGAGAACTTAACCTACTCCAAAGGCATTGAATAAATCAATGCCCTCTAATATTATTGAATCAATAAATGATGAAGAATAATTATACAAATAGTAAATCTTAAACCGTAAGTTTGTGACAAATCTTATTGATGGTAATATCTTCAAATTTTATTAGTTGTGAACTTAAATTATAACACTTCTGCGATAGCTAAGAAATGAGTTTAAATTTAAGTTCTTTTTGCTAACAGTAAAAATCATTTACTATGAGATAAATAATAATCAATTAAATAATCTGTATTTATAGGTGTGTTTAAACCGCACATAAAATGAAATTAACATGGAAACGAATCAAATAGTTGCAATAATAAATGAATTTAATGGTAAAAAATGTAATCTGAGACTTTCAAATGGAGACTTAGTTACTGGCATAGTAGGTGAAATAATTCAAAATACATTGTCATTCGAACGTGAAGTGGCATTGGCAATAGAAAAAAATAGTATTGTTTTAATAGTGTTGACTAGTATAGTTGCATTATGTATAGCATAAATAGAATGTTTTGTTATTGATTTAGAAATTCAAAAGAGATATTAATTATCAAGTAAAATGGATTTTTGTTCCATTTCTTAGAAATAATTAGTTTTGATTTTATAAATATATAAGCCAAAGAATTGTAATTACAAGATTTTGGCTTGTTTTTTTTTTTTGATACTCATTGTGTGTAGATAATTCATGAGATCATTTTTTTAATTGGGATTTTGCATTATAACGAATCAAATAAATCAAGTTTTTGAGGTGATAATTTAATTGTTAGTAAAATACTTTATTAGGGTGAGATTTTCAATTTCACCCTTTTTTGGTACACTAGTTAGTCAATATCAATTCAAATCATTAAATTTGCAGAAAAAAGATGGGACTAAACATTCTAGGCAATAATAAATACAGACGAATAAACAGGAAAATATTAATCATCCGTTTTTTGATACTTTCTTTATGTACAATTTTTATTGTTGGATGTAGTAGCAGTAGGCGTTTAGAAAAAAAACTTCACCGCGAAGTTTATCAATCGTTGGGATTGAAAGAATCTCGAAAAGATAATTTTACACTTTATAAAGAAGTATCTTCTTGGCAAAATATACCCCACAAAGACGGTGGTATGTCTCATTTTGGTATAGATTGTTCTGGTCTTGTTAATGTTATTTACAAAAATGTGTATGGCATAGTATTAGAACGCAATTCGGCCACTATATTCAAAATTAACTGTCATAAAATAAGCCTATCGAGATTGAAAGAGGGCGATTTGGTATTCTTTAATACAATAAATAAAAGTAAATCTGATATTAACCATGTAGGTGTTTATTTAAAGGACAATAAATTCGTTCATTCATCCATTTCAAGAGGAGTTATTATTAGTAACTTGGATGAAAATTATTACCGAAAGACATGGGTTTGTGGAGGTAGGGTAAAGAATTACTGATAATCGATTTGTTGTGATTTGCTTTCAAAAATTGTATCTTTGACATTGATAAACAACACTATGTCCATATACAACTGGAATAGTATTGTTGTGATTTGCTTTCAAAAATTGTATCTTTGACATTGATAAACAACTAGAATTTGTCGCACAAGACCTGCTAATATGTTGTGATTTGCTTTCAAAAATTGTATCTTTGACATTGATAAACAACTAAAGCATCGATCGCACTTTGCACGTTTCCGTTGTGATTTGCTTTCAAAAATTGTATCTTTGACATTGATAAACAACTAACGCATCAATCGCACTCTGAGTGTTTCCGTTGTGATTTGCTTTCAAAAATTGTATCTTTGACATTGATAAACAACTATATCATCCACGTTCACTTTCAATTGATAGTTGTGATTTGCTTTCAAAAATTGTATCTTTGACATTGATAAACAACTGTATTCTTCCTCCTCACCATCTCTAGTGCGTTGTGATTTGCTTTCAAAAATTGTATCTTTGACATTGATAAACAACGGTAAAAAAATTTCTGAATGTTCAATACAGTTGTGATTTGCTTTCAAAAATTGTATCTTTGACATTGATAAACAACAAGTATATTGATGTGTACCTTGGCTTTAAGGTTGTGATTTGCTTTCAAAAATTGTATCTTTGACATTGATAAACAACACGGAATTAGATACTGTATTTTACGACACGTTGTGATTTGCTTTCAAAAATTGTATCTTTGACATTGATAAACAACAATATTGCAAAGTGATTGAAAAGGCAATGAGTTGTGATTTGCTTTCAAAAATTGTATCTTTGACATTGATAAACAACTTGAACTGAATATTCAACATCCCCACCGTAGTTGTGATTTGCTTTCAAAAATTGTATCTTTGACATTGATAAACAACACGCAGTTAATGCTTATGAATCTCAAGGTAGTTGTGATTTGCTTTCAAAAATTGTATCTTTGACATTGATAAACAACACTTTTGATTCAATATATTGTTCTTCATCTGTTGTGATTTGCTTTCAAAAATTGTATCTTTGACATTGATAAACAACACATCTTCAAATGTCTCACCTCTTCGGATAGTTGTGATTTGCTTTCAAAAATTGTATCTTTGACATTGATAAACAACTGAAACCGGAGAGTTGTCTGAAAAAATTAAGTTGTGATTTGCTTTCAAAAATTGTATCTTTGACATTGATAAACAACTACTATTGTTAAATGTGTGGAGTTAGATAAGTTGTGATTTGCTTTCAAAAATTGTATCTTTGACATTGATAAACAACTGTTTCATTTCGCAATGTAGTACGTGTTCCGTTGTGATTTGCTTTCAAAAATTGTATCTTTGACATTGATAAACAACAAGCAAAGAGTACAACGGTCGATGGTTTAGTTGTGATTTGCTTTCAAAAATTGTATCTTTGACATTGATAAACAACATTGATAAATCATTCGTGGGACATTTATAGTTGTGATTTGCTTTCAAAAATTGTATCTTTGACATTGATAAACAACATTGATAAAT
>CAIWCC010000207.1 GCA_903911085.1 uncultured Bacteroidales bacterium | reverse complement strand
CAGTTAGTTCCGGAACTGGAAATTATGCTTCGGGTGCATTGGCTACCTTAGTTGCTGTAGCCAATTCAGGTTTCAGTTTTATCAATTGGACGGAGAATGGAACAGCAGTTTCAACCAACGCCACCTACACTTTTACGGTATCGGCAGCACGGACTTTGGTGGCTAATTTTTCTGAAACAGGCTTAACTATTTCAGCTTTGGCAGGAACAGGTGGCACTATCACTTCGGGTGCAGGGAATTATATAGTAGGTGCAACAGCCACATTGGTTGCTACAGTCAATTCCGGTTATCGTTTTACAAATTGGACGGAGAATGGAACGATAGTTTCAACCAACGCTTCTTATGGTTTTACAGTTTCTACGGCTCGTATCTTGATGGCGAATTTTATAAAGACCTACAATATTACTGTGCTTAAAAACAATAGCGGTCAGTTCAATACGGTTACTGGAGCAGGAACTTACGACGTAAATGCCACTGTTACTTTGGTTGCGCTTCCCAAAACAGGTTATCATTTTGACAACTGGACAGATGCAAATGGTTTGGTATCTAGTAATTTGAGTTATCAATTTACAGCTACTGCCGATTATTCGATTACCGCCAATTTTACCGCTGACCCAGGTACTTTAGCCAATATGTTTTATTCTTATACCACTGGAACATCAGACTATTTTTATGTATATGAAAAAGTAAATGATAATGGTGTATATCGCCAATTTAAAATATCTCATGTTGTAAGTGCACCTATTAACTGTAATCTCTGGAGGATACTTGATAGCTATTTTGTGCAGTACAATGGGTCAACGATGACACAGTTTCAGCAAATTCTCACAGCGGGCGAAAATGAACTTGCGTTTAAAACCAACCGTGTAGGTGTGGTTGAGTTTACAGGTGGATTTCATGGCGATGAACGTATAGATGTAGACCCATCAAGTTATGTGCGTTTTTATGCAGATGGTTTGCTATTGACACCAACGACCAGCATTCCTTTAACTGCTTGTTCGTCATTTTATTATCAACAATATTCTACAGTACATCAAACAGGTACAGGACCAAAAACTGCCCCATTTACAGATTATATTCCAGTACCAGGCAATCCTATTGATAGCTATCATACCAAAAAATCTGTTTTTGAAAATAACGGATTTACCACCTATAATAATTTCAAATGGGTTAATGTTGTTCCGATAAATCAATTTTATTATGGTATTTTTTGTGTAAATAAAGACATTACAACTCAGGGTACAAACGATTATGGTACTACAGAAGTATTTGACCAGTTGAGTGTAAACCGGCTTAATTCAGATAAACAAAAAATCGTTATGGTAAATCCAACAATGGGCACTACGGTAACTTGCAATTCAGTTATAAATCTTTTTCCATATACGCCAACTTTGTCTGCACTTATATTAGATAGCAATGTTTATCACAAGTATTATAGTAGCTTGGGTAAGCCAACTTTCCAGATTGGTGATAGCTGTAGTTTTACATCTACAATTTCGTTTGATTATTTACCTGTAACTACAGAAGTTAATAAAACATCCAACGACAACAGAGTTAAAATACTTTCCTCAAATGGTTCGATTCAAATTGACGGTCTTGTTCCGAATGAAAAATTCCGCTTATATAATACGTCAGGAATGGTTGTCAAAGTAGGAGGTTATCAAGAAAATATCTTCTCTGTGAAACAAAACGAATTGTATATTCTGCGTTTGGAATTAAGAGATGGGGTAAAGTCATTGAAAATAAAGCTATAGTTTGCAACTCATATTCAAGTATTTTAGATGAAGAATCTTCCAATAATCTTGCTTTTAGTGACATTGTTATTTCCCCTTGTTTCTAATGGACAATGTTTCGTTAGTTATAACCCCGCTGGTTATAAGCACAATGAGTCGATAATGATATTTGAGCGCTATCCAAATTCTGATAATTATGCCGGATTTCAAATTGGTCATTGTATTGATACTTCAACGCTTGTTTTTTCCAATCAATACCGATTAATCGAAGGGTTTCTTTACAAATATGAAGCAGGTAAAATGATAAAGAGCAATCAGCAAATTTTATTTTCAGGCGAAAGTGAATCCGTTTACAAAGCCAAAAACAGGGCGGATTTTTCGGGTGGTTGGCATGGAGATGAACAATGTAAGCGTGTTCAGTTTTATATCAATGGAAAACCTTACCAGTTCAGTTCGAATGTAGAATTATTATCCTGTAAGGAGTTCAGGTACGAACAGGAATCTACCATTCACGAAACAGCCAAAACGGTCAATGGAGTTGTAACACCCAATTCTGCGCATCCGGTAGAAGCTATTCATTTTAAATCAACCACCTTTAAAAACGTTGGTTATGAAACATTGAATCGGTTGACGTGGCAGAATTCGGTGGATGTTGACTTTTGGTTTATGGGTATCGCCTGTGTTGGAAAAGTCAGTGCCACAACGCTTTATAACGAAAAAGACAAAACGGTTTATAATTACACAGGTTCCGGCAAAACGCCAATGAACAATGTAAAAGGAGCTAAAGAACTGTTTTATTCCAACGATTCGACTGGTTTATCTGCGCATGTTATAAGCACGTTATTATTGCCAAAAAATCAAGATGAAAATTGTCTGCTGAAAGCATGGGATAGAGATAAAGACAGCAAATATTACCGATGGTATAAACAGGAAAAATATCCTGAAAAAGGAGAAATTTGGGAAAGTAGTATGACGGTTTCATTTTTCGCCAATGTAAACAGTAAATGATTTTTTGGAGATTGGAATACAGATACTTATAAGAGGATAACATTTATGATGCATCAAATAGCAATGAAACAAAAGATAAGTATTTTGATAGCGCTTTTTGTGCTGAGTTTTCCATTGAAAGCCCAACAGATAAAGCTCAACACCAATGTAAAAGACTGCTATGCACTTTTTGATAACAACAAACTGGTTGTGGGCAATAGTAAAATGGAGCGTACATGGCATTGGACCGGAAAAGGATTGCTAACTTCCTCATTACTAAATAAAATTAGTGGCAAGGAATGGTGTAATTTAAATCCAACAATTGGTTCCGATTGGCAATTGCCTTCTGTTTTGGAACTTCCCGAAGCGAAAATTCTGAAGTTGGAAGCAAAAGAAAGCAACGACGAAAAATTTGCTGCTTCGCACCTACAAGTAGTTGCCGAAGTTGAATATCCATCGCTGAAAACAACGGTGAAGTATGAAGTTTGGATATTTCCCGCAACTTCTGGTGTAAGGACGCAGTTGTTTGTAAAGTCGAAACAAACTTTTGCTGTAACCAATGAAATTACAGGCATTCCTTTCTCCGAAATGTCGATTGTAAAAGCTTCAGAATCTGATTCTTTGGCCGATGCAGCCAACCATGTTATTGACAATAATCTGAAAACATTTTACAGAACAAAAGCGGTAAAGAACCTGAATACGCCCTTCAATTATGTGGTGTTGGATTTAGGCAAAGATAGAAATATCGAAACCGTTGGATTGAATCAGCTTCAGGATTATCGTGTATTGGGATATGTGAATAAATGTGCTATATATGCTTCCAATAATCCTGAGAAATGGGACACAACTCCTATCGGTGTAGCCGATTTGAATCGGTCGCATTATTTGCAATATATTATTTGTAAACCTACAAAAGCACGTTACATACGATTAACCGCCCTCCCAACTTCTGCCGTCAATTTATACGATTATAAAACATCGATTGCCGAAATTCGTGTTTTCGATAACGAACATCCAGTGCAAAAAACTGAAGAACTTGTTGTTGAACATTTTCCTGTAAATGCCAACGGTTTTGTGCGGCGCGGAATGGGTTATTATGCCGATACACAATGGCGCAATAGTTTGGAATATCCTTTTTTAAGGGAGGAATCCAAACAATCCTCATTTAAAACAGAGCTTTGGGATTGGAATAATATTTTATCCATTGAAGATAAAAATGAAGGGTTTTGTCTGATAAAAGAATCCCACAAAACGGTATTGCAAAAAGGTCATTATACGGGCGGTTTCGTTTGTGATGCAAACGGAATCAGCACTACAGGTTGGGGAATAGCACCCAATGAAATCACCGACGAGTATAAAAAATGCTGGGCAAACTGGACTGTTTTGTACCAGGGACAAGACGACGAACGTCAATTGGCCATAAAGACATTCGACCGCAAGCGCTTCCCGAATACTTTGCCGGGGCATTATCAAATTTATGCTTGTAGTTGGGGAAATAGCGACCACCCCAAAAGAGGAGCCAAAGATGGAGCGCTGGAAAGCAATGTGCTAGCTGAACTCGATGCAGCAAAATCAGCAGGTATTGAAACCTATCTCATTGATGATGGATGGCAGGTACACCCCGATACGATGGCGTGGAAACCCGAAAAAGGCATCTGGCATCCGCATGCCGTAACTTATCCTAACGGATGGAAAACATTGCTTGGGAAAGCAAAAGAAAATAAAATGCAATTGGCATTATGGGCTTCTGTTGATATTCCTGCAGTAGATTTGAAATACAATCAAGACCTTGCGAATTTTGCAGGGTGGAAATGGGATTTTGCCTATATAAATAGTTATTCTGAACTTGCAAAAATCGAGGGAAAAGCTCGAAATTTCATAAAAAGCTATAACCATCAACTCTCTATTCAATGGGATTTGACTGAAAATACGCCACGTTACGGATTTTATTGGGGGCGCGAATATGGAGTTGTTTGGTTGGCAAACAAAGAAAAAGTCCATGTTCGTTATAATCCTCCGCACGTGCTGCGTGATGTGTGGGAATTGTCGAAATATGTAAATACCGACAAGTTTCAACTTCCTATCCGTAACATTAATGATTTCGATAAAGCCGGAAACGGAACGCTTTATAACGTAGAATATTGCAACGCCATTACTTTTATGGGCAATCCCATGTTTTTTGAAAAAGTAGGTTCGTACAATCCTGAATCGATGGCAAGGATAAAGAAAAACCTCGAAATGTATAAAAACGAGCGGGGACAATTGAAAAATAGCTTTGTGTTTCCCATTGGCGAACAGCCTAACAACGAATCATATAGCGGTTTTCAGGCAGTAAATGAAGATGGGAAAACAGGTCATTTACTTGTATTCAGGGAATTGTATGCAACAGAACCTTCACACGAAATCAAGTTGCGCTTTCTGAAGAATGTAACACTTGAACTAGAAAATTTGAAGACAGGAACTCTGCAACAACTACAGGTGAATGAAAATGGAATAGCAGTATTTGCGATTGCCAATGCGGCTGATTTTGAGTATTACAGATATAAAATTGTAAAATGAT
>CAIWCC010000206.1 GCA_903911085.1 uncultured Bacteroidales bacterium | reverse complement strand
CAATCTATCAATATTTTCAATTTCCGTTATTTGATTATAAGAAATATTCAATTTAGATAGGGTGTTAATGCTGGATAAATTTTCAATTTTTTCAATTTTATTTTTAGAAAGATCTAATTCTTTTAAATTTGATAGATTATCAAGATTTTCAATTTTATTAATATTATTACCTGTCAAACTTAATTTATTTAGTTTAAAGAGATTATCCAAGTTCTCCAATTTTGAAATAGGGTCATTTAAATATACTATATCATTGTAAATATCTAAATCTTCAGATAGGCGAATCTGTCTTCTACCGAATAAAGGTTTAGCTTGACTTCGAACTATATTCAATTCCTCCAAATTTACAAGTCCATTCAAATTCTCTAATTTTGTAATTGAAGTATCGCAAATATGTAGTTTTTTAAGATTAGGGAGATTGTCTAAATTTTCTAATTTTACTATCGGAACTTTGAAAAAAGATAACTTCTTAAGATTTATTAGGTTGTCTAGATTTTCAATTCTTTTTATCTTAGTTTCATGAAAATTCAAATTCTCAAGTTTGACAAGACTATCTAAATTTTCAATTTTTTGAATATCATTCCAATAGAAAGACAAATCTTTTAGACTTGAAAGACAATTTAAGTTTTCTATTTTATTTATTTTTCCAGATATAGTTAAATAGGTAAGATTCTCAAGACTTTCTAGATTCTCAATCCTTTCAATCTTACCATCAATAGATAAACTCTTTAAATTTTTTAGAGTGTCAAGATTTTCAATTTTTTTATAATAATTACCATGTAAATTCAAAGTCTCTAAATTATAAAGAAATTCTAAATTTTTAATTTCCCATATATCATTAGAAGTCAGATCTAATTCAACAAGATTTACAGCTAAATTCTCTAAATTCGATATTTCATTAAGTCCGACTTCTCTAATCTCTAATTTTTCTAATGAAGTTAGTGAGCCAATTTGTGCTGGAATACTGTTAAATCTATTCTTGTCGGCGTTATAAGGACTACTTAATCTTAACGATTTTATGTGAGTGCATTCTAAAAGCAAATCTAATTCAGAGCAATTGTCATAGAGTGAACAGTTCCCTAAATCAAGAAATTCGTTTTGATTTTTTATGCAGTCATTTATTCTTTTTATAGCTTCTGACCTTCCCATATTCTATTAAGTTTAAAATTAGATTTATTTTTAATAACTTTTTGTCAGCAAACAAATTAACTTACTAGTGCAAATTAGAAAATGAGTAATTCTGTATTAAAATTCTATTTTTCATACACTTTCCTAAATTCAATTTCAAGTTCATCTTTAATTTTTTCGAGTTCTTGTTTGCTAATTTCCAATTCAGTTGATTCCCACATTCCAATAAATGTATTTTCTCCTTCTTCCATTTGAAGTGATGCTCCAATATAATCTAACCTTGATTTAAATGGAATTCCGTCATCGTATAATCTTATGAATTTATCAATTTTAATATTGCTTTCTTCTATTTTTGCACAAAGCTGGCGTGGTAAATATATTTTATTTGGCTCATATGAATCAATAAAGTTATTTCGAAGCATCTTTAATTTTTTTAGAGTGTCCCAAACTTCGTCGTCATTTGTTTTGAAGATTTTTTCATCAACTAGAATTTCTCGAAAAATGAAAATTATAAAGGAACTTAAGCTTTCGTATATTTGCTGTATAGCTTCTGTTTCTTTTGTTGTTTTTTTATTGTATTGTATTTCAAAAGCAAGTTTTTGCTTGTCTAAATAATACTCATATTTTTTTAAACCACTTTGGATGAAAGTATCCCCAAGTTTTTTTAATACTATCCAAATTACACTTGTTGTTATTCCTCCAGTTAGAATAATTGTTACTATAAAACTAAAAGTCTCGTTCATATCTTAATTAATTTATCTCTCAAAATATAGCTAAGTTGTTGTTTTTCTTTTTTTTACACTTGCCCATAACGACTAAGGCTAAGCGCATTTGGCGGTTTGCGGGAGTATTCACTGTCGCACTGCGACAAAGTGAATGCGGGCGCAACACCTGCTAAATGCAAGTCAGCCAGCCAATGTGCTTAGGCGCGTGTTAGCTGCCGTTATTTTCTTCAATTAAATAATTTGGAATAACCGTATTTATGAAATTAAACACACTGTCAGAACAAGCAATATGGTCTAATTCAACAAGTCTTTTAAATAACTGTTGATATTTTGTCACATTTGCTTCTGTCGTCTTTTTCAGGTGAATTAAGTCATTTCTTAAATCTATAATCAAGCAAATATTATCATAATCTTTGCTATTCTGTTTTTGAAAGTCAATACCTGTTAGTTGTGTAATTACTTGTCTTAGTTTTGTATTAATGTCTAACCATTCAATTTCACTTTTGGTTTTTACGGTTCCGTCAATCATAAGCTCCAAATTTTCAGGTAGTAATTGATTTATAAATCCCTCAATAGTTGTGCTTAATAGAATAATTCCTTCTGAAGTTTCTTGAAAATAATCTATAAAGTTAGCATAATGATAATCTGAGTTAAAATGCTGTTCTTCTGTATAAAGCTTGTTCTTTATCTTATAAGATTTTTCGAGGTGCTCATTTGCAGATTTGTAGTATATGCAAATTGGATTAGGTTCTGGAAACACAAATATCTTTTTCTTGTCTTTAGCTGTTTTTACTTGAGTATTTACAAAAGATTTATCTCCGACATTACTCGCGATTATTACTCCAGGAGATTTACTCGCAATCGAAAATATTTTTGCAAATAATTCCTTGGCTGCTTCATCGCTAACTCCCATTTCTGTCAGGTCAAAATGTTTGTGTTCTACTACATGAATGTCTAAATTTGACATGTCAGTCAGCGGTAATAATTTTATTGTCTTGAATGTCTTCATATTTTTTTTATAATGGCAGCTAACGACCGAGGCTATGGGCATTTGGCGGTTTGCGGGAGCTTCACTGTCGCCCAAGCGACAATGTGAATGCGGGAGCAAAACCTGCTAAATGCACGTCAACCAGCCAATGCGCATAGACGTGTGTTATGCGGTCGTAGTTTTGTCGGTTTTTCAGTTGTTTTTAATGTCAGCCGATTAAATGTAAATTCTCTCGCAAACTACGTTTTCTACGTGTTGAACTGCATTTTCAGCCCGAAAATGAGCAAATTCTGTCGTTACAGAAAAAACAGAAAGTCAAGTAGGAGCTGACAGTTGGTCAAAGATTTTTCACCCAAAGAGTCTGTCTTTTTTCTTTTTGTACTATGCCGCATAATACTGTAGAAAACTACCGCGAGACGATAAATTTCGAAGAAACCGAAGTGCCATTACATTCCACCTTGTAAAAATACGTGGCAGTTTCATACCCCGATATATCCAATGCCACATAAGGAAAAGTTCCATCCACTTTCAATGTTTTAAGGCATTTCCCGCCTAAATCGTAAACTGATAAAGTTCCCTGACTGCCTTTGGGTAATGTATAGGATAAATTCACTGTAGAATGCGCAGGATTTGGAAATGGATACACATTGCTTTTGCTAATAACCGACTTCACATCCGATGTACTTGAAGAACTTGAACTCCAATCGAAACGTTCTGTGCCAGGTAAAGAATATATTTCCTGACTTTTTCTATTTGCTTGATAATTTCCACTATAGACATTTAAGTAGATTTTGTTTGATGTGGTCATAAGCCCAAAAATGATCTCAAGCGCCCATGCTTCTGCTGATTTTGAGAAAAGAATTTTGCTATTTTCATCTACTACTGCAAAGCCGATTTCTCCTGTTGTTTTATTTTTCAAATGGACTATAAACTCAAGTGCTGCATTATCATTAAACAAATGAGTCGACCCCATAATTCCCTTATGATCAAATCCATTGTATATATCCATATTTGAAATTTCTTTCATATTTGGAATATTCAAAGTAACGGTTCTATTCAATGAAAAATCTTCATTGTATATGTCTAATACATTTGAATCTTTCTGATTAATAAAACCTATTGAACCATCAATATTTGTAAACTTCTTTATAGCAACTTCATTACCATCAAATGAAGTTACCAACGAAATCTGACCAGATGATTTGGTTACAAGCACTAACAACAAGAACGATAAAACATAAATTTTTCTCATATTTATTTTCTTATAAAATTTTTCGCCTACTCTATTTGCTTTTCGGCAACCGCATTATGATTTTTACAACTTAAAGAGTTTATACGCTAAATGGTATTTTTCATTGAATCCATCGTTTGCGTCCTCCGTATAGCCAATATCCACCAAATTCTGTTCAAAGTCATTACCATACGGTATTTTTTCATTTAACTCTTTAAGTAATTTGGCTCTTCGATCATTCTCTCCCCTCTTTTTAGAGACCCAAACATCAATCAGCAACATGCCATATTTGTCGTAATCTTCTTTTCCATCTAAGTTTATTCCTATAAAGTCAACCTTAATTTGATTGTGATCCTTAACAATCTCATTCAACTTTACAACACTGTTTAGACGTTTTGCTTCAATCAAGACGACGCACTTTCTTTGGTCGTCAATAATCAGGCTGTCAAAATGATTACCCTTTGCATAAGGACATTCCTGCCAAATAATGGCATTTCTGTTTTCTAGCAAATAGTTGTGTGAGAAATTAAAAGTTAGGTTTCTTTCTGTAAACCCATTACTGCCATGAGCAGGATAATAATTCTGAAGAATATGTTCATAGGATTGAACTGTAGCTTTAAAAGCTCGTCGAATAATTTCTTTCATATTTTATTGAGTTGTTGGTTGTATTATTAGTTTTCAGTAGTAAGTACTGTTTTTTTTACTATGCCGCATAACACCAAAGTAATGGCAACTCATTTTCCAGTATGTACTACGCTATTGCCCATACATCCGATTTATCAGGGTGTTTGATAGTTGTTATGTTGTTGATAATCTGTAATATATGCTTTCTCATTAAATTAACACTACTGCCCATACAGGAATTTAAGTTTTGCTGTATAATAAATATCAAAATTGAATTTTTATTAAAAACTTGTCAAAGATAGAAACATTTTTTCAGATAACAAGCATGTTCATTCACTTAATTTTTAAATTATCTAACGGACTTTTAATTTGGTCGAATCCCTTAGTAGTAATGTGTGTGTATATCTCTGTCGTTTTACTATTTTCATGTCCTAATAAACTCTGAATATAACGAATGTCGGTGCCAGTTTCAAGTAAATGAGTAGCAAATGAATGTCGTAAAGTATGCACAGTTACATGCTTTTTTATTCCGGCTTTTTCAACCGATTTTCGTAATATCTCGGTTATTGTTCTTCTTGAATATTCTTCACCATCTTGCCCTTCGAAAAGCCAATCTTTTGGTTTATATTCGGCAACATACTTACGCAGAATTTCAAGCGTTTTTATACCCAATAAAGTGTATCTATCTTTCTTTCCTTTCGATTGAGTTACCTTTATTTGCATGCGTCCACTATCTATGTCTTTAATTTTTAGATTTACAGCTTCACTAATTCGCAATCCAGCAGAATATATAGTCATTAGTATTGCTTTGTGTTTTAAGTTTTCAGTAGCATTGATTATAGCGGTAATTTCTTCGGTGTTTAGCACTTCGGGCAAATAACTTTCTTCGCGTGGGCGGTCTATCATATATACTTTTCGTTTTCCACCAAGCACACGTTCGTAATAGAACTTGATGGCATTGATGGACTGATTTTGATACGAGGTGGAAACATGCCTTTCGGTTACCAGATAACGCATAAAATCCATTATCATTGGTTCGGTAATGTCATCTATTGCCGTTGCTTCATAATGGTTTATAAACTCCTCAAACATACCTCTGTACACATCAAGTGTGTTTTTACTGTAACGCAATTCTAACAATTTGTCGATATAGCTTTGTGGGCATGAGCGGTAATTTGTAACGTCATGTTTTGATGTTCGTGGTTTAATTTTAGTCTGCTTTTCTTCGCTGTAAATAAAGGTCAGTCCGTTTTGCTGTGCAATAACTTTTATTTCTGCCAAAAACTTTTCTGAATACGGTATTTCCCAGCATCGCTTGTCACCATTCCATTTGCATAATGGAATTTGTTTCAGTTGTTGTGTGAGTTCTTTGTTAAAGCTAAAATATAGTTTCAATATTCGGTTGGCATTATTTATTACCAAAAAATCGGTTTTTGTAAATATGGGCTGCGGATTTTCACCTTCGGGTAGATTGGAAGGTATAGGTGCATCAGTTTTATACTCTATCACCGCCACCACACGTTTTCCGAAATAGGATTTGATAATATCCAAGTTTCTACCATAATTAGGAATCACCCAACGGTACTGGCTTTTGTCCCATCGCACATATTTAAAAGTCCTAAGAAACTCAATATCAGTTTCATTCTTAGGCATTTTCACAAATACGTGTTTATTCGTTATTTCAATGGTGATACCATTTAAAGGGGGTGTAACTTGAACTTGCTCTCCGATTTTTGCCTCATTTTCTTTCGGAACAACTAAACTGATTTTTCGTTTTTCGTATGCTACTTCCTTGTTTTCGTTTGTTTGGGTTTTGGATGTTAATTGTAGTGCAACTTCTTGTATCTCCTTAACTTTTGGTTTTGAGGCTTCATATTCCACATCCGGAAACAATGTTTTCAATTGTTCAAACACTTCTTTGGTATATGGCACGTGCCATGCTTTAATGGTTTGACTCCAACGTGCATCAGGTATTTGTTTGAGTGTTAGGGTCATTAAACTGTTGTACGCAAAATCTACACGTATTCGAGTTTCTTTGCGGTGGATGATTTTTGATAATTTCATAGTTTCAGGTTGAAAATACACTTGTAAAAATGAACAATCAGTTATTTACTAACTTCGAAGCCTCAAAGATAGAAACAATTTTTGATTTAAAAGCAATGTTATTTTACTTAATTTTAAAATTATTTAATAGAATTACTATTTGATCAAATCCCTTGGTGGTAACATGCGTATACCTCGATTGCAATCGGTCGGTTGTTTTACTTTTTTCATGCCCTAACAGAGTTTAAATCAGTACCCGCTTCAAGTAAATGAGTCACCAAAAACTAAAAAATGCAGCCAACATAATTATTCTTATCCCGAACTTAGGTTATAAGTGAATGTCTGGCTTGTGGTCGTACATTTTTACGTTTATTGATATTGCAATTATGGTGTTCCTTCGTACCATATAGGGGGCATGTTCGTATCTCCTTATCTATTTTCATATACATATCCCATAGATATCCCATATATATCCCTACCTTATCCCATATTATTAATGCTATAAAATATCATAGGAATATAGTATGAATATAATTAAATTAATTATCTTTGTATGGATAATATGGTACGGTCATGCTGCGAACATGCAGCGAAGGAACAGCAAAAGTGAATTATCAATTAACCAACAGTACTTAAAAATAGGATAATGAAACGTAGTTGATTAGCGATAGCTATATTGTTAGTACAATCGGTATTAGGCGTTTTTTTGAGTTTAATAAAAAAAGGCTGCCTGATATTTTTCAGACAGCCTTTTTTGTTCGAAGTAATTTCTATTATTTAATCGGTTTCAATACCAGGTTTTGACATCTGAATAATTCATCACCTATTATCTCAACTGTTTTTATCCACAAGTCGTAATTACCAGGTTTTAAGGTAACAACTCCCAAATCATCTTGTTGATTTTTACCCACCTTTACATTTTGTACAAAATTATCGCGACCAATAATCACCTTATAACTACCACCGCTTCCTTTGTTTTCTTTCTGTATTTCTTTGCCGGCATCGCCATCTACAAATCGCTTTTTGTTTCCGGCCGGAGCATCGTAGTTTACCAATAACTGAAAGTTACACGTTTTTGCTACGCGAATTTTCCAGCAAATAGCACCTTCTTGTTTTGTCCAGTTACGAACATAATTATCATTTTTTTGACCCGAAGCCCATTTTACGCCACCAAATACTTCGGCATCTAGGCTTCGTAGCAGGTTTTGAGAAATTGTGGGCGACAAAAGCCGATATGCATCGCCAGTAGGTACGTCGGCAAACTCAATGGCTACAACCGAATTTACAGTATCGGGGGCAACTTTGGGTACCTGAATTGTGAGGTCAACTCCTTTGTACGACGTTTTAAGTTGTTGGTTCCTATTGCTTAACAAATAGGCACTTTTAACTTTGCCTTTTACTCCGCCAACTGTGAGTTTTCCGTCACTAGGCCATTCAAATACATGCAAATACAAGGTTTTGCCTTTGAGCGTACTTTCGCCCCATACCTGAACCTGCAATGGTGTACGACCACAACCTTTTATCGACTCGCCATATTTTTCCATCCATTTACCAATACTTTCAAATATGCGCACATCATTCACATCCACTTCGCCATCGCCTTTAGGTCCCATATTCATCAATATATTTCCACCGCGGGCCACAGCTTTGGCAAGCAAGCAAATAAAATGTCCGTAAGGTTTAAAATTCATATCGTTTTTGTTATACCCATACGAATTATTGGTGGTAGGTACTCCTTCCCAATCGCCCGCTACGGGATAAAAATCGAACGGACAGTCGTTGGTATTTTGATAATCGCCAATGGAATAAACAAGCCTGCCGTTAATTATCATCGACGGTTTGGCTTTTCGGGCAGCAGCCATGATACGGCAATTTTCCGAATCGGGCAATTTGTGGGGCGTATCGAACCACATAATATCAGGGTCATAGTTTTTGATAAGCTCTACAATTTGTGGTATCGATTTTTCGTCGACATACTTCTGCGCTTTACGCAAAAACACAGTGTCTTTTTGCCACCAATTAAAGGTCGACAGCAATTTATCACCTCCCGGATTGTTGTAATCCCAGTCGTTTCCAGGTGCATTCTCTTCGCCCCAATCGAAAGCATGTGAATAATAAAAGCCAAACTTAATGCCGTATTTTTTGCAGGCTGCCGAAAGCTCCGTCATTGGGTCACGCCCAAAACGTGTGGCTTTCACGATATTAAAATCGCTAACAGCTGAATTGAACATTGCAAAACCGTCGTGATGCTTTGCCGTAATTATGAAGTAACCCACACCAGCTTTTTTGGCTAATTTAATCCACGCCTCGGCATCAAATTTTGTAGGATTAAAATTTGCGGCCACTTGAGAGCGATACACCGGAATAGGAATTTTGGCCATACGCTGTATGTGTTCACCATAACCACCATATTTCACACCATTCCATGTTCCGCTCAAGTCGGAATACACGCCCCAGTGAACAAACATACCAAACCGTGCTTCGCGCCACCAACCTAATCTGGCATCGGCCTCTTGAGGTGTTGTGCGCATTTCTTCTACCGATGGGCCACGTTTGGTTTGAGCTGATGCGCTTATTGTCAACAGCACTAAAATGGCAAAAAATAATTGAATTGATTTTTTCATTTGATTTAAATTGGATAAGTTATTTTTTGTTTTTACAAAAGTAACTTATAATATAAACAATAGTTATTAGCATTGTAACCTATTTTTTAGTGCCTGTTACAAAAAATCTATTTGTAAACACATTTTTCGCTGATGAAGGTAAAAAAATATATTATGGTTTGAAAAAATATATTTTGGGTTCAATAATACAACTTATTGTAAAAAAATAAATGCAATCGCAATAATAATTATGTAAGTAACTGAAACAAAATAATGTACTATTTTTAATCGGGGCTAGCCCCGCGCCCCACTCACTTTTTTGCCTTGACGCAAAAAAGTAAGCAAAAAAAGTCAAGACTTCGCCCACTTCGCTCGAAAAACTTGCGCTCGATAGGCTCAAATCGTCCAAACTCATTCCGACGAAATACGTCGGAACTCAAACATGGACAATTTTTAACCGCCTATCTCACTTGTTTTTCGGCTCACCGGACGAGGTCAGTCCGTTTATCATTAGTCGCGTACAAATTAAATTATTCAATTTCAAAACATTACTAAACTATATTTTTTTCATGTACAATAGATGATTATTTTTAAATTTGATAAAGAGAATTAATGCAAGATTGCTTTTTTATATGAACAAATTGTCTTAATTTTGTGGATTCAAAGTGGGCATACTCTTTTTAAAGATTCAGGAACCGGAAAAAACTTATATTTGTGTCGCCAGTTGGTAACTCAAAAGCACGGAACCCAAATTGCACATAACCGCCTCGATGGCGTAGAAGCCATTTTTTGTATCGATATTCCTTTCGGACGGAATCAATATAACCTTCCGAAAAATGCAGAATACAATGCAGAACCAAAAACAGCTACAAACTAATTATATATGAGCCGATTAGCTCAGAACAATATAAATAAAAGAAAATTCAAAATTACGATAGCCACACTTCATTTAGTGGGAGCCAATGACGAAATAAGAACAAATCTTGCATTAGAGTTGGTCGAATCCTATCAAATGGAACAGAGTTTTAATGTCGAAATAGACGTTAAATCGAAAATGGACATGCAGCCTGGCGATTATAAAATTTTAGTGGATGGGAGTACCGAGAATGACAAAAAATAATGTAACATCGAAATCAAATAATTAAATCTATAAAAAAACAACAAAAATGAGAATCAAAGGAGTATCCTTGTTGCTTTGTATAGCAATGTTTGCAGGATTAAGTGCAATGACTAAAAACGATGATGTTTTTAAACCAAAAGTTATTAAAAAAGCCATGCTCGATGCTGCCAAATGGCAGTTGACTCATCCACAATATGACCTGTGGGACTGGACAAATGGAGCGTTTTATGCAGGAATTTCGGCAGCCTATAAAACTACAAAAAACAAAGTATATTTGGACGCAATGATTTCCATGGGCGAGAAAAACGAGTGGAAACCAGGTCCACGCACCATGCATGCCGACGATCATGCCATTGCACAAACCTATATTGATGTATATCGGATAAAAAAAGACCCAAAAATGCTTGAACCATTCCAAAAAATGATGGACAACTTTTTGGTACAACCACACAAAGTTACAGGTGTTGAGGTAATTACATGGTGGTGGTGCGATGCACTTTTTATGGGACCTACAGCGTTGGCAAAACTATCAACAGCTACAAAAAACCCAAAGTACATGGAAAAATGTGATGTACTTTTCCGCGAATGTTACGATTTATTGTTCGATAAAAATGAACACTTATTTGCACGCGATTTATACTACGTAATTAAAGATAATCCTACAGATCGACGTGAAAAAAACGGACAAAAAATATTCTGGTCGAGAGGAAACGGCTGGGTAATAGGAGGTTTAGCTTTAATGATTACCGAATTACCAAAAGAACACAAAACACGCAGCTTTTACATTGACCTTTTTAAAGAAATGTCTAAACGAGTAGCATCACTTCAGCAAGAAGATGGTCTGTGGCGTGCCAGTTTACTCGACCCAGCATCATTCCCTGGTGGTGAATCCAGTGGTTCGGGATTTTATACTTATGCGTTAGCTTGGGGTATAAATAATGGTATTTTAGATAAAAATGAATTTCTTCCTGTAGTAAAAAAAGCGTGGATCGGCCTAAACGGATTAATTCAACCCGAAGGTTACATGGGTTGGTGTCAGCCAATTGGCGCAGACCCTCGCAAGAATTTTAAGGCTGAAAGTAGTCAGGTGTATGGAACTGGTGCATTTTTATTGGCTGGTAGCGAAGTGTTGAAATTGAAAATAAAATAGCTATTATATAGATTAGTATATTCTGTGATTTAAAATAAAAGACTAATCACAAAGTTAGTTAGGGCACAATACCAATTGTTTTCGTGGGACACTATGGTTATTGAATCATTATATTATGAGAACACTACGTTAAAACATAAATATTTTAAAATAAATCGACTATTCTAAAAAAACATTTATGTTTTTTCCTAAGAGTTCTTAATTTGTAAAAATATTCTTAGTGAAGCTTAGGTAATAGGAAATCAATTATGTATTAAAAACTCATTATCTATTTTGCGCTATTGAATTTGGACTGACCTCGTCCAGTGAGCCGAAAAATGGAGTGAAGTAGGCGTAGAAAACTTTTGTGTTTGAGTGCCGACGTATTCCGTCGGTGCGAGTTTAAAAGTTTTCAGCATACGAACGACTGATTTTTCGGCTCACTGGACGAGGTCAAACACTTCAATTACTATTTTCCCTCTCCAAATATTAAAAAAGTCCTATTTCTTTCCCTTTTAGGGGAAAGTACCCGTTAGGGGGATAGAGGTCAGGAGAGGGTGCAGTAGGCGGCGGGTAAGGTGTTTTTTTGCTTACTTTTTTGCGTCAATGCAAAAAAGGAAGTGGGGCGCGGGCATCGATAATACCAATTTGATTATGGACAATGATCAAACCTCTGCTTATCAAATTGGTGAGGATTTGGAAAAATGGGTAGGTACTGGTACTGATAAACCACAAATTTACACTCAATTAGGTGGCGTAAATTATGGTTTCAATGCATTGCCAATGACCGAAGTGCAAAACTTCCCAGTAGGAATTTACACCAAAACAGTCGGCACTACCACTATCAGTGCCGATGCAGCACAAGCACCAAGCTTGTCTAAATTGTTGTTGTTGGATAAATTAAATGGTACAGTAACCGATTTGATGACTACCAATTATAGCTTTACATCTGATGCTGGTACCAACAATACACGTTTTACTATCACTGCACAACGTGTACCTACGGGCAATGAAATAATTGACATGAATGTAGATGCAAATTTTGCGATAGCAAATGGAAAATTGATGTTGCAAAATATTGCGCCTTCCACAGTTGTAAGGATTTATGATGCATTGGGCCGATTGGTAGTAAATAAAACTGCAAACAGTTCTACCATGGAAATCAAGTTGAGTGCCAAAGGCATTTATACAGTGTAAATGCAAAATGGAAGCAAACCATCAGTTAGAAAAGTAATTTTCTAAATTCTAATTCTACTTTACTAAATACAAATTGAAAACAGTTAAACCACAATAGAATCAATAGGTCACAATACAAACAATGCTTTCATCAAAAATACCGATAGGTATTTGTCTATTGTGACCTTTATAATTATTGATTTATCTTTTCTATTGTGCCTATTGTGGTTTTCTTCTTAATTTGGTAAAGTAGAATTAGAGAGAATTAAATTGATTAGTAGAAACCTGAAGCGTAGGTATTAGTTTCAAAAAAAAAAAGATGCTGTATCTAGCATCATTTATCCTGACATTGTATAACAATCAAAACAAACAAAAAAAGTCTTATATCAGTTTAAGTTTACAATACTATTTTTTCAACAGAAACCGAAATGCAGCAATGTATTTCGGTTTTATTTGTTCAACATAGTGAGGGCTTCACTCCCATTGAAACCCTCACTTGGATAAAGAAAAAAGGAGAAGCGATACAAATACGATGCTGTGAGATCCAAAAAGTAGAAAATCTATATGACGCTCAAAAATACAAGTATGCACCCTTAGTAAAGATAAAATCTGTAGTGCTCAAATCTAAACTTCGAGAGTAGTAATGCATTGTATTGCAAGAGCTTTATGCATATTTGAGGCAAACATGTGTTCGGAATAAGCAATGCTTAGTTTATTGAATATTACGGTGCTTCCGTCAAGTCGGAAGCACCGAAACATGACATTAGAACTACCTGATAATCATCTAATTTTATTCACATATTCTATTTTTCATTTATTGCTTATCCTGAACTCAGACTGCAAAGCGGATTTTTGAGCCAATCTACTTGCTGTACAAATACAATCTCGTAAGTCCACTTACCCAGCCGGCAGGATGATGAATGCCGCCCTCGTCGCCAAAAACGGTAGGTAAATCGGTTTCTTTGCTTGGGCGTGTGAGTTTGAATTGTGCATCGGCGTCAAAACCATTGGTTATAGTGCCACGCATGGTATCCCAGTCGGCTTTGGAACGGTTGCCAATGCCAACTATCATACTTGCCGAAAAGCTATCGTTGTTTTTATGAAAGCCCGAATGTAGTCCCGCTATCCACTGTAGATTTCCCACTGCAATTTCGATAAACCGACGGTCGTTGTATAAATGATAAAACTCCATGGCCAATGCGGCGGCATAACCAAAAATCTTGTTGTGACCGTGGTACCAACCACTCCAATTGAGCAATCCCTCATTTTTATAATAACCTGCCGGCAATATCTTAAATGGATTTTGGTTTGTAGCGGGCAAAAAATAATGATACGCAAAATTTCGAACACATTTTTTCCAATTACCAGCCTGTTGGTTTTCGGGCCATAAATTCATCATCTCAATCATTGGAATCAGATAATGAGGAAAATGTCCTCCCTGATTGTAAGCCTTATAATTGGCATCCCAGGCACCACAATGGATATTTGCTTTTTCGGTAAAATTGAACGAATCGTAAGTGTAAAAATGCCCGTACAAACCACCTTCGGCTTTTTCTTTGTTAACTTGTCGGGACATAATTTTGGCGGCGTAGTCAATGGCATTTTGCTTATAATCCAGTTCACCACATTTATACAATTCCACCGAAGCCCACATCATCATAACCAAATCGCGGGTCATCCATTCCTTGGGTGGTGTTTTCATTCCGTAAGGTGCCCCATGTGTAATGGCGTAAAAATCAGAATCTTCCCAATGAATAATAGGGCCGTTTTTTGCAATCCAATTAAAGGCTTTTATGGAACGCGCCTTGTATTGTACCGACAGTTCGGGGTTTACTTCTTTCATCAATCGGGAAATTCGGGCCAATATCATGGCAGTTTTAGCCACATTTCCCGTTACCACTTTGAGGTTACGCCTCACTTCATGCACCACAGCGCCGTCGCCAAGTCCGAGCGACTTTGCCTTATCCTGACAAAGCGCTACATAATTTGCCCCAATAACCAGCTGTTTATAAATATCCTGTTGGTTGTTGGGCGATAAGTTCTTCTGGCTTAACTCCAACAAATCGCAGAGGGCATTGAGCATAATAATATGGCTGCTAATTTCTTGCAACGTGCTTCCACAATCTTTCCAACCACCTTCGGGTTTATAGCTCAAACTATCGCGCAAGTGTAAGTGATACAGGGCTGTAGACTGCCATGTTTTGTTCCACAACAGATTGTTGGCAATGGTAATGGGCAGTGACTTTTTACTTTCGTAAAGCAAGTTTTTCTTGTAACTAATTTGCAGGTAATATTCACCCGCTTGTTTGCAACCTGAAAAGTCAACCTTCCACCAAAACTTTTTCCACTTCTTGCCAAGTGATTTAATTTTACCGGTAAGTATGTTTTTATTATCAGCAATTTGCCGCAATGTAAAAGTAGTACCCGACTTAAAAAAACTCGAATCAACATGTTGCAACATGGCCGTTTTGGGCATATACATATCGTAGCCAACTTGCGAATAAGTCAATAAAGTGTAATTGTAACTGTCTTGTGAATAAACACTTAACGACAATAAAAATATAAGAACGAATAGTGTATGTTTCATTTTAAAATTTTTCCCTTAAATATATTTTCAAATTATTGAATCTTAAATACCAACTCCAAGTAGTTTTTCGGCTATATTATTAAGTTGCTTTTTATTGGCTTTAAAATGCATGGTGCGGTGAATATGTCTGATACTTTCGCCTTTTGCAAGGGCAGTGGCAGACGACGAACTCTCCAATTCGTAAAACTTGCCCAGCTGTGTTCCATTAACTGGTCCATCGTTGTAGGCATTTACCACATCGCCGGCAAAAGGCTGCTGTTGAATTTCCCATTTCGAATTTACATAATCTGTTTTGGTACTATCCATGCTATATTGCACAATGGTAAGCACATTATTTTCAGCATCGTAACTGCCAATAAAAGGCAAAGCGCGCTGAGGCGACAAACCTATTTTACTTCTAAAATTAGCATCAGCTTTCAGTGTAATGGCTTTTTGTCCAATTTTCAATCGCTCATTAGGAATATCACCAAAATAATCCTTCGTAACAATTTTTCCGTGCGTGGACTCATCGCCTTGTTTGTAAGGTGCTATAATGGTGGTGTTTTCGTTTGCATTGAGCATTCCCAACATCCAAACCGAGAGTAAACCGGTGTTTTTGTCCCAATTCTGATTTGAGATATTCCGAACCACATTATCGGTTTCGTAGGCCACAAATTCCACTTCGTTGGCAGTGACAAATCCCAACAAACTATCCACTTTTGTTTTGGACAATAACCGAATAGTTCGCTGTACAAAAATAGAAAACTGCGTACCTGAATAATTCTCTAACGTTATTTTTTTTGAGAAAAAGGCTTCGTTTTTAGTTACCCGCTCCACATCAAATGCTTCGGTATCGAGCGATGGTGGCACTTGCCAGTTATCGAGATTGAAATTGACCCCTTTCTTGAAAAAGATAGAAAACTGACCACCTTCGGGGCCTAGCCAAAACCGATCTTCGCCGCCAAAAGCATTGATATGTGCTTGTAACTTGCCCGAAGCAATCAGGTCATGATTTATCCAGCCATAACTAACGCCCTTGTTTCCAGCACTTGTACTCGTCATTACACGCGCCTGATAATCGGGTAAAATTATCAGCTTCGATGTAGCTTCCGCATTTTCAAGAACAACAAGGTTCGAATGGTATTTTTGCAGAAACTTCAGGTCGTAGCCAAATGTTCCTTTTTCAGGTGTTTTTATAAAAAAACACCAGCCAAAACCCATAAAAATAAAGACAATAAGTACCGAAAGAACTTTTTTCATTTCAAATCAATGTATGGAATTATTTTAAGGCAGCCGGTTTGTTATCTGAGAAATAGACCGATTTACGCTCCATTTTCACTTTCTCGCCAGTGAGTTTTATCGTTCCTTTCAGACGAATATCTGTCGACGAAGCACCAATTTTGAACTCATAAGTGCCTGGTTCAATCACCCATTGTGCTTGTTGATAATGTGCCAACTGCTCGGGCGAAACCTCAAATACCAGTTTTTTTGTTTCACCAGCATTAAGTTCTATACGCTGAAATCCTTTGAGCTGAATGGGCTTGAGTGGTTGATTATCTTTGGGCGAAAGATAGAGTTGTAGCACTTCTGCACCATTCATTTTACCATTATTTTTCACATTACAACTTATTTCTATCACTTTCGACGAGGTTTTTGCAGTAGGCGGAACTTGCATATTACTATATTCAAAAGTAGTGTACGAAAGTCCGTAACCAAACGGATAGCTCACTTTTTCGGTAGTGGCTGTGCCATTGTTATAACAAATCTGACCTCTTGCTTCCGTTTTGGGGTAGCTCACACAGAGTTTGCCCGATGGAGTAACATTGCCAAGCAGCAAGTCGGCAACAGCATTTCCACCCTCTTCGCCCGGATACCAGGCTTGCAAAATGGCAGCGCAACCGTCAGCAATTTCTTCAATTACCTGTGGACGACCACCGAAAATAACCAACACAACGGGCTTACCAGTAGCAATGAGCTCTTTTACAAATCGTTCCTGTTCACCAGGCAGACGTATGCCTTTTCGTTCGCGTCCCTCGCCGCAAAGTGTAGGATTTTCGCCCACAGCTGCAATTATCACATCGCTGTTGGCACCCAGTTCAATGGCTTTATCCCAATTAGTAGAATCGGCATTGGCCATCAGCATCAACTTTAAAGCTTTAGTACGTGGGTCACCATCACCGCTTCTTATTACCGTTGCTTCTGTGGCAGTACTCCAGTCGCAGCCACGTTCGTACGCCAACGAAGTTGTTTTATCTAATTTTTGCTGTAATGCTTCGCGTACACTTACAATTTTGGGTTGCGTGGGGTCAATTTTTCCGCCCCACCAAAATGAATACATAGATTGGTAGGTATAATCGCCTAACATACACCAGAATGTGTTGGCATTGGGTCCTACGAGTGCTACTTTTTTATTTTTAATAATCAGTGGAAGAACGCCATTGTTCTTCAATAAAACGGCCGATTGACAGGCCAGCTCGTAGGCTGTTTTGCGCCACTCGGGTTTATCAATATCAATATTGCCTTCGGCAAATAAGCTTGCATTTTTTTGTAAGATGTTAAGATTGGCTTTCAGCGTCAATGCTCTTTTTACAGCTTCTTCAAAACGTTTTTCGGTTACCAAACCTTCTTTCATTGCCTGAGGTAAATAGGGATAGCTCCAACCATCGCTAAATTCCAAATCGTTTCCAGCATTTATAGCATCTACGCCACGCTGTTTTAGTTGCTCCGGTGTTTTACCTGTCCACTGACGGCTTACGGCAGAATAATCGCTCACCACGATGCCATCAAATTGAAGGTATTTACGCAAAATAACTTTCAATAATGTATCGCTCGACACCGTATTTACGCCTCTGAATTTATGATAGCCTGTCATCACCACTTTACTGCCAGCCTGACGAATCATAGCTTCGTGCGGGAATAGAATTTCTTCAATCAATTCGTTTTCGGACAATTCGGAACCGCCACCATAACCCAAAAAGTGCTTGCTACAAGCTGCCACGCCACCTTTCAATCCTTTTTTTTGCAATCCATCTACAAAAGCCACACCCATACGTGCGCTCAGGTAGCCATCTTCGCCGTAACTTTCTTCAATACGTGGCCAGTGCGCTGTGCGAATAATATCCACCATAGGCGAAAGCGCTACAGTACCTCCAATGGCACGCATGGCCTCGGCGGTTTCTGCTGTTTTAGCGGCTGCCAACTGTGGGTTCCAAGTACAGGCCACACCCAATTGTTGTGGGTAAATGGTAGCTCCTTTGGCTGCCACACCGGTTATGGCTTCTTCGTGAAAAATGGCGGGAATGCCCGATTTTGTTTCAGTCATCAGATAATGCTGAAGTTCTCTCACAAATTCGCGCAACTCATTGGGATTCATATCCAGCGCACAAGCGTACTGACTGATATGCCCAATGCCGTTGGGGATTTTCTTGCGACATTTTTCGAGCGATAGTTTGCCATTTTCAACCAATTCGGAAGAACGAATACCGCACAATTGCGCTACTTTTTCTTCCAAAGTCATACGGCTGTAAAGCTCATCCACCACTTTTTTTGTTTCTACGGTTTGAAACGGGGTAGGTTTTGAAGGAGCCTTTTTAGTTCCTGCAAATGTATTTCCCGAAATTAAGACAATTGCAATGAATGCAATTTTTAAAAATGATTTTCCCACTTGAATGTATTGATTTTAAGTATTAAAATTAACCAATTGATAGTTGACAGTTTAAATATATCTTACGACCTAAACTATTTTTTTTATGCAACCATTTACAAATATATACTATTTTTCGAATTCAAACTAACAATTGATACCTTTAAAATAATAAACATCATTCAGTTTATAGTGTTTCAAAACCCAATTGGTGATGCATCGGCCTCGATAGGCCATCCCGGATTTTGGTAAATGGGTGATGTAGTTTTATCATTCGCATCGGAGGCTGTATAAATAAAATGGTCAACAGCAATCGGGTCAAGGTAATGCGCTTCGCACCAGTTATAGCCTGTGCTGTAGAGCAAGTTGCCCGAACCAGTCATAATTTGCTGCATACGTAAATAAGAACTTATACCTGGGTCTGAAACATTGTTTTTGGTAGCATCCGCACTGCCATACACAAAATACTCTTTGTACAATTTTACCGAAGTAGATATAGCGCGTAAATCCTGCATTGGTCCCCAAAGTTTAATGCCTTCGGGTTGGAAATTTTGCACCTGATCCAAGGCTCTCCATCTACGGAGGTCATCCCAACGGAAACCTTCGGCCATAAATTCGCAACGACGTTCGCGACGGATATTATACAGCGTAGTGTTTACCATCTGACCATGCGAATAAGTTCCCCAGTCGTTTGGAGCTTCTTTTGACAAGTCGGTAGCAGCTATAGTTTTGCTGTAATCCGGGTCAACACCTGCACGGGTACGTATGGCCTTCCAATATTTGTCGGCATCGGCATCTATAACTCCTGTGCGTACGTAACAAGCTTCAATATAATTTAGATAAGCCTCGGCAGCTCTAAAAACGGGAACTGCTGTAATATCAACACCATAGGTTGCCGACATTTGACGTTCGTACGAAAGTCCTTTTTTAATATCGTAACCCGTGGCAGAGCATAAACTAGCATTGGAACTAGTGTTGTAAATACGTGGCATAGGTTCGGTAGTGACATTGATTGCAACTCCATTGTTGAAAAATCGGTTTTTTTCACCAGGTGCTTTCATGAATAAACGCAAACGCCAATCGCGGTTCGTTTTTACAGAATCAATGTAGTTATCGCCTTTATAGGTTGCTGAAGCATAAGCTGGAAGTCCATCTTGCATCAAAAACACATCCACAAACTGGCGTGTAAAACCATTGGCACCACCATCTACAAATGCCGAATTGAAAGTGTGTTTTACACCCAATTCGTTGGAGAATGACCGCCACAAAAGTACTTCGGCGGTTGTAGCCAACGAAACGGAATTAAACATTTCGAAATAAAGATTCGGAGCTGTTGTAGCTGTTTCTTTAATAAATTTTGAGTTGGACACAAGTGTAATTTTATTTGCCACCACTTTTGAAGCCGCCATTGCCTGATCCAGAAAATAATTAATTTCGTTTTCAATGCTTCCCGAAGGATAGGCGTAGTTACTGTTGTAATCTTTTGCAGCACCCGTCCAGTTTGGGCCAAGTGGAACAAGGGCGGTGCCATTATGATATTTCAGCCATGTACCTTCGAATAATGCCACTCTCGATTTCATCAAATAAGCCAAATCCAGCGTAATGCGGTTTTTTGCTCCTGCAGGGGCATTATTGAGCAATGCTATAGCTTTGTCTAAATCCTGAATAATAAAACGTGCTACCTCGTTGCGTGGACGGCGTTTGCTTGCTTCAATTAATTTATCATTTTCATTGGGCAGCGTTTCGGTAAGGATTGGAAAGTCGCCAAGATCTTTCAATCTGTCGAAATACTCATACGCACGCAAAAAATAAACTTCACCAATATAATGCTTTACTGCCGCAATATTTCCGGTAATTTTTCCGGCTTCGTAGCGTGGCAACACAGTATTCAAAAAATAATTTAACTTGTAAATGCGTGTAAAATCCCAAGCACCACCACTTTTTCCCACTTTTACCTGTCCGGGAATCCATATATTGCTGTATCCTCGTCCCGATTGATTGTCGCTGTGAATATCGGCCTCGTAAGGATATACAGATCCCGAGAAAGAGAAATTGTATTGCTGAATTGAATACGCTTCGAGATGTTTTTCATCGGTTAAATAATTTTCGGTAGCAATGCTGCTCAGCGGTTGACGGTCGAGAAAATCGTCCATACAGGCAGTAAGCAAAAAGGCGAAAGCAAATATTATTGCCAGTTTTATCGAATATATATTATTATGTTTCATAATGTTGATAATTAATCATTTAAAAATTAATATTTAAACCACACGAATAAACGGTTGAAAGTGGATAAACCGTTCCAACAGATGAGCTAGATCCATTTCCACCTATGCCGATAGATTCTGGATCGAGCGTAGAACTAAGTTTGGTAAATGTTAGTAGGTTTTCGCCAGAAAGGAAAATACGCAGGTTCGTTGAGCCGATATATTTACTAATATTGGCAGGTAAAGTATAACCAATTTGCAAATTTTTTAGTCTTAAATACGAAGCATCTTGTACATATCGGGTTTGATATTTGTGATTTTTGTCGCCATAAGCACCGCCAATAAGCGGACGAGGATAGTATGCATCAAGATTAACGCCCAATGGATTTGTTTCATCGTTTCTGAAATAATCAAGGTGTTCTGTTAATGAAGTAGACCACCACTGATCACCTGTTGCACCCCAAAAAACCATATTGTTGGTGTCGGGCATGTAGTCGCGTTTTCCTACGCCTTGCCAAAACATCGACAAGTCAATTCCTTTCCAAGCAAAATCGAGATTCAAACCATACATAAACCGTGGTTTTTTATTGCCAATAACCACTAAGTCGCCATGATCGGCCATGGTACGCGCACCAGCACTAATTTTTCCATCACCGTTTAGGTCTGCATACATTATGTCGCCCGCTTTCCAGTTGGAGCCAATGGCATTTTGGGCACCATTGGTCATAGTAGCCAGGTGGGCAGTCATTTCGTCGTCGGTTTTAGCCATTCCTACAGTTTCGTAACCCCAAATATCATCGGTAATTACATTCATTCGGTAGGCATCAATGCTGTTTGTTTCGTTGGGATAAGATAAAATCCGTGTGCGCGAATCGGCTAAAGTAGCTTGTACACCATACGAAAAACCGTTCACCACATCGCGCCATCCAAGCGAAAGTTCAAACCCGAAAGTTTTGAGGTCGGTATTATTTATACTTGGCACCGAAGTACCCAAAATTACAGGAAGTGTAGGTGCAGGCCCAACCATATTTAACGTATAGCGGTTATAATAATCGAACGAAGCGGTGAGTCGATTTTTGAATGCGCCAAAATCTACACCGGCATTCCAGCTGCGTACACGTTCCCATGTAAGCGACGAGCTGATTAAATTGGGTGCATCTGCTGTGTTTGGTTTTACGCCGTTCACCAACCAAGTTCCAGCAGCTGTACTTGTAGGAATGGTTTGATAAGTAGGATACCATGAATTGGTATTTTGATTGCCCAACTCGCCATAAGATGCTCTCAGTTTTAGCATTTCAACCGTACTGCTCATACTTTCCCAAAAAGCCTCGTTGGCCACATTCCAACCAACCGATACAGAAGGAAAAAATCCCCAGCGTTGTTCATCTCTAAATCGTGAAGTACCATCATATCTCAAATTCAGTTCGAGAAGGTATTTTGTAGCATAATCGTAGTTTATACGTCCAAATAAACCAGCTGTAGCCCAGTCACTACGGTTTCCTGAAAGTTCGGTAGTTATCGAAGTTGTTTTGTCTAGCTCTGCAATTGCGGTGGTAATCATATCGTTGCGCTTGGCGCTGAACAAGTGTTGTTTATACAGTTCCGACTGAAATCCAGCCATAAACTTCAAATTATGCTTGTTGATATTTAATTCATAATCGGTATAAATATTGGGGTTTACAAAATTTGATTTGAACCCTAGCTCGTACACATAATCGTTTGTAAGGCTAAGTGCTGAGCGATAAGGCGTTACCCCATCCACATTGTAAGCATAAGTAAGTTTGGTATCTTCATGATTAAAACCAGTATTTGTTCTAGAATTAAATTCTGCTCGAATGTTCCAGTTTTTAATCGGTGTAATGGTAATGCGCGCCTGCTGATACAACCAATCGTTTTCTTCGGTTCTCATTCCGCCATTTTGAAGTTGGTTAATGTAATTAATGTCACCAGCGCCAAGTCCGTTCGGGTCGTTAATTGGGCGTGTAGGGCGAGCGCGACGAAGCACATTCAAATAAAATCCACCGTCCATAGCCGTAGCGCGGTTGTAATTGGTACGAATAAAACGGGAATTCAAATCTACCGAAACATATTTATTTAACTGTCCAGTTAAGCTTACCGTTGTTGATAATCGCGAAAATTTATCAGTTCCATAACGCATTAATCCTTCCTGATCCAGTGAGTTAACAGACGCATAATATTTCCAGTTGGCATTACCCCCGCTTATGCTGGCAGCATGTTCCTGCGAAGGAGCCCATTGGCGGTAATATTCGTTCATCCAGTTTACATTGGCGTTGGGCAAGTCATAGTTCCATTTACCATTGGTAGGGTGAGCTGGCATTACATCTGTGGCAGCAAGTATTCCGTTAAAATAATCGTTTACACGGCCTACTTGTGTATTATCAAACAACGGATTTCCACTGCCATTTATAGAGGCATCATTAAAGTAGCGAGTAAACTCCACTGAATTTTGTAGTTGAGGCACTTTTACTGGATTACTCCAGCGTAAACTATTGTTGTAATTCACGGTTGTGCGTCCGGCCTTTCCTTTTTTGGTAGTTACCAAAATAACACCAAAAGGAGCCCTGGAACCATAAATAGACGATGCAGCGGCATCTTTAAGTACCGATACACTTTCGATATCCTGCGGGTTGAGAGCCGACATATTGCCTTCCATGCCATCAATAAGCACCAATGGATTTCCAGATGAACCTTGCCCAATAGTACCTGTACCACGGATATTGATACTGTTGGTTGCATTTAATTCGCCACCGTTTCCGGCCGTAGAAATATTTAACCCCGGAACTTTTCCCTGAAGGGCTTGTACGGCATTTTGTATGGGGCGAGCCTGTAATTCTTTAGCCGTTACCATGCCTACAGCACCTGTGAGGTTTACTTTTTTTTGTGTTCCAAAACCCACAATCACTACATCATCCAGCATTTTGGCATCTTCGGTGAGTTTAATTTTTAGGACAGTTTTGCCATTGATAGAAATATTTTGTGAAACAAAGCCAATGTAAGAAACAGTAAGCACCGTGCTTGCATTTACTTGTAATCTGAAATTGCCCTGAATATCAGTTATTGTACCAATAGTTTCTCCCTTCACTACTACATTAGCACCCACTATCGGTTCCCCGGTTTGGTCGCTGACTGTTCCTGTTAAATCGTAACTTTTTTTAGTTACCGTTGATTGTTGCGCCTGTGTGTACGAGAACGCAGACATTGTTAAAGCAATCAACAAAAAATAAAAATTAAATTTTCTCTTCATAAAGATATTTTTTAAGGTGAACCTGAAATTGATGTTCGCATTATATTGAGCCACAAAGATATTTATTCCCTGCTTTTGCCATTATCATATTAGATACATGATTTATGTGATTTTGACCATTGTGTTTTTTTTGCCCATTTCATCCACTTATTTTTCAAATGTATCAATTAGCACAAATCAAGAAACAATTAAGACAAGCAGGAAATTTTAATGTACCTACATTTGCCAATAAATTATTACAGCAATATTATATGAAAAAGTTCTACTTCGCATTGGCATTTATTATTAGTTCAAATTTTATCAATTCGCAAGATTTGCAGTTGATTGATATCGATTCAAAAACAATTGGGCAAGAGCTTGTAATGAAACGAACGGCAACATCAGATGGTACGGCCATTGTAGAGGCAAATCCCACCGACCCTACGCGAAAAGCCATACACATTACTTCGCGACGCACGGGTACATTGTTGCGCATTAATCTGACTTTCCCCACGGCACGCACATTGGTTGAATACGACTCGATAACATTTAGGATTTACCGCAACTCAAACGATGCCGATTTGCGAAAACTCCAAATTTATTTCGATTACGTAAAGTATTACGAAGATAGTAATCCAGTAAATCAGGGCATTGTAAATACGTGGACATTAAAAACCTATCCCATAAATTGGAAAAGTAATATGACAGTAGCCATCGATTTTGGAATATCAAGCGAACAGGCCGATTATTATATTGATAATATTGAACTAAAGGAAAGAAAAATACCAGTGGTGGAGGCCGAAAAATCTTTGCGTAAATATGCCGCAATGCAAAATAAATATATTGGTACTTGTGTAGGTAATAACTCTAACTTTTACTCGCTGTATTATAATTCGCCAACGCATATTTTTTACAAAACGGTGAATGATAATTTCAACTGCGTGGTTGCCGAAAATGAATTTAAACCTTACGCAATACACTCCAGTCGATACAGCTATAACTATACTAATGTAGATAAACTCATTGCGTTTACCGACCGCAATAATGTCCGTTTGCGCGGACACACGCTTATATGGCACAGTCAGTTGCCAAGTTGGCTGGGTGCAGGCAGCACTGGTTTAACCAATACCAATAATTATACGCGCGATACATTGCTCAAAATCATGAAAGAGCACATTATCAATATTGTAAGTCATTGCAGAGGCAAAGTAAAGGAATGGGATGTGGTAAATGAGCCATTTGAAGGAAGTGGGGCACTACGCAAAAGTATTTGGCAACAAGTAATTGGCGATGATTTTATCGACTCAGCCTTTGTGTACGCTCATCAGGCCGACCCCGAAGCCATTTTGTATCTCAACGAATATGGCGTAGAAGAAATGGGCGGCTCAAAATCGGAGGCGATGTTCAATCTTATATCGAAAATGAAAAATAAAGGGATTCCAATTCATGGTGCAGGTTTACAATGCCATTTTTCGGTGAGCGGGTTTAATCCTGCAAAAGTGGAGCAAAATATAAAACGTTATGCGCCACTGGGACTTAACTGCATCATTACAGAGCTTGATTTATCGTTGCCAACAGCTGCTTTTGGTATTGCCGAAAATTACAAACAGCAAGCCATCAACTACGCCACACTCACAGATATTTGGTTGCGCAACGATAATTCGCCCACTTTTGTGATGTGGGGATTTACCGATATGTACTCGTGGATACCTTCAAATTCGGGGAGTACGCGCGGCGAAGCATTGATTTTTGATACAAAGTATTTACCAAAACAGGCTTACTATGGCGTGCTGAACACTATTGCTAACAAAACATTGAAAACGGATATTGACAATATCAGATTTGAAAAAGATGCCTTGAAAACGATACAAACATCAGATTATATACAAATTGTGTCGGATGAAACCATCAAGCGAATTACCCTTTTCAACATTGCGGGACAAAGTGTAAAAACAATAACTAACAGTAACGAGATTCATATTGCTGATTGCAAATTAGGCATTTATATCATTCAAATAGAAACAGCTACTTCATTACGTTCTAAAAAAATAATTCTCAAAAAATAATTCTCAATTCAATAACATTAAAATTAAAATTTTATGAAAAAAACAATTCTCTTTCTATTAATGGCTTGTTGCATGATACATGTACAGGCTGCATCGGATGTAACAGTGGCTAATTTCGACAACAATTATTTCGAGGGCGACACTTGGGGCGATTGGTTGGGGTACGCCGACATCACAGGTGACCAAACAAAGGCATCTTTTGCTAATTCCTTAAAGCTTCGTGTTGATGCATTTAATCCAGCCAATTTGATTTTAAAAGTTACCAATGCACCTTCAGGCAGATTTGGTCCAGCTTTTAACCTACCCGAAGGTGTTGATTTACGTAACTACAAAGCTATTCGGTTTAAAGTGTTGAACGAAACTGAAGTAGGACAAGTATTGTTTTGGAGATTGCGATTCAGATACGATGCTAATAATGAGGCTGGTACTGCTACGTCATTGGTTTGGGGACAGGACGACAACCGAAACAGTGGCGCTGCAATGGATATTGGTTTAAGAGGCGAATGGGGAACAAAAGAATTTGCTTTTAAATTTAATACAGCTGGCGAAATATTGGATATGGCCAACAAAGTAATTGATCCTAAACCACTCCGTGTAGGTATGAGTTTAAATGCACCCAATGGCTCGAGCTACGGCGCAAATTATTCGTTGGACGATATTGTATTGGTAGCCAAAGAAGGTACAGGATTGAAAGACATAGCTTTAATCCCTAATTTTATTGTTGCAAAAGGAATGATCCAATTTACTGGCAGCGAATATAAAGATTTGAACGTAATGAGTATTGATGGAAAAATTCTTATTAAACAGCAATTTAGCGGAGAAAAAAGCATTCAGCTAGAAAAAGGTTTGTACATTGTTAAAGTGAATGGTATAAGCCAAAAATGCATTGTTAGATAATCTAAAAATAAACCGTTTTTATGTACTAAAAAAGCTGCCTGTATTTCTTTCAGGCAGCTTTTTTTATCTACATTTATCTACTTTATTTCAGCGGTTTAAGTACCAGATTCTGACATCTAAACAATTCGTCGCCTGTTATTTCCGCTGTTTTAATCCAAACTTCGTAAGTGCCAGCGTTTAAGGTAATAGTACCCAAATCATCTTGTTGATTTTTACCCACTTTTACTTTTTGAACTAAATTATTTTCACCAATAACCACATTGTAACTACCACCGCTACCTTTGGTTTCTTTCTGAATTTCTTTTCCGGCATCGCCATCTACAAACCGTCTTTTATTTCCAGCGGGGGCATCATAGTTTACCAACAATTGGAAGCTGGCTTTTTTAGTGACGCGAATTTTCCAGCTAATAGCGCCTTCTTGTTTGGTCCACTTATGCACATAATTATTGTTCTTTTGTCCCGATGCCCACTTTACACCTCCATAAACATCGGCATCCAAACTGCGTAGCAAATTTTGAGAAATAGTTGTTGATAATAGTCGGTAAGCATTGCCGGTAGGTTTCTCATCAAACTCAATGGCAATAACAGAATTCACTGTATCCGGACAAGCTTTGGGAACCTGAATAGTCAAATCAATTCCGTTGTACTTTGTTTTCAGTTTCTGCCCTTTATTTTCCAACAAATATGCCGTTTTAATTTTTCCTGTTACGCCACCCACAGTCAGTTTTCCATTGCTAGGCCATTCAAAAACATGCAAATACAGTGTATTTCCTTTGAGTGTGCTTTCGCCCCATGCCTGAACTTGCAAAGGGGTACGACCACATCCTTTAATCGACTCACCATTTTTTTCCATCCATTTACCAATATTCTCAAATATACGTACATCATTCACATCCACTTCGCCATCGCCTTTTGGCCCCATGTTCATCAATATATTTCCTCCCCTGGCAACAGCTTTGGCAAGTAATCCAACAAAATGTCCATAGGGTTTAAAATTCATATCATTTTTGTTGTAACCATAAGAATCGTTGGTAGTTGGCACACCTTCCCAATCGCCTGCAACAGGGTAAAAATCAACGGGACAGTCGTTGGTATTTTGATAATCGCCAATGGCATAAACAAGCCTTCCATTAATCACCATCGACGGTTTTGCTTTACGGGCAGCAGCCATTATGCGGCAATTTTCCGAATCGGGCAATTTGTGCGGCGTATCAAACCACATAATATCTGGATCGTAGTTTTTTATTAGTTCCACAATTTGTGGAATCGATTTTTCGTCTACATATTTTTGTGCTTTTCTCAAAAACGTACTGTCTTTTTCCCACCAATTAAAGGTTGACAACAATTTATCACCACCCGGATTGTTATAATCCCAATCGTTTCCAGGTGCATTCTCTTCGCCCCAATCGAAAGCATGTGAATAGTAAAAGCCAAATTTAATGCCCTGTTTTTTGCACGCAGCCGAAAGTTCCTTCATTGGGTCGCGCCCAAAACGTGTTGCTTTTACGATATTAAAATCATTTACGGCCGAATTAAACATGGCAAAACCGTCGTGGTGTTTGGCGGTAATAATAAAGTAGCCCACACCAGCATCTTTGGCTAATTGTACCCATTCTTCGGCATTAAATTTTGTAGGATTAAAATTTGCAGCCACTTGGGAGCGATATATAGGAATTGGAATTTTTGCCATGCGTTGTATATGTTCGCCATAACCACCATATTTTACTCCATTCCAAGTGCCACTCAGGTCGGAATATACACCCCAATGTACAAACATTCCAAAACGTGCTTCTCGCCACCAGCCCAGTCGGGCATCGGCCTCTTGAGGTGTTGTTCGCAACTCTTCGACAGAAGGGCCACGTTTTGTTTGTGCTGTGGCGCCTAATCCCAATAGACACAACAATGCAAAAAATAACTGAATTGATTTTCTCATTTTTTTATTGATAACTGATTAAAATTGATTTTTGTTTTCACAAAAGTAACATATAATCTACATTAAAAATATTGGCATTGTTACTTTATTTATCATACATGTAACAAAAACCTTTTTTAAAAACAGAATTCCTTACTGTTTTACATAAAACCGCATAATATGCTCAACAATAATGTTGTATGGTTTCTATATTACAATTTGTGGTAAAAATAGAACAGCGTTTTCAGAGCAGTAAAAACTATTTTTGCAGCATCAAATTATGCAATGATTTGACAAATAAAAAATATTCATCAATTAAATTTATTGTTTTATGAAAAAACTATTATTCATTATTTCATTCAGTTGTTTTACCGCAGTAGCATTCGCAGCCAACAACATTCCCTACAATTTTAACGCCATTAGTGCTAACACAAACTGGGCTACCATCATTAGCAACAACGCAGGCGAAGTTACAGCGCAAGAAGGCAAAATGAAAGTAGTAGCCGACCCACTTGACGCTAACAACATGTGTTTGTATGTACAAACTATTTCGAGCCGCATTACACCTACTTTTGATTTGCCATCAGGTACCGATTTGAGCAATTACGAAAAAATCACTTTTAAAGTGTACAATCCATTGGCTACATCAGCTTTATATTGGAGAATACGCGTGCAGTATGACCTGTCCAACTTCCCAACTAGTACCACTACATCCATTGCCAACCAAAGTAGCAATTATCAAACATTGCTTTACGGGCATCCTACCACTGCTGGACACCTAACTGATGGAGCCTACGAAAACATTGGCTGCTCTACGGCTTGGGGCACAAAAGAATTTTCATTTTCATTTGATGGCGAAGGTCGCTTGAAAAACAATAATGCAACATCTACCTGGATTTCAAGCAACACAATAACCCGCATTGGTGTAGGGTTTTGCACATCGGCTTATTCAACATCAAGTACATTGTATTATTACTTGGACGACATAACTTTAGTTGCAAAAGTAGGTACGGGAGCCGAAAATATTAGCATTAAACCTGCAAAAGTAATTGGTGGCGAAGGAAAAATTACTATTTATGGTGCCGAAGAAAAATCGATTCAGATTTTCAACCTTGCGGGTGCTAAAATTTTGAACACTAAGGTGAATGGTGAAATTTCGTACAACTTAGCCAAAGGAGTGTATTTAGTAAAAGTAAATAATTTTTCTAGCAAATGTATTGTGAAATAATGATTTATGTATGAATTCTTTCATTTTGAAAGAAAATTGCAGTTCCCCTTTAATTAAATAATGGCAATACGCAACTTAATATTGTATTTTAGAAAAATACAATATTAATGTTGCGTTGCTTTTTTTTATGAAGTTATTATCATAAATTTGTCGAATAATTTTTTCAAGTTTCTCTTAAGACCGTCTAATACAATGAAATCACGAATACTATTAATAAGCTCTTTGTTGTTTTTTCAAATTGCCAATGCGCAATTTAACCGGCAGTATTCAACAAAAGATGGTTTGTCGGGGACAAGCATTAACAAAATCATTCAAGACAAAAGGGGTTTTCTGTGGATTGCCACCAACAATGGGTTAAATAAATTTGATGGAGATAGGTTTACCTATTATGGCATAGGCGATGGATGCGAAAACGGTCTTACCGACAACCTAATAACTTCATTGTTTATCGATAATGAATCGAAACTTTGGATAGGAACGCATTCAGGTGTTTGGTCATTTTCGTTAATATCCGAAAATTTCAGCTCTTATCCTGTTCTTGTCAACGACAACTCAATTTTTGATTTTTTCGTAACCGATATAGCACAAAATTCGAAAAACGAGCTTTTCATTTCTACTTCTGGAAGAGGAATAAAGAAACTAAATCCGGAAAAAAATGTATTCGAAAACGATCCAAAATTAGAAAAATCAATTCCAACACAATTTGTAAAACGTATATTTTTCGACAAGCAAAACACCTTGTATGCTACTGTTGAAAACAACGGAATTTATATTTACGACTCCACCCGAAACAGAACACAACATTTTACAAGCTACAACAGCAACATTGTAGAAAACCAAATAGTGGCCATTGCATCAGGTAGAAATAAAGATGTCTACATTGGTACTACCGGTGGAATTTCCATTTTTAACAAACTAACAAACAGCTTCGAAACCATAGCGGATAGTCGTGGGCTTACTGTAGCCAATTTATTTTTGGCTCCCGATAGCACCATTTACGTCAGCACCGACGGAAATGGTATTTTTTTTATTGACAAACAAAATCAACTACAAAAATTTAATCCCGCTAATAATTTGGCTAACGATCTAATCAATAAAACTTTCTCGTTATTGGTTGATAAAGATAACAATATTTGGTGTGGCATAAATTATAAAGGCTTGATGATGCTGGGTAAATCCGAAAGTTTATTTTACAATATTGATTGTAAAACATGGCTGGGAGGAGTTTCGGATATGTGCGTCTACTCAATTTATGCCAATAACAATCAAATATGGTTTGGTACCGATGGCGATGGCATTCTAATTTCTACAATCAACGAATTTAAAAATGCTAAATTCAAAAGAATTTTACCAACAAAAAAAGTGCTAAGTATTTTTGAAGATAAAAGTCAAAACGTATGGCTGGCTACATGGAACGATGGGCTGATATGTGTTGACAAAAACAAGCTTACAATAAAAAAACAATACAAAAGGGTACTGAATAATCCTAATTCGCTGAGTAACGACCGTTTGTGGAGTATAGCGCAAGACAATAACAATTATTTATGGCTCGCTACAAACGGCGATGGCTTGTGCCGATTTGACACTAAAAACGAAACATTCACAACATTTAAAGCACCAGATGGCAGTGTAAATAACTCAAAATATATTTGCAACAATTGGGTAAACTGCCTGCTTACCGACAATGAAAACAATTTGTGGGCTGGTACTACAAATGGCATTTCCAAACTGAACCTTAAAAATATGGTTTTCAGCAATTTTTTATATGCGCAGAATAAAAACAAAGGCATTTCTGTAAAAAGCATTACACTAGTTAACAACACTGTATGGATAGGAACCGATAAGGGAATATATATATTCAACAAAAAAGCAAATGAATGGGATAAAATTACTACTCCAGAGCTCAATTTACTTCAAGTATCATCTATTGTTTACGATAAGCATGGTAGTGTATGGGTATCAGGATTTAACAGAGCATTTAAAATAAATATAAACAACTTTAATACAGTCGTTTACACTGCGAGTGAAGGAATTCAAATTCCAGAATTTCAACGTAATGCAATGACAATTACTCCAGATGGGCATTTGTTTTTTGGTGGTATAAACGGATGTGTAGAACTGAATCCTAACAGAATATCCAACAATAGAAAATTAGAACAATTGGTTTTAACCGAACTACTGATGTACAATAAACCAGTAAATGTGAACCAACTTTCTGGCGGTAAACCCATTATTACTACCAATATTAACGATGCACAGAACATTTCGATGGCATACAAAGATTGTTTCTTTACAGTTCGTTTTAAAATTATGAATTTTATCAATTCCGATCAAGTAACGTATTATTACATGATGGAAGGGTATGACAAAAACTGGCAATCGCTGCCACCTAACAAAGACAAAAGCGCTACTTATACGAACCTTGCACACGGAAATTATAAATTTAAAGTGAAAGCAGTTTTGAATGATTTGGTTCAGATGCGCGAAATTAACGTTAGAGTTTTGCCTCCTTGGTGGGCTACTTGGTGGATGAAAATTCTCTACCTACTCATTGTAAGCGGCTTTGTATTAATAGTGTACAAATACATCAAAGCCAAAGAAAAAGAAAAAACCGACAGGGAAAAACTGAAACATTTGGCAGAAATAAACGAAATGAAGTTGCAGTTTTTTATGAATATTTCTCACGAAATTAGAACGCCTATTACGCTTATATTGAGCCCGTTGGAACGACTGCTGAAAGAAGCCAACGAACTTAACCGGGATTTGTTTCAAATGATGTATCGAAATGCACAACGACTTCTGAATTTAGTAAATCAGATAATGGATGTTCGTAAAATTGATAAAGGACTGTTCCAACTACGGGTTCAGCGAGTGGAATTATTGAGCTATTTGCGAAATTTAGCTTCCGATTTTCAGTTTTACACCGACGAAAAACAAATAGAACTCACCGTTGATTCCGATTTTCAGAAGCTATATGTGTTTATTGACCCAATGCATTTCGAAAAAGTGATTATCAATTTACTCTCCAATGCATTTAAGTTTTCGCCACCTGATAGCGATATCATTCTGAAAGTTTCGGTATGCAGCGACAATAATGCCTTGTGCCAGATTGAAGTTATCGACTCGGGCATTGGTATTGAAGAAGATTTAATAGAAAGTATTTTCGACCGATTTATACAAAGTGGGAAACCTATACCTAAAAATTCAGGAACTGGAATAGGTTTACACTTGTGTCGCCAGTTGGTAACTTTGCATCACGGAACCATAAAAGCACATAATCGACCAGTTGGCAAAGGTGCCATTTTTTGTATCGACATTCCATTCGGACGAAAACATTTTTTGTCTTCCGAAATTGATGAAAATATTGCTCAGCCCGAAAGTAATAAAACCATTGCAAATGAACATTTAAACACAAGAAAGGAGAAAATTCATAAAACTAAACCCACAATTCATTTAGTGGAGGATGATGATGAAATACGAAACTATCTAGCTAAAGAATTGGAAGAAAACTATTTGATAGAGCAGAGTTTTAATGCCGATGTGGCGGTAAAGTCCATTTTTACAAATCCTCCTGATCTAATTATATCCGATGTAATGATGCCAGGCCTAGATGGAGTTTCTTTTTGTAAAAGAGTTAGAAACAATCATATTACCGCACATGTGCCCATTATTTTATTAACAGCCAAAAACACCATCGAGAGCGAAAAAGATGGATTGGCAGCTGGTGCAGATGAATATATGATAAAACCTTTTAATATCGATTTATTAAAGACGCGCATCGATAAGCTTATTGAAATGAGAAGAACTTTACAGTATCATTTTGAAAAAAAGCAACAAATGGAATTACCCGACATTGAAATACTTTCGCACAACGATAAATTAATGAAACGTATTAATCAGGTGCTGACTGATAACTTATCGAACGAACAACTTAATGTGAGTTTTTTGTGCAAGTCTGTTGGAATAAGTCGCGTTCACCTCAACCGAAAAATGCACGAATTAGTCAATATATCGGCTCAGGATTATATCAGGATTTTCAAATTTCGATATGCTGAAAAGTTGCTTAAAGACAAAAAAATGAGTATTGCGGAGGTTGCATATTCTATCGGATTTGCAAATCACTCACATTTTACCTATCGTTTTAGGCTGTATTATGGTGTTACACCTACCGAATTTATGGAATCTGAAGGAAAAGATGTATCATTTGAATAATTATGTTACTCAGCAATGCTTTTAATTATCTATTTACTAGCAACTTAAGTTGGTGGTTACAAATACAACAATCTATGTATCTTTTAAAACAGATGAATAGTGATAGAAAATCTATTTTTGTGTAGATAAAATTATAAACTATTTTTGTTTCAAACTATGCATAAAGCAATTCCTGATTTTTTTAAAAAGTTCTTTTTTTCTTTTCCCATTATTTTATTGGTTGTCTTTAATATTTCTGCACAGAACAAAAATAATGCATTTCAGAATACAACTTTAACAAGAGATGAACGGGTAAATGATTTATTATCAAGATTGACTCCTGCAGAAAAAGTTGGACTGATGATGAATAAATCCGTCGCTATTGATCGGTTGGGAATTCCAAAGTACGATTGGTGGAACGAAGCTTTGCATGGCGTGGCGCGGGCAGGTATTGCCACCGTATTTCCTCAGGCAGTTGCCATGGCAGCCACATTTAACGCTGATGATCATTTTAACACATACACCATTATTTCGGATGAAGCTCGTGCCAAATATCATAAATCCATCAGCGAAGGCAAACATGAGATTTACTACGGACTTACATTCTGGACACCCAACATAAATATTTTTCGCGATCCTCGCTGGGGACGTGGCATGGAAACCTATGGCGAAGATCCATTTCTGACAACACGTTTTGGTGTAAATGCCGTAAAAGGATTACAAGGAAACGATCCTGAATTTTTTAAAACTCATGCTTGTGCCAAACATTTTGCCGTGCACAGTGGCCCCGAATGGAACAGGCACAGCTATAATGCAAAAGCTTCGGATAAAGATTTATGGGAAACGTACTTGCCTGCTTTCGAAGCGCTTGTAAAAGACGCAAATGTGCAGGAAGTAATGTGTGCCTACAATCGTTTTGAGAATGCTCCATGCTGTGGAAGTGGCAAACTTCTGGTTGACATTTTGCGTAATAAATGGAAATATAAAGGTATGGTTGTGTCGGACTGCTGGGCAATAGATGATTTTTACAAAAAAGGACATCACGAAACACATGCCGATACCTTGTCGGCATCGGTGGATGCAGTACTCAATGGAACTGATTTGGAATGCGGGCGAAGTTATAAATCGCTCGTAGCTGGTGTGGAGAATAAAATGGTGGACGAAAAAATGATTGATATTGCGGTACGCCGAATTCTGAAAGCGCGCTTCGATTTAGGTATGTTCGACTCCGACGAAAAAGTTAAATGGGCGCAAATACCGTACAGCGTAGTAGATAGCAAAAAGCACAAAGCGCAGGCTCTGAAAGTAGCACAGGAAAGCATGACTTTGCTAAAAAATAAAAATAACATTCTACCTCTGAGCAAAAGCATTAAAAGAGTGGCAGTTATAGGGTCGAATGCCAATGACTCGGTAATGCTTTGGGCCAATTACAATGGTTTTCCATCGGCAACAACTACCATTCTGAAAGGAATAGAACAAAAACTCCCCAATGCCGAAATTATTTACGATAAAGGATGTGATTTGGTTGATAACACCGTGCGCACTAACCTAATGAATAACTTTAGCTCAAAAGGAAAAACGGGAATGAGTGCTGAGTTTTTCAACAACACTACAATGAGCGACAAACCTGTATGCAAATTGGCAGGTGTTGATCAAATACTTTATTCAACAACCGGCGGTACTCAATTTGCTGCGAATGTAAATCTCGAAAACTTTTCGGCTCGTTTCGAAGGCAATTTTGTGGCACCATACAATGGAAAGGTGTATTTTGCTATTAAAGCCGATGACAGTTACAAACTCATAATCAACGGAGAAACAGTTTTAGAGGCTCTGGAGTATAAAGATGCTGTGAGAACAAGAGTGTATGCATTGGAAACTAAAAAGGGTGAAATATCAAATGTAAAAATTGAATATGTGCAAGGTACTCTCAGCGCAAATCTTCAGTTTGATGTGTATGCTCAGCGTCCTGTAGAATTTGAAACACTGCGCAAAAAGTTGGAAAACGTGGATGTTATTATTTATGCTGGTGGACTTTCGGCAAAATTGGAAGGTGAAGAAATGCCGGTTTCGGCCAAAGGTTTCAGAGGCGGCGACCGCGAATGGATAGAATTGCCCGAAGTGCAGCAACAGTTGCTCAGCGTTTTACGTGCAACCGGAAAACCTGTCGTGTTTGTGCTTTGTACTGGAAGTGCCATTGCGCTCCAAAATGTGGATAAAAATTACGATGCGCTGCTCAATGCCTGGTATGGCGGACAGGCGGGTGGAACGGCAGTAGCCGATGTGCTTTTTGGTGACTATAATCCTGCTGGACGATTGCCCGTAACTTTTTACAAATCAACGGCTCAGCTGCCGGGTTTTGAAGATTATAGTATGCAAAACCGCACGTACCGTTTTATGACCGAAAAACCGCTTTATCCATTTGGATTTGGGCTAAGTTACACTTCATTCAGTTACTCAAAACCGATTATTTCATCTACAAAAATAGCTTGTGGCGGTAGTGTTAAACTGCAAGTTAATTTGAAAAACATGGGCAAAAAAGATGGCGATGAGGTTATTCAGGTGTATGTGCGCAAACTGAATGGGCAAATGGAACCTACCAAAAGTTTGGTGGCGTTTAAACGCATAGCCACAAAAGCTGGAAAGACACAAAGCATTGAATTTAAATTAGGACCAGAATCGTTCCGTTCGTTCAATCCTGCAAAATCGGAAATGGAGATGCAGCCCGGAAAATACGAAATTTTTGTGGGTGGAAGTTCGGACAATGACCAACTGAAAAAATGCAACATCGAAATTAAATAATTATCACGCAACAATTAAGCAATTGCTAATTAACAATGAATAATTGGTAAGTCATAGAAAATGAGCGTTTTACGAGATAATAAATATGTCAATAAATACTTCTAACTACTTATAATCAACAATTCAACAAAATGAAAAACAAACTATTATCCTTATTTCTTTGTATTTCCATAATTGCAGGAATGAGTGCGAGCAATAAAAACAATGACATTTTTAAAACTAAACACATTAAACAGACCATGTTAAATGCTATCAAATGGCAGTTAAATCATCCACAATACGAACTCTGGGATTGGACAAATGGGGCGTTTTATGCAGGCGTTTCTGCAGCGTATAAAACAACAAAAGACAAAACATATATGACCGCAATGATGGACATGGGCGAGAAAAACGAGTGGAAACCAGGCCCACGCACCATGCATGCCGACGACCATGCCATTGCGCAAACCTATATTGATGTGTATAGGGTAAAAAAAGATCCAAAAATGCTTGCTCCTATCCAAAAAATGATGGATGATTTTTTGGTAGAACCATTCAAAACCACAGGTGTTGAGGTAATTACATGGTGGTGGTGCGATGCCCTTTTTATGGGGCCTCCTGCGTTGGCCAAACTATCGGCAGCTACTAACAACCCAAAATACATGGAAAAATGCGATGTGCTTTTCCGCGAATGTTACGATTTACTATTCGATAAAAAGGAACATTTATTTGCACGCGATTTATACTTTAAAATTAAAGGTGAACCCACTGACCGGTACGAAAAGAACGGACAAAAAGTGTTTTGGTCGCGTGGCAATGGCTGGGTAATGGGTGGATTGGTTTTAATGATAAACGAATTACCTAAAGATCACAAAACGCGTGGTTTTTACATTGACGTTTTCAAGGAAATGGCACAGCGTGTGGCTTCTCTCCAACAAGAAGATGGCTTGTGGCGTGCCAGTTTACTCGACCCCGCCTCCTTTCCAGGTGGAGAATCAAGCGGTTCGGGCTTTTATACCTACGCTTTGGCTTGGGGTATAAATAATGGTATTTTAGATAAAAATGAATTTCTTCCTGTAGTCAAAAAAGCTTGGGTAGGTTTAAATGGATTAATTCAACCAGAAGGTTATGTAGGTTGGTGTCAGCCGATTGGATACGATCCCCGCAAAAACTTCAAGGCAGAAAGTTCTCAGGTGTACGGAACAGGAGCATTTTTGCTGGCTGGTAGCGAAATGTTGAAATTGAAACTGAAATAACAAATAAATATGATTTTGACAAAAATAAAATTCCGAGTTCTGATACTTTCGTTGATTTTGTCAACTACATTATTTGCACAACCCGAAACTCTTGCGCGTGAAAAAGCACTCGAAAATGGCAAATTAGTGAATCAGGGCTTCAATCGCTGTGTTAACTACGTAAATGCGTGGATAAAATATGCCGACCCTGCTACTGGACTTATTCCGCGCAACCTGACCGACTCCAAAGATTATTGGAACGCATGGGATGCGGCAGCGGATAATTATCCATTTATGGTGCTCACATCTTCCATTCTTATGCCCGATTTTTTCAAAAATGAGGCGCTGAATATGTTGAAAACCGAAAGAGCACTCACACCACGCATCGGTAAATTGCCTGACTCTTATTCATTTACAAAAAAGGGATTTAAGGAGGAAATGATTGATTCGAGTAAAATTGTTTTTGGCTCGGCCGAATACATGAAAGATGGTTTAATTCCGATTACCGAATGGCTGGGCAAAAGTCCGTGGAGCAACCGTATGTTGGAAATACTTGATGATGTACCACTTGTGTCACGCCTTGTAACGCAGGTAAAGGGAAACTGGCTAGGAAATAGCGCCACCGTAGAAGTGAATGGAGACCTATTACAGGTTTTGTCACGCATGTATTGGTTTACGGGTAAAAAAGAATACCTCGATTGGGGCATCGAAATTGCCGATTACTATTTGAACGACGAACGATTGCCAACAAAAGCGTCTAGTCATTTGCGCATTCGTGATCATGGTTGTGAAATTATTTCGGGCTTGTGCGAAATTTATTTAGCTGCTCACTATGCTGCACCCGAAAAAAAAGAAGCATGGAAACCATACATTCACAGCATGTTAAACCGCATATTAGAAGTAGGTCGCAACGAAGACGGACTTTTTTACGATGAAGTAAATCCGTTGAATGGCACAGGACTTACAACCCGTTTGGCAGACAATTTTGGTTACACCTACAATGCTTTTTATTCCGTGTATCTTATCGATTCGGTGCCTGCCTATCGCGAGGCTCTAGTAAAAGCACTTTCGTCGCTCAACAGCAATTACCGCAATCACAACTGGGAAAACGGAAGTGCCGATGGTTATGCCGATGCCATTGAAGGAACACTCAATTTGTACAATCGCGAACCCATCGCATCGGTTGAGTCATGGCTTGATAGTGAGATTCACAACCTTTGGAAATGTCAGAAAACTGACGGTATGATAGAAGGCTGGCATGGAGATGGAAATTTTGCACGCACTACTATTATGTATTGTTTGTGGAAAACGCAGGGAATTGCACCTGTAAAGTGGAATAAAAACCTGCAACTTGGAGCAGTTCGTGAAAATGGAAAGTTAATTGTAGCTTTAAATAATTCCGAATCGTGGAGCGGTACACTTAAATTTGATGCGCCTCGCTACAAAGATTTAATGGGTTTTCCTATTGATTATCCGCGCATTAACCAATATCAACAATGGTACACTATTGATAAAAACAAAAGTTATATTGTAAAACTTTCAAATAGTCCAAAAATTCAAATAGTGAAAGGTAAAACCCTACTCAATGGTTATAAAGTAAGCATCAAAGCAAATAAACCGTTGTTTATTACGTTGAATGAAAAATAATTTTGAATCTATAACGTTTAATAAGGGGTGATTTTTTTACCAACTGACGAAACTTTATTTAAAAAATAAATTTAACTACAACAAGACACAATAGAATTAAAGCGTAAGCTTTTATGATGAATCATAAATACCGAAAGGTGTTTATCTATTGTGCTTTTTTCCTTATTATTTCTAATGTGCACCCGTCCTGATAGCTATCGATAGCTATCAGGATGGTTTTATTATTTTGTAATGTAAGGCTTATAAAAAAATAAAACATACACAATTGAGTGTAGAACAATAAATATATACAGATATTCAATTCTCTTAAATCATGACAATGAAAAAATTCTTTTTTAGTTTTATTTTGTGCATTGGCTTTTGTGCACTTTTCTCAGTAAATGCGACCGATTTAAAACTTTGGTACAACAAACCCGCTCAGGAATGGGAAGAGTCGCTGCCTTTGGGCAATGGCCGACTGGGTGCAATGGTTTTTGGAAATCCAGCTCAGGAACGCATTCAGCTCAACGAAAACACGGTTTGGTCGGGCAGTCCAAATAACAACGACAACCCAAACGCCAAAGAGAATCTGGCACTTATCCGCCAACTGATTTTTGAGGGTAAATACAAAGAAGCGCAGGATTTGTCCAATGCCAAATTCATTTCCAAAACATCGCACGGCATGTCCTATCAAACCGTTGGAAATCTGAAACTGGATTTTGTGGGGCAGGAGAAATTTACAAATTACTATCGCGACTTGAATCTTGAAAATGCCATTGCCACAACTACTTATCAGTTGAATGGCGTTAATTTCAGAAGAGAGGTTTTTACGTCGTTCACCGATCAGGTAATCGTGATACGACTTACCGCTGACAAACCGGGCAAAATCAGTTTCTCGGCATCTCTGGATCGTCCTTCGGAAGTGAAAATAAGCACTGAAGCCAACAATCTGCTAAAAATGGAAGGCACCACAAGCGATCATGAAACCGTTAAGGGTAAAGTGAATTTTCAGGCTGTGCTAAAAGCCATTCCCGAAGGGGGAAAAATGAGTGCCCAAAATAACCGGCTCACTATTTCTGATGCCAACAGCGTTACTTTGCTGGTTTCTATTGCTACTAATTTTGTCAATTACAAAGACATTAGTGCCAATGCCCAAGAGCGTGCGGCAAACTATTTAAACAAAGCCTCGGCAAAAAATTACAAACAGCTTTTGACCAATCATACAGCGTATTACCAGAAATATTTCAACCGTGTTTCGCTCAACTTGGGACAAACCAAAGCTGCAAAAAAGACAACGGATGTGCGAATCAAAGATTTTGGAAACGGAAAAGACCCAGGTTTGGCGGCGCTATATTTTCAGTTCGGACGCTATTTGCTCATCAGTTCCTCGCAGCCGGGCGGACAACCTGCTAATTTGCAAGGGCTTTGGGCCGACCAACTTTTTGCAGCATGGGACAGCAAATACACCGTAAATATCAATTTGGAAATGAACTATTGGCCATCGGAAGTGACTAACCTCACCGAAATGAATGAGCCATTGATTCAGATGGTTCGCGAACTGTCCGAAACCGGAAAAAAAACAGCCACAGATATGTATGGCGCCAACGGTTGGATGCTACATCACAACACCGATATTTGGCGAATTTGTGGACCCGTAGATGGTTCGTTTTGGGGCATGTGGCCAATGGGAGGTGCATGGCTGAGCCAACATTTATGGGAAAAATATGCATTTAACGGCAACAAGGAATATTTGAAATCCATTTACCCAATTCTGAAAGGCGCAACGGAATTCTACCTTAGTTTTCTGACTCCCGAGCCAGAACATGGTTGGCTGGTGGTGGCACCATCCGTTTCACCCGAAAATGCACCCGCCGTTCATCCCGACCAATCCATTTCAGCAGGAACAACCATGGACAACCAACTGCTTTTCGACCTGTTTTCCATTACCACACAAGCTGCAAAATTACTGAATACAGATGCTGCATTTGCAAAAAAAATAGAAGATACAAAGGCAAAACTTGCCCCAATGCAAATTGGACAACACAGCCAATTGCAGGAGTGGATGCACGACTGGGACAACCCGAACGACAAGCACCGCCATGTGTCGCACCTGTACGGGCTTTTCCCATCCAATCAAATTTCGCCATATCGTAATCCGGAACTTTTCGAGGCAGCTCAAAACTCACTCATACAGCGTGGCGACCCCTCAACTGGCTGGTCGATGAACTGGAAAATAAACCTTTGGGCGCGCCTGCAAGATGGAAATCACGCCTACAAACTGATGACTGATCAAATTAAATTGGTAGTAAAAGATACAAATAAGCAAGGATATTCTGAGGAGGGAGGCACTTATGCCAACATGTTTGATGCTTGTCCGCCGTTTCAAATCGACGGGAATTTTGGATTTACTGCTGGAATGAACGAAATGCTGCTGCAAAGTCACGACGGCGCTATTCAAGTGCTACCTGCCCTGCCCGATAATTGGGCAAACGGCCGTGTAACCGGACTTCGCGCCCGTGGTGGTTTCGAAATTGCAGAGATGGTATGGAAAAATGGCAGAATTTCAAAACTGGTTATCAAATCAAAATTGGGAGGTAATTGTCGCATTCGTTCTTACTGGACTTTGATTGGAAACCCAAAACTAACAACAGCAAAAGTAGAAAACAACAACCCATTTTATCAAACTACAACAGGCAAAAAACCGTTAATATCGGCTCAGGCAAAATTAAATGGACTTAACCTGAAAAAGAGTTACATGTACGATATTTACACCAAAGCGGGAGAAGTAATTACACTTGTTTCGAAATAAAAGTAACGTTTTAGGTGTCAAAACAGAGTTGTGATTTCAATTAAAAGCACTAATTTTGGACGTTAGACTCGTAATCAATAAAGTTAATGTGCGGTTTCGCATTTGATAATGAATGATTTATCTAAAGTTCATGCTTGATTATTGTGTGATTACAAAGATAATTTCCAAAAACAGACAAAAAAACATCTATGTTAAACGATTTCGAATCTCTGTTAAATCAAATTCAATCTGTTCAAACAGTATTGCAAAACAGTACAGCCCACTCAATAAATACGGGCTTGACCATTCGCAATTGGCTGATAGGTTATTATATTGTTGAGTTTGAACAAAATGGGAATGACCGAGCTCAATATGGTGAGCGATTATTGCAAAATCTGGAGACAAAACTGAATACCAAAGGATTGACAGAAAGACGATTTCGTGAATTCCGCCAATTTTACAAATCTTATCCCCAATTAGGAACTGAAATAAGCAATCATTTACCTTTCGATACCATCAAACAATTACCAAATATCGAAACTGATTTTTCAATTTGGAAATTATCAACGATTGACACAGAAGATGAGATTCGGCAGATACCGACAGCCGAATTGAATGTTGAAAAATGGCACTCAGCAAGTGCCGAATCTTATAATATAATTCGGCACTCGGCAAGTGCCGAATTCAAAGGAGTACCTATCAATCTCATTTTAAATAAATTATCATATACACATCTTAGAAAAACAATTCAAATAGAAGATTTTGTTAAGCGCACTTTTTATGAAATGGAATCCATTAAAGGCAATTGGTCTGTTTCAGAACTCGAACGTCAAATTAATTCACTTTACTATGAGCGCAGTGGCTTGTCACAAAACAAAGAAGCGTTATCAGATTTGGCAAATCAAAAGGCAGTGCGTTTACAGCCTAAAGACATCATTAATACCCCCATTGCATTGGAGTTTTTGGGATTAAATGAAAGAGCTTTGGTAACTGAAACCGATTTAGAGCAGGCAATTCTCGATAATTTGCAAAGCTTTTTATTGGAAATGGGACACGGATTTTGTTTTGAAGCACGCCAAAAAAGAATTTTAATTGATAATGACTATTTCTTTGTCGATCTATTGTTTTACCATCGAATACTGAAATGTCACGTAGTTGTTGAATTGAAAATAGATAAGTTTAAACACGAACATGCTTCGCAACTTAATATGTACCTAAACTATTTCAAACATGAAGTAATGGCACCTGATGACAATCCCCCAATTGGTTTATTATTGTGTACTGAAAAAGGAAACACTCAGGTAAAATACGCAACTGGCGGACTCGACCAAACTATCTTTGTTCAGAAATATCTTGTAGAATTACCTTCCGTTGAGACATTGAAAGAGTATATTAGCAACGAACTAGAAAAATGATAATAAAATAATGAATTCAAAATCAATCATCTGTATAGCTTTTATTCTTACCGCATTACAATGGCCGGCACTGGTTTTCTCGAAAGAAAAAACTAGTCCGATTGTTGACACGATGCAGGTAAAACAAGTGTTACAATCTATTTCGCAGAAGATATTAACCTTGACAAATTACGAATTCAAAGACAGGGCAAACGGGCAGATTTACAAATCGTTGCAGGAAATTCAGGTCGGAACGTCAGTGAAACTGGCAAGCGATTTCAACGAGTGGGAATATCAAAATTCGCTGGTTTGCTTTGGCATGAACCGCGTAGGTTTACTCTTTACAACTGAAGATATTCAGCAATATTCCACCCGAAAAATAAATTTTCTTGCTGAGACTATTTCATTTTTCTCCCAACAACAGCAAACCGGCATCAAAACGCCCTATCCCCTGTATTTCAGCATGAAAGAGCTGTGGTATTGCGGTTTGGCAGCCAATGTGGTGGATTTGTATGCACAAACCAAAAACGAACGGCTGAAACCATTTATCGATAAATTCGAGAACCACATTTTCAATGTTCAAGCACGCTGGACCGACAAAACCCTGATTAGGATTGATAACGGACGCAAAGTGGTACAATCGGACGATGCTTATATGGCGGTAATTTTTCTAGTCAGAATGTGGAAACTCACCAATGAACAACGCTACATGAACGAAGCTGTAAATCAAGTATGTAGTTACAACAAATATTTGTTTGACGCCTCCGACAAACTATTTCATCATGTATGGTATTGCACCGAAAACCGCCCCAATAAACAATACTGGGGGCGCGGAAACGGTTGGATGATACTTTCGATGGTGGAAGTGTTGGATGTACTGCCCAAAAACCATCCAAAGCGGAAGGAGCTATTGTCGTGCTTCAAAGCCCACGTAGAAAGTCTGACTAAATTGCAGCAAACCAACGGATTGTGGTGTCAGGTACTTAACGTAAATTCATCATACCACGAAACATCCTGTTCGGCCATGTTTACCTATTCCATTGCCAAAGGGATAAACAGTGGCTGGTTGCCTAAAAGCTATCGGACCTGTGCTGTGAAAGGCTGGAACGGATTACTCACAAAAATTACACCCAATAACGAAATTGAAGGCGTTTGCATTGGCACTCATTTTAGCGACGATATTAACTTCTACCTAAACCGCCCCACCTCTACCAACGACCGACATGTATTGGGCTCATTTTTATTGGCAGGAATGGAAATTATTGATTTGAACCTTAAGTAAATGAGGTAAATCCAGAAAATAAAAGTGCATTTTGACCAATAAATTTCAACTCTGCACAGCAATGTTTTGTAGTCAAACTTTTAGTTATACCTTTGCAATACAAATCGCAAAAACCTACTTACATTGAATCAGCTACGTAACTATATTGCAACACTCTTTTTATTTGCAGTTATTACAAATGCATACCCTCAATGGAACAATTCGTCGCTTCTTTGCGATAAAAAATACAATGAAATTGCTTTTCTGACCACCCACAATGCTTTTAATTCGGCACAAGACAATTTCAAATTTCCCAATCAAAATTATAGCATTACACGACAACTGGTAGACGGAGTACGTGCCTTAATGATAGACGTTTATGATGTAGATGGCATCCCAACTGTTTATCATGGTAAATCATTTTTGGGTAAGCAGCCATTAAGCAAAAATTTGAATGAAATCTACGATTTCTTAATTCATAACCCCAATGAGGTGGTTACCATTATTTTTGAATGTAATGTTTCTGCCAACCAAATTCATAGTGAGTTAGACAAATCTGACTTACTCACTATGGCTTATACAAAAAACGACAGCGACGAATGGCCTACGTTGCAAGCAATGATAGATTCGGGGAAAAGATTAATGGTATTTACTGACAAAAAAGATGCGTCTTCAAGCCAAAAATGGTATCATTATATATGGAAATATGCTGTAGAAACATCGTTCGAGGTAACCAATACCGACAATTTTACTACTGATTTTAATCGTGGAAACGCCACCAACGATTTGTTTATCCTAAATCATTTTGTGGTAAACGCTACCATTGGAACAGGCATTAGAACTAAAGCGGAAATAGTTAATTCTAAAACTTTTCTCACCAATCGTTTTGAAAAGTGCATGTCGGAAAAAGCAAAATCTCCTAACTTTGTAACAGTTGATTTTTATGATTTGGGCAATTGTATGTCGGCCGTAAATCAGTTAAATGGCATACAAGATTCAGTGCCTGAAACCGTAGATTTGAATGCAAAACCACTACTTTACCCAAATCCTGTCAGTTCTAAATCTACTGTTGAGATGCCCAAAGCGGCTCGTCCACCTTTCGATTTTGCTATACAAACGCTCAATGGACAATATATTACATCCTTTAAGCGTGAATGGGAAACAACTTTCTCGATTGAAAAAAAATCGATACAAAAAGGTATTTACCTGCTAAACATAATAGATGTGAACTGTCGGGGGTTTGCATTGAAAATAGTGGTTTTATAGACAGTGTGAACATCATATTTCTATCCCAGCTACACAAAACAAATTTAAATAGCTTACCACCATTCAATTAGACACAAAACGCCAGCCATCTGATAATATTTGCCAAATCAAATACTTAAACTCTTTCTATCACTAAAAAACTATTATGTTACAAAACTGATAGTAATGGTAACATACTAAATGATTGAAATCCCTTAGAAACTATACATTTGTACTTGAATCGAAATTATCAATCATTAGTTTATTACATCTCAGAGTGAACAAAAAAAAAATCATTATTCTATTATTTTTAGTTGCAAACCTATCTGGATTTGCAACCAAAACCATGGAAACTCTTCCCAAAAATTACAATGTAATTTGGAACAGTCAAAGTAAAAATTCGTCCGAATCAATGCCTTGTGGTGGTGGCGATATAGGGTTAAATGTGTGGGTTGAAAACAACGAAATATTTTTCTATATAGGAAAATCAGATGCCTTCGATGAGAACAATGGCTTGCACAAACTTGGTCGTGTGAGGGTTAAATTATCGCCAAATCCATTTTCCGAAAAGGATTTTAAACAGGAATTGGATTTGAAAACCGGTAGTGTGAAAATATCGGGTAAAAATGGAGTTAATGAGGTGGAAGCAATCTTTTGGGTAGATGTATTTAGCCCTGTGGTTCATTTGGAAATAAGCTCCAACAAGCCCATTTCGGCCGAAGCAACCTACGAAAGTTGGCGTACAAAGGATTTTAAACTTCGTCCGGGTGAGAATTTTCAAAACTCCTACAAATTTGCTCCTTTCGATACTATTTACACCCTTAAAGACAATATGGAATTTGAGGGGAATAATGTCCTTTTTTATCACCGTAACAAAAACAAAACTGTTTTTGACGACAATGTAAAATTACAGGATCTGGAAAACGTTAAGAGTCAGCTCTACAATCCGGTGAGAAACAACACTTTTGGCGGAAAACTGTTTGGAACAAACCTGATTCCCAGCGGCAACACCAAAGGAACATACGTAAATACCGATTTTGAAGGTTGGAGAATGGTGAGCAAATCGCCCTCAAAAAAAATAGACATTTCCGTTTGCTTATACACCGAACAATCAAAAACGATAGAGGATTGGAAAGCTGGACTTGCAAAAGTGGAGTTGCAAGTCAAAGCCAACAAAAAAACGGCAAAACAAAAAACACAGGAATGGTGGCAACAGTTTTGGAGCAGAAGTTATATTCAAATTCAGCCCGAAAATTCGGATGTTTCTAAACCCGAATGGCAGGTGGGACGCAACTACCAACTGTTTCGTTACATGCTGGGCTGCAACGCTTACGGCAATTCCCCAACAAAATTCAATGGTGGAATATTAACCTACGACCCTGTTTTTACTGACCCAAATAAAAAACTCACACCCGATTTTCGAAACTGGTGTGGTGGAACAATGACCGCTCAAAATCAGCGTTTGGTTTATTTCCCTATGATTAAAACCGGCGACTTTGATATGATGAAGCCGCAATTTGATTTCTACACAAAAGCCCTGCGCAATGCCGAAATACGAACCGAGCAAGCTTGGGGTCACAAAGGTGCAAGTTTTACAGAACAGATGGAAAACTACGGGCTGCCAAATCCGGCTGAATATGGTTGGCATCGCCCTGCTGGGTACGATAAAGGCATGGAAAACAATGCCTGGCTGGAATATCAGTGGGATACTTCGCTCGAATTTTGTCTAATGATTTTGGAAACAAACCGATATGCCAACAAAGACATTACGAAATATATGCCTTTGATAAAAAGCTGTTTAACGTTTTTCAACGAGCATTATCAATATCTTGCCAACAAAAGAGGACATCGGACTTTTACCGAAGACGGAAAGTTAATTATTTTCCCTGGTTCGGGTGCCGAAACCTACAAAATGGCTTACAATCCAAGTTCCACCATTGCCGCTTTGCAAACCGTGCTGAAAGGAATGTTGGCATTACCCACCAATTATTTAACTGCCAACGAGCGAAAAGATTGGGAAACGATGCTGAATCGCATCCCTCCTATCCCACTCCGCCAAATTGACGGACATACCTGCATTTCGCCCGCCATAACATGGGAGCGCATTCAAAATGGAGAATCGCCGCAATTGTATCCCGTGTTTCCGTGGCACGTTTACGGCGTAGGTAAACCAGATTTGGACATTGCACTTAACACATGGAAATATGACCCCAAGGTAATAGAATTTCGCAGTCCAATGGGCTGGAAACAAGATAATATATGGGCAGCTGATTTAGGTCTAACCGATGAAGCAGCTGATTTATGTATCAAAAAGTTGCAGGATTCAGGCAGACGCTTTCCCGCATTTTGGGGCCCTGGCTTCGACTGGACACCCGACCATAACTGGGGTGGAAGCGGCATGATTGGCTTGCAGGAAATGCTGATGCAAACTTCCGACGACCGTATTATTCTTTTTCCGGCATGGCCCAAAAACTGGGATGTAAGTTTCAAGATGCATGCGCCTAAGAATACTACGGTGGAATGTATTTATAAAAACGGAAAAGTAGAAAAACTCATCGTTACGCCGGTTGAACGAGCTAAGGATATTATATTTCAAAACATTCAAACCAGCAATTAAAAAACCGGCGAAAAGTATATTATTTAAAATTTAAACTATTAAACACATTATTCACACTGTATTTATCGGAATGAAAAAGCACTTATTTTTATTAATCATCAGTATTTTACCCTTTAGCTTATCAGCTCAAAAAATCAACTGGAAAGAGCTAGTTTCCAAACAAGATTTGACATGGAACAACAATGTTGACTCCAGTTTTTTCAATGGTGCATTCATTGGCGATGGCATTCAGGGCGCCATGATAATGCAAGACACCAAAAACCCGAATGGATTGCGCATGTTATTATCTCATTACAAGGCTATTTCGCATTCAATAATTCCAAAACTGGAATTTTGTGATTCCAAATTATATGCGGGAAATATTATCATTGCACCTGTTGGCAAGCAAACCAACCAAACTATGCGCATGAACCTTTACGATGGCGAGGCTAGTGGTACAATTAACACCGAAAATGGTTCTATCGTTTGGCGTGCATTTGCTGAGCGTAAAAACAATGTTTTTGTAGTAGAACTAAAAGGAACTAATGGTGAAAAAGCTGCTAAATTGGGCGTTCGCGAAGAATGGGGAATTACACCACGTTTTTATATCCGTAAACAAAACATCAGCGATTATGCCGAATATTTACCGCCAAAACCAGAGTTGACCAAACAAAACAGCATTGATTTGGTGATAAATAAAATGAAAAAATTGGGTGCGCACGTTTTGGCATCAAAACTGATAACCAAAGCTGACGATACACAAATACTTTACCTTGCAATAGGAACAAGCGATAATGCAGATGTAGATATTGCAGCTACAGAAGCCACTACCGATGCTGTAGCACGAGTTCAAGCTGCTGTAAACGAGGGTTATGTGGCAATAACCAAAAGACATCAGGAATGGTGGCATAAATACATGCAATCCAGCTACCTCGAAATTAAAGACGATCCATACTGGCAAAAAATATGGTATATTCAGCTTTACAAATTTGCATGTTCTTCGTCCGAAAAATCGGATTTAATTATGGACACACAAGGAGCATGGATTTGGGGTTCGGCTTGGGCGGCAATTTGGTGGAATTTAAACGTACAACTATCTTATATCCCAATGTTTACTGCCAATAAATTGGATGTTGGCAAGTCGTATATTACTTGCATCGATAGGATGTACAAATCGGGCGCATTGAGCAAAAATGCGAAAGGAAAAGGCATTTACATTGGCCGTTTATCGACCTACGATGGCATTGGAACTTTTGGCGACGAACTGGGAAATTTACCATGGTTATTACAACTTTATTGGAGATATTGGAAATATTCGGGTGATGATGCCATTGGAAAATCACTATTCCCGATGCTTAAAGACAATGCCGAATTTCTTATTACCCGTTTACAAAAAGGAGCTGATGGAAAATATCATTTGGATCCATCGAGGTCTCCTGAATACGAAGATGTTAGCAAAATACCCCTTAGTCCGGACGCAAACTACGGTTTAATGTCAGTTTCGTGGGTATTTCAAACGCTTTTAACGATGGATAAAGAATTGAAATTCAACGACCCAAAACGTAAAGACTGGCAAGAAAAGTTGGATAATTTGGCTGCATTTCCGACCAACGAAAACGGATATATGGTGAATGCTGATATGGGTTTTGATGGCGGTCATCGTCATGCAAGTCATTTAATGAGCATTTACCCTTATCATACTGTAAACCCCGAACAAGGCCAAAACGCAAGGGAATTGATTGAAAAATCGACCAACCGCTGGTATAATCTTACTGAAGCTAATGGATATGCGGGTTTTAGTTTCACTAAAGCATGTATGATATATGCTACGCTTGGCAATGGCGACAAAGCACTTGCCACCATCGAAAGCATGAAACAGAAAAAGCTGATGCAACCAAATACCATGTATTTCGAAAGTGGTGGTGCGGTAATTGAAACGCCACTTTCGCTGGTTGAAAGTATTGATTATATGCTGTTACAAAGTTGGAACGGAATTATCCGCATTTTCCCAGCGGTGCCTGAAAAATGGAAAAATATCGCATTCAATGATTTCCGTGCTCAAGGTGCTTTTCTTGTTTCGGCAAAGTTTGAGAATAATACAATTAGTAATGTTTTGGTTCGAAGCGAAAAAGGCAAAACTTGTATTATCAAAAATCCTTGGAAAGGTAAAATGCTGATAGTAAAAGATCAGAATGGAAAACGAATAAAAACTACTATTGCCAACGACATTATTACATTTAAAACGAAAGTTGGCAACAAATACAGTATAACTCATATTTAAAACATGAAAAATATTGCACTTAATATGTTATTTATCTGTTTGTTGTGTTCTATTTTCACAGCAAACGGACAGTCGTCACCACAAAATGGTGCCGCTATTAACGATTGGGAAAATCCCGAAATAACAGGCATCAACAAAGAAAAAGCACACGCCACGGTTTCACTTCCAAGCCATAAACAAAGTAATTCGGAAATAATTTCGCTCAACGGCATCTGGAAATTTAAGTGGTCGCCAAATCCTTCATCTCGTCCGGTGCGTTTCTTCGAAAATGATTATGCTGTTGCTGATTGGGAAAACGTTTTGGTGCCAGGCAACTGGCAATTGCAAGGTTATGGGCTACCTGTTTTTACGAATATTACGTACCCTTTTCAGCGCGATGAACCTCGGGTAATGAGCGAACCTCCAACATATTACACAGCTTACAAATATCGCAATCCCATCGGGAGTTATTGTACAACATTTGAAGCACCGGCGAACGTTAAAGACAAACAAATTTTCATCCATTTTGCCGGAGTTGAGTCGGCCATGTACGTGTGGGTAAACGGGCAAAAGGTTGGATTCAGCAAAAGTTCGATGACACCTGCCGAATTTGACATTACTTCATTTATCAAACCAGGCACCAACAAATTGGCTGTTGAAGTGTACCGTTATTCGGATGGAAGCTATCTGGAAGATATTGATATGTGGCGACTTAGCGGTATTTTCCGCGATGTAGATTTGTATGTGCGCACCAAAACATTTATCCAAAACTATCAGATATTGGCAGAACCAACCAACGATTTTAAGAGTGCCAATGTTAATATCAAGCTTAATTTGGAGAATCGGGGGCTGCAAACAGTCAAAAATATAACTGCTGAAGCATTTATAAGTGGCAAAAATACGCTTGGAAACGCAGTCGAAATTGCTTTATCGAAAAAACTAAGTGTACTGAAATCTGCTGAGAATATTCAACTTTCGCTACAAACCATTTTGAATAATCCAAGATTGTGGAATGCCGAAACGCCTGATTTATATGATCTTAAAATAAACCTAAAAAACGACAAAAAAGAAATTATTGAATCAATACATTGGCGTTTTGGTGTAAGAAAAGTTGAAGTGAAGGGACAAGGTTTTTACGTAAATGGCAAATTGGTAAAACTCAAAGGTATTAACCGACACGAGCATCATCCTCGTACCGGCCGCCACGTTGACCGCCAGACAATGATTACCGACATAAAGTTGATGAAGCAAGCAAACATCAACATGGTACGCACATCGCATTATCCAAATGAACCCTATTTTTACGAATTGTGCGACGAATACGGCATGTACGTTATGGACGAAGCCAACAACGAATCGCATGGTTATGGCATTGGAAATACCGAATTAGGCGAAAATCCACGTTGGAAAAACGCTCATATCGACCGTGCTGTGTCAATGGTGGAGCGTGATAAAAACCACGCAAGTGTTATCTTCTGGTCGATGGGAAATGAAGCAGGACGTGGTGCAAACATTCGTGCAATGGTGGAAGCTACAAAAAAAATTGACCCAACGCGTTTTGTATATTACGATTCGGATCGTAGTGTTTCGGCTATTTACGACGACGGCTATCTGCACCCCGACACTATGGCAAAACTGGCCAAACGAATTGTCGATCGTCCATTTTTCATGCGTGAATATGCCCACTGCATGGGAAATTCGTGCGGAAACCTACAGGATTATTGGGATTTGATTTATGCCGATTCGAGTAATGTGGGTGGTGCTATTTGGGACTGGGTAGATCAGGGAATTGCAAAAAAAATAGATGGTTCAAAACAGCAATACGATGAAAATCCGGCTAATTTGCAGTTGAAAGACACTGAGTTTTGGGCGTATGGTGGCGATTATGGCGATAAACCAAACGATAATGCTAACTGCTTGGATGGCATTGTGTCGCCAGACCGCACTCCACAACCGGAATACTTTGAGGTTCAGAAGGTTTACCAACAGATACACTTTAAATTTGTGCAAACCAATCCATTGAAAGTAGAAATTACCAACCGATACGACTTTATTTCGTTGAACGATTTCGATTTAATGTACAGCTTTGTTTCAAATGGAAGAGTAATTTTTACGGGTAAATTAGACAGCGAAAGTATTTTACCCGGAAAATCCGAAATCGTTGAAATTCCAATTCCTGACGTACTAAAAGGACTAAATGAAGAAATTCTTTTGAACGTAAATGCGCAATTGAAAAAACCAACTCCTTGGGCAGCCGAAGGTTTCTGCATTGCCCGCGATCAGTTTGTAATCATACCCGCAGAATTCAAAACAATTGAAGCATCCGCTAATACAATAAAAGTATTGGAAACCGCCACCGAAATTACGCTCACTACCGATTCGTCAACCCTTATTTTCAACAAAAAAAATGGAGCACTTAGCAGTTGGAAACCAAATGGCGTAGAAATACTTAAAGGCGCATTGGAACCTTACTTTTGGAAAACTCCTAACGACAACCAAAAAAGAGGTGGATATGCCGAAGGGCTGGGCAATTGGAAAAACGCTGCAGAAAATCGGAAAGTTGAAAAAATTTCGATTAACGCTGCTTCCGGCAATGAAGGAAATGTAAGCATTGTTTTCAACATGACATTGCCAACTATTGGTGCCAATTACAACTTAAAATATACTGTAAACGGACAAGGACAAATTCAGGTGGAGGCTGATTATCTTCCAACAAGTAAAAACATACAGCAGATTCCAAAATTTGGTATGCGGGTGCAAATTATTGATAAGTTCGACAATATCAACTGGTATGGTCGTGGCCCTCAGGAAAACTACCCCGACCGCAAAACGGGCGCGTTAATTGGATTGTACAATTTGAAACTCGAGAACTTCATGACCAATTATGTGGCTTCTCAAGACAATGCAAACCGCTGCGATGTTCGCTGGTTTACATTTTCGGATCAAGCCAAAAGCAGCGTAAAAGTAACAGGACTTCAGCCTCTATGTTTTCACGCTTGGAATTATACCGAAAACGATTTAGAAAATGCCAAACACCAGTTTGAATTGCCAAAACGCAATTTTATCAACCTGAATATCGATTTAAATATTCATGGAGTTGGCGGAAACGACTCGTGGGGTGCCAAAACAATGGAAAAATATACCATCGACGGTAACAAATCCTATAAATATGGATATATTTTAGAATACAAAAAATAACAACTCAAAAATCATAATTATGTCTAGAAAATTATTATTCATCGTCTTAATTTCAGTATTGTGCATTCAAACCAAAGCACAAGTAGCTGTAACTATTGACTTTTCGGCTGTAAAACAAGTTATTGATGGATTTGGTGCAAGCACGGCGTGGCATGGCGCCATATCGAGCGCCGAAGCAGATGCTTCATTCGGTAACGATAACACTAACCAAATGGGTTTAAGCATTTTAAGAGTTTGTATTAGTCCTGGAGGAACAAGTACAAATACAAGTTGGAATGCCGAAAAATCTAACGCTCAAATGGCAAAAGCCAGAGGTGCAAAAGTTTTAGCAACACCATGGTCTCCACCAGCAACTATGAAAACCAATAGTAATACAATTGGAGGTGAACTTTTACCTGCCTCGTATGCGGCTTATGCGGCACATTTGAAAAGTTTTTGTACCTATTTGGGCAATGTTGACGTTGTTTCTATCCAAAACGAACCAAATATTACAGTTAGCTACGAATCGTGCACTTGGTCGCCTACACAAATTTTGAACTTTTGTATTAACAATGCGTCTTCAATTGGCACACCTGTAATGGCACCCGAAGCCTATAATTTTGATTCCAAATTTGCCGATCCAATTTTAAGCAATCCTACTTCCACTGCCAACATTGATTATATTGGTGGGCATCTATATGGGACCTCTACAAGAAGTTATCCTTTGGCTACTACCTTAGGCAAAAAACTTTGGATGACAGAATACTATCTTAATCCTGACTCAATGGGAACTTGTATGACAATGGCAAAAGACATTCTGGATTGCTTGTATGGTAATATGAATGCCTATGTATGGTGGTATTTAAGAACTCCGGGTTGTAATTTAATTAATACTGGTGGGGCGCTAAAACTGAAAGGATATACCATGGGGCAGTTTTCAAAATTTATCCGTCCAGGCTATGTGAGAGTGAACGGGAGCTATAATTCCAATCCAAACATTTACACTGTAGCGTTCAAAGGCACATCTCAAGATGTAATAGTTGTACTTAACCTCAATAGGGTTGTCAAAAAACAAGTTTTTAACCTCAGAAATGCCAATATTGAAAGCGCAACTAAATTTGTAACTTCGGCAACAAAAAGAATTACCAACGATGGAACAATTGCCTGCACTTCGAATTCATTTACAGACGACTTAGAAGCTAGAAGTGTAACTACTTACGTACTAAAAAGAGCTCCAACGGCAATTAACGAAACTTTAACAGCCAACATATCAGTATATCCAAATCCAGCTCACGACTACCTTAAATTATCAACTATTGAAAATTTAAAAAGCGTTTATATTACAAATTTAATTGGTCAGAAATATGTATCAATAAATAATCCTACAAGTTCAACAATAGATATTTCAACCTTATTGACAGGAAATTATATACTTACTATAAATCAAAATGGAATTGAAAAACACATCAAATTTATAAAACAATAATAGATTAATTTGAGAATGTTCAATTTGGAAATTTGAAAATGTAATTATCAATAATTTAGGACAATTTTTAAACCCTAATATCAACTTAACAAAAAATTTAATCTAAAAAAGCTTATTGAATAGGCTTAAGTTAATAATTATAACAACTAAAAAAACAACTTTATGTCTAAAAAATTATTTCTCATTGTATTCATTTCTTTAACCTGCTTTTATTCCAAAGCACAAGTGGCTGCCACTATAGATGTGGCTCAAGTAAAGCAAGTAATTGATGGTTTTGGTGCTAGTACAGCCTGGCATACAGCCATCACCGATGTGGAAGCAGATGCCGGTTTTGGAAATGCTACCAATTCACAACTAGGACTTAGCATTATTCGTGTTCGTATTTCACCAACTTCCACAGATTGGTCGGGTTGGGGTGACGAGAAAAAGAATGCAGTGAAAGCCAAAGCCAGAGGTGCTAAGGTTTTAGCTACTCCTTGGTCGCCACCACCAGCACTAAAGGATAATAACAACATTATTAAAGGTTCGCTCAAACCCGAATCCTACGCCGCTTATGCTGCCCACTTAAAAAGTTTTTGTACTTACTTAGGCAACGTGGATGTTATTTCAATTCAAAACGAACCGAATATTACGGTCGATTACGAATCATGTATTTGGACTCCAGCTCAAATACTTGAATTTTGCAAAACCAATGCCCCATCAATTGGTACGCCTGTAATGGCACCAGAAGCCTATAATTTTGCAAATACATTTGCAGATCCAATTCTTAATGACCCAATTGCAAGTGCAAATATCGAATACATAGGAGGTCATATTTATGGAACATCGGCTCGTAGTTACCCATTGGCAAATTCAAAAAACAAAAAACTTTGGATGACTGAATACTACATTGGTGGCGATTCAATTGGTACTGGTTTAATTATGGCCAAAGATATTTTAGATTGTATGAATGGCAATATGAATGCATACATCTGGTGGTACCTTCGCGTTCCTGGCTGCAACTTGATAAATACCGACGGCTCATTACAGTTGAAAGGCGCTACAATGGGGCAATTCTCAAAGTTTATTCGTCCAGGGTACTTTAGAGTTCAATCGAACTACCAACCCAATGCAGGAATAATTATGCAAGCTTTCAAAGGGCCAGAACAAGATGTGATAGTAGTGATTAACAAAAATACTACTGTAAAATCGCAAACGTTTAACTTTAGCAATGAAAACATTGTAAATGCAACTAAATATGTAACGTCTGCCACAAAAAAGATTTCAAACGACGGTGTAATAACATGTACTAACAATTCGTTCACCGATAATTTAGATGCAAAAAGTATTACTACCTACGTTGTGAAAAGAGTGCCATCGGCTGTAAATAATTTAAAAAATACGGAAATTTCATTATTTCCAAATCCAGCAAATAATTTTCTGCAACTATCTACTATTGATAACATAAATAGTTTATATATTGTCAATTCGCTAGGACAAAAAATTATCAACATTAAAAATCCTCAAGATAGAACGATAAATATATCTAACTTAGCGTCGGGAACTTACATTGCTTTAATCAATTATAATGGTGCCGAAAAACGCATCAAATTCATGAAGCAATAAACACCACTCTTCATCCACAAGAGCCAATCTATAAGTAAAATACACTTGTAGATTGGCTCTTGTCATTTTATTGATAACCAGAAATTTAGAGCAATATTCATAAAGTTTACTCAATGATATGACAGAGTTAACAAAAATCAATACCTTTCCTTTGGGACTATAACACTTACAATACAATCTCATTACGAGACGATTCTCAATTACTTTGAAAACCGAAGTACAAACTCATCAACTGAATCATTTAACGCAAAATAAAATATTTCAATGCTTCATTCAGAGAAGTTTGAGATATAAGATTTTTTCTTTTCAGACTTACTAAAACTTGTTCATAAAGAAATTTATAACAAAACATTTCCGATTGAGCACAATTTACGGTGCAAAAATGGTGCAAATACTGAAACAAAAAACCCTAACTGATTGAAAATCAATTAGGGTTTCGCCTTAAAAGTACCCAGAGCCGGGATCGAACCGGCATGGAAGTGAATCCACTGGTGTTTGAGACCAGCGCGTCTACCAATTCCGCCATCTGGGCAATTGCGGTGCAAAAGTAAGGTTTTTTTTTGGAATGGCAAAGCGTTTTCTAATTTCTATTCACAAATATATTGTCTAAAATCATAACTAACTGATTTGAATTATATTAATCAATAAAAATTATTTGAATTATTTTGCAATTTCCGTTTTATGCCCAAAAGAATCTAAAATTCTTTCCGTTTTGCTACAAAATCATTTCGCTTTCCTGCAAAAATATCGTATCGGCAATACCAACAGTCGAGTGCTCCATTTAACAAACGGATACGTTCGGATGGTTTTAATCCTATTTTGTCGAGGCATTCTTCGTGTGAACTAATCACCCAAGCTGTACTGCCTGTAAATTTATGCTTCATGGTGGTGCCTAATGCCGCATATAAGCCATAAATATCATCTGAAGTAATACGTTCACCATAAGGTGGATTTGTAACTACCAGGCAATTTTCGGCAGGCAATTCCAATTGTTGTATCGACATTACTTTCAAATCAATATATTTACTCAAGCCTGTACTTTTCACATTTTGTTCTGCTATCTTTATTGCACGCGGCGAGTTATCCGAACCATAAATTTTAAAATTAAATGGTCGCTCGTAGGAATCATCGTTGTATAATGTATCAAAAAGTTCTTCGTCAAAATCGTTCCATTTCTCGAAAGCAAATGACGAACGGTAAATTCCTGGAGGAATATTTAATGCTATAAGTGTGGCTTCGATAAGTAAAGTTCCCGAACCGCACATTGGATCAACAAAGTTTGATTGACCTTTCCAGCCCGCTAAGAGCAACATTCCAGCTGCCAACGCCTCGTTAAGTGGCGCTTCGGTTTGAGCAACACGATAACCGCGCTTGTGCAACGATTCGCCAGAACTATCGAGTGATAAAGTACATTTACGTTCTGCAATATGAATATTTATCATCATTTGCGGACTATCCAAACGAACCGATGGACGACGATCGAATTTTTCGGAAAACCAATCGGCAATAGCATCTTTTACACGGTATGAAACGAATTTTGAGTGACGAAACTCATCCGAAAAAACTGTTGAGTCGATAGCAAATGTACTATCAACAGTCATATAATCAGTCCAGTTTATTTTTTTCACTTGCTCATACACTTCGTCAGGATTGGAAGCGTCAAAAGTCAGTATCGGTTTCAATACTCTTGATGCCGTTCTTAGACACAAATTTGCTTTGTACATCATTGCTTTATCACCTGTAAAGCTTACTGCACGCCTTTGAATTTGCACATTATTGGCACCAATTTCTACCAATTCTGTTGCCAATACTTCTTCTAAACCTCTAAAGGTTTTTGCTAACATTTCAAATTCCATATATTTTCTTTCTCTACAGTAACCACAAATTAGTCACCTATCATTTTATTTTTTATCAAAATTATTATCAAATACTGGTGTGTTTTTGACCATCAACAAAACTATTTCTTTTGTGTAAGTTTTGCGCCATCAGCCACATCTGTATCTATCCAAAGATTGCCACCAATTACTGCACCATCTCCTACTTTAATAGTTCCGAGTATGGTGGAATTGGAATAAATAATTACGTTATCGCCAATTTGTGGATGTCTGTTTATACCTTTTATTGGATTGCCGTCCTGATCGAGAGGAAAGCTCTTGGCACCAAGTGTTACACCTTGGTACATCTTAACATTTTTGCCAATAATGGCCGTTTCGCCAATAACAACACCAGTACCGTGATCTATAGTAAAATACTCACCAATAACAGCTCCGGGATGTATATCAATTCCAGTTTCGGAATGAGCCATTTCGGTTATTATTCGAGGAATAAGCGGCACTCCAAGTTCAAGCAATGCATGTGCAATACGGTAATTACTAATGGCGCGAATGCTGGGGTAACAAAATATAACTTCTCCAAAACTTTTGGCAGCCGGGTCGCCATTATATGCGGCTATAACGTCGGTATGAAGTTTTTCGCGAATATCGGGCAATTGCATTATGAATGAAATGGCAATATCTTTGGATTTTTGGTCCATTTGATTGCAAACAGATGCTGATGAATCATTAAAACACATACCGGCCTTTATTTGCTGGGAAAGTAACATTTGCAATCTATCAATATTTACTCCAATGTGGTAAAGCATGGTATTGGTATTTACAGCAGCATCACCAAAATAACCTGGAAATAAAATTGAACGTGACAGTTGTACAATTTCTTTTAGTACATCAATGGATGGCATGGGATCATTTTGCCTTTGCTCGTGGCAAACATCCTTGTAACCTTCCATTTTGGAAAGTTTTTTTATTGTTTCAAGTATTCTATTTTCCATAAAATTTATTTTGAAAAGTATGAATTTAATGATGCTATAGCGTTCTGTATTCGCACATTACCTTCACCAGTTACTATTGCATATGGTTTTTGGGTTTCTTCAATTTCATTTTTGTACCAATAAAAAAAGAATTCGCGATCGGTACCATGTTCACGAACCAAATCGGCTTCCCAAGATAAATCTGTAGAACAAAGCAGATAGAAATCAAAAATATTTTTATTGAGCTGTTCCGTTAAGATGGTTGGTATTTTCTGGAAACAATATTGAAACCAAACTTTTGTAATAATTAAATTAGTATCAAAAAAAACAAATTTTTCATTAAACACATTATCACTACTATAATAGTTTTCTTGCTCAATTTGTTTTTGAGTAATAATGCAAACATCATTGTACGAATATGGAACACTCAGATTTTCAACATATTCTCGTGCATATTCGGGTACCCATGGCGAACTAAAATATTCGGATAGTGATTTTGCTAATGCTGATTTTCCGGTTGACTCGGGACCTATAATGGCAATTTTGAACATTAAATCATTTACTTTTTTGTCATTTACTTTTACTATCCGACCTATCTGTTCAGCATTTGAAGAATTTGCTTTATCTTTGCCATCAAAAAAATATGTGCAAATTTACGACATTTTTTCTGCTTTGCAGCACCTTTTTATTATTTAATGTGCAAATTTCGGCTCAAAATGCGGATATTGAGCTATTGAGAAAGCTAAATAATGAAACACCAGCTTCATTACGAAACTATTCTATAGCCATTTCGAACTCCACAACTGCTGTTGCAATATCCACACCGCTAGTTATGGGAGTTGTTGCTTTAATTGAAAAAGACGATGACATGCTGAAAAATGCAATTTACGTTGGCGCATCCATTGGCGTAGATGGAGTTCTGACTTATGGTTTGAAAAAGGCTTTTGGTAGATCAAGACCATATATATCGTATCCAGATATTCAAAATTACACTTCAGAAACTTCCAATTCTTTTCCATCTGGTCATACTTCATTGGCTTTTGCCACTGCAACTTCATTAAGTTTAAAATATCCCAAATGGTACGTTATTGCACCAAGTTATTTATGGGCAAGTTCGGTTGGTTATTCGCGAATGAATCTGGGTGTTCATTACCCTTCGGATGTGTTAGCAGGCGCTATTTTGGGTGCGGGAAGCGCTTTTATTACCTACAAAGTGAATGATTGGTTTTGGAAAAAACAGCAGAATAAAAAATTGATTGGATTACAAGCATATTGATTGTCTGCATTTTACCACAAACAACATAGTATACTAATCTATTTAAAGTTGGTAACCCAAACCCCATTCTATAAATTCAGCTTTTTGCAAATGAGTTTTTAGGCCTAACGAAATGAAATAATGATCACTAACAGCATATTTCAAAGCAGCACGAGTATAAAGCCATCCATCCTCTTTTTCAATATTGTAAGGATAAATAAGCCATTTATTTAAAGTTCCATTTTTGGCATCGGTGTAAGGCTCAAGATTTTTGAGTGGATTGTATAAATATAAACCAAAGTGAAAACCAGCTGACATACGTCCAATTAAGAGCTCGTGTTGCCAAGAAACACCAAGTCGCAATTTGTTTTTAAATTCATCGGAGGTAATATAAGTTCTTTGCCATGCCTGACTATTTTGTCCGTCGTAAACACCATCATAAAAGGCATCTACTCCCAATCCCATACGATAAAAATTAGTAAACGGGCGATACACTCCAAAAGCTAAAGAAGCTGTCGGATAAGTTTTATTATCAGCATAATAAAGTTGACGAAAACCACTGGCAGCAACTATTTCATAAGTTAGAATTCGAGGTATATCATGGTATTTTTTTTTCTTAAATTCGTCAATGCTTTTATAGTTAGGGCAGTACTTTAGGCCTACAAAAGCATTTAAAAAATTTATTCCTGAATTTGGTGCCACCGCACTTCCATTTGAAGCATGATTCCATGTATATTCGGCCACAGCACTCAAACCATTATTTAATGGAAATTCGAGACTTCCACCACCCGAAAAATAGATGTTAAGATGTGAACCAATAGCAGCATTGGCACTATCCAAAGGCAAAAGATTACCCATGGCGTCAGTATTTGTATTATAATAAGTTTTAGTCAAATAACTAGCACCCATCCCAGCTTTTAAATATAAATTAAAATAATGAGTGCGCCACAATGGAAAGTTAATATATGGATATATTGCAAGTGCATTGCCAAGCTTATCGGGATTTGAAAGATTCAACCACACAGCACCAATTCCAACAACTGGGAAATTCAAAAACTGTTGCCAAGGTTTTTCGCCTACGGTCTGCCACTCCACAGCCATTTCGCCACCAATAGCTGGACCTTGTACCAAAGCTTTTAAGTGTTTGGTATGCTTTAGAATATTGCCATAAATGCCTTGACCTTTAAAACTATATTGTTGGTATGTTTGGGCAGAAACAATGAAGACTAAAGCCATGAAAATGAATACTAAACAGACTTTTTTCATATTTAATAGAGATAGTTTTGTTTTCCTATTCAATAATTTTGGTTACCTTTGACACCGCAAATATAGTAAAAATTGCTAGTAAATTGCAAACTATAAATTAGAAATTGTTTAATTGTAAATTTTATTTCAATGTTTTCGATTTTCAAGAAAGAAATACGTTCATTTTTCAGCAATGCCACCGGATATATCGTTATTGGTATTTTTTTGTTCCTCACAAGTTTATTTTTATGGGTAATTCCAGGCGAATATAACATCATTGATGCTGGATATGCCAATGTAGATGGGCTTTTTTATCTTGCACCATGGTTGTTTTTATTCCTTTGTCCCGCCATTACCATGAGGCTATTTGCCGAAGAAAAGCAAACAGGAACATGGGAATTATTAGTCACTAAACCACTTAGTAAATTTCAAATAGTGTTAGGTAAATTTTTTGCTGGCTGGCTTCTGGTATGCATAGCTTTGCTCCCTACGATACTAGATTATTTTACAGTATCGCAACTTGCTGAACCTATTGGAAATGTAGATTCGGGGGCTTTCTGGGGTTCATTTATCGGACTAATATTTTTAGCTGCTGTATATGTTGCTATTGGTACTTTTTGTTCGTCACTTTCTCAAAATCAAATCATTTCATTTATTATAGCAGTGGTACTAAGCTTCTTTTTTTATTACGGTTTCGATTTATTGGCTAGTATTGTAAACTCAAGTCAATTCATTCAGGCATTCGAATCATTGGGAATTCATTCACATTATAATTCTATGAGTCGTGGGGTTATTGATTCACGTGATGTACTGTATTTCATTGTATTGAGTGCATCATTTCTGACAGCAACTATTTGGAAAATTAAAAAATAGAATTGCTAATAGACTCACTACCTTAACTATAAAAACGAGAACCAGCAAAGAATTGGAACGCGAATTAAAAACGGATTATTATTCCGATAAATCAAAATGATAATAATATTTAGCTTGCTTACAGTTTTGAACGCAAATTACACAAGTTATCGCAAATTAAGGCTGCAAAATTTAGATTTTAGTGCAATGTAATTGACTGATATAATGACTTATAATTAATAATAAATAAACAAATATATTCACCAATTAGAAAGACGAGGCACAAACTGTTAAATATAAGATTCCTAAAGAAAAAAAATCAATATACGAAATTATAAAATTATGGTAAAACCATTGATATTAATTACCAACGATGATGGCGCTAATGCACAAGGGATAGCAGTATTAACTCGCTTAATGTGTCAAATAGGCGATGTAATAGTGATGGCGCCCGATGGTCCACGCTCAGCTCAGTCGAATGCACTTACGGTAACACACCCTATCAGATTTACAAAAATTGAAGAACGTCCAGGACTTTTGCGTTGTTCTTGTACGGGCACCCCAACTGACTGTGTGAAATTGGCTTTGAATGAAGTTGTGGACAGACGACCAGATATAATTGTTTCGGGGATAAATCATGGTTCGAATAGTGCCATCAACGTAATTTACTCTGGCACAATGGGTGCAGTGCTCGAAGGATGCGAAAACGGTATTGCTTCTATCGGTTTTTCGGTTTGCAGTCATTCGGCAAATATTGACTTTAGTTTCTTTGAACCGATTATTTTAAATATTACCCGCTTGGTTTTGAAAAATGGATTAACACACGGAACTTGCTTAAATGTAAATGCGCCTGTAGGTCCAATAGCAGGAATTCGAGTATCGCGCCAATGCGACGGACGATGGGTAAAGGAATTTGAGAAGCGAACTGACCCACAAAAACGAGATTATTTTTGGCTGACTGGTTATTTTGAAAACCATGAACCTAATGAGGAAGATACAGACGAATGGGCTATTTTGAATAACTTTGTATCGGTGGTACCTACTAAAATTGACCTAACAGCCTATCAAGAAATTGATAGAATAAAGAGTTGGAATTTTTAAAATACACAATTAAATAATTGGAGCAATTTAATGTACCGTTTTCGTCGGGGCTAGCCCCGCACCCCACTCACTTTTTTGCCTTGACGCAAAAAAGTAAGCAAAAAAAGTCAAGACTCCGCCCACTTCGCTCGAAAAATCAGTCGTTCGTAGGCTGAAAACTTTTAAACTCGCACCGACGGAATACGTCGGCACTCAAACATAAAAGTTTTCTACGCCTACTTCACTCCATTTTTCGGCTCATTGGACGAGGTCAGTCCAAATACTAATAGCGTAAAACCCAAAAAGGTTCTATCTATTACAACTTTTCTTTTATAAAATATCATAAATTATCTTTATGCAACGTTTTAACCATTTCTTATATGGATTTATACCTGGTTTATTGATTCCCATTGGGTTTATGTGGGTATTTCTTAATCAGTTTTATCCTATCGACACTCCTTTTTTTGAAACAATTAAGCAATTATATCCGAGTTTTTTGCTGGGAAAAATTTTATTACTTTCGGTGATGCCAAATTTAGGATTTGTGTTTGTGTTTTATAAAACTGAAAGTTTTAAATTTGCAACTGGCTTACTTACAGCAGCTATGCCGTATTTTATTGCTAGCATTTTTATGCTTTAGAATAGGGATTTTCACACAATTTCATTTATCTACTTTCTACAAAAAAAATCATTTGCAATTATTTAGAAAACAAATAGGAAAAAACAACTTTTGTTTAACCGTTTTTGTAGAATAAAATAAGTAGTTTTGCATCCCGATTTTCTCACACAAAAATCAACATGATTGATCAAGCAACCATAGATAGAATTACCGATGCCGCACAAATACAAGATGTGGTATCGGATTATGTTACTCTTAAAAAGCGCGGAGTGAACTTGCTTGGTCTTTGTCCGTTTCATGGTGAAAAAACACCTTCATTTATAGTGTCACCCGGCAAAGGAATTTTCAAATGTTTCGGTTGCGGGAAAGGTGGAAACGCAGTACATTTCATAATGGGTCATGAGCAAATATCTTATTATGAAGCACTTAAATTTCTAGCTAAAAAGTACAATATTGAGGTTCAAGAGCGTGAACTGAGCGCCGAAGAAAAAGCTGTTCGCAACGATAGAGAAAGTATGTTTTTGGTAAATGAATTTGCACAAAAACATTTTAGTCATACACTCCACAATCATATTGATGGAAAATCAATTGGGTTAAGTTACTTTCGCGAACGCGGATTTAGAGACGACATTGTTCAGAAATTCCAACTAGGTTACAGTCTCGACCAACGCGATGCATTTACCCAAGCTGCTCTCAAAGCGGGTTACAACAAAGAATTTCTTGTCAAAACAGGACTCACTTTTGAAGGAGATAACAATTACATGGCCGACCGTTTTAGGGGCAGAGTAATGTTTCCTGTACATTCGCTTTCGGGTAAAGTGGTGGCTTTCGGTGGTCGAATTTTAAAAAAAGACGATAAAACAGCTAAGTACGTCAACTCGCCAGAATCGGAAATTTACCACAAAAGCAACGAACTATATGGTATCTATTTTGCCAAACAATCCGTTGTAAAGCAAGACAGATGCTATTTAGTAGAAGGATATACCGATGTAATTTCGATGCACCAAAGTGGAATAGAAAACGTAGTTTCATCATCCGGAACATCACTCACACCAGGTCAAATACGTCTTATCCACCGCTTTACCGAAAACGTAACTGTGATTTACGATGGCGATGCAGCTGGTATCAAAGCATCCATTCGTGGTATCGACTTATTATTGGAAGAGGGATTGAACATCAAAGTTTTGCTTCTCCCCGACGGGGATGATCCCGATTCGTTTGCCCGAAAACACAATGCTTCTGATTTTATCGACTATGTAAATAAAAATTCTGCCGACTTTATTCGGTTTAAAACCAATCTGCTTTTGGCAGATGCGGGCAATGACCCTGTGAAACGTGCTGGCTTGGTTATCGACATCGTTAAAAGTATTGCCATTATCCCCAATACTGCAATTAGAGGCGAATATATTAAGGAATGTAGCTCATTATTGAACGTAGAAGAAGCAATGCTTTACTACGAAATAAATAAACTAAAAAACAACGAACAAGAAAAAAATGCTAGCCGCAAGCAAAATGACAATCATGACATTCCAAATTTTGAGGACATGGATGATTTTGTTAGTCAATCTGTTAGCGTTTCCAAATTCGATAATGAAGAACGGAATATTTTGCAAGTATTGGTTAAGTTTGGTGAGAAATTATTCTATTATGCCGATGCTGAAAATCAACATGCAGTAACTGTGGGCGATTATATATTAGCTGAGCTAGAACAAGATAATATTGTATTTGAAAACACACTGCATGAACTTATTTTAGAAGAGTATAAAAACAATTCACTACAAAAAAACTTTACTGCCGAACGATTTTTTCTCCATCACTCAAATATAGCAATTAGTCAACTTACTGCCGATTTGCTATCGGAGAAATACACATTGAGTAAAATTCATTCCAAAATAAAAAAAGTAGAAGAAGACGCTGATAGATTTATTGACTTGGTTCCGCGAGTTGTTTTTGAATTCAAAAACAGCCTTATGTTGACGCTTATCAAAAAGAAACTCAATGACATGAAAATTGCCAACGAAAATAAAAACCACAAACTTGTGGATGAGCTAATGCGCGAAATGAGTCAGTTAGAAATAGCAAAGAAACAACTTTCTAAAACACTTGGCGACAGAGTAATTATCAAATTGTAAGAATTATTTTTTTTCTCACACTTTAAGCAATCAAATTCATCCTAAACTCTTTGCGAAAGAGTTTTCAACTCAATATCAGCATGATACTTTTCGATCAAATAATTTTCGGACCAATACGTAGTCGCAGGTTAGGACTCTCGTTAGGAGTAAACTTATTGCCTATCGATGCAAAAATATGTACATTCAACTGCATTTACTGCGAATGTGGATTTAACACCACTATGCGCGAATCGCCAATTCCAACCCGCACTCAAGTGCGCGAATCGCTCGAATTAAAATTGCAACAAATGGTGGCCGCTGGACAAATTCCTGATGTAATTACTTTTTCGGGAAATGGTGAACCAACGCTTCATGCCGATTTTGAAGGTATTATTGATGATACAATAACTTTGCGCAATAAATATTGCCTAACTGCTAAAGTAAGCGTATTGTCGAACTCAACTCAAATACACAAACCACAAGTTTTCAGTGCCTTGAACAAAATTGACAATAATATTCTGAAATTTGATTCAGCCATTGAAAACACCATGCAACTGATAGATAGACCAACTGGAAAAACATCCAAAGTAGAATGGTTTATCGAAAATCTCAAAAAATTTGAAGGTCGATTAATCATTCAAACAATGTTTATTCGTGGCGATTTTGAGGGTGAAAAATTCGACAACACAACTGATTTAGAGGTAGCTGCTTGGATTAATGCATTGAAAGAAATTAGGCCACAACAGGTAATGATTTATTCGCTCGACCGTGAAGTGCCTGCCGATAATCTGGAAAAAGTGACTACTGAAGAATTGAATCAAATTGCTGAAAAAGCACGTAATCATGGATTTATTGTTTCGGTTGCTGGGTAATTGGGTGATTAGTAGCTGGAAATATAATTCAATACTTTTGAGCTAAGAATCAAGAGTCAAGAATTAAGAACTGAAATAAAACGTTATTTATCAGCAGCTTAATAAGCTACAAATATTATATTGAATAATATTTATTGCTCTCAAAAACAAAGATTTAAGATTAGACACTAAGTTTCATAGTATACAAATTTATATAAAGTCTAATAATTCAATGGGTCGTTATAAAATGTCGTATCTGATTGATTAATAATTAGTTAAATATCAATATTTAACTAATTGCGGCTTTACTCAAACAAAGAGTAAACGCAAAGCCGCTAAGTTTTAAATACCTGATATTCACAACCAAGAAAAAGAACGCTAAGACAAAAACTTTCAGTTTTTCTTTGCGGCTTTGCAACTTAGCGTCTTAGCGTTCAAAAAAAACATTTTTTATAACGAACTATTGATAATTAGAATTTCAGCATTAAACCTAAAAGAGGATAATTACGCATTAATCAAATATGAAAATTCTTATTTGTCCGCTAAACTGGGGACTAGGTCACGCCACTCGCTGTGTACCCATAATCCAACAATTGATAAATGAAAATCACGAACTTACAATAGTTTCGGATGGTTTTCCTTTGCAATTTCTGCGTCAAGAATTTTCAACCCTTCGATATATTGAACTTCCCTCCTATCCTATTCAGTATTCAAAAAACAAATCGATGTTATGGTCAATGATTCGCTGTTTTCCAAAAATCATATCTGGAATTATTATTGAACATTTGTGGTTAAAAAAACTCTTAAAAACCGAACATTTCGACCAAGTAATTTCCGACAACCGATTTGGGATGTGGAATAAAAGCACACATTCAATTTATATCACGCATCAATTAATGGTAAAAATGCCCTACTACCTAAAAGCTTTTGAACCAGCAATATGGCTACTTCATCGCACATTTATAAATAAATATAATGAATGTTGGATTCCCGACACAGAGAAAAATGGTGGTAGCTCAGGTGATTTGGCACATAAATATCCTTTGCCGAAAAATGCAAAATTTATTGGTACTTTATCACGATTTCAAAATACAGGAAACAAAATTTCGAATTTTGATTTTGAAACTGTAGCGGTTGTATCGGGCGTGGAACCACAACGGACGTTGTTTGAGAAAAATCTTATTGACAAATATAAGAACCAAGCATCTAAAACCTTGATAGTTAAAGGGCAGCCTCAAAACACCATACAAAAAACCACTATTGGAAATGTTACACTTGTATCGCACTTATCAAGTGCTGAATTAGCAGCATACCTAAGAGGTGCAAAAAAAATCATTGTGCGTTCGGGTTATTCTACAATAATGGATTTACAAGCTTTGAATTGTTTGGAAAAAGCAGAATTTATACCAACGCCTGGACAAACTGAGCAAGAGTATTTAAAGTCTTTTCATTCGTAATTTTTGCATTATGAATATGCAAACAACTCTACACATGAAATCAAATCAATTGAGCTAGCAAAGCTTTAACCAACTCTGTGTATATCCGCAAAAGTACGTTTCAGATGCTGGTGCAAACCTACATCAAGTAACTTGTTTTGAAAAAGCAAACTGTTTATTTCTTTTGCGAGAAACAAACCTATTATAAATCGGCACGAGCGAGGGGATTATGTGACCTAAACAGCCACTACTTCTAATAAAACAGCACTTTATACCTATATTATGTATGGCACGTAATTACAAATCTGCACTAGCAAAAATTATGCAAGGAGTAAAAATCAGAACAAACGCTTTTTAATTTCCTTGTCAAAATCACTTTCGAAAAGTTGATTTTGATGAACGCGGAAAACTTCATATTCATTTTCAGCAACTGATTTCGCAATTTCACCAGACACTTTTCCTAAGTCAGTAAGAATCTCCTGTTCATTGAATTGAAGAAAAGAATCGAGTTTTGAAACCCAATCTCTCATGTACATTATTTTTCCGTTATTGGCTTGAAATTCAGCGTAATCAAGATACATTGATACTATTCTGTTTAAACCATCAAGCTCGTTTTCGTTTAGATAATTTTTAGCAATACTTACATCTGTTTTCCGAATAGCACCTTTTGGACCATTTTTCCAAGTAGTTAAACCCATATTTGTCTTTGCGTTATCAGCACGCGAATAAATGATTTCAGCAGCTGTTTGACCCGTTATAGCCCAATGCAGCTTATTCTGAACTGTTGCAAAAAAATCTTTCGTTTCTATGGAATTTATATCATAATCGGCACTACATTGCGCATAGATATCAGTAATTTTTTGGTAAAAACGCCTTTCGCTACTTCTAATATCGCGAATACGTGCCAATTGTTCATCGAAATAATCTTTTCCAAAAATATTATTTGGATTTTTAAGTCGCTCATCGTCCATCGTAAATCCTTTAATAATATATTCCTTCAGAATATTGCTTGCCCAAATTCGGAAATGAGTAGCCTGTGTAGAATTTACCCGGTAACCAACTGAAATTATCGCATCGAGATTGTAATATTTTGTTTGGTATGTTTTACCATCAGTAGCAGTATGTGCAATTTTTGCACATACTGAATCTTCGGACAACTCATTAGTTTTAAATATATTACTTAGATGTTTAGTGATTACTGTCCTGTCAACACCAAACAATGTAGCAATTTTTTCCTGAGTTAGCCAAACAGTTTCGTTGTGCAAAAATATTTCTACTTTCACCTTCCCACTTGCAGTAGTGTAAAGCAGAAACTCATTAAACGTATCGTTTTGAGCGGGTACATTTTTATTTTTTTTCATGCATTAATTTATTTATTCCAATTCATTATATCCATTCTGCTTTCTAATATTCTATTTTTATTAAATTTGCTAACGGGTGGGGTGTAAAAATTAACTATATATCTTTAAAAACTTCGTCCCCAAAAGAGACAAATTAATAGAACGCTGATTTACGACGATTTAGGGTATTAAAAACAGATAAGAAAAAATGCAAGCATTTTTGATTTTTCTCTTAAAATCAATTAACAAAGTCAATTTTAAATCCGTCTTAAATAGGAAAATCCGTCTTATCCGCTTAATCAGTGTAAATCCGCGTTCAATTTTTTGATTTTGTTTTTGAATTAGAATAGTTTCAACAATAAAAATGGAACGAAGATATTTTTCTATCAATTGCGAATTTTTTACAGCCCAACTAACGGGGTTCAAATTAAATTCAACTCACTTCTGTTAACCTATTTATTTATCTGAACATCAGTAGTTTTCCTTTCCACCCAACGATTCCGATAGCTACAAAAAAAAGACGCTTCATCTAAAACCTGTTAGGTCTGTTAATTACCACATTACTACAAACCAATAACGGTAACTCACTAATGCTGTCGCAGGTCAGCAACCTGTGAGATAACTATTTTCAAAAAAAAACAGAATTATATTTCAACCTATGTATTGGCACAGTTCACAGACTGCTCCAGCGAGGTGGGAAAAAGCAGAATTTATACCAACGCCTGGACAAACTGAGCAAGAGTATTTAAAATCTTTTCATGCGTAATTTTTGCATTAGAGTTTATATAGATTAAACGTTTATAGCTCTCAAAAACAGAGATTTAAGATT
>CAIWCC010000205.1 GCA_903911085.1 uncultured Bacteroidales bacterium | reverse complement strand
GAACATGTCGGTATATAACTATGCCTGTCGCCATGCATTGAAAAATGCCATAGTTGGCACAGAAGCTCAGCCAGAACTTGATTATTCTAAAATAATTATCAGCGATGGTAGTTTGAGTAGAATTTCTGGAGCATCAGCTATCAAAGAAGGTGATAATATCAAATTCAGCTGGAGTGAAACAGTAGGCAATAGTATTGGTAAACTTGGCGATAATGTGGCATTATTGGTTTACAATGTAACAAATGGTGAGATTAGTTATTCTTTGGGCGAAGTACTTCGTTCGGAAAAAACAGCAACCTTACCAATTCCTTATAGTGAAACCGGCGACCAATTGCTGTTCTATTTATTCTTTCAGTCGGCTACTGACCCCACTATGGTTTCGACCAGTCAGTATTTGGGTACAGTCACTGTAAGTGAATAGTTATTGAACTATTTTTTTAAGGTTAATTATTACACCCCGCAACAAAGCAAGTCAGAACTGCTACGTTGTGGGGTGTTTTTTTTAGATACAGTAGGTATAAATTAACTGTAATAAAAGTCATTATATCCTACATTTTGAATTTGTTAAAGTGTTGATAAGCTATCTTGTTTTTGCTCTAATGTTTTTTATTATACATAAAAATATGCTTCACGAAATGGTAAAAGAGAATTAAATTGCTTCAAAAGTAAGGAATTATTTTTACGGCGATATTTAGACGATTTTGTAATTTTGTTGCTGATATAAGTAGTTGATGGCAAATAATGTTGTATTAAATAGAAAAAAGCTGCATTAATAATATAATGTAGCTTTTTTATGGTTGGAAAGCAAATACGGTTTGTTGATGCTGGTCCATCAACGTATAATTTTTTAAGAAACCGTTACCATGAAAAAGTACTGAAACTCCGACAATTGAGCCAATGGAACGAACGTAAGAGTCAGTAAATATTAATGAATTGTTGACAAATAATTTTATTTTTTTTTCTCGGTTTTCAATTTTGAATTTTTGCCAATCACCAAGGTCGAAGGTAAAGTTTGTGAGGTCTTTTTTCTGATTGTCAATCAATTTTTCGCTTAGTTTATAATCAATCCAATAGCTACACCCAGGATTTGCAAATCTAAAGCGAATCGTTCCAAGTTTACCTACCACATACAAAAATATTGAATTACAACGTATGCCTGACCATTTATCAGGGTTTTTTACTGTAGTTTCAAGTGTGAAATTATCTCCATTTGTCTGAGTTGTGCGGAAATTATCTAGCCGGATAACACTTATTTTTGAAGTATCCATGCCAACATCGCTAACATCGGTTTTTGAGGGATGAAAACTTCCGAAGCGGGTGCTTTTTTTTACGTCAATAGGAAAAAAACGTTCGTTGTATTTTTGATCAAAATAATACCCTAAAGCTTGCCAACCTTTTGTTTCAACTAGCACCTGAATTGTGTCTGAAAGCGACTCTTTTTTGTTGTTCGTTATTCTAACGTTGTATAATCCAGGATATTGAAAATAGTAACTTGACTTCATTTTCTTTCCATTTGGAACATAAATTGGTTTGAATGATTCATCATACCATACAAAGAAACTGTCAACGTTGTTTGAGGTTGAATATTCGAAAAATGCAGTTTTGGGATTAAAACCATCCGTTTTTGACAATGAAATGTTGCAAGCAGTGTTGTTTGTTGAGGATGAATAATTTAAAAAAATAAAATATCCAAAAAATACAATTATTACCAATGAACTTAACAAGATAAATTTTCGTAATGATGTTTTTTTTGAATTTATGTTGTCAATAATCGTTTCGTTTAATGGTGTGGTTAACGTGTTTTCGTTGAGTTCAACTGCTGGTTTTGAATCTCTAAGTACAAAATTGGCATATTGTTCAAGCGCTTTGATTGTTGCTTTTTGAGGTAAATAATCATCCGCGGTTTTAATTTTCCCAAAAATTCTTTTTAAAGTTAAGGCGCTTATTACAGTTTTTGTTTTTTTGTTTATCTCGAAATTTAGATCTTCAAAGTCCCTGTTTTTCCAATTGGATGACAATCCTCTGCCAAATTTGGCTTCGACTTGTTCGAGTAAAGCCCTTAAGTGTTCTTGCTTTGTCATTTATTTTGGATGGTAACAGGCTGTTATGTTGAGTTTTATCTTGTTCATTGTTTTGAACAAATTTTGATAACAAAGATATGTGATATACTGCATTAAAACAAGTAATTTTGAAATTGATTTCAAACTCTAATAATTGATAACACAGATTTATTTTTTCTTTGTGTTAAAGCATGAAAAACTTTAAAAAACAAATAATCATTATGAAACAAAAAATTTTATCATTATGCATTGTATTTACTACGGTATTTGGTATGCATGCTCAAAACAACTCAAAACCAATTAATGTAAGTGGTATTTATCCGTCACTTGCATATTTCAACAATGAAGGAGAATGTGGTACAGGGGCAGTTATGCCTTGGGCCGACCGACTTTGGGTTATCACTTATGGTCCGCACATGCCTTATGGTTCGTCTGACAAATTGTATGAAATTACTCCTGAATTTAAGCAAATTACTCGTCCCGAAAGTATTGGTGGAACGCCTGCTAACCGCATGATTCACAAAGAAAGCAACCAACTATTTATTGGTCCTTATGCTATCGATGCCAACAGAAATGTGCGTGTTATTCCTGTAACTGTTGCTCCGGGTCGGTTCACAGGTATTGCTCGCGATATATTTGATCCTATAAATAAAGTGGTTATAGGCACTATGGAAGAAGGTTTTTATGAAGTAGATGTAAAAACCTTGGGAGTGAAAACCTTATACAAAGATGGTAATCAACAAGCTCGCGAAGGAATTTCAAAAAACTATGAAAGCGATTTACTGAAAGGTGTTCATGGAAAGGGTTTATATTCGAGTCAAAATGTAATGGTTTTTTCAAATAATGGCGAAGCAGGATCGAAAGCAAAAACTGACCCACGCATTGAAGCTGGTGGTTTGAGCGAGTGGGACGGTAAGAATTGGAAATTGATTCGCCGCAATCAGTTTACTGAAGTAACTGGTCCTGGTGGAATTTACGGAAACGAAAATCCAGCTTCCGACCCCATTTGGGTGAATGGTTGGGACTATAAATCTGTGATTTTAGGCACAAGAGACAATGGAAAATGGACGTTCTTCCGTTTGCCAAAAGCTAGCAATAGTTACGATGGAGCACATGGCTGGAATACCGAGTGGCCACGAATACGCAATATTGGCACAAATGAAAAACGTGAGTATATGATGACAATGCATGGTATGTTTTGGCGTTTTCCACAAACATTTTCTTCTCAAAATACAGCAGGTATTCGTCCACGTTCTTCGTATTTGAAAGTTATCGGCGATTTTGCTCGTTGGAATAATCAATTGGTTTTTGGATGCGATGATGCTGCCAAAAGTGAATTTTTGAATAAACGAAAAGCCAAAGGTGGTATTGAAGGTCCTGGCCAATCGCAATCAAACCTCTGGTTTACAGATTTTTCACAACCTGATGTTACAGGAACAACAGATGCCGGTGGTGCTGTTTGGCAAAAAGAAACAGTAAAAGCTGGCGAAGTGTCTGAACCATTTTTATTTGCTGGCTGGACTAATAGAACCGCATGGGTGAAAAATGAAAGCAATGAAGCGGTTGAATTTACTTTTGATGCTGATATATTGGGCAACAACAAATGGACTACTATCCGTAAAGTGTCAGTTCCAGCAAATGGTTCTGCAATGGTTGCTTTTACAGCAAATGAAAAAGGCGAATGGATACGTGTAAAATCTAGCAAAGAAGCAAAAGTTACTGTATCGTTTGTGTATACTGATTCGAAAATGCGTGGTTCACTTAACAATGATATTTTTGCGGGTATTGCCAATTTGAAATCTACCAAAACTGTCGGTGGTTTGCTTTACAGCATGGGCGATAATCGTCGCACTCTTGGCATATTGGCTAATAACTCAGTGTCGAATACAACCACCGAAACTGGATATTATGAAATGGATGCTAATATGAATATAGTAGCCAAAACAGATGATAAATCGGCCGAATTTATTCGCACTAAAGTGGCTATACCAAATCAAGTAGTAACAGTTGAGGCCGGTTCATACCTTATAGTTGATGATGCAAACCGTCGTTGGAGATTGCCTTTGGGCAACGAAGCGTACAAAGGATTGATGGAAAAACAATCGTTACGTATTTGCCGTGAAGTGGCTACCGAGCGCGATTTATTTAGCTGTGGTGGAACATTTTATGAGTTGCCAGCCGAAAATGCTGATGGTTTTGCTAAAATTAGACCAATTGCTACACATAATCTAAAAATTAACGACTACGTTTCCTATCGTGGAATGTTAGTAATTACGGGTATTGATGCTTCAATTGCTTCAAATAATCCACATATTTTCAAATCGGCAGACAACAAATGTGCCGTATGGGCAGGTGTAATTGATGATTTGTGGAAAATGGGCAAACCAGTTGGTCATGGTGGTCCTTGGCTAAATACTTCAGTTGAAGCAAAAATTCCTTCTGATGCATATTTGTTTGGCTTGTACAGTAATCGAACTCTGACATTGTCGCACAAAGCGTCTAAGGCTATTGAAATTACTATCGAACTTGACCCTACTGGCGATAATGATTGGCTAAAATATAAAACTGTAACTGTTAAGCAAGGAGAAAAATTTACTTTTCTATTTCCAGCCAATGTACAGGCTCGTTGGGTAAGATTTGTATCAAGCGAAAAAACAACAGCTACTGCATGGTTGGATTATAAATAACAATTGGAACATAAATAACTAATAATAACCCGATGAATTTCAATTTGATGGAAATTTGTCGGGTTATTTTCTTTTTTAGGTATACATTATTATAATTTTGACAATACGAATAAATATTTTGTTTTGTAGTTTTGCATTTAAATAATTAAACAGACGACAAACGATTTCGTACGAACTATTTTAATAAAATATTATTCAGCATGCAGACAACCAGATTATCCATTAAAAGTCTTTTTATTGTATTATTTTTTGTAACTAATTACAGCCAAATAATTATTGCACAGAACACTACAGTAAACGATGGTTTTTCACCCAAATGGGGCGATTTAGGTAATGGAACCTTTGCAAATCCAGTTATTCCTGGCGATTATAGCGACATTGATGCTATACGTGTTGGCTCATCTTATTATGCTATCTCGTCAACTTTTCAATATTCACCAGGAGTTGTAATTCTTCAGTCGAAAGATCTTGTAAATTGGGAAATATTTGGTCACGTTGTGAAGGATTTAACCGTTATTTCACCTGAACTTAATTGGGATAAAATGAATAGGTATGGAAGAGGAATTTGGGCAGGTTCACTTCGATATTATAAAGGTAAGTTTTGGGTGTATTTCGGTACTCCCGAAGAAGGTTTTTTTATGAGCTCAGCTGTAAATCCTGCTGGACCATGGGAACCGCTTCATGCAGTTTGGAGAGTTGCTGGCTGGGATGACTGTTGTTCGTTTTGCGACGATGATGGCCAGTTGTATTTAGTGGCTTCAAACTTCGCACTTGATCCAAAAACGAATAAAAAGTACAATATCCATTTATTTAAAATGACACCAGATGGTAAAAACCTAATCATGGAGTCGGATACAATTATTCATCAATCAAATGGTAGTGAGGCTAATAAGCTTTACAAAATTAATGGTGTATATTATCATTATTACAGTGAAGTAAACAAAGAGGGCAGAGTGATAATGATGAATCGTTCTAAAAACATTTATGGACCTTATGAAACAAAGCAACTCAACCATGTGAATAAAGGGTATGATCGTAACCCCAATCAAGGCGGTTTGATGCAAACTTTGGCGGGCGATTGGTGGTTTTTTACGCATCATGGTACAGGGCATTGGGATGGTAGAGTAGCTAGTTTGCTTCCAGTAACTTGGGTAGATGGCTGGCCAATTATTGGCAAAGTAGGTGCAGATAAAATTGGAAATATGGTTTGGAATGCCAAAAAACCTATTAACATCAAAACTGATTACAAGATACAAACCAATGATGAATTCAATAAACCTACTTTGGCTGTGCAATGGGAATGGAATTATCAAGATAGAAGTGATAAATGGTCACTAACAGACAAAAAGGGCTTTATGCGCTTGTATGCTTTTAGGCCAATCAATCCAACAGATAAAAATAAAATTATTTTAAGGGCTGGAAACACACTAACCCAACGAAGTATGGGTACAGCCCACAATGAAATTACAATTAAAATGAGTGTTGCCAAAATGGCTGATGGTCAATATGCTGGACTAACTCATTTTTCATCTACCAGCAACAGTACTTTTGGTATAAAACAACAGGATGGTGTAAGAAAATTAGTGTATCACAACAATGGTAATGATAGTATTGGCAAGCAAATTAATGTGCCAGATGTATATTTAAAATCAACTTGGAATTACGCTGGTGTTTCTACCTATTCCTATAGCGAAGACGGAAAAACATTCAAGCTTTTTGGTGGTACTTATCAACTCTCATGGGGAAGTTATCGAGGCGATAGAATTGGAATTTTTAATTACAATGTGTTGGAAGATAAAGGAATAGTTGATATCGATTGGTTTCATTATACTGTAAGCAAATAATTGTAAACTTTTTTTGCCGATTTTAACAAGAACCTAATGTGGTTAAAATCCTTTTCTTTAGTTATAAAAATATTGTTGTCCGATAAACTTTTTATTTTACATCTGAAAAAACGCTTCCATTAATGCTTTGAAATAATTTCGCCCCGATGGGGCTTAGATTTTGTTTTTGCATATTTTCTACCATAATTTCGTCCCGATGGGACTTTTTATAAATAGCTTCGGAGAAGCGACATTATGGTAGTCAATAAGTTACATGTATTACCAGAGCTCCTTAGGAGCGACATTATTTTTCTTTTGTTTTTACCGGTCAACAATATTTTAAAAATTATTTTTCCATTTAGAATAAGTATATCCAGTTCGAGATTCAATGGTTCGTTTCATCGAACTGAACGACCCAAAACCGCTATTTTCGGCCAACGTAACTTTATTTAGATTTGGATTCTCTGTTATTATCCGTTTTAATTCTTCAAGACGATAATTATTTACAAACGAGCAGAAATTTAGATTGTATTGTTTGTTGATAATGGCAGAAATGTATGTTCGATTGGTTCCAATAATATCAACTACATCCATGATGTTTAGTTGATTATTTAGGTAAATTTTGTTATGTTCGAACTCGAAAAGTAGTTTGTCTAAAATCTTTTTCTGGACCTCATCCGAAATATCAATGTTTTGATTTAAATCTTCTTTCGCATTGGAGAGTTCAAATGTTGGATTAAGTGCTTTTTGTTTAAAGCCCATATAACCAATTACAAATAAAATAATTGCAAATATCGACCAACCATATTCAATGTAGGTGTCGAAGTGCGATAACGAATACCTACCCATTGCGCCAAAGAAAAATGCAACTACGCTCATCGCAATTATCGAATAATTAAGGATTTTTGCATTGTTGTATTTCCCGTCGTCAATATCTGAGTAATATTGCTCTGCTTTGGCACCATATTTTCTAATAAGTTGAAAATTACCAATTACAGTCAATATTACTTGAATCAAATAAGTAATTTTTCCCAAAATACGCATTTGTGCCAAAAATTTTATTTGCGGATTGTCGGCAAATGAAGTCTGATTGTAAAGCCAAACCCTATATTCCATTTTGGGTGCCAAAAGAACGCCAATGGCATAAAGCGTACCCGCTATCGTGCCTACTATAAGGTATTTGCCATGTATTTTTAATGAGAACTTGCTATCGACTGTTAATAATCTAAAATAAATATAATATAATGGAAAAACTAATAGGGAAGTATATGCAAATAACGCATCAAAGTAAGGGAAAATATTTGGTAAAGGAGCAAAATATAAAAAATGCGTGAAATATACCAACATGGGTATAAGCATGAACCGTCCTAGATAAACTCGTGGATAGCTGAATTTCTTTGGGTTAGTTGATAATACTATTGACCAGAAAAGACTTACATAAACAGGTGATAAAAGTGCTATAATTCTAATCATAAAGTATTTAATTGTTGTTTTTTTTTGAAAATAACTCTGTCGGCTAAAGTTTTTGCAAATTTAATTTATGTTAGAATATAACTAATATTCTTCAATTTTTATATCGGTTTGCAAATATAGAGAATACAATTTAATTTTTAAGCTGTTTTTTCCAAATAATATAGATTGATCTAGCTTTTTGTTTAAAAATTCACGAAAAAACTATTAATTTGTGACAAATTGGTAGATAATTGTATATTTTGTTAATTTTGCGTGTTTAATTATCAACACTAAATTCGACTGTTCAAATTGTTCATTTACAGTATTCCAATTCTCATCTAATTTTTTTTGAGTATTCAATTCGTCTATTTCAATTCTCATTCGTTTATTCAGATATTATTTGGTTTCAGTTTCAATTTTTTGATGAAATTATTTACTTATTTCAGTCTTTTTTTAGTAATTTTGTCGCCCATAACTAAACTGTTTTTTTGATGAAAAAGATTTTCTTTTTGTTGTGCTTTTTTATAAGCATTTTACCTCAACTGAAAGCGCAAAAAGTGGGAATTGTTCTAAGTGGTGGTGGTTCACGTGGCATAACACACATTGGTGTTATCAAAGCTTTAGAGGATAATAATATCCCAATTGATTATGTAACAGGAACTTCGATGGGTGCCATTGTTGGCAGTTTGTACGCCATGGGAAACTCCCCTGATGAAATAATCGAGATTTTAAAGTCGGATGATTTTAAGCGTTGGTCTACGGGCGAAATGGATCCTAAATACGTGTATTATTATCATAATGCCGACCCCAAACCCCGAATTCTAGATTTAAGTATTCGTCTTGATGATATTGAATCGCTTAATCTGAAGCCGAATTTTTTGCCTACAAATTTTGTGTCTCCTCGCCAAATGAACTTTGCTTTTGTTCCTCTTTTTGCGCAAGCTTCTGCTGTCTCAAAGTGTAATTTCGATAGTTTATTTATTCCTTTTCGATGCGTTGCCTCTGATACTTACCGAAAAGAGGCCGTGGTTTTTCGAAATGGTGTTTTGGGCGATGCGGTTCGGGCTTCTATGACTTTTCCGTTTATGTTCAAACCCATTACTATCGACAATCGTTTGCTTTTTGATGGCGGAATTTTTAATAATTTTCCTGTAGATGTGATGCGCAGTGATTTTAATCCCGATTTTATAGTTGGAAGCGTAGTTGTAAATAATCCAAGCAAACCAGATGAGCATGATTTAGTTATGCAAATGGAAAATTTAATTATGAATAAAACCAATTATTCAATTGATGAAAAGGATGGAGTATTACTAAACTTCAAATTGGAGAATGTTTATATGTTCGATTTTTCGAAAGTTGATGAATTGGTCAAGATTGGTTATAATGAGGTTATTAAGCATTTGGATGTAATAAAAGCACGGGTACCGCAACGTATTAGCCTCGATTCGGTGAATGCAAAACGAAAAGCATTCCGTAATAGATTTCCACCTTTAATATTCCAAAATATTTATATCGACGGTGTTGATAGTCTTCAGAAACAATATATTAAAAGTGTTTTTCACTCCAAAAACAATACTTTTAATTTGAATGAATTTAAAGAGGGTTACTTTAAATTAATTTCGGACGATAAAATCTCCGAAGTTATGCCACATGCGTCGTACAATTCATCAAGTGGCTTGTTCGATTTACAACTGAAAGTAAAAGCTCAAAATCGCTTAAAGGTATTGATAGGTGGTAATGTGTCATCGTCAACATCCAATCAAGCTTTTTTAGGGTTGACTTATCAAAATCACAATCAATATGCCCAATCGGCGAATGTGGATGTTCATTTTGGAAAAATGTACAATGGCTTGGCTCTTGGTACGCGCATAGATTTGCCAACATTTAAAAATGGTTACTTAAAGTCGTCGTTAGTGCTTCATAAATTTGATTATTACGACGGTAACCGTTTGTTTTATCAAGATTATAGAACAGCGAATTTTACCCAATATGAGGGTTATGGTAAGTTAAGTTTTGGTTTTCCGCTCACTATGAAAGGGCGTATGGAGTTTGGTATGGGGTATAGGGTTTTAGCGGATTATTATCGAATGGATAGTGTTGTTAACAATACATTGTACGAAAATGAAAGAAGTCTTTTTTCATTGGGAAGCATGTTTGCCAAATTAGAAAGTTATTCGTTAAATAATGTGATGTACCCAACAAAAGGTTTTCATCATTCTACCTCACTTCAGTTAATTGGAGGTGACGAGGCATTTACTTCTACAAAACATCCCGAACAAAATGTGTCTGGCTTAATGGATTTGTGGTTGCTTTATAGGTTGAAAATGAATCATTATTTCCCAATCAATCATCGTGTTACGCTTGGAACTTATGGGGAACTAACAATTTCAAACCGTAATTTATTGCAAAATTATATTGTAAGTGTTATCGAGGCTCCTGCTTTTCATCCTACACCTCATAGTCAAACTGCGTTTAACGATGCGTTTTGTGCCAATCAGTTTGCGGCAGTTGGCTTAAAACCAATTTATAATATCACAGATGTATTACATCTGCGTTGTGAAACGTATTGGTTTGTACCTTACAAAACCTTCAAAAGAGGAGATAATAATTCAGTTTATTATTCCAAACCTTTTGTTTCGTCGCAATTTATGGCTCAAACTGCCCTTGTACTAAATTTAAAGTTGGTGTCTGCTAGCATGTTTGTGAATTATTATAGCACGCCAGCTAATAATTGGAATTTTGGACTTAATATCGGCTTTTTAATGTTCAATTCGAAATTTACTGAATAGAGATATAATTTCAATAAGGACGTTTTCTTTTATAAATTTCTAGTATCTTTGTCTGCTTATTGAGGTAAAAACTGCTTGTTAATTTCGCATTTGGCAATTTGTCTTAAAGTTATTACTCAAACATTTGTTTTGGCACAGCTATTGAAATAACAAGCTATACGTTTTTGTTTACGTTTGCTAAGTGTAACATTTGCAGCGTTATAAGTAAAATGACAGTAAGAATAAATAAATTAAAAATTGGCATTTGTGACAAAATGGCATAAAAATCATTATATTTCAACTATGAACAACCCTTTTGACAATCAATTTTCTGAAGATATACTAGGCTCGTCCGAAATGTTTCCAATTATTTCTCTCGATGAACGCTCATCGGATTTGAACTTGAATTCGGGCGATGTGCTTCCCATTTTACCATTGCGAAATATGGTGCTTTATCCTGGTGTTTTAATGCCTGTTTCGGTGGCTCGTTCAAAATCGTTAAAGCTTGTAAGAACAGCTAATGACAATGATTTGCTTATCGGTGTTTGCTCGCAAATGGATAAGAAATTAGACGATCCAAATATTAACGAACTATTTTCGATGGGAACTGTGGCACAGGTTGTACGCATACTTGAAATGCCCGACAATTCTACAACTGTAATACTTGAAGGTAAACATCGTTTCGTTTTAGGCGATTTACAAACCTCAAAACCATTTATGAAAGCCAAAGTAAATTTGGTTGATGAAATTTTACCCGATGCCAACGATAGTTCGTTTTTAGGATTGGTATCCTCAATTAAAGATTTGGCTATCAATATAATAAATGATTCTGGAGCTATTTCGCCAGAAATGGCTTTTGCAATTCGAAACATCGAAAATCCACTCTTCCTAATCAATTATGTGTGTGTTAACTTTGGCTTAAATGTAAAAGAAAAACAACGATTGCTCGAAATTGACGAAGTAATGGAGCGTGGATATCAATTGCTTGAGTTACTCAACAAGGAGTCACAATTGTTGGAAATTAAAATGTCCATTCAAAATAAAGCAAAAGAAGGCATCGATCAACAACAACGCGAGTATTTTTTGCAACAACAGATGAAAACCATTCAAAATGAATTGGGTGGAAATTCGCCAGAAAAAGATGTTGCCGATTTTAAAGAACGAATTAAAGGGAAAAAGTGGAACGAAGTCACTGCGAAAGCTTTTGATAAAGAAATGAAAAAGTTGGAACGAATGAGCCAACATTCCCCCGATTATTCAACTCAACTCAATTATATCGAAACAATGTTAGAATTGCCTTGGAACGAATTTACCACAGATAATTTTAACCTTAAAAATGCGAAGAAAGTACTTGACAAAGACCATTTTGGGATGGAAACAGTAAAGGAACGCATAATTGAACATTTGGCTGTGCTCAAACTAAAAGGCGATATGAAATCTCCAATTATTTGTTTGTATGGCCCTCCGGGAGTTGGTAAAACATCTCTTGGAAAATCGATTGCGTCTGCTTTGAATCGAAAATATGTGCGCATATCACTTGGAGGATTGCACGACGAAGCCGAAATTAGAGGTCACCGTCGTACTTATATTGGTGCAATGCCTGGCCGAATTATTCAAAACATTCGAAAAGCAGAAGCCTCGAATCCAGTATTTGTGCTCGACGAAATTGATAAAATCACCACCGATTATAAAGGCGATCCATCTTCTGCTTTGTTGGAAGTACTTGACCCAGAACAAAACAGCACTTTTCACGATAATTATTTAGATGTTGATTTCGACCTTTCAAAAGTGCTGTTTATTGCCACAGCCAATAATCTGAGTACAATTCCGCGTCCGTTGCTCGACCGTATGGAGTTGATTGAAGTAAGTGGGTATATGCAGGAAGAAAAGATGGAAATTGCTCGTCGACATTTGGTTTCTAAGGAATTGGAAAATCATGGATTGAAAGATAATCAATTTACGCTTACTAAACCTGTTCTTAATCAATTGATTGAATCGTACACTCGCGAGTCGGGTGTTAGGGAGTTGAACAGGCAGATTGCAGGTTTAATGCGTAAAGTAGCCAAAAAAGTGGCTTCCGAGGAAAAATATAATATTGAGTTGACTAACGACGACCTCAAAACTTATTTAGGGTCGGCAAAATATAGTCGCGACAAATACCAAGGCAATGAATATCCTGGTGTTGTTACTGGATTAGCATGGACACAAGTGGGCGGTGAGATCTTATTTGTAGAATCGAGTTTGAGTAAAAGCAAATCGCCTAAACTTACCCTTACAGGTAATCTGGGAGAAGTAATGAAAGAGTCGGCCATGTTGGCATTGGAATATATCAAAGCTCATGCCGATAAGTTTAAGATTGATAGTCAGATGTTTGATGAATGGAATGTGCATATTCACGTACCCGAAGGTGCTATTCCAAAAGATGGACCATCGGCAGGTGTAACTATGACAACCGCCTTAGTATCTGTGTTTACCAAGCGTAAAGTACGTAAAAATTTGGCTATGACAGGCGAAATTACATTACGTGGCAAGGTGCTGCCAGTGGGAGGTATTAAGGAAAAAATTCTAGCAGCAAAACGTGCTGGTATTACTGATATTATTCTTTGTAAAGATAATCAAAAAGATATCGAAGAAATCAAGCCAGTCTATTTAAAAGGTCTAAAATTTCATTATGTTGATGATATTATGGATGTTATTGATTACGCCTTGCTTAAATAATAAGATGTTATAATCTGAAAATGCCTGCCGAAAGAAATTTCGACAGGCATTTTTTGTTGATATTTATATTATCAAACTAATAGTATGCTCGAATAATGTTGATGTTATTTTGAATTAACTATGTTTAGTTTCAACCGATCTTGTGTTTTAAGAATGATATAACTCCATCTATGACTTAAAGTCATATTATTACCGGTAAAGATTAATGATAATACACTTTTAAATACGAAAAAATAAAATAATTGTTTATTTTTATTACATTTTGATATACAAGAATTATCTTTGTTCTAGATTTTGTAAAGTATTATGTGAATGAAATTTATTTTGAGTGTAGAATTCACAAAAAAATAAATCAATGCAATGTAATAGATTGTTGAATTTAAAACAAACGGAAGCTAATTTATGGTTAAAATAATATTCTTGCTGGGTCCTGTATTTGTTTCATTATTTTGGATTTTAGCGCTTTGGGGTAACAAGAAAAATCAATCTAATCCTCGTAAATTGCTAGTTTATTTTATGTTGATAGCGTTCACTTGCTTTTCATCGCATTTCTTATACTTTTCATCTCTGAAATATCTTTATCATTATGTAGATGTGATTTTGAACTTTGTTGGTCATGTAGGATTTCCCGTTTATTACATTTATTTTAGGTTGCTGACTATTGACGAGAAGTTTACTTTAAAAAAGCATTTACGGTTTTTAGTTCCCTCTCTTGTCATATCTATATCGTATGCTATTGGAGTATTCTTAACGCCAACAAACGAATACCGGATATGGCTTTTTAATGAAAATGCATTTCCCGATTCCCCTTATATACATTTTTTAGCAATAATGCGAATTATTACACGCATTTTTTTTATGACTGTGGTTGCAGCTACTTATATTGCTAATTATTTACTACTTAAAAAATATGGACATAAGGCAGAACAATATTATTCCGACATAAATGATGGTAAATATAACAATGCCAAGATACTTAATTACTCAATTTTACTGTTTACAGTTGGTTCGTTTCTGGCTATATTGATTGGTAGGCAATTGATAGTCCCCAAAGAAACAATGATCTATGTGTTGTGGACAATATTTACAGTGACTATTTATATTATTGGATACATGGGTTTCAAACAAAAATCCATAAATCCTACATACGATTCGTTTGACGAAAGTGAAGCTGCATTAAATATATCCGAACAAGAAATAATTGCCAGCAATGATGCTAAGCAGAAGTTGCAGGAAAAACTATTGGATTTATTTGAGAACAAAAAAATATATTTGAACAGTCAATTGAATATTCTCGACATTGTAAAAGTTACTGGTACTAATCGTACATATATTTCATCAATTATCAATCAGCTTTATAATCAAAATTTTTGTACTTATGTCAATTCATTTCGTATTGCCGAAATGGAACGTATTATACTTGAAAAACCAGAAGTGACGTACGAATATTTAGCAGATGTATGTGGATTTGGTTCAATCAGTTCTATGAAACGTACAATTATGACACAAAAAGGATTACCTTTAAATGAATGGAAAAGGATGATTACAGTGGATAGGGTAGAGGTATAAGTTGAATAAAAAACCGCTGACAGGGAATTCCTGTCAGCGGTTTTAAAATTTAGTGTTGTTTTTTTATTCTCTTTTCGCAAAAAGTCTATTTGTACTTACTGTTTCACTACTTTTCGTTTTACTACGCCGTCATTATTAGTAATTTGTAACAAATACATTCCTTTAGGTAATGTTTGTGTTGATATGGCTTCATTTTCATTAACTTGTCTATGAATTAATATTTTACCATTCATATCCGTTAAGTTAATATTTGCAATACCAACCAATCCTTTTATTCTAAATGCATCAATTATTGGGTTTGGATAAACCTCAATATTCTTGTTGTTGATAACATTTATTTCAGTTATTTTTTTTGCGAAATCTATCGAATAAGGATTTGTTGGAGAGCCTGTTATACTTTCAGGAATGAATTTTAGTGTTGCATTTATCGCTGTAAGTTCATTAGTGCTAATTGGGTCGTAGCTCTTAAATGTGATAGTTTTGTTTACATCTTCCGCATTACCCCACACCATCAAAAACACCATGTATCGTTTTGTTGATTCTACATATTTCAAAGTTGTAGTTCCTCTACATTCAGTTCCAATAAATGCTGATAGTTGGATGTCACCATTTGCAATTTCATTATTATCAATCGTTGCAATAGATGTTACCGTCATGTTTAGCTGGTATTTATTTTCTGTTGCATTGGATGATTGAATAACAGTAACTTTATAATCAGCTACACCTGTTCCTGAAATTGTTACAATTGCTTGCCGTGTAACGTTTGTAGAATTTGCGGCCGAAAATGTAAGTACTCCATTTCCATTGGTTCCCGAACTAACAATCAACCAACTTTGGTCGGATACTGCATGCCAAACTGTGTTGGAAGTAATATTAACCGAAGTAGTATTATTTGCTTTCGGGTCTAAAACAACTGAGTTGTTAGAAACTTTCAGAATTGGGGCATTAGCTAACTGAGTAACGGTGATTGTTTTATCTGAAATGCCTGTAGCTTTCACGGTTACAGTTGCAGATCTGGCGGTAATTGCAGAGTTTTCGGCAGCAGTAAAAGTTAATGAACCATTGCCTGTAGCTCCTTGAGTTACTGTTAACCAACTTTGATTGGAAGTTGCTGTCCAAGATGTGTTTGAAGAAATATTTATCCATGCCATGCTATTGGCAGTTTCAGAAACACTTGCGGTTGTTTCAGAAATAGATAATGTGGCATCGCCAGCTGCTTGGGTCACTGTGATTGTTTTGTCGGCAGCACCAGTAGCCTTTACGGTAACAGTTGCAGCTCTAGAATAAATTGTTGGATTAGTGGTGTTGGCAGTAATTGATAAAGTAGCATCACCAGTTGCATCTGTTGTAATTGTCAACCAATTTTGGTCGGAAGTGGCCGTCCAAGAGGCATTGGATACTACATTAATTGATGTACTGCTATTAGCCGATTTCAATACACTTGCAGTTGATGCCGAAACGGTTAAAGTAGTATCGCCTGATGCTTGTGTTATGGTTACAATTTTATCTGTAGTACCTGTAGCTTTGAACGTAACAATTGCATTACGAGAAGTTATGGTTGGATTGGCGGCAAAAGTCGTAAATGTAACAGTAGCATTGCCAGTTGTGCCAGGCGTTACCGAGAGCCAGGTTTGATTGGATGAAGTTGTCCATGTGGTATTGGATGTTACTTTCAATGTGGCATTGGCACTCGATGTTTTGGCAACATTAGCTGTATTTGCTGAAACTTCTAAAGTTGGATCGGCACCAGCCTGTGTTACAGTAATTGTTTTGTCGGCTGCACCAACTGTTGTTATTGTTATAATTGCCTGTCTTGTTGTGGCCAATGGATTTGCAGAAACAGCATAAAATGGTAATGAATAATCGCCTTTCCCAGAGGATTTTACTAGTAACCAACTTTGGTCTGATGATGCTGAACAAGGAGAATTTGAAATGATATTAACCCTAGAAGTGATATTGGCCATATTACCAATATTAGCTGTAGTTGCTGAAACTGATAATGTAGCGTCGCCAACTGCTTGTGTTACTGTAACAACTTGATCAACAGTTCCGGTAGCTTTAATTGTAACTTTAGCAATACGTGTTGTGATTACAGGATTGGTAGTAATTGCAGTAAATGTCAGTGTGGAATTGCCTGTGCCACCAGCAGCTACAGTAAGCCAGCTTTGGTCTGAAATTGATGTCCAAGTGGTGTTTGAAGTAATATCAATATTCACACTGCTATTCGCTGTTTTTGCAACGCTTGCCGTATTAGCAGAAACTGATAAAGTGGCATCGCCGGCCTCTTGTGTTACAGTTACAATTTTGTCAGAAGCTCCTGTAGCTTTAAGTGTTACAATTGCAGTACGGATAATTATTGTAGGATTAGCAGTGGCGGTACAAGTCAATGTGCCATTTCCTGTAGCACCCGAAGTAGCAGTTAGCCATGTTTGGTCGGAAGTTGCCGTCCATGTTGAATTGGAAGTAATATCTATAATCGCAGAACTATTCGCTGTTTTTGTCACATTTGCAGTAGTAGAAGAAACTAATAAAGTGGCATCGCCAGCCTCTTGTGTTACAGTTACAATTTTGTCAGATGCTCCTGTAGCTTTTAGTGTTACAATTGCTGTTCGGATATTTATTGTAGGATTAGCAGCGGCGGTACAAGTCAATGTGCCGTTGCCTGTTGCACCTGAAGTGGCAGTAAGCCAGGTTTGGTCGGAAGTTGCTGTCCATGTTGTATTGGATGTAATATCTATAATCGCAGAACTATTCGCTGTTTTTGTAACGTTTGCTGTAATTGCCGAAACTGATAATGTAGCATCGCCAGCCTCTTGTGTTACAGTTACAATTTTGTCAGAAACTCCTGTAGCTTTTAGTGTTACAATTGCCGAACGAGTTGTGATTGTGGGATTAGCTAAGGTGGAGGTACAAGTCAAGGTGCCATTACCTGTAGCACCTGAAGGTACTGTTAACCAATTTTGATCTGAAGTTGCTGTCCATGTTGAATTGGATGTAATATCTATAATCGCAGAACTATTCGCTGTTTTTGTAACATTTGCAGTAGTAGAAGAAACTAATAAAGTGGCATCACCGGCCTCTTGTGTTACAGTTACAATTCTGTCAGAAGCTCCTGCAGCTTTTAATGTTACAATTGCTGTTCGGATATTTATTGTAGGATTAGCAGTGGCGGTACAAGTCAATGTGCCATTTCCTGTAGCACCTGAAGGTACTGTTAACCAATTTTGATCTGAAGTGGCTGTCCAAGTTGAATTGGATGTAACATCTAAACTAGCAGAGCTATTTTCTATTTTTGATACGTTAGCAGTTGGTGTTGAAACTGATAAAGTTGCATCACCCACCGCTTGAACAACCGTTACAGTTCTGTCAGTTAATCCTTTAGCACTAAGTGTGACTGTTGCTATTCTTTCTGTTATCAAAGGATTTAAGGAAGTTGTGGTACAGGTAAGAGTCCCATTTCCATTTCCGGCAGAATTTACTGTTAACCAATTTTGATCAGATGTAGCTGTCCAGTCAGTATTTGAAGTTACTGCTGTAGAAATTTCATAATTTGATGTTTTTGGAACATTTATAATTGATGTTGAAGTTGATAGTGTCAGTTGTTCGACCGTTCCGCCAATTGCTAGACAGTTTGTAGTTGGTGAAACAGGTGTTTTTCCAAATCCAAAATACCCGTTATTACCTGTATTAGTTGCGCCCCAAGCATAAATACGGAAAATTATTGAAGAGGCACTTGAAATATTCTGTAGATTAGATATCGAACTTAAAGTTATTGGAGCTTGACTAGATCCTGTTGTACTTGTACTTGAAGTTGGAGTCAATGTTATAGGTGAACCGATATCATTAAAAGAAATACCGTCATCTACACTGTACCTCCAAATATACCTATTTGGGCCAGAAGATCCACCTCCTCCTTTGTAACTAATTAGCTTAGCATCTAATGTACTCAATGAAACTCGATAGCCTGAGGAAGCCTGTATGGTAAATTGAAAATAACTACCTATTGTTTGAGCCGCAGTTTGACCTGCGGTATTCCAAGGTGAATCCACAAAACCCCTGCTAAAAGCAATGGGGGTATTTAATCCAACACCTCTCGAAAGAATTGAAGTTTTCAAATTGGGATCATTGGTGGTGGCATTATATGTTGCCTCAGTGCCTGTTGATGCAGGACTTCCAAATTGCCATGCAACAATCTGCCCAAAACCTAATTGGGGCGTAAGTATTAAAAATGCCAATATTATTGGTCGTAGTATTACTTTCCAAGTTTTCATTGGTTTGTATTTTTTTGACTGAATTTGGAATGAAAGAAAACCGATAATATCAGTGTTTAATTATAATCCAACAAATTCAAGTTGATGAAATTTTCAGAATAATTTCTATTGTAAATTAGAATAAAAAATATAGAAGAGGCAACCCATATTTTAGGTTCGCCTCTTTTATAAATTATCACTTACTTTCTAACAAATATATGATTGGTCACATTTCCGTTGTATTTAATTCGAAGTGTGTACACGCCAGGAGCTAAATTACTAACATTAATTGAATTCTTGTTTACATGCGTGTAACCAATTAGCTGACGACCAAGATTATCAATTACTTCAAGTTCTTCAATTCCGTTAGTATTGCAATCGAAGTGTAATACATCGCTTACCGGATTTGGATACAATTTGAGTTTATCCATGTTTACCACATTATTGCCAGCTATTACAAAGTTAATCTTATAAGGACTCGCAGGTGTGCCAATTATATTGTCGGGCACATACGAAAGTGATTGGTCTGATAAACTAAGTTCTTGATTATTGCTTGTATTAAAGCTCTTGAATGTGATTTTCTTATTCACATCGTCCATGTTACCCCAAACCATTAAGAATGCCATGTAGCGGTTGTAGCTATCCACATATTTCAATGTGGTTGTGCCGCGACATTCGTCACCAACAAATACTGCCACTTGCATATTGCCATTTGTAACTTCCTGATTATTGATTGAAGCAATACAAGTAGCTGTCATGCTCATTTGGAATTTATTAGCATCAACTGTCCAACGCATATTTTCTGCTACTTCGCTTTGTTTTGCAACCTTAGATTGTGAGAAGTACTGCGATGGATATTTGAAACTAGTTGGTATAGAATTCATTGATTTATACATATATCCAGCACCAGGCATCATGTATTGAAGACTGCCATACCAATTGCCATCAGAGTATGTAGCAAAACCAATTTGTCCTTTCACTTGGTCACCTTCAACTGATGCGAGACCGCTCAAAGCATCTTTTATTGGCGTTACAAATTGAGGTACATATCCAATCCAGTTCCATAATGGATTAATTACTACTGAATAATTGGCTGGTTTTGCCATTGCACCTTGCATTTTAAGTGTTTTTGCTTGATTCGATTTGAGCATATACATCGATACCTGATCGATGGTTAATGCTGGGTTAGAATCAGTCCAATTGCCATTTGAATAGCTTAAGTAGCCAAGTCTCGATTTGAGTTGTTCACATGCTGTTTCGATGCCAGATTTAAACTGATCGTTCAAACTTGGTTGAGTACTCACAACATTGGATGAAATCCAGTTCCAGCCTTGTTTCAACGTCAATTGTTGTTCAATCTTATCGGTTGCATTGAATAACTGTGGAATAGCTCTTGTGCCTGTAATTGTACCTGAAACAAAGCTAATCGGACTACCTGCAACATCTACTGCCGGATAAATTCGTCCTGTTCCTGCATCCCACAAACTGAAAGTGATAGCTTTTGAAATATCTGTTGAATTGCCATATATATCCATATAAGTTATGTATGAATTCAATTTGCTATCAAACTTAGGATTTGATATTCCAACACATTGAGATCCAATAAATGCAGCTAATATATCTTCAGAATCTTCTTGATAAACACCATCTATGGTTATTTTTCCTATTACATTCATCGAAGATTCAAAATTGTATGGATTCACTGCCCAGTTTGGTTTAGGACCAGTAACCTTCAATACTACAGGTAAAACTTCATCTATGTTTTTGCTACCTGTCAAACGAACGTCACATTCATAAGAGCCCACATTCGTCGAATTATCAACTGTAAACACCAATGTGGTTTTGTTCAATGGACTCAATGTGCCTTGTGCTTTATTTACCGACAACCAGCTTGGTAGACCAGAAATAACATAGTTTTCATATTTTCCAGAACTGTTAGAAATTACCGCTTCGAATGTTAATGGTGCCAAAACTTCTTTGGTTAAGTTCACATTTTCTGTATCCCATTTCAAACGATTCATGTTTACAAATGCGGACCATTTCAAAGGAGATGCCATGCGGTTTGAATTCAAATCCATTATTCTATCCAACTCAAATTCCAATACGCAGTTTTCAATCCTATCAGCATCTTCGGTGATGTTGATAACGATTTTATTGTCGGACGCTGTAAAGTTTGAATTAACAGGAACTCTTGTTCGCGCTATTTTTATTGCTGGAGTATTATCAGCAGTAAAACCTACGTTTTTTCCAATTGCAGTTCCACCGTTATACATTAAAGGATCAACAGGTGTGTATGCATCTTCTAAGCTATAAACATTATCTCCCGAACTATTAAGTTTCTCGAATGGATAATATGCTATCAATCCAGTTTCATTACCTGTTAATTTTGAATGCAAATTCAATTTTATATTCTCGGTTGTTAGTGCATTATTCCAAATACGAACTTCATCAATAGAACCTGTAAATAAGTTAGTAAAACTAGCCTTTGTTGCTCCAGTTGGATAAAAACGAAGTGCCCCAAATGCAATAGAATCGGTAGCCATACCGCCAATATTGGTTGCTGAAGTTTGATATTTTTGAGCACCATCAATGTACACACTGGCATTTCCACCACGCATTACACTGAAAGCAAAATGATGCCAACTATTGTCCAACACTGTTCCCGAAGGTATTAGATATGAATTTCCATTGGTTGCAAGAGTTAAATTCCCAGTTCCATTGAAAGCCACCGAAATATTTTTACTTGCCTCTTTTATAGTATCACCAACACACGAATATAAGGTTGCATTTTTTTGACCAGCAGCTCCGCGGAACCAGAATTCAATACCAAAGTCATTATCAGTTGTACGTGAAATATGGTTTGATTTTGCAACTATTTTGGTGGTGCCGTTGAGTGTGGCGGCCAAGCCCATCGGAGTAATAAACCATGAATTTGCTACCGTTAAGTTGCGTCCACGTGCCTTGTCCACAGCCATAGTTCCATAACCCTCATCCATTGCCCAATAACCTACTAAATTCAGTTCTTTACCAGTTTTTGATGTTGATCTGCTTTCGGATATGGTTGCATAAGTCCGTTGCTCGCTCCAAACACTGATTTGACGCACATCACCATAAAAGTTTTCGCCTACTATAAGTCGACCTACTGGCGCAACTCCGTTAGTTAACACTTCGCTAAAGAGTGTTGTTTTCGTTTTGTTGGCATTACTCCAAAGATACAATGTTAGATTTTTGTTGGTTGCATCATAGGTCAAAGCAAAGTATTGGAAGTTGGCATCTGCGCTTAAAACTGTTTGTTTTGAGTAACTACCTGCTATAACTTTCAAATCATTTCCAATCATTTGTAAAGCAACTTTATTTTCACTTTCGCCTACACTAAATATATTTCCAGCAGTATTTCCTGCTTTTGCCAAGAACTTACCTTCAATAGTGAAAGAACTACTTTGTAAGTTCAATGGCAATTCTGTAAATGCTTTTTGACTACCAGCAAATGCCAATCCAACATTGTCTTTCTCGGTGAAACCATTAAGTACGCCATAAACTTTAATGTCGGTTGTGGCAATTTTTTCGGATTGAATATTCTCGTTAAATGTTACAGAAACTTCAGATTCAGGAGTTAGTATTCCATTTGATGGAGAAGGAAGTCCCATCGAAAGTGGTTTCTTCATATCCTTTACCACGTTTATTGTAGCTGTTTCGTTGTAAATGTCACCAGCACATACAGTTCTAGCCCTGAATTGATAGGTTTGATCTGGATCGGTAGCCATTGGGAACTTATAAGTAAGCGTAACATCGTCTAAACCAATTTTAGTAAATCCTTTCGATGGTTTCATTAAAGCACTGTCAAGCACAAATTCTTTTGCCAATCTCCAATTCAAATCATTTATGCCTTTGTACTGCAATCGTATACCAGCAAAGTTTTTATAACTCTTATCGAAATCTTTTAGAATAACAGTAAGATCACTTCCAGTTTCAGAATTCAAAGTCCTGTCGTCTATTTGTAGAGTCAAATCGCTGCACGAAGGCACAAATTTGGCGGTAACAAATGCCGAAGCTTTTATATTACTTTGACAAGGCGAAGAAAGTACGAAGCGTAAATTCTCAAAGATTAAATCATCGGTACTCGATTGACTAATTCTTGCAATTTTATGCATAGGTGTACTTGTAACCAAGAATAAACGTGGCTCTGTAAGTGGAGTTCCATCAATACTAACAATGGCACCACGAGGATTCGATGCTGGGTCAACTGATAGTTGGAACCAACTGGCTGTGCTACTAGATGATAGATTTTGTAAAACCAATTCATAAGAAGCTTGTTTGCCACTAGATATACCTCCAATAGTTGGAACTAATACTTCAAGGCCTGGCTTTTCAATTTGAACAGTTGGTGTGCTAAGCGGCTCAGGCTTATTAGAGGCATTTAAATAGCAAACTGTTGTGTCTCCTTTTTCATAAGGACATGAAGTAGCACCCCCGCGGGTTTCAAAAATAGGACCACCTTCAAGCTCAACTTTTATGTATTTTGACTCTGAAGTATTGTCAACAGTTCCAGGACGTTGATTCTCAGAAGATGGTGTGTATACATCTACAGATTGATAATTACCTGCATCGCCATCTTGTAAAGTATAGCTATAATTTGTTGTGTAATTTTCAGTTGAAGCATCTGTATACTGATGGGTGGTATTTCCACTTACCTCGTTGTTAATAGTAAAACCAAAACCATTAACTGTAAGACCAGCTTCAGAAGTTACAGCTACTTTTACATTGAACTTAAAGTCGTTAGATTCAGAGTGTGAATATGTTTGAATAACTGATTTTGCAAGTACAGTTCCAGCATCAAATGACAAGTTAATTTTGTCGTAATTAATTGGATTAATCGGGTCTTTTGCCAATCTGCCTGCTGCACGTAACTTCTCCATTTCATTGCGTCTAATTATTTGTTTCCAATTGTCAATCGAGTTTGTGTAGTATGCAACTGAATCAACTTGAGTGCCAGCAATAGATGTAGGCATAACCCAACGATAAGTATTCTGTGCCCCAAAATTTGGATTTGTTGGGTCTAACAGTGTAACATATTTTGAGTGTTTGCCAGCTGATACCGCATTTGTATCTGTAACTGTAATTAATATACTTTTTCGCAAATTAACTAATTCTGGTAATAATTTATTAATAATATGGTGCTGAGTGTATCTGAACGATGTTGAATCGCCAATTGGAATAAAGAAATAACTGTTGTTTTTGGTGAATGACATACTTTGTCCAACAGGTTTAATACTCAATTGAGTACATTTTGCAAAACCAATATTAGTTGAATTTGCAATATAAACGTCACCATCAGCACCTACATAATCTGGTGATGAGGAAGTACTAATTGTTTCAGTCATAGAGTAAGACGCAGTTTTTGTTTTAGAACCGCTCCATGTGTTTGTCTCTTCAATTCCTGCACCAATATCCCATTTGTTTGAAATTCTCACCATACCAAAAGCTAACATCATATCGCCACCTAAATTTGCGGTGAATTTATGACCCGACGATTGCTCCCAAACACCATTATAAGTGTGATTTGAAGTTATTGTTGAACCTTTAATCAGCGATGCAAAACTGTTTGACCCAGGAGGGTCGCGTAATACCGCAATAACCTGATCGGGCCCTTTGGTTACAAAGTCAACCCCACCAACTGGAACTGCACCTAAAATAATTCCTCTTATACCAACGTTATTTCCATTTTTCCATGAAACTGTACTTCCGTTATAATCCATAGTTGCATTCATTCCCATTGTATACGAACCTACTAATACTGGGGTGCCTGCCATAAATTGATAATAATATGTGCCTAAAGAATCTAGCAAATAGTCTGTTTTATCTGTAACTGTGCTAAGTTTATTCTCAATTTGAAATGATTTGCCACTTAAAGGAACAATGTCTATAGTTTTTTTCTTAGGATGAAAATATTCTTCGTAGGCCTGTATTTTAAATTTATAAAAATTGCCTTGAGTGAAAAATGGATAATTATATTTATGATAAGGTGCTACTTTGTCAAATCCAACCAAAGAAACTGTGTCATTATTCAATGAATTGTTTGGGTCATTGTAATAAAATGACATATCACCATAAATACTGTCGCAATTGGCTTTATCAATGTACGTCATATCCTTAATTGTAAATACTGGTTTAGTAGCAGTATAAGTTAAATTTACTTTTTGGTGATATGTACATGTATCTATAAGTGTAACCGTTTTTTTATCTACGGTTAGTATATTTCTATGAATTGTATCAATTGATAGAAATGTAGGAATCATATCAATGTCAGGCTGATTTTCTAATTTAAACTGTGATTTAGTGATCGTTGTTGCCTGAACATCAATTATTTTCATTGGAACCGGTGGAACTTGAACCATAAATTCACCGTTAATGGAATCGGTCAAAATATTAATTATATCAGATCCTTTTGCCACTTTTGCAGTACTTAAAATATTAGAATTGCCATTTCCTAAAATCAAAGAATCATTAGATACGCTGTTTAATTGATAAATTTGACTCAATTTAGGCTGAATTTTAATTTTTGCCTGACCAATATTGGCAATACTTCTGTTAAATCCAATAGGTTTGGCTGCTTGTATAGCTCCACCTACAACTCTACCTACTAATGTAACTTTGGTAAGGTCTTTGAAATCAATATAGGTCTTATTTTCTTTAAAATTATATGTTTGACCTAATATCAATGTGGCATCGGCATCTTTATTGATAAAAGTATGACCGTTTTTAAACATCGTAATTTTATGCTCGCCTATTGGTACATCAATTTCATAATATCCAGGTATTGCAACTCCCAATTTGTTATAACCCGAAGATATGATTTTATTTTCTCTAGTACAAGTATTCCCATCTACCGAAAACTGAACACCATCAACTGGATAAGTCGTGTTTTCGTAATAAATATATCCGCTTATGCTGAACGAAGAAATGTCCTTAAAGCTTATTTTACTTTGCACCTCAGAACTAGTACCACCTATGAATATCTGTTGGCTGCTAGGTTCAAATTCATGTGTCCCTAAAGCAGGTATCACATTGTATGTAGATCCACTTCCTCTGTATGGCACACCTTGGATTAGGTAATTTCCATTTTTATCAGTATTGGATTTAATGCTTAATTGTGCAAGAGTTGGTATAGTGTCTGAACATGCAACACCCAACATCGTAATGTGATTTTCATTATAGCTTTTATTGTAATTTGATTTATCAAATGCAAAACCATTAATACCTTCATCCATTTGCCAATACCCAATTAAATCTGCTTCTGAACCTGACAGATAACGATCGAAATTTGTTTTGATTTCTGTTTTAGTCAAAGCTCTACTCCACAATCGCATTTCGTCTATTAAACCTTTGTAATATGATACTCCATTCAAAAATGATGCAGCCAGTTTTGCATCACTTTTGTTTTGACAAGTATAAGTGCTATTCAAAGTCGCACTATCGTTACATATTCCGTCAATGTAAAGTTTTATGTGTTTTGTACTTGAATTATAACTTATACTAAGTTGGAAAAATTTATTTGCAGCAATAGAACTAATATCCTTAGACAGAACTGGTACTGTCAAAGATTGTGGATTGACAAATACATTAATTTTATTTGCGTTTATACGAAACGAATACTCGCTATTCATTTCGTAAATACATGCGTTTACTTGTGTCCTATTTACCGGTTTGAGCATGGCTTGCCAAGTAAAACCAGTTTCAATGCAACCATGCTTTTTACTTTTTAGTGCAACATTTCCACGTGATCCTGTTTGTGAAAACTCCATACTTTTGTAAAGTTTTTGATTATTGTCAGTGTTAAGAACAGCTACATTTACTCCTTCAACTGCTGTTCCTGAACCAAATGCTATGGCACCGCTAATTGTACCAATTGGTTGACTAAATCCCAATCCACTACCAATTGAATCGACCGTCGGAATTAACAAAAGTGATCCGATTGGCGGTTGATAATAGGATACAATTTGGTATTTATATAAAATTCCAGGTGATACCGACAAGTCTTCCCAGTTCTCGATACTATTTGTGGATTGTTTCTCAGCTATCTGTTCGTAATCAAACAAATCAGACCCATTATCAAAGATTTTTCTTTTAATAATAAATTTCTGATTCAATAAAGGTTTATCTATTTCCCATGATAGTCGTACCCTATCGTTTAAAACACCCTTTGTGGTAGTAAGCTTTAAAAATTTACATTGGTCAGTTACATTTGCACTTACCCAAGCACCAGTTTCAATTCTTCCTCCATTATCTACACTTAATTGATATTTGTATGGATTATTGTTAATTACATCTGTGTCAACATATCTCCCAGAACTAGTTAAAACTTGCTGTGAGAATTCATCGTTTGCATTTAAGGTATTTATCCTAGTCAATGTAAGATACTGAGGTGGACATGAACATAAATCACTCCATTTTATTTCGACATTGGCAACTTTTGTTCCTTGAGCAATATTAGCTGTTGCAGTAAACTTTGTTGATAAATCAATTACTTGTCTGCTTGTAAGAACTGTAGCTTTTTGCAATAACTCGGGCAAATAATTAGCCGCAGTTGCATTAGTAAATTTCACGTCACTTGCGGTTAAGAAAGTGGGGCAACTTCGAATAATATAATTATATTGTGTGTCCCATAACAATGATGCATCAGTATCGTCCCAAGCTGTAATATTTTTTTCTAAAGCACCCGAAACAAGTTTGTAAACAGATTCCGCATCGCTTTTCCTATAAATATATACTTTTGTATTTGGATCGAGATCTGAAGGGTCTTGATAAATCCAGTTTAGAGTAACTTTTTTTGTACAACGATCAAAGGGATTACTCCCTAATACAGGGCTTGTAAAACCTTTAGATGTTACAGGTGGTAAACTATAGTAGTGTGTTTTTTTATCATAAGTAGAATTAATGGTATATTCTAATTTTGGATAAATGGTATTGATTTTATTCAATAAACTATTAGGAATGTTTACGTATAAATTTCCAGCACCACCATCTGTGTTAACTGACGTTCCAATTAAGGTTTTACCGTCAGCATCGCTGTACAGTTTTAATGTAGTAAAACTTTTACAAGTTTGACCATTCATACTATAATCTAAATTTAATGACTTATCAAACGAATTCCATGAAAATTTAAACCATTTTCCATCACTATCGCCATTTATAATACTCAATAATGGATTACCTATGGGAGCAGGCGATGTTATACTTGGCAATGTCAAATAAAAATCATTTGTACCAGTCTGATCGACACCATTAATATTAATATCCCATTGCCATTTATATCGGATTTGTACGGTTTTACCATTCAGTTTTTGAGGGTAAATCCAATAAACAGTAGTATATCTATCACCTTCAGTTGATTGCTCGTGCATGTAGCCTGCATCAATTGTATTTTCACTGACAAATTTACTACAAACTTTAGCAGCATCATCGGTTCCAAAATAACATATTTTAGTCTCAACTCCATTTAAAACATAAAAAAGTTCAATCGACCTCATACCATCGTTAATTCCAGAGGTTTCGAGTGTGAAAACTCTAATTTTCGCCCTAGAGAATCCCATTGAACCAGATTCATATTCTACTCTGAAATGATCTGTATTGTTAGGATCGAAATTTGTATCAGCCTTTACTGACATGGATCCAGCCAGCAGAATGATTAATACCAATAGAGTCGATTTGACATTTGTCCATTTCCTACTGTTGTTTTGATTACAAGAAGTACTCTGGTTGCATAGTTTTTGCAAAATCAAAGTGAGATTAGTAGTTGTTTTCATGATAATTAATATTTGTGGTGAGTTTATAAATTTTATTTTATAATTTATAATATTTGGCTACAAATATAATGGTATAATTTATTTATCACCTATCCAATTCGTAAAATTATTCGTCCAATTCGTAAAAACTTTCTGACAAAACGTATAAAAATAGTCAAAAGGTAAAATTTTGTAGAACATATTATTGTGGGCTGTAGTAATAAATTTTGTGTGCGTAGTAATATGTTTAGGCTTTTGTAGACAGCCGAAATACCTAACGATATTAAATAACGCCATAATTACGGTTAATATTGATTGCATTTTAGAATTGTTTTAACCGGATATTAAGTGTATTGTTCAACTTTACGACCAAATAAGTATCAATTCAATACAAATGTTGTTCTGTTTTTGGCAGAATGTTATTTGTTTGATTTTGTGTTATGTATGTTGAAAGTAGTAGTAAATGATATTTTACGCACAGAACATCCACTAAAAAAAACATTGAGTCCGCTCCTATTCGTAGCTTTTATTTGTTCAATAAAAAATACGAATAGGAGTGGACTCAATGATAATTTACATTGCTGTCCGCTATACATTTTATATAATTGCTTTAATGTCGCCCCGAATGGGGCTTAGGCTTTGTGGTTTGAATTTATCTACCATAATTTCGCTGCTATGCAGCTAAATATTTAGTCCCATCGGGACGAAATTATGGTAGTCAATAAGTTACAAGTATTACCTGAGCTCCTTAGGAGCGACACTATTTTTTCTTTTGTTTTTACCGCAATAGTTCGTTATAAAAAAAGTTTTTTTGAACGCAAAGCCGCAAATTTG
>CAIWCC010000204.1 GCA_903911085.1 uncultured Bacteroidales bacterium | reverse complement strand
GTGGTAAAATTTCAATTCTTATTGTATCTTTGTCAAGTACTTGGTACACCATGAAGGGAATGTTATTGTTGTTTTGTCGCATACAAAACGTTCCCTTCTTTTAAATATTGTTTAAACTCCCAAAAAAGTCAAGACGACTTCGATGTGAATTTGAGTTCAATGTACTCGGTTTCTGAAGCCATGTCGGAGTCAGTAAAAGTACTACATCTCCAAGTTGTACCCGATAATTTTGCAGGATCGGTGTAGTCGGTTGTACATGAAACTGCCATCATTGCAATAATTGCGAACGAAATAAAAATTAGTTTTTTCATTTTTTTTAATTTTTGTTTGATTGCCTACTCGTAAAGCTTTTCGGCTTCCGCTAACTGCATTTTTTGGGGAATTCTTATTTTTGAAATGTTTTAAAAAGACACTTTAAATTAACACATGATTAAATCCGTTCTTTTATCTTGATTTTTCAACTATAGCTTTTATCGTCAAAATAGTAGTAGTTTGTTCTGAATTTGTAGTAATTGTTATCATTTTTGTTTGTTCACCTGATTTCCCATTAGGATCAAAAGCAACTTCAATTGAATTGCTTTTTCCAGGCTCAATTGGTTCTTTAGGCCTTATAGGAACTGTACAGCCACAAGAGCCACTAGCCGCAATAATAACTAAAGGTTCTTTACCTGTATTGGTAAATTTAAAACGAGCATGTACCTTTTTAGTCTCGGGTATAATTCCAAAATCGTGAAATATTGAATCGAAAAATATGGTTGTTTTAGGTAAATTTGGAATAGCTCTGATTGCTGGCACACCTTTTTCACCGCTATTTTCGGTAGATGTTGTGACTGTTTTATCTATCCGCATAAATGTAAATAGTTGAATTAGAGTTTGTATTATTAGCAATACAAAAATACCTTTTAATAAGTTAACGATTGTTTTCATTTGTTTTGTTGATAATTATATTTGTTATAATTCAGATAAGTTAGTATATAAATGGAATAAAACGATATTTTACAATTTTACAATACTTAATATAATCATCATCCATTGATAAATGTCGTTCTTCGGTAACCGCCCTGATAAAATAAACAAAAGTCCATACTAACATTGTAATAATTATTATGGGGCTATTTTTCATTACTGGAATAATTGTTATCCACCAAAAAAGGACTTTTGAGATATATGCTGGATGTCTTACAAAACTGTATGCGCCTTTAGTTACTATTCCTCTATTGGTAAGATTTGAACATTTTGAACCTAATGAAACCGAAGCAGAAACATAAAAGAACAATAAAATAATCATCGTTAAGCGAGCTAAAAATGTTTGTTCGGTATTTTCAAATAATACAAAAGTAGAGCTTTCAAGTGGTGCTATTTTTGATAAAACTTCATTTATTGGAGGATAACATAATAGTGCCGCTATCCAACCACCCCATGTTGCATCAACTGAGCGAATTCGATTTTTAAGAAACGATGATTCAAAAAGATATCCGAAAGCAAACAAGACCGTGTCAACTAAAAAGAATAATGAGATTGTAAAAGGATAAATCACATTGTTTAGGATTTCCATCCATGAATTATTGATACTAATAGATTGAATATGATTTATTTCAGATGAAAAATCATTAAAGTTTCTAATTGCGAAATTTATCATTATGGGAATAAAGAAAAGTTTCACAATACTAAATAAGACTATTGTTTTATCATTTTTATTTGCAAAAAACGGAACTTGCTTTTGTTCTTTTCTTATACATAAGTACCATAAGCCTTTAATAAAAGTATTCCAAAAAATATATCCATTTGATTTAAAGTCTTTTCTATTTCTATTTTTAAAAACGCTAAAAATGGAAATACTACTAAAATATACAGATACATAAAATAAAGTTATTACTGCCTCGGGTGACAAAAATGCTTTGTAGTAAGAATTTGTACAATAAAACAAATATGCACCCCATATCAGCAACATATCAGCAACAATATATAAAAACAACTGTTTTCTATGATAAAATCTACGATTAATATTGATAAAATAGTTCATATCTAATTGGAGTAAGTTTCACTATTGTAATTGAATTTGAAAACATCCTCCCTTAACAATTGTTGCAGTTCCAACCGGCCATGTAGTAGTACCACACTTTGCACTGACACTGTAATTGCCTGGATCTAATGTGCGTTTAATTGCACAATTAGATGATGCTGTGCAACTTGGTGCTGAAGTGCAATAAGAACCAATTCCACCAGCATAAGACCCAGCAATATAAACATCGACTACTGTGCCTGAACCCGCAGGACAAGGCGTAGACTTAGAATTCCACACAATTAACGTACCAGTGGTAACGGTACCTCCACTACTTGACGATGATGATGAGCTACTACCAGTATTTGTATCATTATAACGATAAACAGTTGCGCCATTTGCTGCATTTTTGGCTGCTTCGCAAGTAGTGTAACAATAGTTTCCGTTAAAGGAAAATGGAGAACCAGATGGGCAACAACCAGTATTGGAATATGGATAAAATCCACTTCCACAGTTTGCGCTACCTGACCATTGTACATAATTACAAACACCACTACCACTTGATGACGATGATGATGATGATGATGATGATGATGATGATGATGATGAACTGCTACCAGTATTTCCATCATTATAGCGATATACAGTTGCGCCATTTGCTGCATTTTTGGCTGCTTCGCAAGTAGTGTAACAATAGTTTCCGTTGAAGGAAAATGGAGAACCAGTAGGACAACATTTATCATTGGAATATGGATAGAAGCCACTACCGCAGTCAGCGGTGCCCGACCATTGTACATAGTTACAAACGCCACTACCACTCGATGATGAAGAAGATGAAGATGAACTGCTACCTGTATTTCCGTCATTATAACGATAAATAGTTGCACCATTTGCTACATTGTATGCATCTAGGCAAGTTTTGTAACAATAGTTTCCGTTAAAGGAAAATGGTGAACCAGAAGGACAACAAATTGTATTGGAAATTGGATATTTTCCAGTACCACAATCTACAGTACCTGTCCATTGAACATAGTTGCAAGTAACATCAGGAATAGGGTCGGGTATTGGGTCTTCCTCTTGGCACGATGTAATAAAAATAATGAAAAATGTTAATGTTACAAATAAAGTTACTGATTTTTCAATGTAAAAAAATGTTTTTTTCATATTCTTATGCATTTGTTGTTTTTTTGCCTACTCGTAAAGCTTTTCGGCTTCCGCTGATTTGATTTATATTTTGGGATTCTTCAGTATTTGTTTTTAGCGATGTTTATTACAATTAAGGTAACTACTCAGCACCCCACTTGTTTTGTAATTATTTGATTTTCAGTTCGACTAGTCGAACTAAAAATCAAATGTAGGGTTTTATGTTCACTTTATCCCCCAGTTGCGCTTCGCTTATTGGGGGTTAATCACATTTAACCCCTACCGGGGTAAAGACTTATTCTATTATGATTCAACCAAATGAACATTTAATTGATTAAATAATGAGGTGCTGAGTAGTTACCAATTAAGATAGTATTTACTTTTTAGTTTCTTTTACCTTAAAATTAGTTGCTTACTGCAAAACCTACTGTAAAAGAAGATCCTTTACCGTAGTATGTAGCTGATATAGCAAATGACTTAGTTAAATATAGTCTAGTACCAACATAATAGTTAAATCCAATACTGTGACCCCATAAATAATCACCTCGTACTCCAATATAAGGATCAAAAAAATCTATTTTAAGCGGAATATGATAGTTAGAAGCTAGACCTAATGAAAAGAAATTAGATGGACTTCCACCAAAAGCAACGATATCACCAATGTTAATGCCAATACCGAAATCACTTTTATTAAATCTTCCTTCTGCATAAAAATAAGTAGTTAAAATACCACTAGAACCAGCTCCATAATACATTCCTTCAATACCTGAAACATTGCCCCTTGACCTAAATGCATACCCTTTGCTCAGGTTTTCTGCTGTTTTTAAATTCGACAATTCTGTTTGATTTAACTTTTTATATTTATAACCAGTAAAAGAAAATTTAGTTGTCAATTCAAAAGTCGAATCATTTAAAACGGTAAACTTATTATAATCAGAGCGATAAGTATTTGCAACTATATTATTATTTTCATCTTGATAGATCACTACGTTTATTGTTGAAGATAAATCTTTAATATAATTTTCCTTCGATAGATATTGTTTAATAAGATAACCATTCCCATTTGTTGTTATATTCATTATAATATTAAGGTTTTTTTCTTTACACTCCCACATTCCAACAAAATTATATTTTAAATTGTCTGGTTGAGTTTGTTTTAATTCACTCACGTCCTTCGATTTAACTACTGATGTTTCATTAGAAAATATATCTTTTGAACCATTTGCATATCTTATCAACATGATTTCAGATTTATAAATCGAATAAGTTGGACCCTCTTGATTCTCAAATTTCTTATATTTGACTTCTTGTTGTCCAATTTCAATTACTTTTGCTTTAATATCATCACCTTTTCTTGTCGTGATAATATCTTGAGAATATGATAGTTGAAATAAAAATAGAACTAAAATAAAAAAAGTTGTTCTCATAATAAAATACTGTTGTTGATTTCACCCTACTCTGTTTCGGATTTTCGGGATGTTCCTTATTTTTGATAAGACACTTTATGCGGTTTGATAATATTGGGTGATATTACTTAGTCAGTACTACAAAATAAAAAACACCTTTTATATTGCGGCTCTTTTTTCGACTCTATTCAATAGTAGGTGAGATTTCGACTTTTAAAAAATTCATAATTTCTTTCTCGTTAATATCACTATATCTAAATGTATTTTCTATAACTCCTTTATTGTATAGAATTATTAAGGGCATTTCTCCATTAGTAAGTTTAATAAAATTGAGTACATCCATTTCTTGTGAGCGAAATGGAATAGTTTTGGTCTCTTTATAAAATATTTTAGGATTGTGATTACTATCCCAAAATACATATAAAATATCATTTTGATTTTTTGCTTTCTCTGATATTACCGATATCTTTTTTGCAGCCAATTGACAGTATTTACATTTATTGCTAAAAAAACAAACCACAATTTTTTTATTTGATAATTGATTGCTCGCAATGAAATTTTTGAAACATGGTTTACAATATGTAGCATCATTTGTTTTACCAAATAGTGAAATTGGGAAATAAATGCCAAAACTAAGACCTAAACCTAATAAAATTGAAATAATTATTTTTTTGCTTTTGAATTTTATAGATTTTTTTAAGTCCATTTTTAAAACAAAAATAATAATTATTGAAAGAATGGCGTTTTTAATAATTGATATCTTGTTTGATAATTGAATAAGAGTTCCAAAGCAAAAGCAATTGTCATTATAATTAGTTATTTCTATGAGTATAATAAATCCAGTAAAAATAAACAATAATACTAGAGTTATATATGATAAAAGTTGGATATTAATGCGCTGAAAATAAAGCAATCCAATTATTATTTCAGTTCCTATAATTAATCGTGCTAAAATAATAGCAGAATTGAGATTTAATATTTTAAAACTATATAAAAATTGTTCAAAAAAATCTACTGAAATGAGCTTTGCCAAACCAGAAGTAATAAAAACAACACCTAAAATAATGGTTAAGTATTTTTGCAATTTATACATTTTTTTTGTTTTTAGAAACAATAGGAATTGCTATTGCAATCCCTATTGTTTACCTTTTTTTACTTACATACTGTTTTTACTGTTAGTGAACCAGAAGTAGTAGTTGTACTAGCATTTGAACAATAATTTGCGCCAGAACCTTCGATTGTGGTCGTAGTTGTTGGAAAGTACTCGGAACCAGTTCCTGTTGCGGATGTAGTGCAAGTACACTTAGTGCTACAGCTAGATAATGAAATCAATAAAATCCCACAAGCAACAATTAACAATTTTTTCATTAAATATATTTTTAAATTTTTTGCCTACTCATAAGCTTTTCGGCTTTCGCTCCCTACTCTTTTAATGGATTTTCAGGTAAACTCCAAGTATAATTTAAGTTATTAAGCGCATTAACAAATACGTTAATTTTAAAAGTCAGCAATATTAAATAACAATGGCTTTTTATCTGTTTTAAGTTGATTATTTGCTGGTTTTACAAAATTTACGAGATCTGTTGAACTTGAAGCTGTTATATAAGTATTTTGGGTTACAATGTTTGCATTAGTTCCTGAAAAAATAATATCAAATACTCTCCAAGTATTTGCGGACACATTACATATTGGCGAAACATAACTCTTTAACAATCCAGAATGATCATAAATCTCAACTTTTGCTGGCGATGAAGCTATCCCCGATCCACCAGTAGAAGTTTTGTTAGAATAATTATAAACAGAATATCTATAAGTACCTGGTAAAAAACTACTTATTGTTACTGTTTCAGGTCCATAACTATATGTATCATCAACATCTAAATTTGCCCCTGTAGTTGTTTTTTGTGAATAGTATATATGGAATTTTCCACCAGCACTTGAAGGTCCTGTAAAATGAGCATCTAAATCATTCGGAGAAGCTCCCCATGTTAAAATAATCCTTAATTGACCTAAATCAGGTTGACTTACTAGTGTAGATGGCGGAATTTGATTTGTTCCGTCTGTAAATGTTACAGTTTCCATTTTTCGTTGAAAATAATTTGGAGCTTCGACAAAACCTGTAAAAACACCAGTTGGTCCATCCGTTATTGTATAGGTACCATAACTATCAGTTGTTACTACTAATTCAGCGCCTGTTGCACTTGTAGCATTTTGATCGACTGTAAAACTCACAATTGCTTGCGCCAGTCCAGTGCCTGTCTGTGAGTTTATTACCTTACCTGTTATATTTGCATTCCCTTTAATTCTAAACTCCTTATTAACATCTTCTGAAATAGTTGTTTCTTCAGAGTAAACATTATAACCTGTTGCTTTTATAGTTACAGTATATGTACCTTTCGCTATTTTACTTAAATCAAATTGACCAGTTAAATCTGATATCACCTCATATTTACTTGTATTTCCAATCATAAAATTAACAACAGCTCCTTTAACAGTTCCACCAGTTGAATTATAAATTTTACCTGAAAAACTTAGTTTTGGAATTAAATCACAAGAGATAAAACATGTCATTAATATTATTATGACTGTTTGAAACATTTTCCATTTCATATTGAATTCTTTTATAATAATTTTTTGCCTACTCGTAAAGCTTTTCGGCTTCTGCTCTAGTATAAATGGTATTTAATCTATGCATTTTTCCTAAAATAATTATTTACTAATTCCATTAATACTTAGAATTTGTAATGCATCAAGATAGAATCCCGCTTTAAAAAGATCTTTGGCTTGAGTGGAAGTTGCATATACACCATTTCCATTGTTAAATACCTTATCCCAATTTGGGGAACCTGTAGTATCCCATCCCCACGTAGCATCCTTAGTGGAAACGCCTGGTGAATAATCATAATAAAAACCAGTAAAACGACCATCGGAATATAATACTTTTGTACGAATATTAATGCTAAATATCATAGCTTCTCCTGTATTTCCTTGCGACATAAATATGCCACTTCGGGTAGGCTCTCCAAAAAAAACACTAATCAAATACTTAAATGATATTTTTGATGCTTTTACTTTAGTTTCGGGATCAAATAAGTCAACTGCATTAACTATTCCAGAATAATTATACTTTGGAACATCAATAATATAATCTGTCCCTACCACATTTGTATAACCAAATTGTTCTACTACTGGGTCTGTTATTGAATCTTTTTCCAAAGTATCACAACTAAGCGTTATTAATGACACAATGCATAACATAAATAAAAAATGAGAATTGTTCTTTTTTGCTTTCATTTTTTTCCAAATAGTTTTTTACCTACTCATAAGCTTTTCGGCTTTCGCTCCTACTCTTTTAAGGATTATCGGTTTCTTGATAAAACTTTTCACTTAGATCTAAAGATAGTTTTGCACCAATAACTGGGTACATTTTGTTACCAAAACAATCTATTTAACAATCAAATTAAAAATAAATCCACACCCTACTCTTGATAAATAGGGTATGGGATTATATTTAGTATTTATTTATCAACAACAGTAATTTCTTTTCCATTTTCCAGAATAACAATTTTTTGCTTTTCGGTTCTGAAATTTTGATATTTTGCGCCATAACCAGAAACTGAACATTCATATATTTTCACAATACCTAAATAATTCTTGGTAGTCATTGTATAATTAGGATGAACTAAAAGATCGTAATCACCACTCGATAGTGCCTTATATGCAGCTGCAGACCTTACTTCGTTTAGTTTAGCTGTTTTCATCATTTTAATTGGATTAAACTGACTCAATGTTGAGCCACCAGCGTCCGTACTATAATTAATACCATCAGCACAAGTATTGTCTCCACTCACTCGAAAAAACAAAAAATAAGTACTTGAACTTTGTCCTACAAGTTTTGTAGTCTGATTAACAACAATATCTGCTTTAATTGGGTCAAGTTCTACATTACGCGTAATTACTGGTGATGATTGAAAACCTTTGTTTGTTGTTACACATGAGGTAATTAAAAACGTAATTGTAAAAATGAATAGTAATTTGGAAATATTTTTTTTCATTGCTCAAATTATTTAGTTTTCTTACTCATAAGGCTTTTCAGAATACTCCCCGTTTTTTATAGTGGGATCTGGACTCCACATATTCATTCTTGTCACTTTGGGTGGTTAGCCCTTTGGCTTTCGCAAACCGTTTTTGGTAATTAAAAGTTTATTGATATTTATGTACAAAAATAGACATTACTTTCAATATATAATACCTAATTCATACAAAATGTAGGTCAAATCGTATATTTTTTTGGACAAATCGTACGAAATTGATAGATTGTGAAGTCTTTTAACGTATTCTATTAATCAAACGACGCTTTTTATTAAAACAAATCAAATATAACAAGCTGTATCATTACCTTAAATAATTGCGAATAATATAGAATGTTTTAACTTCATAAAAAGCATAATTCATGCTGATTATAAGTAAATGGAAATAAAATTAAGTTGTAGCTATGGAGTTTTAAAATATTTGCAACTATCTAATTTCCATAATTCCACTACTAAGGAACTATAAATATTTAGTTCCATAGAGACGAAATAATGATAGAAAATCAGAGTTATGAAAATATAATTACTCTCCTATTATTAAACTTTATTGGATAATTGTTGAAGGAAATGCTAGTTTTGGGTTATACTTGGTGAGCCCAAAAAAATAGAGGCGGTAGTTTCTGAATAAAACTTTCCGCCTCATGGAGGGTTGTAAACAAACCATCAGTTTTTCACTAACGTTTTATTAGTATTTATCGAATTTCTCATATTCGATAATTGATATATTAAATTTTTTATCATTAAAAAATGATACCGAATTATTAAAAGCAAAATTATACTTTTAATTTTTTCCAAAGTGTTCAAATCGTATAAATTTTAGGTCAAATCGTATAAAATTTAGGTCAAATCGTACAAAAAACAAGTTTTACAAATAAAATAAGTCAAATATAGTTGAATATAACTTATTATCGTTAATATCAATTGAATATTGTAACTGGAATCTGTATTTTATCTCAACAATTAAATATAAATATGTATTTTTGTACAGAAATAAAAATTTACATAATTGTAATCATTTTATTGTAGTAATTCATACAGAAAACATGAAAAGACAAGAATTGCTCTATATTCAAAAGTCTTCGAAAAATGAAAACTGAAAAATTTTTGAATTAATTTTATGGAACACCTTAAGATATTTTTGTTAGTTACACCATTTATTATACCTTTCGTTTTAGGAATCCAAATATATTTTAACTCCGAAAAAAATATATCGCTAAAAATAATGGCTTTTGCACTTTTTAATTGTGCCATAGCATATTTTTGTAGTTATTTTTATTTCCAAAATGATTATGTATTATATGCTCCAATGCATAGTGTTCATGCCACACTTGAACTATGGATTTTTCCTTCTATATATCTTTATATAAAATCAATTGTAATTCCTGATAACAAATTAAAAAAAGAATGGAAACATTTTCTCTTAGGAGGATTAATGTTCGTAATTGCTACAATTTTATTCTATTTTTATGTTGGAATAGATGATCTTATTTTCTTTATGAAACACAATAAAGAGGGTTATCATTTTATTGGTCTTAAATTTCAAATACTTATTATAACGCGATACTTAGCCTTAGCTACAATAGCATTACAAGCTGTGTTTTATTCAATTGCATTTGTCAGAATTCCAAAAGAATACGATATTAGATTAAAAAATGAATTTTCGAATATCGATAATTTCTCCCTTAATTGGATAAATCGATACAATTTATTCTTTGGAATATCTGGTTTGATAGGTTTCATTTCTTATACCTTCTCACCTATCAAAGGGTTACATGAATTATTGATTCTTTTTTGCCTTTTTATATTTTCTGCGTTTATTTGTACAATGGGTGTGGTAGCACAAAGGCAGAAAAAGCCACTCAAATTTGCGGAGGAAATTGAATTTGACAAAGACTTAAATACAGTTAGTGAGGTGATTATCGACGAATCATTAATTAATAAATTAATTGATTACATGGAAACTAAAAAGCCATTTCTACAACCTGATTTGAGTTTGACGATAGTTTGCGAAGATCTTGGAATCAACAGAACTTACCTTTCGAATATGATTAACAAGAAATTTGGTGTAAATTTCAACACCTACATAAATGATTATCGTGTAAGATTTTTAATTGATTATATTGAAAAAAATCCTTCAACAAGTAGGGAGCAACTTGTTGACTATTGTGGTTTTGGTTCACTTCGTACAATGACGCGCGCAATGAATAGAGTAAAAACAAAATAGAGAATAAACCTGAATAATGACAAAACCATCAATACAGTACTGATTATCAAATTTTTATTATTCAACACAAACAGTTTGAATAAATTGCAAAAAATCAAAACGCACCACAATATAATGTTTTATACTGTGGTGCGTTCCGTTTATTAGTAACTTAAAATGACAACAAATTATTTTGACAAATAGTGATCCACAAATTTATACCAAATATCTAAATTCGCTGCATGTGGAAATAAAAATAAAAAAGTTCCAATCAAAATTGTTATATGTAAAATATGCTCTAACACACTATAAACTATAACATATTTATAAAGATCATTAATCCAATACTTTAATTTATAAAGTGTTATTAAATAATCAATAAAATAATGCAAAATTCCATTTAGCAAACTAAATTCTATACTTTCAACTATAGTCAAATTCAAAAGAAATGGTCCAGCGATTAATAGAACCGCAGAATAAATTCCAACATGCTTAAGCAAATACAATTTACTATGTATCTTAAGTTTTCTTAAGTCCTTGCTTAACAATACAGAATCTCCAAAGATATGAAGAAAAATCAGCAATATAATTTTTGACATAATAGTGAATTTTATAGTGTTTATATATAGAAGATTAAATACTCAAAACTTATGTAACCTAAATCTTTTTTCGACAATTTATTTCACCAAAAGTTTTTGCAATACAAAAATTAGGCAACAATAAATTGATAATTACCAAAACAAATACCAACTCTAATTCAAAAACTTGCAACAAAGATAAAAACAATATATGACATTCACAATAGTAAAATCCAATATATTTTTTTAAACTGTTATATTATTGTTGAATAAGAAAAAACGCAGTCAAAAAATCAAAAAAAACGCAGTCAAAACCTCAAAAATGGCAATATACACCTTCTTTACTTAAAAACACGTCCTACTTTTATTCCACTTAATAACAACACTGTAAATGTACATGTTACATTAAGGATTTCTTTTTTTCATGAACAAATAAATTGAACAATGTTACGAAACTGAATTCTAAAAATACCAAAAAAGGACACAATCGCTTGTGTCCTTTTATTTTGTTTAAAATTACAATTATTGAAGCATTTCATTCAATATTTTTCAATATTTTTCAATTGTATTTTATCAATTTATTTCCAACTTTATGTCCAAATTTCGTTTCAAAGCTGCCAAAAAGCCTTCTGTACTAAGATAGTTATCATTTGTAACTTCTTCACCATGAATCAGCACAGCTAAATCTTTGGTCATTTCGCCTGCTTCTACAGTTTCAATACAAACCTGTTCTAACTTTTCGCAAAAGTTTAACAGCTCAGGATTATTATCCAATTTAGCTCTGTGCATCAATCCGCGAGTCCATGCAAAAATAGAAGCAATAGGATTGGTCGAAGTTTGTTTGCCCTGTTGGTGTTGGCGGTAATGACGAGTAACTGTACCATGTGCAGCTTCAGCTTCTACGGTTTTTCCATCAGGTGTTACTAAAACTGATGACATTAAACCCAATGAGCCAAATCCTTGCGCTACTGTATCCGACTGAACATCACCATCATAGTTTTTACAAGCCCAAACAAATCCACCATTCCATTTCATGCAAGCGGCCACCATGTCATCAATCAAACGATGCTCATAAGTGATACCTGCTTTCTTATATTCAGCAATAAATTCATTTTCGTAAACTTCTTGAAAAATATCTTTGAAACGTCCATCATAAGCTTTTAGAATAGTATTTTTGGTTGATAAGTACAATGGCCATTTTTTATCCAATGCCACCTGAAAAGATGAACGGGCAAATCCGTAAATAGATTCATCGGTATTATACATTGTCATTGCTACTCCATCACCCTCAAAATTAAACACTTCCCAACTCTTTGTTTCACCAGCTTCGTTAGTAAATGTCATTTTTAGAGTACCTTTTCCTTTAATAACTGTATCGGTAGCTTTGTACTGATCACCAAAAGCATGACGACCAATAACAATTGGCTTTGTCCAACCTTGAACATAACGCGGTACGTTATTCATTACTATAGGCTCCCGAAAAACAGTACCACCTATTATGTTTCGAATAGTTCCATTAGGCGATTTCCACATTTTCTTTAAGCCAAACTCCTCAACGCGAGCCTCATCGGGCGTAATGGTGGCACATTTAATACCCACATTGTATTTAATTATTGCATTTGCCGAGTCAACTGTAACTTGATCGTCTGTCAAATCGCGGTTTTCGATACTCAAATCATAATACTTAATGTCTAAATCCAAATAAGGAAGAATGAGTTGCTCTTTAATAAATGACCAAATAATACGTGTCATTTCGTCTCCGTCGAGCTCTACAACGGGATTGATTACTTTAATTTTCATGCGAAATTCAAATTTATCGAATTATATCGAATTATATTTATTTGTTTTATAGAGTTTATATAGATTAACTGTTTATAGCTCTCAAAAACAGAGATTTAAGATTAGACACTAAGTTACACTAAATTACACAAAGTTTCACTAAGAATAATTTTACAAATTAAGAACACTAAGGAAAAAACATAAATGTTTTTTTTAGAATAGTCGTTTTATTATAAAACATTTATGTTTTATCTTAATGTT
>CAIWCC010000203.1 GCA_903911085.1 uncultured Bacteroidales bacterium | reverse complement strand
GACAAAAGACAAAAGAACAAAGACAAAAGAACAAAGACAAAAGAACAAAGACAAAAGAACAAAGACAAAAGAACAAAGACAAAAGAACAAAGACAAAAGAACAAAGACAAAAGAACAAAGACAAAAGAACAAAGACAAAAGAACAAAGACGGTTCATTTGGTAAATTGACAGATTGAATATTGTTATGTCAGATTTGTTACTACGTTATTATATTATAGAAATAAATTATGGAATACAAGGAGAATATACGGTTAGCTATCAGGGGATTAATTGACCATAAATTCAGGTCGTTTCTCACTATGCTCGGAATTATTTTTGGAGTGGCTTCGGTTATCACCATGCTTTCAATAGGTGAGGGTGCTAAGCGTCAAGCCATTGCTAAATATCAGGATTTGGGTGTGAATAATATTATTATTCGTGATAAAAAGTTAACTGACACAGAGTTGGAAGAAGTTCGTGCTAAGTTTTCGCAAGGACTGTCGGTAGAAGATGCATCAATAATTAAAGAAATTGTACCTGGTGTTCAGCGCGTAGCTTCACAGGCTGAGATAAGTTCGGAAGCTAAATATACCGATAAATCAGCCAAATCGATGGTTATTGGTATCACTCCTGAGTATGCCGAAATGCTTAATTTTAAAACAGCACGTGGAAAATTTATCACCGAAGATCAGTCGAAAAATGAGTTGAAAGTTTGTGTGTTGGGTGCTGGAGTAGCTGCTACACTTTTCAGAAGCGAAGACCCTTTAGGAAGAATGGTGAAAATTGAAGATCAATGGCTCGAAGTGGTAGGTGTACTCAAGTCGAAAGCATTGTTTACAGAGACAGTAGGTGAATTGGCAGCCCGCGATTTGAATATGGATGTTTATGTGCCCCTAACTACTTTTTTGGAGCGTTTTAATCAAGAAAATCAACTGACAAGTCAAATTCAGCAAATAACTGTTCAGGTTGATGGTTCGGATAAATTGCAAGAAGCCTCTAAGGTGATTGACGAAATTCTATTGCGTCATCATTATAATAATGAGGATTATAGCATTGTAGTGCCCTATGAGTTGCTGCAGCAAGAAGAAAAAGAACGACAGATTTATAATTTTTTGTTGGGAGCCATTGCTGCCATTTCGTTATTGGTGGGTGGCATTGGTATTATGAATATTATGTTGGCCACGGTAATGGAGCGTACCCGCGAAATTGGTATTCGTCGTGCCATTGGAGCCCGTAAGTCCGACATTATGAGTCAGTTCGTAACAGAAGCTGTTGCCATTAGTATCACTGGTGGAATTATAGGCGTTTTGCTGGGTGTTACACTTTCGCTCACCGTTTCGTTATTTACTGATATAACGACTTTTATTCAGCCCTATTCCATTTTTATTGCTTTTGGATTCTCTGTTTTGGTGGGTATCAGTTTTGGCTATTTGCCAGCAAAAAATGCTGCCAACTTAAAACCTATTGATTCAATTCGTTACGAATAAAATGACCCCTAACCCCTAAAGGGGAATATTCAAATTAGTTCGGATAATTAAAAACTAATAGCTATGAGCAAAAAAGAAAAAAATATACAAAACAATACTGACTCTAATTATTCAGAAATTATCCCGTTTGCAGGAGCAGTTGAGGGTTATTCGTTAATAGAAATAAAGAATTTGTCTAAAGATTACATCATGGGTGAAGTGGGAGTTCCTGCGCTTATTGATATTAACCTTAAGATTCAAAAAAATGAATATGTGGCTATTATGGGACCATCGGGCTCTGGCAAGTCAACATTTATGAATATTTTGGGTTGTCTGGATACTCCTACTACTGGCGAATATGTTTTTAATGGATCGGATGTGAGCAGTTTGAGCGACGATGCTTTATCGGCAATGCGAAACAAAGAGATTGGGTTTATATTTCAGAATTTCAATTTGTTACCGCGTTTAAATGCGCTTCAAAATGTTGAATTACCGTTAATTTATTCGGGCATTAAAAGTGAAGAGCGAAAAGCACGTGCATTAAAAGCATTGGAAAGGGTGGGGCTGGCTGACCGTATTCATCACAAATCCAGTGAAATGAGTGGTGGTCAGCGTCAACGAGTTGCCATTGCCCGCGCTTTGGTTACCAACCCCGGTATTTTGCTGGCCGATGAGCCAACAGGTGCACTCGACTCAAAAACGGGTGATGAGATTATGTTGCTTTTCAATGAGTTGCACAACGAAGGAAATACCATTATTCTCATCACACACGAGCAAGAAATAGCCAACCATGCACATCGAACAATATATATTAAAGATGGAATGATACATTCCGACAATACAAATTCTAAAATAAAATAAGTGTTCAAATATTTATTTTCTGAAATTAACACAAGAAACTATTAATATGAAGAAATTAATCATCCTTTTCGCAATTACATTTCTCCAACAGTTTGTATCTCAGGCCGAAAATTACAAACTTGATTTGCAAAAAAGTATTGAAATTGCCAAAACAAAAAGTTTTAGTATGTTGAGTCTAGTTCAAGACCTTAAAATTGCTGAATATAACCTCAAATCGGCTACTAGTTCGTTTAAAACACACATCAATTTAAACTTTGTTTCGCCGCAATATACCGAAACTGTACGCCAGTTTGAGGATAGTACTGGTATTTCATTTTATCCAATTAAACAATTGAATTATCAAGGGAATGTGAATATTAATCAGCCCTTGCCAACAGATGGTTATGTGTACGTAAAAACAGGATTATCAAATTTCGATGATTTTTATACTAGTTTGCGTTCCACTTATCTCAATACGCGAATAGGCTTTGTTCAACCTTTGGATGCACTTTATGGCTACAATAAAATAAAATCGGCCTATAAAACTGCTGAACTTGCTTATGAGTATTCGAAAAAAGGATTAAAAAGAGAGGAGCTTAATTTGGTATATCAGGTGAGTAACTCGTTTTATAATTTACTGTCGGACCAAAAGAGAGCTGAAATTGCTCGTTTGGATTATGATAGACAAAAAGAGGCTTTTGATATTTCTCAGAACAAATACAAAGCAGGATTGATTAAAGAAGTGGATGCTTTGCAAATGGAAGTAGATTTGGCAGAAGCACAAAATAACTACGATGTGGCTATTGTAAACCAAGATGCAGCCTTGAATGGCTTCAAACAGCTTATTGGAATTGAACTCAACGATAGTATTTCATTGAGCACTGAATATAAATACGAAGCGGTAATAGTAGATGTAGAAAAAGCCGTTCAGTTGGCTAAAGAAAATAGATTGGAAATAAGAGAACAGGAAATACAAATAGAGCTAAACAAATTGGCACTTAAAAAGCAAAAGTCGGAAGGAATGATTCAAGGTGATTTAACTGCATATTACGAAAAAGTTGGTGTGAGTGGACAGCCAGTCAATTCAAAATTTTCATCGGCTGTGCAAAATTCTTATACCGATTTCTTGAATCGTCCTCAAAACTATGGTGTTGGCTTTACTGTCACGGTGCCAATTCTCGATTTTGGCGAAAACAAAGCATTGGTAAGAGCCGCTGAATCGAGATTAAAGAAAAATATGCTTCAGAAAGAAGAAGTTCAACGCAGCATTGAACGCGAAGTACGAAACCTTGTGAACGATTTGAATAGCAGTCTGAAACGACTTCAATTGCTTGAGAAAAACATCATTGTAGCCGAAAAAAGCTTCACCATAACACGTCAGCGGTTTTCGGATGGTGACGTAGATAGTCAGAACTTAGCCTTGGAAAGAAAGCGATTGAACACAGCTTATACCTCGCACTTAAGTGCTTATACAAACTATCAACTTATTTTGGCCGATTTAATGCGCAAAACTTTTTATGACTTCCAGAGTAACAAACCGATAAAATAAATAAAATTTTTCTATATTTGCAATCAAAATGTTGAACTACCTTAGTATTTGATATTATGAACATAGAAGAACTCCGCGAATATTGCCTCAGTCTGAAAGCAACAACCGAGCATTTTCCTTTCGATGAAGTAACTATGGTAATGAAGGTGCAAGGTAAAATGTTTGCACTTATTCCTTTGGATAACCCCGAAACTCAGATTTCGCTGAAATGTGACCCAGAACGTGCCATTACATTACGCGAAGAGTATTCTTCAATTGTTCCAGCTTGGCATTTTAACAAAAAACATTGGAACACTGTTTATATTCACCCAAGCATATCACACAATTTTTTGTGCGAACAAATACTTCACTCTTATCAATTGGTAGTGAGTGGATTATCAAAGAAGTTGCGCGATGAATTGGTATGAGAAATATTACAAATTCAATTTTAAGAAAACAAACATGAAAATCGAACAAAATTCGACAAAATTGCGTTTTACGGTAAAATAAATTGAATGAAAACAGATAATTTTGCACATCGTGCAGCCGAATGGGATAGCCCTGAAAAAACAAAAATGACCGAAATTTTCGTTGCAGAAATGTTGCGATTTGTCAGTCCACAATCGCATTGGAAAGCGCTAGAAATAGGTGCGGGAACAGGTTTAGTAGGTTTACAAGTTTCAGATAAACTTAGAAGTCTTGTGTTTGAAGACACTTCGGAAGCAATGTTGGAAGTGTTGAAACAAAAACTCAAACCTGATTCAAACTGTGAAATTGTGCATGGCGAAGTGTTTGAATATCAACAAAGTGACATTGATTTCGTGTTTTCTTGTATGGCTTTTCATCATATTTCTGATATTGAAAAAACATTGAAACATTTAGCTACTATTACAACAGATGGCGCTACAATTGTTATTGGTGATTTAAGGACAGAAGATGGTTCATTTCACCGATTTGAGCCAATTCCTCACAAAGGATTTGATACAGATTTACTCTCTGAATTGTTTCACGGAGCTGGATTTGAAGTAGTTAGTGTGCATACGTACAATGTTTTGAAAAGGGAACGCATTGAGGGTGTAAAATCTGACTTTGAGCAATTTATACTGATTGCCAAGAAAATTTAATCTATTAGAATATCGTTATAATTAACATATTATTAGAAACATATTAAATTAATTGACAAATAAAATGAAAATTGTAATTTTTGGTGCAAGTGGTAGAACAGGCTCTATCATACTTGAAATGGCATTGACCGAAGGTCATTATGTTACAGCGTACATTCGAAGCAAAAGGTCAATCGTCAAAAGACATGCAAATTTGAAATATGTTGTCGGACAATTAAATGATAATCAAAAGCTTAAGGAGGCAATATCAGGTGCTGATGCTTGTTTTTCGGCACTTGGTGGTAATTCGTTAATTCATCATTCACCCGAAATTATTGAAGGTATTGATTCAATAGTTAATGTTATGGAATCGGAAGGCGTTAAAAGATTTATTTATCTATCGAGTATAGGTGCTGGCGAAAGTAGGAGCTATATGCCATTACCGTTAAGGTTTTTAATTGCCGATCTTATCTTGCGAGTGCCACTTGCCGATCATACTAAAAATGAAAATAGGATTTATAAAAGTTCGTTACAATGGACAGTCATTCGTCCAGGAGGATTAAATGATAATGACGTAACTGATATTATTAGTTATGGTTGTGAAAAAACACATTTAATTGGTAGCCCAAGTATTTCAAGAGCAAGTGTTGCCGTTTTTATGCTTCAACAACTTACCGATCTGCAATTTATCAATAGGTGTGTTTGGATTTACGAATAAAAAAAACTTCTCAAACAAGTAAGAATCTCAGAACTTAATCGAAAAAATTCATATCTATGAAAACACAATTCAAATTAGTTATAATGGGATTTTTAATCACTTTTTCGAGTTATTCGTGCGATTCTAAAATACCACTTTCTACTGTTAGGAATGTTGATTTAGTGCGTTATAGTGGAACTTGGTACGAAATAGCCTCTTATCCACAATTTTTTGAAAGAGGATGCACAAATGTTAAAGCAACTTATACACCCCAAAATAATTATATAGAAGTATTTAATCAATCAATCAAAAATGGTGCTCCTAATGACATAAAAGGCAAGGCCTTTGTGGTAAAAAATAGTGGTTATGCCAAGCTGAAAGTGCAATTTTTTTGGCCATTTAAAGGTGATTATTGGATTATTGATTTAGCATCCGATTATTCTTGGGCCATAGTATCTGATCCAAAACGTAAAACATTATGGATATTATCACGCAATCAAAGAATGGATGAGGTATTATACAATTCATTGATTGATAAATTAGTAATGAATGGATTTGATAAACGTAAAATTGTAAAAATGGTACAAAACTAAAATACTTCATGCATAATTGAATATAATTTTTTTTTAGTCGCATAAAAGCTAAGACATTAATGTTTTAGCTTTTTTTATTTAATATTAATTTGCAAAGTTTCATTGCTATTGAGTCAAATCATCAAATAGCTTTGATGATTATTATTTCCGCTTTTTAAGGATTTGGCTCGCAAGATTAAATTTTTTGCTATCATTTGTTTTTTTTCTGCTGGTATTAAATTTCTGTATTTTAGTAAAATCCAATTGGTTTCAACATAATTTATCTTGTAATTATTTGTAGTTAAACAAAAGAAAATAAAGTATTTGATTTGTTTTTTGGTCGTTTAAAAATTGATTAGTATCTTTGCTTAATTATTTAGATTTTCCTGCTTCTTTTACTATCTTGAATAAATTAGGTACAATTAATGACCTTTTGTTAGTATTAAATTACAATCAGTAATATTTTGTGACTTATGAAGAAATTTAGTTTTATGTATCAAATTATTTTTGCATTGTTTTTTTTCATCAATACTTTCCAACTTTTTTCAGAAAACTATTATTTTAAAAATATCAACACTGATTTTGGTCTTTCAAGCAATTCTATCAATGCAATTCTTCGGGATCAAAAAGGCTATCTGTGGGTTGGAACTGACTATGGTTTAAACCGTTACGATGGATACAACATGAAGGTTTTTAAGCAGGATATTTCAAATCCAAATTCGTTAAAAAATAATTATGTTTTTTCACTCAATCAGGATAAATCTGGAAATCTTTGGGTTCTTACCAAATCGGGATACAGTGTATTTGATTATAAAAAGGAATTGTTCATTTCCGACTACAAATCAATATTTCAAGAAAGAAATATAAAAGAGAGTTACTTATTTAACGTCATTTGTGGTAAAAATATTACAGCTCATGTGGTTGATAATTTCACTGCTGTACTTTATAATCACATTACAAAATCAACTTTATATGTTGAGAAGAGAAGTAAATCAACGAGTTACTTAATTGGTTGCTTTGATGTTGCTGATAATTTATGGTTAATGGATAGTCAAAATTATATTTATAAAATTGATTCCAAAACAGGTAAGATTATCAAGACATATGATTACCTAATAAAGTCTTCTAAAATATCAAAATCTACCTTGTTTTTAGATAAAAGCAATAATCTTTGGGTAACTCACAATAATTCTGCACTTTATTACATAAATACACAAACAGATGTTTTTTACGATTTCAGACAAAGTTACGGGAATGCACCATTTAACACATTTCCTATTCGCTCAATAACTGAAGATAACAACAAAAATATTTGGATTGGCACCGATCATGGTGGAACTTCGGTTATTGACACGCGAACTTTTAAGAGTTCTGTCATTCTCGAAAATGAAAAACTTGATTATTCAATTTCTGAAAACTCAATAACCGCTTTGTATACTGATGCAGATGGGATTGTATGGGTTGGAACTTATAAACAAGGTCTAAATTTTTATCATCCTTCTAACCGAAGATTTAACGCAATTAAAATTCCGGGTTCATCAAATAATAATGATATTAATTGCTTTTCGGAGGATAAAGATGGGAATTTGTTAATAGGTACGAATGGTAAAGGTCTTTTTAAATATAATCTTAAAACAGGTCTTATAAATTCAATAAATTATAGCAATTACATAAACAAAGATAACACCATTGTGTCGTTGTTGACTGATAGTAAAAATCGTCTTTGGATTGGTACCTTTGAGGATGGACTTTATTGCTATGATGGAAAGAAGTTTATTCATTATAATACCACTTCCAACGAAACAGTTTTGTTGCCCGAAAATAATATCTGGAGTATAATTGAAGATGCGTCTCAGCAAATTTGGATAGGAACTTTAAACATGGGCTTGTATAAATTTGACGAACCAGGCAAGAAATTTATCCGTATTCAAAATAATAAATCAGGTTCCACAATAGAATGTGCTTTAAAGGATAATAATAATGATTTGTATTTTGGAAGCTCGTGGGGATTATTTGAAATTAACAAAGAAGGTAAATTCAATAACTTTTTTGAGTTTAATAAAAACAATGATAAAATCCCCGAAAAAAACTACATAAATTCAATTGCTCAAGATAAAAATGGATATTATTGGATAGCAACACAAAGTGGTTTGGCTATACTGAAAGACAATAAATATCATTTTTTCGGTGTTGATGAAGGCTTTGATAATAAGTTCATTCTCATGGTTATTGTTGATTCAAACAATGATATTTGGGTGAGCACCACAACTGGTTTGTATTTGATAAAAGTGCTCGATTACGGAAATATTGAAAATATCAAAGCACGTGTAATTCAATTTAGTAAGGATGATGGTTTACAAGATAATAAATTCAATGGGAAGTCGGCTTATTTCACGAAAGATAAAAAAATTGTTTTTGGTGGCGTAAGTGGTTTTAATATTATTGACCCTAAAACTGTTAAATTAGACAAGAATACACCCAATATAGTTTTGACAAATCTTTATGTCAATAACAAATTAGTATCAATTGGTGAGCAAATTTCAAACAGGGTTGTTTTAGAGCAAGCATTGGAATATTCCTCAAAAATTAAATTGAGATACAATGAAAATACAATTAGTATTGGCTTTTCGGCGCTAAACTTTTTACATCCCGAAAAAAATAAATACGAATATCAACTCAAAGGTTTTGATGATAAATGGGTTACTATTGATGCAAAAAATCCATCTGCTACTTATAGCTATCTTAGCAGTGGCAATTATACATTCAATGTAAGGGTGAAATATTATGGACAATCTGATAATGATAAAATTACGTCATTAAAAATTGAAATTCTACCTCCATTTTGGTTGAGTTGGTATGCGTATATTTTTTACTTAGTCATTATTGTTTCATTGGTAATTTTTATATACAGATTTTTGGTTGATAGAGCAACCTTTGAACTCAGAATTAAACAAGAGTTGCAAGAGAGAAAGCATATCGAGGAAATTAGTGCAATGAAAGTGAAGTTTTTCACTAATTTAAGTCATGAACTACGCACCCCTGTGTCGCTTATTATGCTTCCAATTGAAAACATTTTGGCTAAAAATGTGGATCCAACAATCAAAAATAATCTTACCATGGTGCTTCGAAATGCCAAGCGATTATTGTTTATTGTTAATCAGTTACTCGATTTTAGAAAACTTGAGGTGGGTGAAATAACTTATCATCCTGTGTTGGGAGATATTGTTAGCTTTATAAAGGATGTAACATTGCCTTTTATGGATATTTCGCAAAATAAGAACATTAAATTAACTGTGCGAAGTAATGTGGAAGAATTAATTACAAGTTTTGATCCCAACAAATTAGAACGCATACTTTTTAACTTGTTATCAAATGCTTTTAAATTTACTGGAAACAAAGGTACTGTAGAAGTTTCTTTACAATATGATGAATCTCAACCCCTGCCCATAATTATCAAAATATCAGATACAGGTATAGGTATAGATAAACATAAAATTGATAATATATTTAAGCCCTTTTATCAAGCAGATAATCAGGGAAGTATAGCAGATATGGGCACAGGTATTGGGCTGTCCATCACGTTCGAATTTGTTAGATTACATAACGGAAATATTAAAGTGGAAAGTGAAATTGATAAAGGTACAACTTTTATTATTGAACTTCCAATGATAGAAAATAACGCACCAGACGTAAAAGAAGACTTGCCTGAAGAAGAATTAGTAACACAATATGATAATACTAAATCTCAAATAATTGATGCAATAGTTAAGAAAAATAAAACCGTACTTATAGTTGATGATAATGACGATTTTCGTTTCTATCTCGTTGAGAATTTAAGAAGCTTATACAATATAATTGAAGCTAATACAGGTGAAATAGCATTTGAAAAAGCCAATAGATTTATTCCTGATATTATTGTTTCGGATGTTACAATGCCTGGAATGGACGGCTATGAATTGTGCGAAAAGCTTAGAAAAGAGGTGCATACATCACATATTCCAATAATTTTACTTACTGCTAATATTATGGATAATGATAAAATTGTTGGATTTGAAGCTGGTGCAGATGATTATATAACTAAACCATTTAATGTTGGCGTTTTACAGGCGCGAATCCGCAATTTGTTATCTAAAAAGATAGAACAACGAAACAGTAATAATGAAATTAATAGCGAAATAACAGATGTTCATTTACCTTCGCTTGATGAAAAATTACTTGAAAAGGTAATCAAGATTACTAACGAGAAAATGGCTGATACTGAGTTTGGCGTTGAGGAGTTGAGTAAAATGATTGGTATGAGTAGTGTTTATTTGAATAAAAAGATGTCGGCTCTTACAGGTAAAACTACGAGTGAATATGTGCGTTCCATACGTTTGAGAAAGGCAGCACAACTGCTCGAAAAAAGCGATTTGACCATCTCTGAAGTTGCATATGAAGTGGGTTATAACAGTCCGAAGTATTTTTCTAAATACTTTAAAGATGAGTTTGGTATACTGCCGTCGGAGTATAGGAAAAGTTATTTTTGATAAATAGATTTGAAAAGACTTAGGCAAAACTTTTTTCTGTGCAATTTTTTTTGTTGTTTTTCTATGTGGAATAGTATTTTTACGAAAAATTGAAATAAATGAATCCCTTTCAAAAAACATCAATATTAATTAGGCAAACACTGCTTTTTACTAGCTTTGATATTGTTGGGAAATGGTGGACATTTAAGGAGGTAATAAGCCCATTTACAAGGCTTTATCTTATAACCGAAGGCGAAGGTTGGGTGTATTATAACAATCAAGAATTTCATCTTACTCCTGGTAAACTGTTTCTAATCCCAAAGTTCACATTTCATTCCTATAAATGTAATGAATCTATGGGGCACTTTTATTTGTGTTTTCTGGATGAAATTATTGAAAATGTAGGTATGTATGATTTGTATCAATTCAATTATTTAGTTGACGCTAGACCAGAGGATTACAATCTTTTTGAACGACTAAATGAATTGAATCCTGGCCGCAAGATAATTAATCCCGATCCAGCTACTTATGACAATAAAAATACTGTACTTTCATTTTCGCAGCGCAATATTTCGCAAAAAATTTCGGAAGTGATTGAAACACAGGGAATAATGCTTCAATTTATTTCTCGATTTATCGAAGATTCTTCACCAAAAAAAATAGTACAATCGCAGTCGAAAACCAAGTTGAGCAAGGTTTGCCATTTTATTGAGCAAAATTTGAATAAGAAAATGACAATCAGCGACTTGTCTGGTTTGGTGTGCCTAAGTGATGATTATTTTTCCAAGATTTTTAATGACATAATGGGGGTTCGTCCAATGGAATACATTAACAGAAAACGAATTGAACGTGCGCAAATGCTATTGGTAACAACAAATTTATCCATCTGTCAGGTGGCCGAGAAAGTGGGAATCCCCAATAATAGTTACTTCTCTACACTATTTAAAAAATTCACTCTTACTACACCTGAAGCATATCAGAAAATGCATTATCAAATTTGAAAATTATTTGAAATTCGGTTGTAAAATAAAACTCATTCAACTAATTGTAAATTAATTGAATGAGTTTTAAGTATTAATTGAATAGAATGTGTTTTTAGTCTAAATTAAATTCACCTAGTTGCAGCGGATATTTGCCATATTCCTTTACAAGTTTCACAATATAATCGTAAGTTTTGCCGTCGACATCGCTCGACACGGAATGATCGGACTGGAATATTACGCCACCATTTTTTGCAGCATTCAGTTTTCGTAAAATTTCGCGTTTAATTTCTTCCAAATCGCCTCTTTCCCAAACCTGAATATCGTTGTTACCACAATAGCCAATCTGGTTTCCATATCTTTTTTTAAGGTCAACTATGTCCAATCCAGCTTTTACTTCCAGCGGATTGTAGGAATCTAATCCAATCTCGATAAAATCTTCGAAAATAAGTTCTACATTGCCACAACCGTGATATATAACCGGCAAATTGTGTTTATGACATTCGTCAATCATTGCTTTTACCCATGGTTTGAAATACTCTCTCCAATAATCGGGGTCGAATAACATGGTTTTGGTGTATGCCACGTCGCCCCAAATAACCATTCCGTCAATCATCCCATCGGCAGCTTCAATTTGCGCTTTGGTACAATCGAGGTAAAATTGACCAATTTTATTGATACAAGCGCCCATTCTTTCGGGGTCTATTCCCATCCAAAGCAGTGCATTTTCTTGTCCGATAAGTCGAACCAAACATTCCGAAACTTCGATTACGCTACCATAAACAGGGAAATCGGTGTGCAGTTTTTTCACCGTTTCAATCCATGCCGGCGTATTGCGCTCAAATCCGTCGCCAACACCGGCTATCTGATTATCGCCTGCTTCAAAATACCGACGTTTATCATATGGGTCATCAAATTGTAGTTCTTCCAGTTTTTCAAAACAATCCACATCAAACCCCACAAATTCGGGCATTTGTATGTTGTGATGTTTACACATGGTAGCTCCAAAGCCGGTTTTTACCATTACTTTAAATTCGTCTTCGTATAGGTCTTCAAACTGACGAATGTGTGGATCCAAATTAGGATTAGTTACTATCCAGTCTAAATCATAATAGTAATACGGACTCGCATCTTCGGGCAAATTCAAGTCTTTTCGCCAGCGACGAACAAAACTTCCCCAAAAAAAATCACTAATTGGAACTCTATCAGGTTCTTCGTGACGCAAAGCTTTGTTCATGCGTTCAAGCTTTGCAAGGCAATTATCGGTGCGTTTCATTTTTATTAGATGTTAGATGTTAGATCAAAGACAAAAGATCAAAGACAAAAGATTAAAGACAAAAGATCAAAGACAAAAGATCAAAGAGCAAAATATCTTCCAATTTGTCTTTGTTCTTGATTCTTTGTTCTTGATTTAATCCTTTACTCAGGATTTTGATATACTTTGTTCATTTTTACCCACTCCAATTTGTGCCCAGGTAATGCTTGTTGGAATTTGCTCATCAATGCACCCCATTCTGCTTGGCGTTCATATGTTCCCATTTTTTGCCATGCTTCGTCAAAGTCAACTTCTACTGGCATTTCGCAAATCATAAATAACCGATTGTCAGTCTGATAAATATCCATGATTTCAATTCCTGATTGCTTTATACCTGCACTAATTTCAGGCCAACAATTTTCAGGTGCATGATAATTCAAGTATTCTGCAATCAATTTAGCATCGTTTTTTAAATCTAATGCTAAGCAAAAACGCTTGTACGGCTTTTCGTAAGTTCTTACAATTTCGTGTTTCATGGTTTTTTATTTTATTTCAATCTCCCTGATAATTGGCGATTTGGTGAATTTGATAAATTTAATTCGTACAAATTGAGTTTTTACTTTTGCAAACTCACATTCAATCTTATTATTTATTTCATTACTTTCGAAAATACTTACCCAATCGTTTCCTTTTTTATATTCAACAGTGAATTTTGTTATTTTACTATTCCAGCCTTCATGAATAATTACTTTTGAGATACTAGCAGGTTTGCGCATATCAATAGTCACCCACGGAATTGTATCTTTACTGTTAGCCTTCCAGCATGACAACTGATCGGTGCTGCCATCAGTCATTTGGCTGGCCGAATTGGGAGTGCTTGACACTGTGGCAATAAACTGTTCATTTAAGTCGATGAGTGGAATGTCAATAGCAGGCTTATCAATCAAAATTTTCACAGTTGTTGATATTGAATCCTGTAAATCGGCAGGCAAAGTAATTTCTGTAGTAGTTTTTGTCTGTTTGTATTTTAATTTTTTACCATCCAAAACTGTAACTGAAAGTATTTTAGCTGGAAGAACAGGAATGGTAATTTTCTCGCTCTTTGAATTTAGTGTATGCAGATAAATGGTGCTATCTTTGCGAGTGCTCGACAAAGTTGTGCCTGGATAAAACGGTCCACCACGTGTTCCATATATCGATTCGGCATTTTTATCTAACCATTTACCCATATTTTTTAATCTTTCCGCTTGGTCTGGCTCAATAACTCCTAGTGGTGAAGGTCCAACGTTAAACAGTAAATTTCCATCGCCCGAAACGGTTAGAATCAATGTGTTGATACATTTGCGGAGCGATTTTAATTTTTCGTTTGGTTTCCATGCCCACTGATCGCCAATGGTGATACAGCTTTCCCACGGACGATTCATTTGCATACCACCAACGCGTTGTTCGGGGGTATCATAATCTCCTTTGGTGCCTGTACGACTATTAATAAGTATGTCTGGCTGAATGATATGTGCAAAATCTATAATTCCTTTTCCGCGTACGTCGTCAAACTCTTGTGGCACATCGAACCAAAGCGTAATAAGTGGCCCGTAGTTAAGCATTAGTTCAGCAATTTGACGTTTCAAATACTTGGTGTAAGCATCCAAATCGCTTTTTTCTTTGCGTTTGCTACCACCAGAACCATAAAGTGGAAAGTCGGGGTGATGCCAGTCGCAGGTGGAATAATATGCGCCAAAAGCAAGACCTTGTTTTTTACAAGCTTCAGTTAATTCTTTTACAACATCACGTTTAAAAGGTGTTTGCATAATATTATGATCAGTTTGTTTTGTATCCCACAAGCAAAAACCATCGTGATGTTTGGTGGTGAGTACAATATATTTCATGCCAGCAGCTTTGGCCACGCTAACCCATTCGTCGGCATTAAACTTTACTGGATCAAACTGTTTATACAAATTGTCGTATTCTTCGGTAGGAACTTTACTTCCGCGCGACCAGCCAATTTCAGTGCCTTTGAGCGTTACTGGTCCCCAATGAATGAACATTCCGAAGCGTGCATCGCTCCATTTCGCGAGAGTTTTACTATTGTTGTTTTGACAAAAGGTTACACCAGCTATTAATAATAAACTGGCGAGAAGTGTGTGTTTTTTCATTTTCAAAGACTTTCTGATATGTTATGAGTTAAACAAGCCAATAATAAATGTTCCAATAATTATTATTCCCAATGAAATAAACATTATCGTTCTTGTTTTTGAAGGAATGCCCTTCCACTCACCTTTGAACAAACCCCAAAGCATGGCAATAACGATAGTAAAAGCCATCAAAATTCCCCAAGCTGCAAAGGTATATTGTCCTAACATACTTTTTCCAGCGCCAAAGAAAATAAATTGGAGGTACCAAAGCGAACCTGCGAGTGCAGTCATAACTATGTTTTTGATACTAATAGCAGCACTGTAATTTTTGAATTCTACCAATGTTTTGTTTTTAATCATCAAATAAGTACACCAAACCAAAGTAGTTACAAATGTGCCCAGTAACATGATTAGCATCGTGGGGTTGCCGCTGAAAAGTGGATTTGTTCCGCTTTCGATGGCTAACTTGCTTACTCCATTGCCTTTTTCTATTCCTAGCGACATGGCCGAAGCTAAAACCCCAGTTAAAACGGCAGCAATTACACCTTTTTTGAAGTCGAATTCGCTGTTTTCATCTTTCGCTTTTTGTGAATTAAACTGGTCTTTTTGATAACCTGCAATTGCAATTCCAGCAATACCTATTAGCGAAATAAGTATTCCAATCAACACCATATTGCCATTAAATGTGTCAATCAGCATACCAAAACGGCCATCCAATGCCGGTGGAACGAGTGTACCAATAGCCGCCATTAATCCAAGCGAAAGTGCATATCCGAGCGACAAGCCAAGATATCGCATTGATAAACCAAATGTCAAACTACCAATGCCATACACAGCACCCATAATGAATATTGCCCAAAAATCGGATGAAGGAACGGTAGAAATTAGTTGTCCAAAATTATTTACCAAAAGTAAACACACAATAATAGGAAGTACTATGAATGAAAACAAACCAGTTGATAACCAGTAATTTTCCCATTTCCAACCTTTTATTCCGCCAAATGGCACTGCAAAACTACCGGATGAAAATGCTCCGATAAATATTAATAATAAACCAAGAATTGTTGTCATTTTTTTTTAGATTTAAGAACCAAGATTCAAGAACCAAGACAAAATATGTTCTGGTTCTGATTATCTTAATGTTGTTTATGTCTCAGATTATTGTTTTGCGTTATATTCTTTGATGGCATCAAACATAGCCACAATATTTTGTGGTGGTACGTCGGGTAGAATATTATGTACGGTATTGAATACAAAACCTCCACCTTTGTTGAAAATATCCATGCGTTCAAAAATTTGTGAACGGATTTGTTCAGGTGTGCCAATGTTCAATGTACCAACAGTTTCGATACCGCCTCCCCAGAATGTTGCTCTTTCGCCAAATTCTTTTTTCAAATAATCGGGTTCCATGTGAGCACAATTTGTTTGAACAGGGTTTAGAATTTCAATTCCAGCATCCAACAATCCTGGAATAAGCATTGAAATAGAACCACATGAGTGAATGAAAGTATGCATTGAGCTATGTTCTTTTACGTAGTCGCAAAGAATTTTGTGGCGAGGTTGGAACAGTGTGTTGTAGGTATCCACATCCATAAATGGTCCGTTGGTCATTCCCAAATCGTCGCCAAAACGAATAATGTCAACTACATCGCCTAAGTAATGACAAACCTTTTCGAGTGTTGCCAAGTGACGTTTCAATAATTCATCAAGCAATCGTTCAACGTTTTCTGGTTCGCACATCAAATCCATCAAGAAATTGTCCATGCGACGTAGGAATGTTCCCCATTCAAATAGGTTACAGCCACACACAATCAGTAATGCTTTGTCGGTATTTTCTTTTAACCAAAGTGCTTTTTCGCGCAATTTTGGCCAGAAGTCATCTTCGGTACAATGATCCCAAGGGCTATGAGCATAGCGTGCCCAAAGTATTCGACCCATTTCTGCGTCCAGATCGTCATAATTTTCGGGATAACCGTCTAAAAAAGGGAAGTATGTTTGGTCGAAGAAAGTGGCTCCAATAGGCATGTGAGCTAGTTTTGTTGTACCATCAGTGTCGTAAGTAACATACGAACCATCTGGCTGCAAAACGGGTTTAAACCACACTGGATAATATGCAGTGTCGCCATTTGCCATGGTAATTGGGTACCAATCTTCATCTTTGTCGTTGAACATGCGACCAATGTCAAGTACGTCAATACCAAACTGGTCGATGATTTCCATATCGGGTTGTGCCAATTGTTGCACCACATCGTAAATGCGTGTTGGCAAGTCTTTTCCTAGATGTTTAACAAGATTGCTGTAAGCTATGGCAGAAATGCCTGAACTTGGAGTGGCGCCCATATCAACAGGCACTTGGTCGGGTTGCTCATGGCGTATAGCCGCAAGCACTCTTTCGCGTGAAGTCATAATGTTGTTTATTAAAGGTTATTTGAAATTGTCGATTTGTTGCAGGTTATTAAACTTTCAAAATCAACATTTTACTTTGACAAAAGTAATTGTTATTTAAGAAATTGTTTTTCAAAAAAACGTGTTTTTCTTTCATTATTCCGTCTTTTATTTACTTTATGCTTCTTTTGCTGAAGAAAATATTGATAATAGAGCTTATATAAGTTGGAATGTTATGAAGATAATGGAACGCGGATTTACGCTGATTAAGCGGATTTTAGAACGGATTAGAATTATCTCCCGTTGGTCGATGACCGTTGGTTCCGATAACTCGGAATGATTTTCAATAGTTTAGGTATTATCAGTCATGTTTACATGACTTTAATCAGTTCTCAATCCGGTTTAAATATTATCCGTATTTATCCGCTTAATCCGACAAATCCCTGTTCTATTCTTTTCATTGTTGTCCAGTAAATATTTTATATAATTGCAATATGTCTATTTACAATAAGACTTGCTATAATTTCGTCCCGAATGGGGCTTAGGTTTTGTGGTTTGAATTTTGCTACCATAATTTCGCTGCGATGCAGCTAAATCTTTTGTCCTAACGGGACGAAATTATGGTAGTCAATAAGTTACAAGTTTTACCAGAGCTCCTTAGGAGTGACACTATTTTTTCTTTTGTTTTTACCGGACAACACTAATTATTTTTCACTTAAAACGGTTAACCCCTAATGCTTATTGAAATAGTTAGTCCTTTTTTTATAAAAAATGGATACTAAAACTTTAGGCATTAGGGGTTAATAGTTGAATTTTAAATCGAATTTATTCTTGAATTATGGTATGTCTATTCTAAAGCAAATTCCACTTCCGAATACTCGTAGTTACAAACCCACGCTATCTGCGGTATCACTGTACAACTAATCTTTAATACAACGAACAGAATTACCATATACTTTTACTGAGTAACTAAGTGTACTATTTGCATTTTGATTGAACAGCATGATATGCCAAGAACTATCATATCCAGAGGCAAGTTCTTCGGTACTTGTTCTATAAAAACCAACAAGTCCAATGTTTGCAAACGCCCCGGTATCTTTTGCCCGAAGTCCACCAGGCAAAGCATTAAAACCACTTTCATTACTTGCATCTACATTCGGGCTTATCCAGTGAGCACTTCCTTTTTCTTTCATTTTACCTCCTGCAACATTAATACCGCCGAGATAATTAATTAAAGTATTCCATTCTTCTTTTGTTGGAACATGCCATCCTGCAGGAGCAATATTACGACTATCTTTAACGGTATAACCATTGTAAAGTGCACCATAAATATCTTTATTTGCTAAATCGTTGTCGTACCAACAATAAGCTCCAGTATATGCACTTGCCCATGCATTATTGTCTGTGATATATGTTATTGGATCACCATTACGATAGTGAGTAGTTTTCAAATTTTCAGCCATCCAAGTTTGAGTGCCTATTGTAACTGTTTTATAAACATTACCTTCTATATCAGTTACTGAGTTGTTGATCCAGCCTTCAAAATTCAAGTTGGAACCCGCTGTATTTAATTGTATATTAATTGTTTTCTGATAGTTGCGGGTGAATTTGAATTTCGCTTGTGTATCCAATATTGTTCCATTCGTACCAAACCATTGAACTTTTACTGGTATTGAATCAGCATAAGTATTAGCCGATGTAAATATAGTAGATAGATTACCTGTCGGGTTGTTAAATAGCCGTATAGATGTATTTGAAGTAGCGGAACTGTTTAAAACGGTCGTATCATTACCCATAATCACATTTAACTTTCCGTTTGTCAAACCATCTACATTATAGGTTACACCAAATCCCATTCTGAGTAAATTAAAATCTATATTGCTTAAACCTTTTACTACTTTAACCGTTTTTTCGCAATAAAACACATCAATTTCGGGATAGTTTTTTACTGTTGTAGTTGTAAGTTTCACACTAGAAATTAAATTTATGTCTTTAAGTGCATTTCCTTTTATGAATTTGTTTCCTAATAGTGTCTTATTTGGTAAGTAGAAGTATTTACCATCTGTCTGAACGTCTTGTTTCAATCCATTCCCAGTACCCACTTTGTAAGTAGTGATTTTAAAATGATAATTTTTATCAGTGGTTAATGCTATTTTCATACTGTCCACCTTGTCAAAAAGACCATAATAATAGGCTGAATCATTCTCATATACCTGTATAGCATATATTACTTGATTTGGGTCAACAGCCATTTTTACACTAGTGCCCTTTACATTCATTGGAACATCTGTGTCCTGATTTAAACTAATAAATGCAGGGTTCAATTGTACGGTAATTAATTCTCCTTCTGGTTCAGTTTCGTTTTTGCACGAAAGCACAACTAACGTTAAACACAATGAAAAAGCTAAATAATTCAACTTCATAATAAATTTAATTTAAATAATAATGCCTACTCATTAGCTTTTTGGCTTCCGCTTTAATTACTTTATTACTCCATTTTATTTTTCAATTTAGTTAGTTGAAATTCAATTTAGAGGCTATTTTTACAACAACAATCTGCAATTAAGTAAAGGACAAAATATAATGTCGTATAAATAAAAAAGAATAGAACGCGGATTTGACGGATCAAGCGGATAAATACGGATAATATTTAAACGGATTGAGAACTGATTAAAGTCATGTAAACATGACTGATAATACCTAAACTATTGAAAATCATTCCGATTTATCGGAATTAAAATCCGTTTTTTTTATCCGCTCAATCAGCGTTTATCAGCGTTCCATTCTTTTTCTTTTTAATACAATAAATACGACATTATTTACTTCCATTTACTTATCTATCTGTTTAATAGAAAAAACAAGTCCTTATTGCAATTCAAATTCCACTTTTCCTTTGATGTCGCGTGATGAGGCTCCAATAAGAAGTGTGAATTTACCAGCTTCAGCAGTCCATTCTTTTTTTACATCGCTATAAAATTGTAAAGCTGTTTTATCAATAGTGAATGATACTATTTTCTCTTCGCCCGCATTCAATTCTATTTTTTGGAATGCCTTTAATTCTTTTTCAGGACGCAATTCGCTTGATTTTTGGTCGTTGACGTAAAGCTGAACAACTTCTTTGCCTTTTACTACGCCTGAATTTTTTACAGGAATGGAAACGGTTATTTTGCCATCGGCAGTCATTGATTTTTTATCGGCTGTGGCTTTGCCATAAGTAAATGTGGTGTAGCTCAACCCATAACCAAATGGAAACTGTGGTGCAATTTTCTTTGTGTCGTGCCAGCGGTATCCAACTAATATATCATCTTTATACACTTCGTTCACGCTATCGCCAGGATACGCTATTGCTCCAAATGAGTGTGCTCCATTATCGGTAAGTTTTACTGGGAATGTGAATGGCAATTTACCGCTTGGGTTTACGTCTCCAGCAAGTACGTTGGCAATGGCATGTCCCGCTTCCGAACCTATGTACCAAGCTTGTACAAGACTTGTAGCTTGTTTAATCCATGGCATTTCGTATGCATTTCCACTCAACATTACTAAAACAATATTTTTATTTACCTTTTGCAATTCGGCAATCAATTCATTTTGACCGAATGGTAATGCATAAGCGCGACGATCGTCACCTTCACTATCTTGTTGCGTGTTTTTATTTAATCCACCAACAAAAATTACAATGTCGGATTCAGACGCAATTTTTACAGCGGCTTTTCTTAATGAATCAGCGTTAAGCTTTGATTTTAATACTTGATCGTAAGAAACAGCGCCAGATGCATAACCCAACGAAAATTTGATTTTTTCGGCACCAAATTTTTCTTTTAGACCTTGTAATGGTGAAACTTCTTTTTTCACTTTCAATTCCGATGAACCACCTCCTTCGGTAAGTTTGCGTACTGCATTTTCGCCAATTACTGCAATTGATTTGTATTTGTTGGCATCAATTGGGAGTAATTTTGTTGTGTTTTGCAATAATACAATTCCTTCTTCACCCACAGTACGTCCAACATTATGGTGCTCCACTGTAGCCAATGAGCCATAAGGACGATTTTGATTCATGGCTGTGCGGAAAATTAAACGAAGTATACGTGAAGCTTTATCGTCGACATTTGAAATTGGAAGTTCGCCCGATTTCAACATTTTTAAATATGGATTGGCCAAAAAGTAATCGTCGTAAGCAAACGCTTTGTTCGATGTAAATCCATTTGTCCAAGTTCCCATTTCAATATCAAGTCCTTTTAATGCCGATTCTTTGGTGTCGTGTGCACCACCCCAGTCGGTAATTACGCAACCGTCAAACTTCCATTCACCTTTTAGTATTTTGTTTAATGTCAGATTGTTATGGCACGCAAATTCACCTCTGATTTTGTTGTACGACCCCATGATACTCCATACTTTACCTTCGACAACAGCAGCTTTGAATGCTGGTAAATATATTTCGTACAATGCTCTGTCGCTGAGTTCTACATTGATATGACCACGCCATTTTTCTTGATTATTCAATGCATAATGTTTTACGCAAGCAGCTACACCATTTTGTTGAACTCCTTGAATATATGGTACAACCATTTTTGAAGCTAAATATGGGTCTTCGCCTAAATATTCAAAGTTACGACCATTCATTGGTGTGCGATAGATATTTACACCTGGGCCAAGCAATACTTCTTTGCGACGATAGCGCGCTTCTTCGCCAATGGCATTTCCATACAACATCGACATTTCTGGATTCCAACTTGCTGCCAAACAGGTTAATGCAGGAAATGCTGTACATGAATCATTTGTCCAATTGGCATGACCCCAACTATCCCAAAGAATTTCCATGCGAACTCCATGTGGTCCATCGCTCATCCAAATTTCAGGAATTCCAAGGCGTGGCACACCGTGACTGCTAAATTTTGATTGTGCTGTACACATTTTTACTTTTTCTTCCAATGTCATTTTGGAAAGTGCATCTTTTACTCGTGCTTCAATTGGCTGATTGTTGTCTAAATAAATTGGCTTTTTTTGCTGAGCAAACATGTTAATGTTTATCAGTAATAGCAACGCGTAAAAAGGAAATTGTTTAGTTTTCATAAATTGAAATGTTTATTTTTGAATTGAAATTTTTTATTATCATTTTTCGGTCTCAAAAATACTCAAAACAAATCGTTTATTTTGGACAGAATAATAACTAATAGGGTATTTTTTGATAATAAAAAAGTTAATATTGGGGATTTGTGGTGTGCTGAACAAATTATTCCTAAATTTTAGTGCAATTACCGAAAAATTATTTGTTGGTTTTTTATTTCATAGATGTCGATTTTGGATATAGATTTGTTTGCTTCTCTTATAGTTGTAGTATGTTAATAATTGATACTCACAGTCAGACTCTGACCCGCTGGAATTACTATTGATTAAATGTGCAAATAATGTTTGTTAGTTCCCACCCAACTTAGCTAAATTTTGTTCCGTTAATTGATATATTATAGGTCAGGACATTTAGTTAAACCTCATATAAACAATTCCCAAAGCCCCATAGGAGCGACATGTTTTCTACTCATAAAATTCAAAAACATATTCATTTTTAAATTCAATCTGATATTTTCGTAGTAACTCCAGATATTCTTCTTGAAATGAATGTGTTGAATGATGTTTTTCCTGATCCATAATATAATTGATAACATTATCGCGTTGAGTTCGTGAATATGAAAATCCACCATACCCTTCTTGCCAACTAAAATTACCAACTACAAATTTATTTTCATTTATCCATTTCGAAGCGCTTGCTTTTACATCTCTCATTATATCAGATATGCAACTGCTAGGATGTAATTCAAAGAAAATATGAACGTGATCTTTGTAACCATTTACCGCTAAAGGGTATTGTCCTCTGTTTTTCAAAATGCCGTGAATGTATTGAAATAATTCGATACGAAACTTATCAACTAATAAATTTTGTCGTCCTTTGACAGCAAAAACTGCATGAATGTTGAATTGGGTGTATGTGTTTGCCATATCTACCATAATTTCGCCTCTACGAGGCTGATTGAATATTTGTATTTTTTTGTTCTACCATAATATCGCCTCTACGAGGCTGCTTGAATATTTGTATTTTTTTTGTTCTACCATAATATCGCCTCTACGAGGCTGATTGAATATTTGTATTGGTTTGCTCAACCATAATATCGCCTCTACGAGGCTGCTTGAATATTTGTATTGGTTTGTTCTACCATAATATCGCCTCTACGAGGCTGATTGAATATTTGTATTGGTTTGCTCAACCATAATATCGCCTCTACGAGGCT